>JAFLSW010000014.1 GCA_022510725.1 Lachnospiraceae bacterium
TGTATGAGGATGCAGTTTTAAATGATATGTCTTTAAGCGAGGTTGCGGATAACTACGGGATATCCCGTCAGGGTGTCCACGATCTGTTAAAAAGATGTGATAAGGCAATGCAAGACTATGAAGAAAGGCTGCATCTGTATTCCAAATTTTCCGCCCTGAGGGATAAGCTGTCGGAAGTAGAAAAGACGGTAGACTCCATGGACGGGGAAAGCCTGCAAAATGACCGTGAACATATCTTACGCCTTGTGGCACAGATGTTAGAGGAGCTGTAATCATATATGGCATTTGAAAGCTTAACAGAAAAACTGCAAAGCGTATTTAAAGGCTTACGGAGCAAAGGACGCCTCACAGAAGAAGATGTTAAGGCAGCCTGCAAAGAGGTTAAGATGGCCTTGCTGGAGGCGGATGTCAACTTTAAGGTTGTGAAACAGTTCATTAAAACCGTAGAAGAACGGGCAGTAGGCGCTGATGTGATGAACGGCTTAAATCCCGGTCAGATGGTCATTAAGATCGTCAATGAGGAATTGATTTCCCTCATGGGCTCTGAAGGGGAGGAAATTCAGTTTCAACCCGGCAAAGCCATTACCGTTTTGATGATGTGCGGCTTACAAGGTGCAGGTAAGACTACCACTACGGCAAAGCTGGCAGGAAAGTTAAAGCAGAAAGGCAAGAAATCCCTATTGGTAGCCTGTGATGTATACAGGCCCGCAGCCATCAAGCAGTTGGAGGTCAACGGGAAAGCCCAGGAAGTAGATGTGTTTTCCATGGGAGAAAACCATAAGCCTGTGGATATTGCCAAGGCGGCTTTGGAGCATGCCGCAAAGAACGGCCACAATGTGGTCATCCTGGATACGGCAGGACGCCTTCATATCGATGAAGATATGATGGCAGAGCTTCAGGAGATCAAAGAAGCAGTATCGGTTCACCAGACCATCTTGGTAGTGGATGTGATGACCGGTCAGGATGCGGTCAATGTAGCCAAGGAGTTTGATGAAAAGGTTGGGATTGACGGCGTTATCCTGACAAAGGTAGACGGCGATTCCAGAGGCGGTGCAGCTTTATCCGTAAAGGCTGTGACAGGCAAACCTATTTTATATGCAGGTATGGGAGAAAAGCTTTCCGACTTAGAGCAGTTTTATCCCGACCGTATGGCAAACCGGATCCTGGGTATGGGAGATGTTTTAAGCCTGATCGAAAAGGCCCAGGAAAATCTGGATATCGATGAAGAAAAAGAAAAGGACATGGCAGCCCGGTTAAAGAAGGGTAAGATGGACTTTAACGATTATCTGGAAAGCATGAAGCAGATGCGGAATATGGGAGGTATGGGCTCTATTCTTTCCATGATGGGCATGGGAAGCGCTATGCCGGAGATCGATGAAAAAGAGATTGCCAGGACAGAAGCCATTGTATTATCCATGACGCCGGAGGAAAGGCGGAATCCCAAGGTACTAAATCCCGGCAGGAAGCATCGTATTGCCAAGGGCGCAGGCGTAGATATTGCCGTAGTCAACCGTTTTATAAAACAGTTTGAACAGTCCCAGAAGATGATGAAACAGATTCCCGGCATGATGGGAGGAAAAAAGGGATTAGGCGGCATGTTTGGTAAAAAAGGCGGAATGAGATTTCCTTTTTAGGAGATCTATTCACATAAACATCAGTTAAATTTTTCGGAGGTGAAAAAATGGCAGTAAAAATCAGATTAAGAAGATTGGGAAAAAAGAGAAATGCGATCTATAGAATCGTAGTTGCTGATTCCAGATCTCCCAGAGACGGTAGATGTATTGAGGAAATCGGAACATATGACCCCAATACCGAGCCCTATTCCTTTAAGGTAGACGAAGAGTTGGCAAAGAAATGGCTTGCTGCAGGCGCACAGCCTACAGATGTTGTCAGCAGACTCTTTAAAAATGCCGGAATCGAGAAATAAGGTATCACATCGGGATGCAGGACAGAAATTTTAGTCCCAGCACTTTTGGAGGTGGACGATGAAAGAATTAGTTGAAGTAATCGCAAAAGCTCTTGTTGACAATCCGGATGAAGTGGTAGTGACCGAAAAGGAAGAAGGAAAACATATTACAATCGAGCTGCATGTTGCTCCGACGGATATGGGAAAAGTAATCGGAAAACAGGGCCGTATCGCCAAAGCGATCCGTTCTGTGGTAAAGGCAGCTTCATTGGGAGACAATAAGAGAGTAGATGTGGAAATCATCTAAGGCTAAGCGGAGATAGCGGAAAAGTTATCTCTGCTTTTTTACCTATGATCTAAATTTAGAAAAGAGCAGGAGGAAAAGAAGAAAGTGGAAGAGCTTCTGCAGGTAGGGATCTTATCTTCAACCCATGGCGTAAGAGGAGAAATGAAGGTATTTCCCACTACCGATGATGTAACACGGTTTAAAAAGACCAAAGATTATATATTGGAGACCCCCAAGGGGAATATTCCCGTAAAAGTAACGGGGGTGAAATTTTTCAAGCAGTTTGCTATACTAAAATTCGAAGGCTTTGATTCCATAGATGAGATCATGCCCTACAAAGGATGTAAGCTGCTTGTTACCAGGGATAAAGCGGTGCCCTTAAAGAAGGACGAATATTTTATTGCAGATCTCATCGGCTTACAAGTGGTGGATGAAGAAGAACAGGTCATCGGAACCATCAGTGATGTGATGCAGACCGGTGCCAATGATGTATATGTGGTCCGGTCAGAGGAGGGAAAGGAATATCTATTTCCCGCTATTAAAGAATGTATTTTGCAGGTGGATGTGAAAAATGGCAGAATGGTCATTCATGTGATGCCGGGGCTGATGGACCAATAGAAGAGAGAGGAAATCAGGCATGTTTTTTCATGTTTTAACGCTGTTTCCGGATATGATCATGAGCGGTCTGGATACCAGCATATTAAAAAGGGCCATGGAACGGGGGATCATCCGTGCACAAGCGGTCAATATCAGAGACTATACTTTGGACAAGCATCAGAAGGTGGATGATTACCCATATGGCGGCGGCGCCGGGATGTTGATGCAGGCTCAGCCGGTATATGACTGTACTATGGCTGTATTATCTGATATTGAAAAGAGAAGAGAACAGGACGGACTCCGGGAAGCCGGTAAGCCCACCAGGGTCATCTATGTAACCCCTCAGGGAAAAGTATTTGACCAGAAAATGGCGGAGGAATTTGCGAAGGAAGAGGAATTGATCTTTCTTTGTGGACACTATGAGGGAATCGATGAACGGGTACTGGAGGAAGTGGTCACGGACTATGTTTCTATCGGAGATTATGTACTGACAGGAGGAGAACTGCCGGCTATGGTCATTATCGATGCCGTGTCCAGGCTGGTGCCGGGAGTATTGAATAATGATGAATCCGCTATGACGGAGTCCTTTGATCAGGGCCTGTTGGAATACCCTCAGTATTCCAGACCCGGCATCTGGCATGACAAAGAAGTTCCTCCCATCCTTCTTTCGGGAGATCACAAAAAGGTAGAAGAGTGGAGAAGAGAGCAATCTATTCTGCGGACCAAAGAGCGAAGACCGGATTTATATGAAAAATGGAGGAATGAACATGATCGCTGCCAGTGAGCTGTGCAAACAGTTTGAGCGGACAATTCTGACTGAGGAAAAGGGAAAAAAGAAAAACAGAAAAGAAAGATTCTATGCGGTGGACCATATTTCCTTTCAGGTTGAAGCAGGAGAGATTCTGGGTATTTTAGGACCTAACGGGGCAGGAAAGACTACCTTGCTCAGGATGTTAGGAACCCTGATGCAGCCCACAAGCGGTACGGTAGAAATCGAGGATCGGGACGGAAAACGCATCAGTGATCCCATCCTCATCAAACGCGCCATAGGCTATTTGTCGGGGAATACCAAGCTGTATCATCGGTTAAGTACCAGAGAGATGCTGTTGATGCTTGCAGAAATCTATGACATCGATAAAGACACTGCAAAGCTGCGGATTGAGGAGATTTCCAAAGTGCTGGATATGGATTCTTTTCTGGATAATCGCATTGAAAAGCTATCTACGGGACAGACCCAGCGGGCTTCCATTGCCAGATGCCTGATCCACGAGCCGGATATTTATATATTTGATGAACCTACATTGGGATTGGATATTATCAGTGCAGATGCTATCGTTAATTTTATGAAGGAACAAAAAGAAAAGGGAAAGACAGTGCTGTATTCCACCCATTATCTGGAAGAAGCACAGTTTTTATGTGACCGCATCCTGATGATCTATCAGGGAAGGATCATCAAAGAAGGAAGCCCTGAGAGCATTTTATCGGAGTGCGGTGTTACCAACCTGCGGGATGCCTTCCATCAGGTAATGGGGGAGGTGGATGCGAAATGAATATGAAAAGAATGACCGCTTTGTTAAAGCGGGAGCTTAGGGATATCATGCGGGATAAAAAGACGCTGGTGATGATGGTAGTTGTGCCTATTATCCTGTATCCCCTTCTGATATTGGGTATGGCATTCCTGATGAATGCTATTGTAAGCAGTCAGGCGGAAAAAACTTATCTGGCGGCTTTTGATGTGAATGAGGAAGCAGAGGAAAGGCTGCTTTCTATTTTGGAATCCCAAGAAATAGGCTATACGGTCCGGATAGTGGAGTCCAAGGACTATGAAACGGATCTGGAACAGGAGAATATTCATGTTTATGTAAAGGAAGAAGAGGACGGAACATTTTCTCTGTATTATCTGTCTGCCAGCGATCAGTCTGCCACGGCACTTTCCGCTATGCGGACCCTGTTTTCCTTATACAAGGATGAGTTGACCGAGGAAAGGATCGCAGATGCGGGAATGGATGTAGACACCTTGTTAAATCCCATTCGATATGAAAATAAGGACCTGTCCTCGGCGGAGGAATCCATGGGCAATATGATCGGTTCTATTATGCCCTTTTTTATCGTTACCAGCATCCTGTTAGGCGCCATTTATCCTGCCATCGATGTGACGGCAGGAGAGAAGGAGAGAGGGACTTTAGAGACTCTTTTGACCCTTCCCGTCACCAATTTTGAAATGATCATGAGCAAGTTCCTGGCGGTTTCCGTGATTGCCTGTGTGTCGGCATTTTTAAATGTATTTTCCATGGGCGGAGCAATGGTGTTTTTGGTATCCAGTTCTCTTTCCCAGGCAGCAAATCTGGATATTTCCATCCGATTTGAGACCTTTATACCAGGGATTCTATTTACCTTGGTGGTTATGACCTTCTTTGCCCTTTTGGTCACTGCGGTGTGTATGTGTACCTGTGTCTTTGCAAAGAGCTTTAAAGAGGCCAATAACTATATTACGCCGGTCATGCTGATCTTTATGTTCGGCAGCTATGCGGCTATGATCCCGGACCTGGAGCTTTCTGCCCGGTCAGCAGCCATTCCTGTAGTCAATGTGGCACTGCTTATCGAGGGACTGTTCAAATTCCAGTATGATTACGGACTTTTTGCTGTGGTGCTGTTTTCCAATGTGGCGTACAGCCTGTTAGCGGTCATGATCTTAGGAAAAATATACAACAGCGAAGCCATCCTGTTCTCCGAAGGCTTAAGCAGCGTCAAGCTTTTTAAGAGCCGCAGGGACATGGAAGAAAAGCAGATGCCTGGTCTGGGAGATGTGATATTGATCCTGTGTATCGTTTTGCTGTTGATGTTTTATGTAGGAACCTATGCCCAGCTAAAATGGGGATTTGGAGGGGTATTTGTCCAGCAGCTTTTGATCCTCATAGTTTCTCTTTTATATGCCTGGTATATGAAAGCGGATAAAAGGAAGCTGTTCTCTTTAGAGAAGGTTAAACCGTTGCAGCTTTTGGGTGCTATTCTTTTTGGAATAGGAGCTTTCCTGTTGGGATTGATAGCGGGAGCCTTGTTGACGCCGATCCTTTCTGAAAGCGCCCAGAACTTAGAACAGTTGGACGAAATGATAGCAGGCGTCCCAGTGGGGATCTTGGTCTTAGTCATGGCAGTGATGCCGGCCATAGGAGAAGAACTGCTTTTCAGAGGCTTTGTTATGGGAACCTTAAAGAACAGATGCAGACCCGCTGTGGCAGTAGGCGTTACCGCTGTGATCTTTGCGGCATATCATATGAGCTTGCTGCGGTTTTTTACCGTGGGCATCATTGGGCTGGGTCTGACCATTGCAGCCTACCGTACCGGCAGCATTGCAGCCTCCATGACGGTCCACTTTTTAAACAATCTCACATCGGTTTTGATTTCCGTATATCCAAAGCAGATGGAAAAAGCGCTGCCCATTCTGTTTAAAGAAAGCTTAAGCCTATCGGATATATTGCTTTTGGCGGCAGTCATTATCATCGGTCTGAAAGTAGGCTGGACGCTGATGAACAAAAAAAGCTTGCATTCTTGAAAACACTGTGGTAAACTACTCATGTTGTGAAAAGAGATGGTCCGCTGTTACAGATCGTATTAAGAACATCCGGCACGGAAGGAGATATAAAATGAACGAAATTATCAAAGAAATCGAAGCAGAACAGTTAAAAGAAAATGTACCTCAGTTTAATGTTGGCGATACTGTTAAAGTATACGGCAAGATCAAAGAGGGTAACAGAGAAAGAATTCAGGTTTTTGAAGGAACCGTCATCAAAAAGCAGGGCGGCAGCAACAGAGCCACATTTACCGTAAGGAAAAATTCCAACGGCGTAGGCGTAGAAAAGACCTGGCCCCTTCACTCTCCCAATGTAGAAAAGGTAGAGGTTGTAAGACAGGGTAAAGTAAGAAGAGCAAAACTTTTCTACTTAAGAGACAGAATCGGAAAGAGAGCAAAGGTAAAAGAGTTAGTAAGATAGTAAAATGGATGGGGACAAATACGAAAGTACTTGTCCCCTTGCTTTTTGGTGTAGTACAATAGACAGGGTAAGGAGGCGGATTATGGCAAGGAGAAAAGGGCTGAATTTCTATAAAAGGAAGAAAAAGATCAGCGCTGCCCTGATGAAGGAGATATGGAGCTATATTTTCCTCGTTCTGGCCTCGGTTCTGGTGGCTTTTGTGCTGGTTTTTTCCATTGGTATGAAAACCAGCGTCATCGGTGTCTCCATGGAACCGGCACTTTATAATGGGCAGGAGATCCTGGTCAACCGATTTGTATACCGCCTGTTCTCTCCCAAGTCCGGTGATGTAGTCGTATTTTTGCCCGGCGGCAATCAGAATTCCCATTATTATGTCAAGCGGATCGCAGCAGAGCCGGGAGATACGGTGGTGATCAGAGAAGGGGTATTATACATCAATAATGTTCCTTATCAGGAAGTGAGCCTGGACAAGATCGCGGATGCCGGTATTTTGGAAAATGAATTGATTTTGGAAAAAGACGAGTATCTTGTTATTGGAGATAACATTAATAACAGTGAGGACAGCAGGTCCGGCAATATCGGTCCGGTAAAAGCTGACTCCATTATCGGAAAGGTATGGTTCCATATGGCTTCCGCAAGAAACGGTATGGGATTTATCGATTAAAAATAGATTTAAGAATAAAGCAAATGGATGTTATTATTAAAAATAATACTGATATTAATATAAAAATGAAAAATACTAATTCTTGTGCAAAACCTTCAAAATTTGCTGCGTACTTATAGTAATGAGAGACATATATAAACGATAAAATGCTGCACAATATGGATGTGATTTCCATACCCATGATTACCATACGATTTTTTTGAGTTTTATTCTTTTTACATAGTAATATTATTTCTGCTATTAAAAATGTCAGCAATAAAAGGATTAAAAATAATTCTATAATTGGTTCAAGGGATTTCATCTTTTATACCTCACTATCTATTATAGTTTTATCAAAAATTCTAATATTTTGGAATAGCAAATTATACAAAAATATTAGAATTTTATTCCCAATATTTATTAAGGAAGTGATAGGATGAATGATTCAGATAAAAATAATGAGATCAGTAAAGTAAATATTAACTGGTATCCGGGACATATGACAAAGGCAAAAAGGATGATGGAGGAAAATATCAAGCTCATCGATCTGATCATTGAGCTGGTAGATGCCAGAATCCCTTTGAGCAGCCGTAATCCCGACATAGATAAACTGGGACAAAATAAAGCCAGATTGGTTTTGTTAAATAAAGCGGATCTGGCAGATCCGAAGAGGAATGAGGAATGGAAGATATATTTTAAAGAAAAGGGCTACTTTGTAGCAGCCTTAAACTCCCGTACCAGAGATGGTATGAAAGCCATTACGGCTATTGTACAGGAGGCATGCAGGGAAAAAACGGAGCGGGACCGGAAACGAGGAATCCTGAACCGGCCTGTCAGAGCCATGGTAGTAGGTATTCCCAATGTAGGCAAATCAACCTTTATCAATTCCTTTGCAGGAAAGGCCTGTGCTAAAACGGGTAATAAGCCGGGGGTAACCAAGGGAAAACAGTGGATCAGACTCAATAAGACTTTGGAACTTTTAGATACGCCGGGAATCTTGTGGCCCAAGTTTGAAGACTGGCATGTGGGCATGCGGCTGGCTCTGATCGGCTCCATGAATGATGAGATCCTAAATATGGAAGAATTGGCGGTTTCCCTTGTTGAGATCGTTACAGCGGATTATAAAGGGGTTTTAGAAAAACGATACGGCATAGAAGAGGATGAAGAAGCCGTCAGGATTTTAGAATCGGTGGCAAAAGTTCGTAACTGCATCAAAAGGGGAGAGGAACTGGATCTGCCAAAGGCAGCGTCGCTCCTTTTGGAAGATTTTAGAAGCGGACGCCTGGGCCGTATTACTTTAGAGAAAACAGAGGAAAAAGAAGGAAATCAAGGTGAATAAGGTATTAAAGGGAATTTTAAGTACCAGCATTTATATTTTAGTCATATTGATCCTTACCTATTGTGCGGTAACTTTTTTGGGACAGCGTACAGAGGTGATCGGTTCGTCCATGGAGCCCACTTTAAGTGATGGAGATAACCTGATCGTAGATAAGATCACCTATCGTACCAGGGATCCCCAGCGTTTTGAGATTGTGGTTTTCCCATATCAATATAGTAAAGAAACCTTTTATATCAAAAGGATCATCGGCCTGCCCGGAGAGCGGATCTATATTGATGATGAGGGACAGATCTATATAAACGGCGAACTGTTGGAAGAGGACTATGGCAAAGAGGTCATTGAAGATGCAGGTCTTGCCGCAACGGAGATCGAGCTGGGTGAGAATGAATATTTTGTCATGGGAGACAATCGCAATGACAGTGCGGACAGTCGATTTGTCAGTGTCGGAAATGTAGACGGAGATCATATCATAGGAAGAGCCTGGCTGCGTATTTATCCCTTCGACCGCTTTGGCATATTAAAGCATCAATAATTGGGATAAAATAGAATAAGATATCGAGGAGAACCGGTATTGGAAGAAAAGATCAGTGTGATTAAAGAAAAATTTTCAGCCTGCAAAGAAACAGAGCTTTCCGCGCTGATAGAACAGTATGGAACTGATACAAGAAGCGGTGTGATGGCTCTTTGTAAGCGTGCGCAGGCTAAAATTGCCGCTTATGAGAAGGAACTGGAAAGGCTGGAGCAGATGTTTTTCTATGAAAAGGAATACAGCGCTTATGGTGCCATCTGCGGCATTGACGAGGTGGGAAGAGGTCCTTTGGCAGGGCCGGTGGTTGCAGGAGCAGTCATCCTTCCGAAGGATTGTGAGATTTTGTATTTAAACGATTCTAAGAAATTAAGTTCCAAGCTGCGGGATAGGTTGTACGATGAGATCCTTTCCAAAGCCGTAGCTTACGGTACTGCCTTTGTTTCCCACGAAAGGATCGATGAGATCAATATTTTGAATGCAACTTATGAAGCTATGCGAAAGGCTATTGAGAAATGTGCCATAAAACCCGATATATTATTAAATGATGCGGTTACCATTCCCGGCATTTCCATAAAGCAGGTGCCCATTATCAAGGGAGATGCCAAAAGCGCATCCATTGCGGCAGCCAGTGTTATCGCCAAGGTGGAAAGAGACCGGTATATGGAAAAAATGGATCAGGTTTATCCCGGCTATGGCTTTGCCTCCAATAAAGGTTATGGCAGTGCAGAGCATATTGAAGCCTTGAAAAAACTGGGACCCTGTGGCATTCATCGAAGATCATTTATCGGAAATTTTGTTGCCTTATAGTCCGGCAGATAGGAATGAAATATGAGTTTTAATTTATCTAATTTTTTTCATTACAGAAATGTCAATAGTGCCAATGCGGCATCGGGAGCAGGACGCAATCCCAGTGCGGCGTCAGCCAGAGTATCGGGAAACAATTCCCTGGCTGATGTCCAGCCCGGCAGCAGCTTTACGGGCAAGGTAGTGGAGACCAAGGACGGCATGGTCACCATACAGCTTGCTGATTCCACATTGGTTTCTGCCAATCTGAAAGGAAATATCCTGTTAGAAGCAGGCAGCCAGGTCACTTTTGTAGTCAATTCCAATCAGAATCAAGTCGTATTAAGTCCCTTGTTTACCAATACGGCCATCAGCCACAATATTGAAAATGCCTTAAAGGCAGCAGAACTGCCTATAAACGAGCAGACGGTCAATATGGTATCGGATATGATGGAGCAGGGCATGAGCATTGATAAAGAGTCTCTCCTTGCCATGTACAGACAGATCACCAACAATCCTACCATTGATGGCAGCGCAGTGGTGAAGCTGACTCAGATGGGGCTTGCCATCAACGAGCTGAATGCGGCTTCCCTGGAGCAATATGAAAATTTAAATCACCAGCTTTCCGGAAGCATTACAGAGCTTTCGGAAGGATTGCAACAGGCCATCGCCTCCATAGAAGGGGAGAATACGGAGACCTTGATGCAGCTTTTTGATGGCATCATGGACAGCATTGCGCCTTTTCAGGAAGGAGATGCCGAAGCATTACTCAGTATCCTTTCGGGTCATTCCGAAGAGCATGCGGCAGCACTGCAGGCAGAAAACGGGACATTGATTTCTGAGGTTTTGACAGAAGCAGAGATGCAGCAGTTATCAGATCTGGTGGGCCTGGCAGGAGGAGAAGAAGCACTGGTAAATGCCATGGCAAAGGGAGAACTTTCGCCAAAAGAAGCATTACAGCTCATCAATCAATTGGCCCAGGGACAGGGCGATCAGGGAGAAGCAACAGCTACAGCCGCCAATGCAGCTACCGCAACCGGTAATCCTGCCAATCAGGTAATTTTTACTGAAGAACAGTTGTTAAACGGACAGACCATGGGAAACGGCCTGCCCTTGAAAGAACTATTGGGAAATGCGGCAGTAGGAAAGCTGTTACAGCATACTATGGAAAAGAACTGGCTCATGGAGCCTAAGGATGTTGCCAATAAAGAAAAGGTAGAGGAGTTTTACGAGCAGCTGAAGAATCAGACGGGAAAGGTGGCAGAAACCGCTTCCAATGTATTGGGTAAGGATGCGCCCTTGACCCAAAGCGCAGGACAGCTTTCCCAAAACATTGATTTCTTAAACCAGTTAAATCATACCTTTACCTATGTACAGCTTCCCTTGCGCTTAAACGGACAAAATGCCAATGGGGATCTCTATGTCTATACCAACAAAAAGAATCTGGCGGATAAGGACGGAAAGGTCAGCGCATTTTTACATCTGGATATGGATAATCTGGGAAGCGTTGATGTATATGTTGCCATGGAGCAGCAGCGTGTCAGCACCAACTTCATGGTGGCGGATGACAGCATTTTGGATCTGATCGAACAGAATATCGATCTGTTAAATGAAAGACTGGAAAAAAGAGGATATCAGCTGACAAGCAAAGTGTCCCTGATGCAGGAAGAAACTTCCGTGCTGCAGGAAATGCAGAAGGAACTGGGCCAGTCGGCACTGCCATTATCAATGTATTCCTTTGATGTAAGGGCATAAGGAGGCGGTCATGGAAGAGAAGAAGAAAAAACCAAAACAGGCCATTGCCTTATCCTATGATCCTTCTGATGACGCTCCGGTAGTCATTGCCTCCGGTACGGGAGCTTTGGCGGAGCGGATCATAGAAAAAGCAAAGGAAGCGGATGTACCTATTCACCAGGACGATAAACTGGCGGAAACCTTATCCAAGTTGGAGATCGGGGATATGATCCCTCCGGAGTTATATGAAGTAGTGGCGGAAATCTTAGTATTCGTTGACAGAATGGATAAGATCAAGGCAAAAATGGACGGCAAAATAAAAAAATAGGAGGCAGACGCTTGTGAAGGATAAAAAGGGCGTATCCGGCAGTACACTAAAAATGGTGGCAGTGATCACCATGCTGATCGATCATATTGCAGCCGTTGTACTGTACCGCTATCTGATTGCAAATCATTTTTCTTTCGTGATCGATCTGCCTGTTACGACATCTGCAGAAAAACGCTTATATCATATTTATCTGATCTATGACATCATGCGCGGCATAGGAAGGATTGCCTTTCCCATCTACTGTTTTTTACTGGTAGAAGGCTTTATTCATACAAGAAGCAGAGCCCGCTATGCCTTCCGTCTTTTTCTCTTTGCCCTGCTTTCGGAAATTCCTTTTGATCTGGATTTTAGAAGACATGCCATAGAGTTTTCTTATCAAAATGTATTCTTTACCTTATTGATCGGCTTTTTAACGATCTGGGTTATAAACGCTATCGTCTCTTATATGCAAAAGCATGTTAAGGGTATCCTATTTCAGATTTTACGGACCCTGTGTTTTCTGTTTGTTACCGCCATAGGTGCAGTGGGAGCGAAACTTTTAAAAACCGATTATGCTGCCGCCGGTGTGATCGCCATATCCTGTATATTTTTCTTTAAGCAATTGTCCGATGTACTTTCTCTGGCGGCAGGATGTGTGGCTCTTACCATAGCTATGCCTAATGAATGGCCGGCCTTCTTTGGGCTTTTGCTGGTAGAAAAGTATAATGGTACCAGAGGATGGAAGTGGAAATATATCTTTTATTTCTTTTATCCGGTACATTTATGGGTGCTTTATGGCATTTGTGTCTGTATGGGGATATAAAATGTCTTAAGGATTCCTTTTGATCTCATGTGTCTGGAGAGGGAAAGGAAGAACATGAACAAAAGAAAAGTGGGAGCCGAGCAGGAAGAAAAAGCTTGTACTTTCTTACAGAGCAAAGGTCTTAAGATCTTGGAAAGAAACTATTACACAAGACAGGGAGAGATCGACATCATCGCGAAGGATGCATGTGCCATTGTCTTTGTGGAAGTAAAGTATCGTAAGAGCATATCGGCAGGTCTGCCTCAGGAAGCGGTGGATATCAAAAAACAGCGGCGCATCAGCAGGGCGGCAGCGCACTATCTTTCCTTTCACAGACTGCCTTTTTTTACACCATGCCGCTTTGATGTGATCGCCATTTGTGATGAAAAGATCTTATGGATTCCCGATGCCTTTTGCTACAGGTCATAATGGCTTGGGATTTTTCATTTTAGGAAGTATGAAGAAAAGAGGTTTCTATGTATCAGGTAAAGCGAAAAGAGGGAGCAAAAATCTCTCTCGTTCAACATGAAGAAAGCGGAATAGAGTATCTTACCTTTCCGGGCTTGGATCAATTAGGTTGCATTCGTCATCTGTTTTCTACCAGGATCGGCGGTGTCAGTGAAGGCATCTATGCCTCCATGAACTTGTCTTTTACCAGAGGGGATGAGGAAGAAAAGGTACTGGAAAATTTTGACAGGATCGGTTCCTTGCTGGGTGCAGAAAGAGAGCAGTTTGTCTTGTCTGCCCAGACCCATACAGACAATATCCGTATTATAAAAAAAGAGGATGGGGGCAACGGTCTCATCAGACCGTTGCCTTATAATGATGTGGATGGCTTGGTAACCAATGAAAAGGGCTTGGTGCTTTCCACCTTTTATGCGGACTGTGTACCTATTTACCTGGTTGACCCCGTAAAAGAAGTGATCGGATTGTGTCATTCCGGTTGGAAGGGAACGGTAAAGCATATCGGAGCCAAAGCGGTTCGTCTGATGAAAGAAGAATTCGGATGCGATTCTGCGGATATTCATGCCGCCATTGCGCCGTCGATCTGTCAGGACTGCTATGAAGTAAGCAGCGATGTGATCGAAGAGATTAAAAAGGCATTTACTCCCGATGAATTTGGAAGCAAATGCCATGATGAACTGTTTTATAAAAAGGATAATGGAAAATATCAGTTAAACCTTTGGCGTGCCTGCGAACTGTACCTGCTTCATGCCGGTATCAAAGAGGAGCACTTAGAGGTAACGGATATCTGTACCTGCTGCAATCCCGACTATCTCTTTTCCCATCGGGCCTCTCAGGGAAAGAGAGGGAATCTGGGAGCGTTTTTGATGCTGGTGTAAGGAAACGGTTATTCTATGTTGCGTATCCTCACAAATTCCCAAACTCACGCTTATTGTATTCCGCAAGCAGTTCCTGGATCTTATAGGTAGGTGTCAATACATTACCCATGGAAAGATCGTGGTTCATAAAGTCAATAATGCTGGCAGTAAACTTGCTCATGTCCGCCTCTACGAAGTAGGGGCGTTCTTTGATCTCAGGGGGAAGATAGGTCAGGTTGGTAACCACTACCCGGTCGAAGTCCTTTCTCTCATAAGCATCATCAAAGGACTTTAGGCCTTCGGTAAAGAGACCAAAGGTACAGCAGATAAAGACCCGTTTTGCGCCCATCTGTTTTAACTGCTTTGCTGTATCGATCATACTGCCGCCGGAAGCGATCATATCGTCAATGATGATCACATCCCGGTCTTTGATATTGTCTCCTAAAAATTCATGGGCAACAATGGGATTCTTGCCGTTTACGATACGGGAATAATCTCTTCTCTTATAAAACATACCCGTATCCACCCCAAGAACGGAAGAAAAGTATACCGCCCGGTCCAGGGCACCCTCATCAGGGCTGATGACGGTCATATGGTCCTTGTCGATGATCAGATCTTTCTCATAAGCTAAGAGAGAGCGGATAAACTGATAAGGCGGTGTAAAATTATCAAAGCCGCAAAGGGGAGTGGCATTCTGTACTCTGGGATCGTGGGCATCAAAGGTAATAAAATTGCTGACACCCATATTGCTCAGTTCCTTTAATGCGTAAGCACAGTCTAAGGATTCCCTGGTGCTGCGCTTATGCTGTCTGCCTTCGTAAAGAAAAGGCATGATCACATTGATACGATGAGCCTTACCGTTGCAGGCTGCGATCAGGCGTTTCAGATCCTGATAGTGATCATCGGGAGATTTATGGTTTTCATAGCCGTTTACCGTATAGGTAAGGCTGTGGTTGCACACATCCACCATGATAAACAGATCCTTACCACGAACAGATTCGTTTAAGATGGCTTTTCCTTCCCCGGAACCGAATCTGGGACAAACCGCATCTACCAGATAATTGGATTCGGAGTAGCCTTCAAAGGCAGGGTCCTTTGTCAGGTCATTATGGATATTTTCCCTGAAAAACACCAGATAATCATTTACTTTTTTGGCAAAATCCAGGCAGCTTTCCGTTGCAATGAGCTTTAATGGAGCCACCGGCATGGCATTTTCCAGTACAGATAAATTAGGCATGGTCATCCTCCGTAATATAGCGGTTTGTATGGTTTTCTTACTCACTAAATTTATCATTCCGCTAGTGACACGTCAAGGAATTTCTAGTAGAATACACATTAGAAGGAGTCTTAAGAAATATGGAACATATAGTAAGATCCGTAGATCCCGGCAGCATTGCAGAGGAGATGGATATTGCAAAAGGAGATGCCCTTTTGCAGATCAACGGTCGGGAGATAGAGGATATTTTTGATTATCAATATCTGATTCAGGATGAATATATAGAAGTGCTCATCAAAAAGCCGGAGGGTGAAGAGTGGCTTTTGGAGATCGATAAGGAAGAGCAGGAGGATCTGGGCATCGAGTTTGAAAACGGTTTGATGGACGAATACCGTTCCTGCCACAATCGCTGTATTTTCTGTTTTATTGATCAGATGCCAAAGGGGATGCGAGAGTCCTTATATTTTAAGGATGATGATTCCCGTCTGTCTTTTTTGCAGGGCAATTATGTGACCCTTACCAATATGTCGGATCATGATGTGGAACGGATCATCCGCTATCATTTGGAACCTATCAATATTTCTTTCCAGACCATGAATCCGGAGCTTCGCTGCAAGATGCTGCGAAACCGCTTTGCGGGAGATGCCCTGAAAAAAGTAGATGCTTTTTATGAAGCGGGCATTGTGATGAACGGACAGATCGTGCTTTGTAAAGGGATCAATGATGGAGCAGAGCTGGAATCTTCCATAGAAAAGCTGACGCAGTACATTCCTTATTTAGAAAGTGTTTCCGTGGTGCCGGTGGGACTGTCCAAGTATAGAGAGGGCTTGTATTCTCTGGAGCCTTTTGAGAAAGAAGATGCAAAAGAAGTCCTTGCCTGCATCCACAAGTGGCAGGAAAAGCTGTATAAAGACCATGGTATCCATTTTGTCCATGCCAGCGATGAATGGTATCTTTTGGCGGAAGAGCCTTTGCCGGAGGGAGAGCGTTATGACGGTTATCTCCAGTTGGAAAACGGCGTGGGCATGCTGACTTTGTTAAGGGAGGAATTTGAAGAAGCCTTTCAGGAGGAAGCTGCCCTGTTAAAAGGCAAAGCCCATGGGATCAAACCGGAAAGGCTGACTTTGATAACCGGCACATTGGCATACGATGCAGTGAAAGCTTTGGCAGAAGAAGTTATGAAACAGTTTCCGGAGAAAGACATTCAGACCATAGCCATCCGAAATGATTTCTTCGGAGAACGGATCACGGTTTCCGGTCTCCTGACGGGAAAGGATATTATCAGTCAGCTGCAGGGTATGGAATTGGGTAACAGGCTGCTACTTCCTCAAAATGTACTGCGAAGTGGCGAGGATTATTTTTTGGATGATGTGACCCTGTCTCAATTGGAAGAAACTTTACAAGTAAGGGCGGATATTGTAAAATCAAGCGGGCGGGATTTTGTCCGGACCATTCTTTATGAGGACGGATCCCTTGGTTCAGAATAGGAGAAAGCAATGAGCAGAAAAGGAAAACCCATCGTAGCCGTAGTGGGCAGACCCAATGTAGGAAAATCCACATTATTTAATGCCCTGGCAGGATCTATGATTTCCATTGTAAAGGATACACCGGGCATTACCAGAGACCGGATCTATGCGGATGTGAATTGGTTAAATTATGATTTCACTCTCATCGATACCGGCGGTATTGAGCCGGATTCCAAAGATGTTATTTTGTCCCAAATGCGGGAGCAGGCTCAGATCGCCATGGATACGGCAGATGTGATCTTATTTATGGTGGATGTGAAGCAGGGATTGGTGGATGCGGATGCCAAGGTGGCCGATATGCTGCGCCGTTCCCATAAGCCGGTGCTTTTGGTAGTCAACAAAGTGGACAGCTTTGAGAAAATGATGCCGGATGTATATGAGTTTTATAATCTGGGCATGGGGGATCCCTATGCCATTTCCGCTGCCAACAGGACAGGCATGGGAGAGTTGTTGGATGCGGTCATAGAGCTGTTTCCGGAGCAGGATGGGGATGACGGTGAGGATGAGCGTCCCAAGATCGCCATTGTAGGAAAGCCCAATGTGGGAAAAAGTTCCCTGATCAATAAACTGATCGGAGAAAACAGGCTGATCGTTTCGGATATTGCGGGCACCACCAGAGATGCGGTGGATACACCGGTAAAATATAACGGCAAAGAATATGTCTTTATCGATACGGCAGGATTGCGAAGAAAGAATAAGATAAAAGAAGAACTGGAACGATATATGATCGTGCGTACCGTCAGTGCCGTGGAGCGGGCTGATATCGTGGTGCTGATGATAGATGCCACAGAAGGCGTGACCGAGCAGGATGCCAAGATCGCAGGCATAGCCCATGAAAGAGGAAAGGGCGCCATCATTGTGGTAAACAAGTGGGATGCGGTGGAAAAGGACGATAAGACCATTTACCGTTTTACGGAAAAGGTACGCAATACCTTGGCTTATATGCCTTATGCAGAGCTTTTGTTTATTTCGGCAAAAACAGGACAACGGTTAAATAAGCTTTATGAGACCATTGATATGGTGGTGGAAAACCATTCCCTAAGGGTGGCAACCGGCGTATTAAATGAGATCATGACCGAGGCAGTGGCATTGCAGCAGCCTCCGGCGGATAAAGGAAAGCGCTTACGCCTGTATTACATGACCCAGGTTTCCGTAAAGCCCCCTACCTTTGTGATCTTTGTAAACGATAAGGAGCTGATGCATTTTTCCTATCAGCGCTATATCGAAAATAAGGTAAGGGAAGCCTTTGGCTTTCGGGGAACCCCCCTGCACTTTATCATTCGGGAAAGAAAAGATAAAGATGCGGTATGAAATGCCAAAAAGGACATAGGATAAAACAGGGAGGAGATAGACATGATACTGGTACGGGTTGCATGTTTGGCGATCGGATATTGTTTTGGATTATTTCAGACAGCTTTTATATATGGAAAGATGAATGGCATTGATATCAGAGAGAAAGGTAGCGGCAATGCCGGTACCACCAATGCTTTAAGAGTGCTAGGCAAAAAAGCGGGGATCATCGTTTTCTTCGGAGATGCCTTAAAAGCATTGTTTGCCATGATCTTAGTGCATCTGCTTTTTGGAAAAAGCTATCCCGATATGACAGCCCTTCTTCGGATCTACGCAGGGGCAGGAGCTATATTAGGACATAACTTTCCCTTTTATATGGGATTTCGAGGAGGAAAGGGCATTGCCGCAACGGGAGGCATCAGCCTTGGCATGGCATGGCAGTGTATGGTGGCAGTAGCCATTACTTTCTTTTCCATCTTTTTTACTACCCACTATGTTTCATTAGGGTCTCTTTGCATGTATGTGGTATTCGTGATCGCTTTGGTGGTGATGGGACAGTCAGGCAGTTTCAATATGCCCCAGCCCATGCTTTATGAAATGTATGTGATCGCTCTTTTGCTGGCCATTATGGCTTTTGTCAGACATAGGGGCAATATTAAGAGGCTGATCGATAAGAACGAAAGAAAAACTTATCTGATCAAGAAGAACAAGGAGGATTAAGGTATGGCAGAGTACGCCGTGATCGGTGCCGGAAGCTGGGGAACAGCTTTAGCCAGAGTGTTGGCAAAGAATGGGAATCAGGTAACGGTCTGGTCCATTATGGAGGATGAGATCGCTATGTTAAAGGAAAAGCGGGAGCATGAAACAAAGCTTCCCGGTGTGATCCTGCCGGAAAATATTGATTTTACCACAGACTTAAAAGAAGCTGTAGAAGGAAAGGAAATGCTGGTCTTAGCCGTTCCTTCGCCTTTTACCAGAAGCACGGCAAAGTCCATGGCGCCTTTTGTGGCAAAAGGACAGCTCATTGTCAATGTTGCCAAGGGCATTGAAGATGTTACTTTTATGACCTTAACGGATATTATCGAAGAGGAAATTCCACAGGCTGATGTGGCAGTGCTTTCCGGACCCTCCCATGCGGAAGAGGTAGGAAAGGATATGCCCACCACCCTGGTAGCAGGTGCAGCCAAAAAGGAAACGGCGGAATATATCCAAAATGCTTTTATGTGTGATTTTATCAGAGTCTATACCAGTCCCGATGTGTTAGGCATTGAGCTTGGCGGCGCATTAAAGAATGTGGTGGCTCTGGCAGCAGGCGCGGCAGATGGATTGGGCTGTGGGGATAATACCAAAGCGGCGCTTATCACAAGGGGCATTGCGGAGATCGCAAGACTGGGCGTTGCCATGGGTGGCAAGATCGAAAGCTTTACAGGTCTGACCGGCATCGGCGATCTGATCGTGACCTGTTCCTCCATGCATTCCCGCAACAGAAAGGCCGGTATGCTCATCGGTCAGGGATATACCATGGAGGAAGCCATGAAGGAAGTAAAGATGGTGGTGGAAGGGGTTTATTCCGCCAAAGCAGCTTACGGATTGGCAAAAAAATATCAGGTCTCCATGCCTATCGTAGAAGAGGTCAATGCAGTCCTCTTTGAAGGCAAGTCCGCAGCGGAAGCGGTAAAAGACCTGATGTTCCGTGATAAAAGAAGTGAAGCCAGCTCCTTAAGCTGGGATTAGTAAATGGCATGTACGATTTCGGCGGTGGTCTTGGGGCGGTTCATAGAATAAATATGAATGCCCTCCGCACCGTTTTCTTTTAAATCCTGAATCTGGCGGATCGCATAGTCGATACCCGCCTTTTTCATTTCCTCCGGATCGTCTCCATACTTTGCAACCAGGTCGGAAAAGGCCTTGGGAATGGAAGTGCCTGATAAGGAAATGGTAGTTGCCACCTGTTTTGTGGAGGTAATGGGCATGATGCCGGCGCAAATGGGAACCGTAATGCCGTTTGATGCGCAGCTTTCCTGAAATTCATAAAATACATCATTATTCATAAACAGCTGTGTGATCAGGAAATCACATCCGGTTTCTACTTTTTCTTTTAATCTTGCTATATCGGCACGCTTGCTCATAGCTTCAAAATGCTTTTCGGGATAGCAGGCTCCTGCAATATGTAAGGAAGTGTTGCTCTTTAAATAGGAGATCAGTTCATTGGCATAGGCAAAATCCCTGCTTTCATACTGTTCGTCAGTCATATAGGCAGGGCGGTCACCCCGCAGGGCCAGCACATGACTAATGTTTGCATCTGCTAACTCTTTACATACTTTGTCGATGTCTTCTTTTTTATTACCCACACAGGTCATATGGGCCAGTGCACCGATGTGCAGTTTGTTTTCAATATAGGAAGCGATCTCTACCGTTTTTTTGGAACGGCTTCCTCCGGCTCCGTAGGTAACGGAAATAAAATCCGGCTTCAACCCGCTTAAGGAATCCAAAGTGGCATAAACGCCTTCAAATTCATCATCCTTTTTGGGAGGAAATACCTCAAAGGAAAGGACCGGCTTTTTATGGCCAAACATATCTTTGATCATCTTGTAATACTCCTTGTCCGCCATTTCCATGGCTGTAAACTCTTGTGTTTCAAACGGTATTATTGTATCATGTTAGTAATCGGTTTGTAAATCAATAATAGAGAGGAAAATCAAATGGAAAATAATTTTACTTCTACTTCAGATTATGTTGCAAGTCCGGAGCTGTTAGCCAGCGTCAATGTGGCGATCGCTTTGGAAAAGCCCCTTTTGATCAAAGGTGAGCCGGGAACCGGTAAGACCATGCTAGCCCAGGCGGTAGCCAATTCCCTGGGTAAAAAGCTGATCATATGGAATATCAAATCCACTACCAAGGCTCAGGACGGTCTGTATATGTACGATACCATCCAGCGTCTGTATGACGGTCAGTTCGGTGAAGAAGGGGTGGACGATATTGCCCGCTATATTAAGTTGGGTAAGCTGGGCGAAGCCTTTGAACAGGAGGAACAGGTCATCCTGCTGATCGACGAGATCGACAAGGCGGATCTGGAATTTCCTAACGACCTGTTATGGGAGCTTGACCAGATGGAATTTTATATCCATGAGACCAAGCGGACAGTCAAGGCAAAACAGCGTCCCATTGTGATCATTACTTCCAATGCGGAAAAGGAACTGCCGGATGCTTTCCTTCGCCGTTGTATTTTCCATTATATCGATTTTCCCGATGAGACACTGATGGAAGAGATCGTGCGCACCCATTATCCCGATGTGGAGGCCAATCTGTTAAAGAATGCCATGGATGTATTTTATCAGATCCGTTCCATCCGTGATATTCGCAAGAAGCCCAGCACTTCGGAGCTGATAGACTGGATCAATGCCCTCCAGTTAAACGGCATTGAACCGGAGCGGATCAGGGCGGAGCTGCCCTTTGTAGGCGTTGTAGTCAAGAAGGACGAAGATTTGGAGACGGTAAAGAACTATGTTTCATAAATTCTTTTATGAATTGAAGGAAAAGGGACTGGATATTTCCCTAAGCGAATGGCTGACGCTGCAGAACGCTCTGGACAAAGGTCTGGCAGGCAGTTCTCTGACTCAGTTTTATTATCTTGCCCGCAGTATCCTTGTAAAAAGCGAGACGGAGTTTGATAAATTCGATACGGCTTTTATGGAACACTTTAAGGATGTGGAAAAGGATACGGAAGTGGGAGCGGAGATGATGCGCTGGCTGGATAAGTCAGAGGAAATGAAGGCTCTTTTGGAAAAAGAAGAAAAGAAATGGTTAGATACGCCCCAGGATGATATCCAGATCGATAAAGAAGATGTGGAAACCAAGTTTAAAGACAGACTGCGGGATCAGGACAGCGAGCACAACGGCGGCAATTTCTGGATCGGTACTATGGGCAAGACCGCATTCGGCAATAGCGGCAACTTTGTAGGCGGTATCCGTGTAGGCGGCGCTCCCGGCAACCAAAGCGCATTTGAAGTTATCGGTGCCAGAAAGTATCGGGATTTCAGAAATGATCGTGTTTTGGACAACAGGCAGTTCCAGCAGGCTTTCAGGAGACTGCGCCAGTACTCTACCAGATTGGATATTCCAAAGACCGAGCTGGATTTAAACGGCACTATTGATAAGACCTGCAATAACGGGGGACTGTTGGAGATCGTCATGGAAAAGCCCCGGAAAAACGCAGTGAAGCTTTTGCTGTTAATGGATTCCGGCGGAACCATGATCCCTTATTCCTCCTTAATGAACCGGCTGTTTCATGCAGTCAATAAGTCCAATCATTTTAAGGATGTAAAATGCTATTATTTCCATAACTGCATTTATTCCAAGGTATATAAGACACCGGAATGTGAAAACGGAGACTGGGTGGATACGGAATGGATGTTCCGCAATTTGGACAGCGATTATAAGGTGCTGATCGTAGGAGATGCAGCCATGGCGCCGGAGGAACTGTATTCCGAGACAGGCAATTACAGAGGACCCAACGGCGGCCTTTCCGGTTGGGAATGGCTGAATCAAATGAAAAAGCATTACAAGAAGATCGTATGGATGAATCCCAAAATGGCGCCTCGTCCCGCACCCTGGCGAGAAGCGGAAACGGCAATCCAAAAGCTGATTCCCATGTACCTGCTATCCGTTGACGGATTAAACCGGGCCATGGAAGAGCTGATGAGAAAAAAATAGCAGGCTTTTAGGAAATAATTTAATAAGTAGGAATGGATAGAAACTCCCCTGCATATATTTTACCAGTATATACAAGGGGGTTTTTTATGGACAATTTTCAATTATACAAGGACATCGGCACAAGAACAAAAGGAGAGCTGTATTTAGGAGTCGTTGGTCCTGTCAGAAGCGGTAAGTCCACCTTTATCAAACGGTTTATGGATGTGTGCGTTGTGCCCAATATGGCAGACGATTATTCCAAGACCTTAGCTGTGGATGAACTGCCCCAAAGTGCGGCAGGAAAGACCATTACCACCACGGAACCTAAATTTGTGCCCAAAGAAGCGGCAGTGATCTCCTTAGGAGAGGATACTCAGGTAAAGGTGCGCCTGATCGACTGTGTAGGTTATATGGTAGATGGCGCCAGCGGTCATATGGAAAACGATGCGGAGCGTATGGTAAAGACACCCTGGTTTGAAGAGGAGATTCCCTTTACCCAGGCGGCAGAGGTGGGAACCAGAAAGGTAATTTATGACCATTCTACCATCGGTATCGTGGTTACCACCGACGGCAGCTTTACGGATATTCCCGCAGAGAATTACATACCTGCTACGGAACGCACTATTTTGGAATGCAAGCAATTAAAAAAGCCCTTTGTGGTCATTGTAAATACGGAAAGACCCCAGTCGGCGGAAGCCAAAGAACTGGCGGATAGCCTGTGTGAAAAGCATGGGGTAACGGCGATTCCCATGAACCTTGCCCAGTTGAAAAAGGAAGATATGGAGACTTTGCTTTCCCGCATTCTTTTGGAGTTCCCCATATCCAGAATTGAATTTTATATGCAGGGCTTTGTGGAAATGCTTCCAGCTACTCATCCTCTGAAACAGGAACTGACCGGACAGCTGCGGGAGCAGATGGGACAGTACAGATGCATGCGCGACCTGACGGAAAATCCCATTACTTTGGAGAGCAAATATATCAAAAAAATGAAGACCGATGCGGTAAATATGGCGGACGGTTCCGTGCGCATCGACCTGACCATTACGGATGAATGCTATTACGAACTGTTAAGCGATCTGTTGGGAGAGGAGATCACCTCGGAGTATCAATTCTTTGGCAAATTAAAGGAACTTTCCAAGATCGCCAGGGAATATGAAGGCGTGCTGCCGGCCATTACTTTGGTAAGGCAAAAGGGCTATGGCGTCATGAAGCCCAAACGGGATGAAATTACCCTTGGCAAACCGGAGGTCATTAAGCACGGCAATAAATTCGGTGTGAAGATGAAGGCGGAAAGTCCTTCGGTCCATCTGATCCGTGCCAATATCGAAACGGAGATCGCACCCATCGTGGGCACAAAAGAGCAGGCGGAGGACCTGATCCGCTATATCGAAGATGCGGATAACGAGGAAGGCAGCATCTGGGAGACCAATATTTTTGGCAAGAGCATTGAGCAGCTGGTAGAGGACGGTATTCAAAGCAAGCTGTCCATGATCGGTGATGAAAGCCAGATCAAGCTGCAGGACTCCATGCAGAAGATCGTCAACGATACTACAGGCGGATTGGTCTGCATCATTATTTAATTTTAGTAGATAAAATCATCTTCAAATCCCCTCGTTTTTGTGATATGCTAAACTATATTACAAGAAAGAGGGGATGTTTTTATGGATCCGATCTATGAAAAAGTGTCAAAGTGTCTGGACAGTGTCAGAAAGGTGACGGATTTTGTACCCAAAGTAGCGATCGTTTTAGGCTCCGGACTGGGAGATTATGCCGATGACATCCGTCAGGTAGCGGAAATTGATTATCATGATATAGAGGGGTTCCCCGTATCCACCGTACCGGGCCATTCCGGTAAATTTATTTTTGGATATGTAGGTGAAGTGCCGGTAGTCTGCATGAAGGGCAGAGTCCATTATTATGAAGGCTATGCCATGTCCGATGTGGTATTGCCCACAAGGCTCATGCATGCCATGGGAGCGAAGATCTTATTCTTAACCAATGCTTCCGGTGGTATCAATGCAGGCTTTTCGGCAGGAACTTTAATGATGTTAACGGATCACATTTCTACCTTTGTACCCAATCCTTTGATCGGACCCAATCTGGAGGAGTTAGGCCCCAGATTCCCTGATATGTCCCATGTGTATGATGAGGATCTGCAGGATATTTTAAGAACGGCTGCAAAGGAAAACGGCATTGACTTAAAAGAGGGTGTCTATATTCAGTTTACCGGTCCTTCCTTTGAATCTCCGGCGGAGATCAGGATGGCAAAAACCCTAGGGGCAGATGCGGTAGGCATGTCCACGGTAGTAGAGGCTATTGTGGCAAATCACTGCGGCATGAAGATCTGCGGCGTTTCCTGTGTCTGCAATATGGCAGCGGGCATTTCCCCTACGCCCTTATCCCATGATGAGGTGCAGCAGGCAGCAAATGAAGCAGCGCCTAAGTTTAAAAAGCTTCTGACAGAATCTGTGAAAAAATTTTGATGTCATGTAAGATGGTTTGTAAGACATGTTGGAGAATGATATGAGCGATCAAAAGAGACAACAATCCTGGAAAACAGATTTAATAGAGCAGGCCCTTAAAGCAAGAAGTTTTTCCTATGCTCCTTATTCAGGATATCGGGTAGGAGCAGCATTGCTTTGTAAGGATGGCACTGTCTATACCGGCTGCAATGTGGAAAATGCTTCTTACGGAGCGGCTAACTGCGCAGAACGGACTGCGGTATTTAAAGCTGTCAGCGAAGGACGGCGGGAATTTACTGCCATTGCCGTTACAGGCGGACGGGATGATGGGGAGATGGACTTTGCTTATCCCTGTGGGATCTGCAGACAGGTGTTGAGAGAGTTTGTGGACCCGGAACAATTTGTGGTTCTGGTAGGAAAAAGTCCGGTGGACTATAAGGAGATGACTTTGGCAGCTCTTTTGCCTGCTTCCTTTGGTCCGAATAACTTAGGACTGTAGCAAAGATTTGAAAGATAAAAAATGAAAATGAAATAAGAAAGTGAGAACATATGAATACCAGATTTTATAACGCTAAGATTTTAACAATGAATGAACCGGTTCAGGTTATGGATGGAGAGCTGTGGGTAAGAGGCAATCAGATCATTTATATCGGTGACGGCAGTAACTATGAAAAGGTCTATGAGGAAAACGGCAACCAACCCGTTATCTGGGATGAGGAGATCGATTGTAAAGGCAATCTCTTAATGCCGGGCTTTAAGGATGCCCATACCCATTCTGCCATGACCCTGCTTCGTTCCTATGCAGACGACATGCCCTTACAGGACTGGCTGTATAAGCAGGTCTTTCCCGTAGAGGACAAGCTGCAGGCGGAGGATATCTATCACTTGACCAAGCTGGCGGTATTGGAATATCTCACAAGCGGTATTACCGGTGTCATGGAGATGTATTTGGATCCTTATGCCATTCAGAAGGCTTTTACGGAATGCGGTATGCGGAATGTTCAGGTCAGCGGCATCAATCAGTTTGGTCCCAGCCTGGAAGAATTAGAGAATCGTTATACCAAATTAAACGGACAAAATGATCTGTCCGCCTTTATGCTGGGCTTCCATGCAGAGTACACCTGTACCAAAGAATTGTTGGAACAGGTTTCCGCCATGGCACATAAATACAAAGCGCCCATATTTATGCACAATGCGGAAACCGCAAAAGAGGTGGCAGAGTGTAAGGAACGCTATGGGGTGACGCCCACGGTGCTTTTTGAGCAGCTGGGGATCTTTGATTTTGGCGGCGGCGGTTATCACTGCGTTCATATGGAAGATGAGGACTTTGCCATCTTTAAAAAGAGAGGCTTAACCGCAGTGACCAATCCGGCTTCTAATTTAAAACTGGCAAGCGGTATTGCGCCCATATCCCGTTTCTTAAAAGAAGGTATTCCCGTAGCCATCGGCACGGACGGTCCTGCCAGCAACAACTGTCTGGACATGTTCCGGGAAATGTTTTTGGTATCCGGCCTTGCCAAGTACAGGGATGAGGATGCGGCCAGCACCGACGCGGTAGAGGTTTTAAAAATGGCGACAGTAAACGGCGCAAGAGCTATGGGACTTTCCGATTGTGATACCTTACAGGTAGGAAAAAAGGCGGATATCATTATGATCGATCTGTGGAAACCCAATATGCAGCCTATCCACAATATCCCTAAAAATATTGTGTATGCAGGCAGCAAGCAGAATGTAAAGCTGACCATGATAGACGGTAAGATCCTATA
Organism: Lachnospiraceae bacterium; assembly: GCA_022510725.1. Classification (GTDB taxonomy): domain Bacteria; phylum Bacillota; class Clostridia; order Lachnospirales; family Lachnospiraceae; genus UBA2882. Next base: position 27,193 of record JAFLSW010000014.1, read on the forward strand.
TGAGAACGGCAATTTCCATATCGGCACCTCTCCTGAGGAGATTTATGAGAAATGTCTTGATATTTCCAAACGGCTTTTGGAGGAATAGTTCATGGAATATTTGGCTTATGCCATTTTGATCCTGGTGCTGGCAGCTGTCTTTTTTATCTTTGGCTTGATGGATGAAAAGAAAGCGAGAGAAAACTTAAAAAACAGGTTGATGAAGCAATACGGAGTCCATTCATCCAAGGAATATGCCGAGGGCAGGATGAAAAGCATCCGGTCGGTTCTTCGTTTTGATAAAGAAGCAAACAAGGCATTCTTTATCGATGACATCACTTGGAACGACCTGGAAATGGACAGGCTGTTTATGAACTTCGATTATACCCGTTCGGCGGCGGGAGAGGAAGCCTTATACCGCTTCCTGCGTGTTCCCGTATTCCGGGAAGAAGTCTTGCAAAAAAGGGAAAAGCACATTCGTTTCTTCTCTGTTTATGAAAAGGAACGCTTGGAATATATGATGTTTATGAACGGCATCGGCAGGACAGGGAAATATTCTGTCTATGACTATCTGGATTATCTGGATGCCCTGCCGTCCCAAAACAATCTGCTGACCATAGCGGTGGATGTTGCTATCGTAGGCTGTACCCTGTTAGGCTTTCTGCTGCATACAGGTTTTTTCATCCCGGCAGTTGTCCTTCTTTTCTATCACTGCTTTGTCTATATGGGAAGAAAGCGGGAGGTAGAGCCTTATCTGACTACTTTTGCCTATTTTCTAAGGGTATTAAATGGTGTAAAGAAACTCTCCCATATGTCGCAGGGATTTTCGGAGGAGTTTAGAGATGAGCAGGAACAGATCAAAGAGGCGGTAAAATCCCTAAAAGGCTTTCAGAGAGGCGCTTATCTGGCGGTAGAGGCCGGAAATTCTTACGGACCTATGGACATAGCCAGGATTATTTTAACCTATATCAATATGATCTTCCATTTAGATCTGTTAAAGCTATATTCCATGCTTCATATTTTAAAAGAAAAAAAAGAAGAGCTGATCTCGCTGCTTTTTGTCGTTGGGGAAATAGAAGCCTATGTCAGCATTGCCTATATGCGGGCAGCTCTGAAGGATTATGCAGTTCCTGAATTTGTAAGTGACAAAAAAATCTATGAGGCGGAAAACCTATATCATCCCCTTATTGCGGATCCGGTTACCAATTCTGTATGCCAGAGGAGAGGTATGCTTTTGACAGGCTCTAATGCCTCCGGCAAATCCACCTTTTTAAAGGCGGCGGCTGTCAATGCCATATTGGCACAGACCATTCACACCGTATGTGCCGAAAGCTATAAAAGCAGCTTCTTTAGGGTATATTCCTCCATGGCACTTAGGGACAGCTTAGAGCAGGGAGAAAGCTATTTCATTGTAGAGATCAAATCCCTAAAGCGGATCTTTGACGGTGCCAAAGAAGAGGGATATCCTGTATTCTGTACTATTGACGAAGTGCTTCGGGGAACCAATACGGCAGAGCGTATCGGGGCCAGCACAGAGCTGTTAAAAGAATTGTCCGGAATGAACGCGTTGTGCTTTGCGGCAACCCATGATCTGGAACTAACGGCCTTATTGAAGGAAAAATTTGATAACTATCACTTTGAAGAAATGGTGGAGGGAGCGGATATTTCCTTCCCCTATCTTTTAAAAGAAGGAAGCGCCAAAGGCAGAAATGCCATTAAACTGCTGGGGGCTATGGGCTTTGATCCAGAATTGGTAGAGCGGGCAGAAAAGTTAGCAGGAGGGATCAAGTGAAGGTAAGCATTTATACAGACGGTTCCGCCAGAGGAAACCCGGACGGTCCGGGAGGATACGGAACCATATTACAATATGTGGACAGCAAAGGCACCCTCCATGAACGGGAGCTTTCCGCAGGGTATAAAAAGACCACCAACAATCGGATGGAACTGATGGCAGTCATTGTAGGACTGGAAGCATTAAACCGTCCCTGCGAGGTAGAGTTGTTTTCAGATTCCAAATATGTGATCGATGCCTTTGAACAGAACTGGGTGGACGCCTGGATCAAAAACGGCTGGAAGAACAGCCAGAAAAAGCCGGTGAAAAACATTGACCTGTGGAAACGGCTTTTGGAGGCAAAGAAGCCCCACACGGTACAGTTTCATTGGGTAAAGGGACACGCAGGCCATGCCGAGAATGAGCGTTGCGATAAACTGGCAACGACGGCAGCGGACGGTACAAACCTGCTTGACGATTGTCCCGAGGCGGTGTATGATTAAGCTATAAGCGGATTACTGATGAAAGGAACAAAACAGATGAATAATTTTATTTTATTTTTAAATACCTTTTTTTCTTACATTTTGGTTATGATCGTGGTGGCAGTTGTTGCCGGTACAGGCATGTTTATCGGTATCAAGATGCGTAAAAGCAAGGATGCCAAGGCAGAAGCGGCAGAAGAGGAAGCTGCGGCAGAAGAATAATGAGCACAAAAGGATGTCTGATAAGGGCATCCTTTCTTTTATCCATTCTAAAAAGCATGAGGCAGCGGTTATGTCTCAGGCAGAATGAGGAAATACCATGTATAAAGAAAAGCGATATGACATCATATTCTGGGATGTGGACGGAACTCTTTTGGATTTTTTAAGATCGGAAAGATATGCTTTAACCGACTGCCTGACTCATTTTGGCTTGCCTGTAAGTGATGAGATCGTTGACACCTATTCCCGGATCAATGAAGCCTGCTGGAAAAAGCTGGAGCGGGGCGAAGTGAACAGACCCTGGGTGCTTCGTCACAGATTTGAAGAATTATTTGATTATTTACATATCCGTGATGTGGATGTGGCTGCCTTTCAAGAACGATATCAGCAAAAATTGGGCAGCGTTTTTTATTTTCAGGATAACGGAAAAGAACTGCTTATCAAGCTGAAAGCAGATTTTAAACAATATGTGGTCACAAATGGGGTAGAGTCCACTCAGCGGATGAAGATAGAAGGCTCCGGTATGGGAACACTTTTAGAAGATTTCTTTATTTCGGAGGATATCGGCTTTGATAAGCCGGACAGCCGTTTCTTTGAGGCCTGTCTTGAGCGGATAGCCGAAAAAGAAGGAACGATGCCGGATTTAAACCGCATTCTGATCGTAGGAGATTCCATGACCAGCGATATGGAAGGCGGCAGGCGTATGGGAATCGATTGCTGCCATTATCGCAAAGGCAGTCACTTTTTTATCAATAGAGGCAAAGAAGGACCGACATATACCATCGGAAATTTATGGGAGGTAGAAAAGATCCTATGGCAAGATCATCCAATCAAAAACTAAAGCAGCTGCAGCTTTTGCAGATTTTGTGGGAGAATACGGACGAAACCCATGCCCTTACTGCCGGCGAACTGATTGATAAGTTAAAGCTACAGGGCATCAGCGCAGAAAGAAAGAGCATCTACAGTGATGTAGAAGCTTTAAATGCTATGGGGTATGATATCATAAACGATAAGACCAAAGGACATACGGGATATTATATGGCATCCAGAGATTTTGAACTGCCGGAGTTAAAGCTGTTGGTGGATGCGGTCCAATCTTCCCGGTTCATTACAGAGAAAAAATCCAGGGACCTGATCGGCAAGTTGGAAAAGCTATGCAGTAAATACGAGGCAGGAAGGCTGCAGCGTCAGGTCTTTGTATCGGATCGGTTAAAAGCGGAAAACGAAAGCATCTATTATAATGTAGACGGCATTCATGAAGCCATACAGGAGAATAAGCAGATCTCCTTTCAATACTATGAATGGGATGCAGATAAAAAGATGCGCTTTAAAAAAGAAGGAAAGCGGTATCAAGTCAGCCCCTATCTCCTGGTTTGGAGTGATGCCAACTACTATCTGGTGGCTTTTGAGGAAGAAAGCGAGATATTAAAGCATTATCGTGTGGATAAAATGACGGATTTAAAAAGGGAAGAGACTGCCAGAGTGGGAGAAAGCGCTTATAAAGATTTTTCCCCTGCTGTTTATGCCGGTAAAAACTTCCAGATGTTTGGTGGCAGGGAGACCGTGGTGGTGTTGGAATGTGATGAATCCATGGCAGGCGTGATGATTGACCGATTTGGTAAAGAGGTAAAAATGCGCCGTCTGCCAAACGGAAAGTTGTCCGTAAGGGCAGAGGTTGTGGTCAGTGAACCTTTTTTTGGATGGATCGCAGGATTAAACGGAAAGGTAAAGATCATCTCTCCGGATGATGTGGCAGAGCAGATCAGGACCTATCTGACAAATCTGGTCAAAGGATGGGAGAACTAGTCAAAGCAGACCGGTCAATGTTGGAGTGGTAATTTTTCACAAAATTGCCACTTTTTTTATGTGCAAATTGCGAGGCAAGCTTTTGTTGACAGCCACAAAATCTTTGGCTATACTTGAAATTGCACACAACATCTTGTGTTTGTTTACATAAAGCTACACAATAGGTTGCAATGCCCATTATATGGGGACTGGGTAAGAGAGGGAGGATGCGGTCATGTCTGACGCAGTACAAAAGCAGGAGGCCGAAATCGATTACGGAAGCAGATTCCGTACCAAGGCTGATGTAAAAGTAATTAAAAAGGACGGAAGCACAGAAGCCTTTAATGTGCAAAAGGTTATCAATGCAGTCGGAAAAAGTGCATACCGTGCCTTAACAGAATTTACGGAAGCAGAAAAAGAACATATCTGCCAATATGTAGTGGATAAGGTAGATGAGATGGGAAAACCGGAGATTCCCATTCCCATCATGCACAATATAGTGGAAAGCGCCTTAGAAGAGGTTAAGCCCATTGTGGCAAAGAGCTACCGGGATTATCGTAACTACAAACAGGACTTTGTTCGCATGATGGATGATGTGTATAAGAAGAGCCAGTCCATTATGTATGTAGGTGATAAGGAAAATGCCAATACGGACAGCGCTTTGGTTTCCACCAAGAGAAGTTTGGTCTTTAATCAGTTCAATAAGGAACTGTATCAGAAGTTCTTTATGACCACTGAAGAGATCCAGGCCTGCAGAGACGGTTATCTTTATGTTCATGATATGTCTGCCAGAAGGGATACCATGAACTGCTGTCTCTTTGATGTGGCAAATGTGTTGACCGGCGGTTTTGAGATGGGAAATATCTGGTATAACGAGCCCAAGACCTTAGATGTGGCCTTTGATGTCATCGGCGATATCGTGCTTTCGGCAGCAAGCCAACAGTACGGTGGCTTTACCGTTCCGGAAGTGGATAAGATCTTAGAGCCCTATGCCGAGAAATCCTATAAAAGAAACATCAAGAAATATACACGCTTAGGAATTGATGAAGAAACTGCAAAAGCAGAAGCCTTAGCGGATGTGACCAAGGAGTTTGAGCAGGGATTCCAGGGCTGGGAATATAAATTCAATACCGTTGCCAGCAGCAGAGGGGATTATCCTTTCATTACCGTGACGGCAGGGATCGGAACAGGCCGATTTGCCAAACTGGCCACCATTTCCATGCTCAATGTCCGTAGGAAAGGTCAGGGCAAGAAGGACTGCAAGAAACCGGTTCTCTTTCCCAAGATCGTATTCTTATATGACGAAAATCTCCATGGACCGGGAAAAGAATTAGAGGATGTATTTGAAGCAGGGGTGAAATGTTCTTCCAAGACCATGTACCCGGATTGGCTCAGCTTAACGGGCAAAGGATATATTGCCAGTATGTATAAGCAATACGGCAAAGTCATTTCCCCTATGGGATGCCGTGCCTTTTTATCTCCCTGGTATGAAAGAGGGGGCATGCATCCGGCGGATGAAAATGATACACCTATCTTTGTAGGCAGATTTAATGTGGGAGCGGTTTCGCTCCACCTTCCTATGATCCTGGCTAAATCCAGACAGGAAAATAAAGACTTTTATGAAGTGTTGGACTACTATCTGAATCTGATCAGACAGCTGCATATCAGAACCTATGATTATTTGGGAGAGATGCGGGCATCCACCAATCCCTTGGCATATTGCGAAGGCGGATTTTATAAAGGCAATCTGCAGCTTCACGATAAGATCAAACCGGTCTTGGAGGCAGCTACCGCTTCTTTTGGCATTACTGCCTTTAATGAATTACAGGAATTATATAATGGCAAATCTCTGGTGGAAGACGGTGCCTTTGCCTTAGAAGTATTGGAGCATATTAATAAAAAGATTGCAGAATTTAAAGAAGAGGACGGACACCTGTATGCCATCTACGGAACACCGGCAGAAAATCTGTGCGGTCTTCAGGTAAAACAGTTCAGAGCCAAATACGGTATTATCGAAGGGGTTTCCGATAAGGAATATGTCAGCAACAGCTTCCATTGCCATGTATCGGAGGATATTACCCCCATTGAAAAACAGGATCTGGAATATCGTTTTTGGGAACTGGCAAACGGCGGCAAGATCCAGTATGTGAAGTATCCTATTGATTACAATCTGGATGCCATTAAGACCCTGATACGCCGGGCTATGGACATGGGATTTTATGAAGGCGTCAATATGTCTTTGGCATATTGTGACGATTGCGGTCATCAGGAACTGGAAATGGATGAATGTCCTGTCTGCGGCAGCCGTAACTTAACCAAGATCGACAGAATGAACGGATATCTGGCTTATTCCAGGGTTCATGGAGACACCCGGTTAAGCGATGCCAAAATGGCTGAAATTGCCGAAAGAAAGTCCATGTAGGGGGAGCTTATCATGAGGTATCACAATATAACCAAGGATGATATGCTAAACGGCGACGGATTGCGAGTGGTTTTGTGGGTAGCAGGCTGCACCCATTGCTGTAAAGACTGTCAAAATCCCATTACCTGGGATCCGGACGGTGGACTGCCATTCGATGAGGAAGCCAAAAAAGAAATCTTTGAACAGCTTGAAAAACCTTATATTGCAGGAATCACCTTTTCCGGAGGAGATCCCCTTCACGCCGCAAACCGTCTGGATGTGAGAAATCTGATGAAGGAGATCAAGAAAAAGTTTCCGAAAAAGACCATCTGGCTGTACACCGGAGATCGGTGGGAAAATATTCTCCATTATCCCATGATGAAATATGTGGATGTTTGTGTGGACGGAGAGTTTGAAGCCGACTTAAAGGATGTGAAGCTCCTTTGGAAGGGAAGCAGCAATCAGCGGGTGATCGATGTACAAAAGACCCTGGCACAGACAGATATGGCGGTGCCCGTACTGCATTGCGATGATTACGCATAAGGAGTAAGCGAATGAAAGAAACCATTAAGATTCAATATATCAATGACGAAATGGAAAGACTTTGCTACATTGACGGGAAATCCGATTGGATCGATCTGCGTAGCAGCGAGCATGTAGAAATGAAGGCGGGAGAATTCCGCCTCATCAATCTGGGTGTGGCCATGGAGCTTCCTGTGGGATATGAAGCCCATATCGTGCCCAGAAGTTCTACTTTTAAAAACTTTGGTATCATACAGACCAATCACTGCGGCATTGTGGATGAAAGCTATTGCGGACCAAATGATTGGTTTTATATGCCGGCATATGCTTTAAGGGATACGGTCATTGAGGTTGGAGATCGGATCTGTCAGTTCCGTATCGAAAAGCATCAGCCGGAGATTCTGTTTGAAGAAGTAGAAAAGCTGACGGGAAAAAATCGGGGCGGCATCGGCAGTACCGGTAAAAACTGAAAAAAATTTCCTTAGGTGGAATAATCAGACTTCTTTTTGCAAAACTAATGGTAAAAGTTTTGTTAAAAGGAGTCTTTTTATTTTGAAAAAATCGGATAAAACCAAACCCGTAAATATCTATGAAAGTAAAATGAGCGAAAGCCTGGAAGAAAACATGAAATACCTGAATCAGAAGCTGGCAGTGGATTCCAATTTCGATGTGGTATATCGTGTCATCGAAGTGGGCGGCAGGAGAGCATGCATGTACTTTGTGGACGGCTTTTGTAAGGACGAACTGATGATGAAGCTGTTGCAGTATTTCATTTCCATATCGCCTAAGGACATGCCCCAGAGCGCTCATGACATGTCAAAACAGGCTATGCCCTATGTGGAAGTGGACCTGCAGGATGATTGGAAGAATATTATCTACTTTATTCTCTCAGGTGTCTTTGCTCTGTTCGTCGACGGATATGACAAATGTATCCTTATTGACTCCCGAACTTATCCTGCCAGAAATGTATCGGAACCGGAAAAGGACAAGGTGCTGCGGGGTTCCAAGGATGGTTTTGTGGAAACGATCGTTTTTAATACAGCATTGATCAGAAGAAGAATCAGATCGGCAGATCTGAGGATGGAAATGATGAACGCGGGAAAAAGTTCCCAGACGGATATCGTACTTTGCTATATGGATTCTCGTGTGGACCATGATTTTTTGGATCAGATCAAAAACCGTATCCGCAATATTAAGGTGGATGCCCTGACCATGAACCAGGAAAGTCTGGCGGAATGCCTCTATAGAAAAGTCTGGTGGAACCCTTTCCCCAAATTTAAATATACGGAGAGACCGGATACGGCGGCAGCACAGGTACTGGAAGGAAATGTGATCATTTTGGTGGACAATTCCCCTTCGGTAATGATCGTACCAACCAGCATTTTTGATGTGGTGGAGGAAGCGGATGATTACTATTTTCCGCCTATTACCGGCACATACCTGCGCCTGTCCAGATTTATCATCGCCATTTTAACCTATGTCATGACTCCCACCTTTTTGCTTTTGATGCAGGAGCCGGGCTATATACCAAAGGGCTTTGAATTCATTATGGTAAAGGATGCAATCAATGTTCCTTTGATCTGGCAGTTCCTCATATTGGAACTGGCCATAGACGGTCTGCGGTTAGCGGCCGTTAACACCCCTAATATGCTGAGCACCCCACTAAGTGTCATGGCAGCTTTGGTGTTGGGAGAATTTTCCGTTAACAGCGGCTGGTTTAATAGCGAGGTAATGCTTTACATGGCCTTTGTTGCCATTGCTAACTACACCCAGGCCAGCTATGAGCTTTCCTATGCCCTGAAATTTATGAGGATCATCAATCTGATCCTGACGGCTATATTTGGCTTATATGGATATATTGCCGGCATTTTGATCCTGTTATTTGCCGTTGCCTTTAACAAGACCATATCCGGTCAAAGCTATATCTATCCCATTATACCCTTTAACTTCCGGAATTTTGTCAGACGATTTTTGAGAGGAAGGCTGCCGGAATCCAAACAATAAGATCAACATTTGAAAACCATCACAAAGAATGGTAAAATGTGCCATAGCCTGCATGAAAAATGCAGGATATGGCATTTTTACAGGAAAGGAAAAGAAGGAATGGATAAGTTACAGGGGGCATGGAAGAAAATCATCGTAGTTATGCTTTGCATATTATTTATGGCTTTCCCTATAAGCGGCTGTCAAAAAGAGGATGTGCCGGAAGAGGAAAATCCCTTGGAAGAAACTGTTCTATCGGATAACAACGCAATAGAGAAAGCGGACGGGGAACGGTCAGAAGAACCTGTTTCTTTACCGGAACAGAGGATGGTTTCCTTTGTGGATGTGTATGGCAATCGTTATGAGGCTGCTTTTAACGAGATGGCAGCGGTTCATGAATATCAGCCGGAATACTTTGAACGAAACGGCGCATTTTTTTCTTATCATCAGCCCGGTTATATTTCCCGGGTAGGAATCGATGTATCTAAATTTCAGGGAAATATTAATTGGGAAAAGGTGGCGGACCAGGGCATCCGATTTGCTTTTATCCGTGTTGGAAACAGGGGATATGGTGCCTCCGGCAGTTTAAATACAGACCCTTATTATCTGCAGAACATAGAAGGAGCAAAAAAGGCCGGTATTGATGTCGGAGTTTATTTTTACTCCCAAGCCATCAGTGAAGAAGAGGCCATAGAAGAAGCAGAGTATGTGCTTACGCTTTTAGATGGTATTTCTTTGGAATATCCTGTTGTCTATGACGCGGAATATGTGATTGAAGATGAGGCCCGTACCGATGGCATGTCTGCAGAGCAGGCTACAAAAAATACCCTCGCCTTCTGCAAAAGGATTGAAGAAGCGGGATATGAAGCGGTCATCTATGCTACGATGAAATGGGAAGTTTATTCCCTGGAGATGGATCGGATCACACAATATGATATCTGGTATGCAGATTACGAACCCCTTCCTCAGACACCATATGATTTTACTTACTGGCAGTACACCAATGAAGCAAAAATCGACGGTGTACAGGGACCGGTGGATCTGAATCTGGAGATCATTCCCATAGAGGAAAAACAGGATGAGATTCTTTCTGATATGACGCTGGAGGAAAAGGTGGCACAGCTGTTTGTGGTCACACCGGAAGCCTTGTCCAAAGATGCCGATGTACTTCATGGGACAAGTGGGTTGAGAGAAGGACTGATGCAGTATCCGGTTGGAGGACTTATCTACTTTTCACAACATATTCAGTCTCCGGAGCAGGTAAAAGGCCTTTTAAAAGCCTCGGATGCATATGGAAGGGAAGCTTCCTATGTACCGCTGTTTCTGGCAGTGGATGAAGAGGGCGGAACCGTGGCACGGGTGGCAAATACCCCAGATATGGGTGTAGCAAAAGTAGATGATATGGAAAGGATCGGTGCAGAGGGGAATGAAAACAAAGCTTATGAGACCGGAAAGCAGATCGGTTCCTATCTGTCAGAACTGGGTTTTAATCTGGATTTTGCGCCGGTAGCGGATACCTTGACAAATCCGGATAACACGGTGGTAAAAAAAAGAAGCTTTGGCTCCGACCCGGAAACGGTCAGTAAGTTTTCTTTGGCTTACTTAGACGGATTGATGGAAACCGGTGTCATAGGGACGCTGAAACATTTTCCCGGACATGGCAGCACAAAAGGCGATACCCACGATGGTTATGCTTATACGGATCAAACCTATGCGCAGCTTATGGCGGCAGATCTGATTCCTTTTCGGAATGGGGCTGACAAAGAAGTACCTTTTATCATGGCGGGTCATATTTCCCTGCCCAATGTAACAGAACAGGACCTGCCTGCTTCCCTGTCCTATGAAATACTGACGGAGATTTTAAGAGAGGATTTAGACTATGATGGCATTATCATTACCGATGCCTTAAATATGGGCGCCATTGCAGAGCGTTATTCTTCAGGAGAAGCCTGCGTTCTTGCCCTAGAGGCAGGTGCCGATATGTTGTTGATGCCTGTGGATTTTGAAAATGCATATGAATCTGTTCTGACAGCAGTAAGAGAGGGCAGATTATCCGAAGAAAGGATAAACGAATCCGTCAGAAGAATTTTGTATGTAAAGCTTTCCTATTTGCGCTATTAAATGATATACTTATAGTTACGACACTGTTAACAAAATTCTGGGATGAGGGGGAAACAAATGAGAAAAAAATTATGGTGTCTACTGTTGGCAGGCATTCTTTTAACGGGACAGGCAGGATGTGCATCCAAGCAGGAAGAAGTGCCTGATCAGACCAAATCGGAAGAAAGGGAAGAAGAGAAAGATAAAAAAGATTCCGGGAAATATTCATTTCTCAATACAGATGAGGAGTTTGGATATCAAAACGAAGCCTATGAAAAATTTCGATTTTTAAAGGCATATCCCGTTGACACGGATTACAGGCAGTTTGTGTTATATCTGCCGGATGAAAATACATTGTGCGAGTATTATGAAGTGCCCCAGCCGGAGTTTATTGCCGCCGGCTATGCACAAGGGGTATCGCTCAGGATGATCGTGGATTACAACATTCAGGAAGGCGGGCCCGGCAGTGAAATGCTGGAGGCTTCCATGGAAGAAAATCTGGACAACTTTTTGCAGGGAGCACTTGGGTATTATTACAGTGAACCGGCGATCACAGTCCGCGATGTGTCGGAAATGCAAGCGTATGGTGAGAATGGGGCTATCGTTGCCATAACCTATGAATTTGAAAATAACGGACATACTACATTGTTTTACCTGCAGCTTTATATGTTCCGGGATGGAAATACTTTCTATACGGCGGTTGTGGATGTAGATTCGGATCATATCACAGATAAAACGATGGATGTACTGGCAGAAATAGAAGAATATCTGGATGTTGACATTCGTTATGATCAGGACAGCATTTCCATCGTCCGAAAAGAAAACGGACAGCCGTCTGAAAGTATCAATATACAGGATGGTGTGGTAACAGTCAACACAGGATTTTGGGAATTCGAGCTGCCGGAAGGCTGGGATCAGGTTGACGGAGATAAAGACGGGTATAGCTATGCGCCCGGCGGCATTGCAGACCTTTCCAACATGATCACTATTTCTGAAATGGGGCCGGGGGATCTGGAATTTTTAGATGAGCTTACCGAAGAAGATAGCGATTATTATATGAGCAATTTTGTGGGTACCAGGGATATTGATATCAAAGATCTTTCTGTGATCGGATATAAAGATATCGGCTTTGTGTTTTCATATGCCTTATATGAAACAGGATCCGATGTATCTTATGCCAAAATATATTTGGTAGAAGATGATGATTTTATATATTCCATCATTGCTGACGGAGAAGGCAATGATGCTGAGGCAGTAAAAGCTGCTGCTTATATTGTTGAACATGGACGAAAAGCAGAATAGAGGGAAGAACAGATGAAGAAAAGATTAGTATGCCTGATGACGGCACTCAGCCTTGCTATAGGTTTGACAGGATGTGCGCTCAAAGAAAGGGTAGAAACACCTGACAGTATAAAAACGGAAGAAAACAGAATCGCCAACCATCAAAAAGGAAGCGGAGCAGAGGTTTTTGCGGTCAAAGAGGAAAATGGGGATGGTTTTGGAAGCAAAAAAGAGGAATATGATCGATTCACCTACTTAGAGCCTTATGCGATCAAAGAATTTCCCGGTGACTATGTTGTGTATGTCCCCAATGCAGAGGATGCCCATGAATTTAACATCGATAAACAGTATATGGTTTCGGGAGAAGGAGAAGGTGTTACACTTCTGATCATGCTCATTTCAGACATACAGGAGGGAGACCTCTCCTATGGAAGGCTGAATGCTCCTATAGAAGATGTTATCGTCAGCTATGCTGAGACGGCTATGGATTTTCTGGTGGCTTTGGATGATGTGGAAGACTATAAAATATCGGAAGTAAATAAGCTGGGAGAAGATAAAGCAACCATGACCATAACCCACTTGCGAATGCAGGACGGAGTTCCATCACCTTTCTTTCAGGTGATAGACATGTTTCGGGAAGGCAATGATATGATCACCATTGCGGTTCAGATCGATTCGGAGTTGACAACAGGGCATACAGATGCACTGCTGAAAGAAATAGAAGAATATCTGGAAATACCCATTGAGTATGATGAAGAAGCGCTTTTTGCAGCATATGAAGACCTTGGCGATGAGGGTGTGGATGAAGATCATTCGGAAAGCATTGACACCCAATACCCTCAGACAGTCAGCACGGGATTTTGGGAATTCACCTTGCCGGAAGACTGGAAGAAGGTGCCCCAGTCCGATCCCTACTATTATGCTTATTCGCCGACAGGAAGAGAAAACGCCGATACTTTGGTTTCTATTCAGGATTTAGGGCCGGGAGATCTGGAATACTTAAGTGATCTGGATATGGACGAATTGGAATATGAACTCAATACAGAAACCACTGACGCAGAAGTAGATGTAAGTGATCTTCGCATCATAGAAGATAGCAATCTGGGCTATGCTTTTGCCTATTCCCTGCATACCAATGTAAACGGCAACAGTAGCTTTGCAAGGGTATATCTGATTGAATGCAATGATCATATCTATATGATCATGGGCATGGGAGATGACGACAATCCTCAGGGAGGGGATGTAGCCGATCATATTTTTGAAACGGCTAAAATAATCAATTAGATGATGTCCGGGCAATAGGAGCAGAAGCATATCTGCTTGGGCATGCGGAAAAAATAGAAGAATGATAAAGGATGATAACATGAACCGGGAACAGGGATTTATTGTGGAAGGATACCAGTTCTTTTCACAAGAAGAAGCAAAAAAGGCAGCACAGGAGCTTGCCAAAATAAAGATTTTGGATGAAAAGCTGGATGATACCAATACGGAAATGGTATTGGCATTGTATAAAAAAGCGCGGGAGCAGCAGACTTTTGAAACCCAGATCGGGTTCACCTATTTGAGAAACCTGCAGACTTATCTTATTGGGGAGAAAGCCATCGGACCGGAAGAGCTTCCGCTGCCCATCCATTATTCCAAATATAATTGGGAAAAGGAATCTGTCCGTATAAAAGAGGAATACCGGGCGGAGGAAGAAGAAATCAGAAAAAAAGCGGAAGAACAGGTAAATAAGGCAAAAGAAGCAGCGAAAAAAGCCGGGGATAAAGCCCGTTTCCGTATGATCACCATTTGTGTGCTGGTTTTTATGGTGATCGGCATGTTTTTCATTACCCTGACAGGAAACAATGAAAATATTTTAAACTATAAGACTGTGATCACCAATCGCTATGCACAGTGGGAACAGGAATTAACAGAACGGGAGGCGGCTATTCGGGAAAAAGAAGCCAGCCTTCAGATGGATGATTGAAAGGAGAAAACCAATGAGAAAGAAATGGTTGTCTTTACTTCTCGTATTGGTTCTTGGAATGGGAATCGTGGGATGTAGTGCAGATAAAACAGAAGAAAGAGTAAAGCCCGATACGGAAGAAAGCGGCAGTGCCAACAAGAAAGGGACTCCAAAAGATTTCATAAAAAATGACCCGGCAGAAGAGGATGGCTTTGGATATGAAAAGGAAGAATACGAAAAATTTCGTTATCTGAAACCCCATACTGTCAAAACCAATTGGAAGGATTATGTACTGTATCTGCCGGGAGATGATGCCGATCATACATCCGGAAACAATACCATGGAAGCATGGGGCACGGCAGAAGGCGTTAGTCTGCTCTTACTGGCGAATACCGATGTGAGTTACGACGATGAAGTTGATTATGATCCTTTTGAACACTCACTGGAAGAGAATCTGGAGCATTTCGTCAATATTTTGATGTATGAATCCTCCTATTATGATTCCACATCAAAAATGGAAATGACAGACATCTTTGAAGAGGGAGATGGTGCTGTCATATATGCCAGCTTTCTACGGGAAATAAATGGAACATATTATCAGGTTTTTGAAGAATATTATATTTTTTATGATGGAGAAGATTATATTATAGCAGCCGTCATCGTAGAAGGAGACCGTACCACTTCTAAAACAAAAGCTGTATTAAAGGAAATAGAATCCTATTTGGATTATACGATTTATTATGATGAAGATGCGCTTCCGGAGATTCCCGAGCAGTCCGGGAAAAATCCGGATGAAGAGACTGACGGCTATGAGTATACCGATTATTGGAAAATATCCCTGCCTGACGGCTGGAAAAGAATTTCGGATATGTCTTATGAGTATGCCTATGCACCAAACGGCAATAGTGTTTCCGGTGCGATCATCTTTATCGATTATCTGGGTGAAGTGGGAGAAGGATTTTTTAAGACGATGGACGCAGATGAACTGGCTGAATCCATGGGAAGTTATTTAGCAGGAAATGATACGGATATTCAATTAGACAGTGCAAAAGTGCTGGGAGAGCTTCCGGTCGGATATACCATTATGTTTACCATGTATGACAACGAGACCTATTCCAATATTTACATGGTTGAAGATGGGGAGAGGGCCTTTATGCTTACCGGAATCGGAGAACTGGGGGATGAAAGGGTTGCAGAGGCAGCAGAATATATCATAAAACACGCAGAGAAAAAATAAGGATGCAGAAAAATAGTTGGAGGTAGAGCATGGAAGGCATAAAAATTCTCGTAGTTGATGATGAGAGCAGAATGCGAAAGCTGGTCAGAGATTTTTTAGTCCGAAACGGCTATGAGGTCATAGAAGCCCAGGACGGTATGCAGGCCATTGATCTTTTCTTTGAACAAAAGGATATCAGACTGATCCTATTAGATGTGATGATGCCGAAAATGGATGGATGGCAGGTGTGCAGGGAGATTCGAGAGCGTTCCAAGATCCCCATTATCATGCTGACGGCTAAGTCCGATGAACGGGATGAGCTGCAGGGATTTTCATTGGGGGTGGATGAATATATTGCAAAACCCTTTAGTCCTAAAGTGCTTGTGGCAAGAGTAGAGGCTGTTTTAAGAAGGAGTATGGCGGGAAGTGCAGAAGAAAGTATTCTGACAGCAGGAAAGCTCCGAGTGGATAAAATGGCCCATATGGTCACTATTGATGGAAAATCCGTGGATCTCAGTTTCAAAGAATTTGAACTGCTCACCTATTTTATGGAAAACATCGACATTGCACTATCTAGAGAAGTGATTTTAAATCATGTGTGGAATTACGATTATTTTGGAGATGCCCGTACCATTGACACCCATGTAAAAAAGTTAAGAAGCAAACTTGGTAAACAGGGCAGTTATATCAAAACGATCTGGGGCATGGGCTATAAGTTTGAGGTAAGCGATGAAGTACTCCATTAGAAGGCAGATGCTGTTTATCTTTATCCTGATCATGGCCGGCACCATTATGTTGTGCTGGTTTCTCAATAAAGGATTTTTGGGCAGATATTATCTGCACAACAAACAGCAGATGTTAGAAACAGCATATTTGAATATTAATGAGGCAGCCAGCAACGGAAGCATACAAAGTCAGGAATTTAAGGAAGAACTCCAAAGACTGTGCGGCACTTATGATCTCAGTATCGTAGTGATCGATGCGGATTCCAAACTGGTACAGTCGGCAGGAAATGACCATGACATCATGATGACATATTTATTGGACCGGGTATTTGTAGGGACCGACATGGATTATGAATTGATCCGGGAGACGGATCATTATGTTATGGAAATGGCATATGCGCCTCAAAACGGTATGACCTATATCGAAATGTGGGGGACTTTGGATAACGGCAATCTGTTTATGAGCAGATCTGTTATGGAAAGTATAGAAGAAAGCGCAAGAATCGCTAATCAATTTTTGATCTATGCGGGAATCTTTGCTGCTGTGGTCAATGGTGTGCTGATCTGGCTTATTACGAAAAAAATAGCGGATCCCATTCGTTCTTTGACAAATATTTCCCAAAGAATGGCAGAATTAGATTTTGATGCATCTTATCAGGGAAAGGAAAAAAATGAGATCGGTGTTCTGGGAGATCATATGAATCAGCTTTCCGACAGGCTGGAACAAACGATCTCAGAATTAAAGACTGCCAACAATGAACTGCAGAAAGATATTGAAAAAAAAGAAGCCATTGATGAAATTCGTAAAGAGTTCTTATCCAATGTATCTCATGAATTAAAAACGCCCATTGCCCTGATCATGGGCTATGCCGAAGGATTGAAGGAAGGTATAGATCAGGATGCCGAGAACAGGGATTTTTACTGTGATGTGATCATGGATGAAGCGGGAAAAATGAACCTGATGGTCAAAAAACTGCTTACCTTAAATCAGTTGGAATTTGGAAATGATGTGGTCAATATGGAGCGGTTTGATATTAGGGAACTGATAGGCGGCTATCTGGAATCGGCCGACATTCTGATCAAACAAAGCGGCGCATCGGTGATATTTCGGGAAACGGGACATTGCTATGTATGGGGAGACGAATTTAAGATAGAAGAGGTATTTGCAAATTACTTCTCCAATGCATTAAATTATGTCAGTGGAAGGAAACAGATACACATTTCCTTAAAAAAGAGTGAAGATAAGGTAAGGGTAAGTGTATTCAATACCGGTGACCCGATTCCGGAGGATGCCATACCGCATTTATATGAAAAATTCTATAAGGTGGATAAGGCGAGAACCAGGGAATACGGAGGCAGCGGTGTAGGGCTTTCCATCGTGAAAGCGATCATGGATGCCCATCATCAGCCCTATGGCGTGAACAATAAAAATGACGGTGTAGAATTTTGGTTTGAATTGGCGGCTAAATAGTGGTAAAATGTTCTTGTGGATTTTGGGAGGAACGAATTGATGAAAAAATGGATTTCAGTACTTTTGGCATGTTGTATCGTTTTTACATTGACAGGATGCGGCAACAAAATACCGGATCTGTCTGAAAAAGAAATGAATATGGTAACAGAATACGCTGCCGGTCTTTTGTTGAAATATGATGCCAATTACCAGTCTAAATTATTGGATGATGAGGCTTTGACCGAAGCGGAAGAATTGCAGAAAAAGGTGGAAGAAGCAGCTGCTCTCAGGGCGGAAATAGAGTCACAGGCTGCAGAACGGGTCAAAAATGAGAATGATCGGTCTGAGGATTCCGGAGAATCCGGCGGCGAAAGTGCAGTTTTTAATGAGCCGGCGGATCTGGCATCATTTTTGGATCTGGGACAGGTATCTGTATCCTGTAATGGAGTGGAATTTAAAGACTCCTATCCGGACAGCGGAGATGAGCTTGTTTTTGCTATTCAGGCTTCTCCGGGGCGTAAACTTGCGGTTGTTCATTTTTATGTGACCAACAACGGCAGCAGCGAAAGCAGCCTGGATATGATAGGTAAAAATGCCAGCTTCCGTTTGGCATTAAACGGCGGCAGCGCTTATGGCGTTATGTATACGCTTTTAGACAATGATTTTGCGCTGTATCAGGGGAATATTCAGCCGGGTCAGACCCTGGACCTGGTGCTTCTTGCTGACATTCCGGAGGAAGAATGTACCCAATTCAGCGGGGCATCTCTGTCTGTACAGTACAACGGAACATCCATAAAAGTATCTTTTTAACAAATATTGATAGAAAAAGTTCCTTCGGGGACTTTTTTTTATATTAGTTTTGTGTTACAATGTTATAAACTTGTGAATAAGAGTCAATCAGATCAGAAATTGATTTGTATTGGAGAGGTGGACAAATGGATACGAATATTTTACTTGAAAATGGAACCAACGAATTAGAGGTCTTAGAATTTACATTAGCCGGCAATTCTTATGGCATTAATGTTGCTAAGATCAAAGAGATCATCAATTATACCGAAGTGACGCCGGTTCCCAATTCCCATCCTAGTATTGAAGGTATTTTTATGCCGAGGGATACCATGATTACGGCAATCGATTTGAAGAACTGCCTGCAGAAGGGGACAGCTACTTCGGAAGGGTTGTTTATCATTACCAATTTTAACCAATTGGATATTGCTTTTCATGTGGATCAGGTGGTAGGTATTCATAGAGTGAATTGGGCTGAGATCATTAAGCCCGGATCCACTGTATCCAATACCGAAGAAGGTGTTGCAACCGGTATTATCAAGATTGACGGAAAACTGATCATTATTCTGGATTTCGAAAAAATCGTAACGGATATCAGCCCGGAGACCGGATTGAAGCTTTCTGATGTGGATCGTTTGGGAGAGCGTCGTGAGAGAAATGCTGTACCTCTTTTGGTAGTAGAAGATTCTCCCTTATTAAATAAATTGATCGTAGACTGTCTGCACAAAGCCGGATATACTAATCTGATCCATGTGGAGAACGGTGCAGCCGCATGGGAGATCATACAGGAGTGTATGGAACAGAATAGTCTGGGTGAACATGTACAATGTGTCATAACCGATATAGAAATGCCTATGATGGACGGGCATAGACTTACCAACCTGATCAAGTCCAATGAAGTAACCAAGGACATACCGGTAGTCATTTTCTCATCCTTGATCAATAATGAGATGCGGATCAAAGGCGAGGCATTGGGAGCAAATGCCCAGTTGACCAAACCGGAAATAGGAAATCTGATTCAAGTAGTTGATGATTTGGTTTTATAAAGGCGATGCGGCTGGGAAAACTTCCCAGCCGCTTCTTATGAGCGGGAGAATTGCAGCATGAAGTTAAGTGATAAAGAAGTGCTGAAAGAAACAGTGCAGGAGGCAGAGCTGGTACTGGTGGGAATAGGAGAAGAATGGGGCGTTTCCTTCGAAGATATGATGAAGGAAACTTCTTTTTCTAAAGCATATTCCCTGCTTTCTTCAGATGAGGAAAGAGAACGGCTCGTTCCTTATCTTCAATGGGACTATTACAATGCTTTTCACGATGAGACATTAAAAAAAGCATATGAAAATTTACACCGCCTGTTGGATGGGAAAAATTACTTTATGCTATCCATGAATCTGGATCGCTATCCGGATCTTTCCGGTTTTATGAAAGACAGGTGTGTTTATCCCTGCGGAGGTTATATACATTTACAATGCGATGAGGGATGCAGTGATACGCTGCTGGAAGCCGATTCCTTGTCAAAAGAAGTGTGTAAAAACATGAGAGAAGCCAGAGGAGAAAAACCGGATGTCATATGCTGCCCGCAATGTGGCAAGCCAATGTCATTTAACAACATTATGGCACAAAATTATGTAGAAGCAGGATATTTACCTGCTTGGAACACCTATATGAAATGGCTTCAGGGAACGGTAAATAAAAAATTGTGCCTTTTAGAATTGGGAGTTTCCCTGCGTATTCCTTCTGTGATCAGATGGCCTTTCGAAAGAACGGTGTTTTATAATCAAAAAGCAAAAATGTTCAGAATACATCATTCTTTAAGCCAGGCCGCAGAAAATATTGGAGACAGATGTTTCAGTATAGAAGAGAATTCTTTAAAGTATATGGAGAATTTATTTGTTTCATAGCCGTTATTATGGTAAAATAATCATATTGTCAGAAGTTGGAGGAATTTTACATGGTAACAAATGAAGAGTATTTAGATAGACTGTTGCAGGCGGCTTTGCATCCTGAATTGAAGTTTGAGGATGAAAATCCATCAGAAGATGAGGCTGTAACAGAAACAGAAACTGTAACAGAGGCTGAAACAGCGGAAACAGAAGCGATGGAGGCTGAAACAGCAGAGACTGATCTTATAGGGGCAGAAGTGTCAGATGCTGAAGCAGAAGTAACGGAAGCAGCCCAGCCTAAACCGGAGATAGAACCGGAAGCAGAAGGCTCTATTGCTGCCGCCAGGGAAGCAGAATTTGAGGCTATGTCAGAGGAGTTGAGCTTTTCTGCCTTAGAAGCAGAACTTCAGGCAGAATTGGATTCTGAAGCAGATAAGGTAGAGGAAATGGATCTTGATGCTTTGGAAGCAGAGTTGGGGGCGGAAACAGATTTTAGTTTAGAAACAGAATCTGAATCGGTGACGGAAGCGGAATCAATGGCAGAAATTCAACCGGAAGCAGAACCTGAGTTGGAAGCAGAACCTGAGTTGGAAGCAGAACCTGAACCGGAAGCAGAACCGGAAGCTGAAGTTCAGCCGGAAATAGACGATGCGCCTGCTGCTATGGCGGATAGAGCAAACCTTCAGGAAACTCCGGAGACTTTTGCGGTGGAGCCGGAAATGCCGGAAATTCCGGAGGATGCAACAGAAAATGTTGCGGATGAACCCGGGGAAGAGGATCTGGATGCCCTTTTGGAAGAATTAGGGGTAAGTGGAACAGAAACGGAAGATGATGAGATGCCGTCTCTTGATTCTTTCATGGGAGAATTGGGAAGCGAATCGATCATATCTGCTGATTCCGAAGAGAAAGGAAACAGCAACCTAGAGAATGAAGATTTGTCTGATCTCCTTGGCATGCTTTCTGATGAGGATGGAGATTTGGCAGAGATTAATGATCTGTTAAATAAATCCGACAGCAATGAATTAGTAGAAGATGACGATATGCTGGCTCTGTTAGGCGGTTTATCTGACGAGAAAGAAGAAAACTCTGTACCCGAGAAGGAAGATGCAGGAGAAGAACAAGGGAAAGAAATAGGATCAGAGGAAGAAGTTGAGGAAAAACCCAAAAAGAGAAAATGGGGTAAAAAGAAAAAAGAAAAGAAAAAGAAAGATGATTCCGATGAAGAACTGGGAAGTGGCAAAGATGACGATGCAGAGGAAGTCTTTTCGGAGGAAACTGCTCAAAATGAGGCGGAGGACGAAACCGCATTTTTGGGAGATCTTTCTGTTGGAGAAGATCATTTAGAAGCAGAGTCCGATGATGAACTCGCGAAGGAAAAAGAAACGCCTAAGCCGGGATTCTTCCGGAGAATGATGCAGGCATTGATCCAGGAAGAAGAGGAAGACGAATTAGAGGCAGGATTCGAGGAAGAAGAGGCGGATAAAAAAGCAAAGAAAGAGAAGAAAAAGAAAGGTAAGAAAGATAAGAAGGGTAAAAAAGACGACTCATCCAATGAAGAAATATTGGATGAAATGAATGCGGAAGATGCAGCAAAGAAAAAAGGCAAGAAAAAGCCTAAAAAAGAGAAGCCTCCGAAAGAAAAAAAGGTAAAGGAAGAGGTCGAGCCCGGTAAGAAACTGCCTAAAAAGATGGTAATCCGTATTTTTGTATTGTGTTTTTCCATTATGGCGATCATTATCCTGATAACCCAATTTGTACCCCATTTCTTAAACCTTTCAGAAGCCAGAAATGACTTTTATCGAGGTAATTACGAAGAAGCTTATGAGGCATTGGTTGGACGAAAATTAAGCGATGGTGATGATATCCTCTTACAAAAATCCAGGATATTGGCACAGCTTTCCCGTAAAACAGATGCGTATGAAGCATATTGGATGGCGGGAGAAAGAGCAAAGGCATTAAATGAGTTGTTAGAAGGTGTTGCATTCTATGCAGAGCAGTTGGATGTCATTAGGGACTTGGGCATTCAGACTGAAAGCGATCTGGCTTATTCTACCATCCTTTTACTGCTGCAGGGTGAATTCTCTATCAGTGAAGAACAGGCATATGAGATCATAGCCCTGGATCCTATTGACTATACCTATAAGGTAAGAAGTCTGGCAGAAGGAGATCATGTTGTGATAGAAGGAACACCGGAGGACAATGCGGAAGGTGCGTCCCCTTCACAGCCACAGGAAGGCGAGGGCGTTGATGAGCCGGAACCTGCTCCGGAATTGGAGGATGTGCTTCCCGGCGAATTGGATTAAGAAAACACCATAGGACAAGGACAGATATGATAGCGATCATTGATTATGATGCAGGCAATATAAAAAGCGTGGAAAAAGCCTTTTCCTATTTGGGAAAAGAGACGGTTACCACCAGAGATGAAGCTGTGATCCTAAATGCGGAAGGCGTAGTGCTTCCGGGGGTAGGTGCTTTTGGCGATGCCATGGAAAAGCTCCGAAAATATGATCTGGTCAGGGTAATAGAACAGGTTGTAGCGAAGGGGATTCCCTTTCTCGGCATTTGTCTCGGTTTACAGCTTTTGTTTGAAGAAAGTGAGGAAAGTCCCGGCGTGCCGGGACTTGGTCTGCTTTCCGGCAAAATTATAAAGATTCCCGGTGGAGAGGGACTGAAGATTCCCCATATCGGATGGAATTCTTTGGAATATCCGGCTAAGGGAAGACTTTTTAAGGGGATTTCCGAAGAGGATGCTTATGTATATTTTGTCCATTCCTATTATCTGCAGGCTGCAGAGGAAAGTATCGTAACGGCAACAACCCGGTATGGTGCCCTGATCCATGCATCTGTAGAAAAAGACAATATATTTGCCTGTCAGTTCCATCCGGAAAAAAGTTCTAAGGTAGGCCTTAGGATCTTACAAAATTTTATTGCCATAGGGGAGGAAGTTTAAATGTTTACCAAAAGAATCATTCCCTGTCTGGATGTGAATAACGGCAGAGTGGTAAAAGGCGTTAATTTTGTGAATCTGACAGATGCCGGCGATCCCGTAGCCATTGCAAAGGCCTATGATGAAGCAGGAGCGGATGAACTGGTATTTTTGGACATTACAGCCAGCTCCGATGCCAGAAAAACCGTTGTGGATATGGTAAGAAGGGTGGCAGAGCAGGTTTTTATTCCCTTTACCGTCGGTGGAGGCATTCGTACGGTGGAGGATTTTAAAGAGATCTTACGAGAAGGAGCGGATAAGGTTTCCGTCAATTCCGCAGCCATTATGGATCCGGAGCTGATCAGCAGGGCGGCGGATAAATTCGGCAGTCAGTGCGTGGTATTGGCCATTGACGCCAAACGATGCGAAGACGGAAGCTTTCATATTTACAAAAACGGCGGACGGCTGGATATGGGCATAGATGCCATAGAATGGGCCATGAAAGGGGAACGCCTTGGTGCAGGGGAGATCCTCTTGACCAGCATGGATTGTGACGGCACAAAGGCGGGATATGACATTGAACTGACCAGGCTGGTGGCGGAAAATGTATCCATTCCCGTTATTGCATCGGGAGGGGCAGGAAGTCTGCCTCATTTTAAAGAAGCCTTAACAAAGGGAGGGGCAGATGCAGCCCTTGCCGCATCCTTATTTCATTTTAAGGAACTGGAGATCAAAGAAGTAAAAGCATACTTAAGACAGGAGGGAATCAGCGTCAGGCTGTAAGATATGGCGGCGATCAACAACGACTGGCTTATTCCTTTAAAACCGGAATTTTCCAAAGATTATTACAGAAAATTATATCAGAAAGTAGTAGAGGAGTATAAGACCCATCTTGTCTTTCCTCCTTCTGATGATATTTTTAATGCCTTTGCCCTAACACCCTTAAATCAGGTAAAGGTAGTGATCTTAGGGCAGGATCCCTATCACAATGTTGGACAGGCCCACGGCCTGTGTTTTTCTGTGCGACCGGAAGTGGATATTCCCCCTTCCTTAGTCAATATCTATAAAGAATTGCAGGATGACTTAGGCTGCTATGTGCCCAATAACGGTTATCTGGTCAAATGGGCCGATCAAGGCGTCCTGCTTTTAAATACGGTTCTGACAGTCCGTGCCCATCAGGCTAACTCCCACAGAGGGATCGGCTGGGAAGAGTTTACGGATGCTGCGATCCGTGTATTAAATGAGGTGGATCGTCCCATTGTCTTCATTCTCTGGGGCTCTCCGGCACAGGCCAAAAAGAAAATGTTAAATAACCCCAAACACCTTATCCTGCAAGCGCCTCATCCCAGTCCTTTATCGGCCTATCGGGGATTCTTTGGCAGCCGGCCTTTCAGTAAGACGAATGCTTTTTTGGAAGAAAACGGACTGGAACCGATTGACTGGCAGATAGAAAATGTCTGATAAAAAACGAAATATAAGACAAGATACTTGTTAGAAGATACATGGAGGAGAAATGATGAAAAAAACACCCTTTGTAACAAAAGAAAAACTGGATGAGATCGTAAAAGAATATCCAACCCCCTTTCATATCTATGATGAAAAAGGGATCAGAGAGAATGCAAAAGCATTACAGGAAGCATTTTCCTGGAATGCCGGCTATCGGGAATATTTTGCCGTAAAGGCTACCCCCAATCCTTTTCTGATCAATATTTTAAGAGAATACGGATGCGGAACAGACTGTTCCTCTAAGACAGAGCTGATGCTATCCAAAGCCATGGGCGTAAAAGGAGAAGACATTATGTTTTCCTCCAACGAAACCCCTGCCAGCGAATATGAATATGCAAATGAGATCGGGGCTATTATTAATCTGGACGATTTTACTCATATTGATTATCTGGAAAAGACCTTGGGGAAACTGCCTGAGACCTTAAGCCTTCGCTATAATCCCGGCGGTGTGTTCAAGATCAGCACCAGCATTATGGACAATCCCGGCGATGCCAAATACGGCTTTACCACAGAGCAGCTTTTTGAAGGCTACAAGGTCTTAAAGGAAAAAGGGGTAAAGCGGTTTGGTATGCATGCATTTTTGGCCAGCAATACGGTGACTAACGAATATTATCCTACCCTTGCCAAAACCTTATTTGAAACAGCGGTTAAGATCAAAGAAGAGGTGGGGGTTTCCTTAAGCTTTATCAATCTTTCCGGCGGGATCGGCATTCCATACCGTCCTGACCAGGAGCCCAACGACATCCGTGTGATCGGGCAGAAGGTAAAGGAAGTTTATGAAGAGATCCTGACTCCTGCAGGATTAGGTAATGTAGCCATCTATACAGAGCTGGGACGCTTCATGATGGGTCCTTACGGACATCTTGTTACCACAGCCATTCATGAAAAGCATACCCACAAGGAATATATTGGCTGTGACGCATGTGCGGTCAACCTGATGAGACCTGCCATGTATGGGGCATATCATCACATTACGGTGGCAGGAAAGGAAGAGGCAGCTTGTGACCACATGTATGATGTAGTAGGCTCCTTATGCGAAAATAACGACAAATTTGCCATCGACAGGATGCTGCCAAAGATCGAGATAGGAGACAAGCTGATCATTCACGATACCGGCGCTCACGGATTTGCCATGGGTTATAACTATAACGGTAAGTTAAAAAGTGCAGAGCTGCTGTTAAAAGAGGATGGCAGCGTACAACTGATCCGGCGGGCCGAGACACCAAAGGATTACTTTGCTACCTTTGACTGCTTTGAGATTTTTGACAGCTTAAAAGAAGGCTGATCCGTATTTTTAAATAAAAGAAGCAAAGAGAAAAGCGTGAAGTCGAAAACTTCGATCTCACGCTTTTTTACTGCCGGCGATGGGACTTGAACCCATACGTGGTTGCCCACAACAGATTTTGAGTCT
>JAFLSW010000015.1 GCA_022510725.1 Lachnospiraceae bacterium
TATTAGCACTCACAATAAACGAGTGCTAATAATTTTCTAAAGATTTTATAAACTTCCGGATACACCCTTTACTCTGCTACCCTGGTAAATACATAAGGATAATCAAAGTTTGCAATACCGATGGAATCATTCTCGGCACCTTCCGGAAGCGTTAATGTCAAAGTATCCCCTTCAATGGCATAAATGTCATAGATATTGCTTTGGAGTTCATACTCATCCATAAGAAGATGATCTCCTTCTACTGCATATACACCTTTAACATACATTTCTCCGGTAATATCCGCTGCATCTATGGCATCAACAAATTGCTCCAGCAGATAATCATAGATACTCATTCCAAACATCTCATCAACTTCTGCTTTGGAAAATTGCCCATCAAATTCCTCATAGGTAAGATCTGCTACATACTGTGCCAGACTTTCAAAATATTTTTGTAAAGTCGGCCTCACTTCTTCTTCATCCGCATACATTTCAAATGTACCGTCATCATGAAAATCCAGATAAATTGTCAGATCAAAGTCCTCATGAAAATCAGCATATTCATTCCCCAACTCCATCTCAATAAGTGCCGCATAATCAAAGGTAGTTGCCCATGTGCCTATGATTTCTGTGTCAGAAACTTCTGACTGAGATTTTGTTTCTGATTCTTTCTCTATTTCTCTTTCTATTTTTTTCCCTGTCTTTTCTTCTGCTAACGGGGAAGCAAGTTCTTCCTTCTCTGACTCATCATCAGCATCCAAAACATTTTCTACCACATTAAGATCTTCATCGACTGCTTCCGGTTGTGCCTGTCCGCAGCCATACAACAATCCTGCCAGAACCACTCCCACACATAATATTTTGATCACATGACGCTTTAACATATTACTCCTCCTGCTTCATACAAAAAAGTGCTTTATACGACAAAATATTATACCATAAAGGAAACAAAAAAAGAAGTTCTTCCCTAAAGGAAAGAACTTCTTTTATAAGCTATTTGAGTCAGCTGATGTCTTATTCTGCTACTCTGGTAAATACATAAGGATAATCAAAACCTTCAATACCGGTATACTCAACCTCTGCGCCTTCCGGAGGATTCAGGGTCAGGGTATTTCCTTCTACTTTGAAGACATCATAGATATTATCCTGAACTTCATACTCATCCATGTGTACTTCATCACCTTTTGCTTCATACACACCGCTGGTATACATTTCACCTGCAATATCCTCTGCAGTTACAGCAGTAACAAACTGCTCCAGCATATAATCATAAATGCTCATGCCAAACTGCTCTTCTGCCATCTCATCAACTTCTGCTTTGGAGTAGCCTTCAAATTCTTCATAGGTAAGGTCTGTTGCATACTGAGCCAGACTCTCTAAATAATTCTGTAATGTAGGTGCTAATGATTCCTCATCAACATACATTGCAAATGTACCGTCAGCATTGAAATCCAAGCAGACCGTGAGGTCGAACTCTTCATGGAATCCATCATAATCGCTGCCTAATTCATCTTCGATGACAGCAGAGTAATCAAATGTTAATTCCCATTTGCCGATCAGCTGATCGGAAGTATCCTTTTTACCGCATCCTGTCAGAGCCATTGCAAGAATCATGATCATAATCAAAGACAGGATCTTTTTTGTTTTTTTCATATTTTTCCTCCCATATTTTACTTTACAGATATGATCCGTAAATTTTTCATACCACACTATACTAAACCTTTATACCAAAAATGTCAACCAATTATCTTGATCAAATTTCCTCTATCTTGTAACACTGCTTATCTCCGGCCTTTGCCCTTTCAATCTGAAAGTCCCTGATCCGGATATATTGCTCTGTCTTAAAACGAAGCTGCTTCGCAAATGCAGCAGCCTCTTCAAACATGCCTGCCCTCCGAAGCACATCGGTAATGCGAAGCTTTAACTCTGGCAGTTCCCGCTTTGGTACTGCTGAGACATCCACCTCATTATAGCAGGTTAAGGCCCGTTTCCTGCACACAATGGCGGTCACATCCATTTTTTCATCATCACAGGCCCAGGCGGCACACAAAAAAGCATCTCCTGCTTTCCTATATTCCTTACAGCGTTGATAGATCAGAGCCAAGCGCACAAACCGTTTGCCAAGATCCGACAGCCCGGCAATATTGGCACAGTTTACATACTCTTTGGAGTCGATATACTTTTCCCCGTATTCCGGCATGGCTTCTGAAGTAGAAAAAACATTTCTGCAATACCCGCATTTATGCACCCAGAGAGGCATAGCGCTTCTTCTGTCCTCTGCCGGCCTGAAATCCAGATCAGCAGTCCCTTTCGTAGATGCCATAGCAAGAATAGTCACTTCATTCCGCCGTCCACAAATATTACAATCAATATCCTTTACAACAAATTTTGACACCTTTGGTTCTCCTTTGTTTCTTCCTCTTTTTCTTTATGCACCAACAATTGTTTTAGCCAGTTCTTTCACTCCGGCTTTGTTATCCTCATTTAAAGCAGAGCGGATGGTGATCACCGGCTCTATGATCTCTATCTCTTTCATCTCATCTAAAGCCGCCCGCATCTGCTTTGCTACCATCGGCGCCCAGGAACCGTTTTCGATCAAGGCCACTTTTCGCTTCTGATAGTTTTTTGATTTCAGGTGATGGAGAAATGTATCCATCCATGTAAAGATTCCACCGTCGTAGGTTGCCGCAGCCAGTACGATCCTGTCATAACGGAAGGCATCCTCTACTGCTTCCGCCATATCCTCTCTTGCCAGATCGCAGATGGAAACCTTTTCTTCTCCTGCTGCTTCAAGCTCTTCCTTTAAAAGCTTTGCGGCCTCTGCCGTATTCCCATGTATGGAAGCATAGGCGATAAAGACTCCTCTATCCTCCGGCTCATAGCTACTCCATATCTGATATTTATTCAGATAGAAACTCAGATCTTCTTTTAATATGGGACCATGCAACGGGCAGATCATGGAAATATCCAAACCGGATGCTTTCTTTAACAAAGCCTGTACCTGTGCACCATATTTTCCTACAATGTTGAAATAATATCTCCTGGCTTCACAGGTCCAGTCTTCCTCTGTATCCAATGCGCCGAATTTTCCAAAGCCGTCGGCAGAGAATAATATCTTCTCTTTCTTTTCATATTCTACCATAACCTCAGGCCAGTGCACCATAGGGGCCATATAAAAGACCAGGGTATGCTCTCCTAAAGAAAGCTCATCTCCCTCTGCTACCACGATCTTTTTGTCACCCAGATCCATATCAAAAAACTGCTCTGCTGTGTTAAAGGTTTTGATATTACCTACTACCTTTGCCTTTGGATACTTCTCTGAAAATTTGGCGATCAGAGCCGCATGATCCGGTTCCATGTGGGAAACAATGAGATAATCCGGCTGTCTGCCGCTTAACTCCTTTTCCAGATTGGCAAACCATTCCTTTTCCACTCTTTTATCGGCAGTATCCATTACTGCTATCTTTTCATCCATGATCAAATAGGAATTGTAGGAAACGCCGTTGGGCACAACATACTGACTTTCAAACAGATCGATGGTCTTATCATCGGCACCGATATATTTTATTGCATCACTGATAAACATAGCTTTCCTCCGGTTTTATTTTTTTTCGATTCTTCTTATCCTGTTTTTGATCTGACAGGTTTTATCCTTGCAATTTTCACATTGCAGGTTTTG
Organism: Lachnospiraceae bacterium; assembly: GCA_022510725.1. GTDB lineage: Bacteria > Bacillota > Clostridia > Lachnospirales > Lachnospiraceae > UBA2882. The sequence goes on from JAFLSW010000015.1 coordinate 3,659, forward strand.
GTTTGCTCCATGCCAGAAGCGCTCCGGATATTTGGAGTAGGTCATTTCCCAGCGGATCAATACCACAAGGGAAGTAAAAAAGAGACTCCAGCTGAAAAAGTTTTGAATAAACAGCATAGGGGTAAACATCATAAAATGCCCCCAGTCGTAGATCCTGCAATTGACACAGCACCGGTTTTTCATGATAAAGGACTGAAAGGGACAGAAAAGCAGGATACAGATATAGTCACTCAAAAAGTAAAATACCGACAGCATCAAAAGATCTGCGCTGTCCACTACCTTTAACAGATAAAGAACACCAAATACGGCATTGAAACTGAGCCATATAAGCATCACGACCCATGCCTTGCTGTTTTCCCTCTGCACAAACCGAAGCAATTCTAATTCCGAATAATCTTTATTTTCCCGATAATCTTCTTTCTTTGATTTTTTCACCGCCATGGATAACAGCTCCGTGGGAAAAATATGTCTGATCATCATGACCATAAAAATGAACCAAAGAATATGTATTGCCGATATGCCGTAGGCATAGGGCTTTGTAAACAGGTTGTACATCAGTTCCTTATTGGTAATATAAAAGACAAGTACAAAAACAAAAATACATATCCGGATAAAGAACTTTATCAGATAGCGTACCAGCATATCCGTTCTTTCTATTTTTTTATTCGATGCAGCTTTCATTTTCTCACCATCCATTACAGAACATAAGGTGTGATCTGGTATACATAGTAATTCAGCCAATTGCTGAAAAGATTGTTGCTGTGGCTGCGCCACTGCAGATGGGGGCGAAGGTCTGGATCGTCTCCCGGAAAATAATTTTTGGGAAGGGCGATATCCAGACCTTTATCCCTGTCTCTGAAATACTCATCCCTAAGGGTCAGCCTGTCATATTCGGAATGGCCCATGACAAAAAATTGTTTTCCCTCTCCTGCCATGGCAAGGTAGACGCCGGCTTCTTCGGATTCTGCCAACACGGTCAGTTCCTTACAAGCATGAATATCCTCTGCCGCCACCTCTGTATGACGGCTGTGAGGGGCCATAAAATAATCATCAAAGCCTCTGACAATAGGTATCTTTCTGTTCATGACCCGATGTTCAAAGACACCGAACATCTTGTGAGGCAAAGAGCGTTTTTGCAAACCAAAATGATGATATAAGCCTGCCTGTGCACCCCAGCAGATATGGAAGGTGGATGTCACATTGGTCTTAGACCAGTCCATGACCGCAACCAGCTCCTCCCAGTAATCCACTTCTTCATATTCCATATGCTCCACCGGCGCACCGGTAATGATCAGTCCGTCAAACTTTTTTTCCCTGACCTCATCGAAGGTCACATAAAATTTATTCAGATGATTGGCAGATGTATTTAAGGATGTATGGCTTTTCATATTTAAAAAAGTTACATCTACCTGTAAAGGCGTATTGGACAATGCCCGCAAGAGCTGCAGTTCCGTATCCTGCTTAATGGGCATCAAATTCAATATACAGATCTGAAGGGGGCGGATGTTCTGATGAAGGGCCCGGTATTCATCCATCACAAATATATTTTCATTCTCTAAGATCTCCTTAGCAGGAAGATCGCTTTGTGTCTTAATAGGCATAACTGTTTCCTTCTTTGTATGGTTCTGTCTTGTCTATCCTATCATTTTTTTCCCTAATCGTAAACCCGATTTAGGAAAGCATTTCCAAAAACATTTCTTCGGAAATAATGGGTATATCCAATTCTTTTGCTTTCTTATTTTTTCCTGATGTGGAGGTGATATCGTTGTTGATCAGATAGTCGGTTTTGGCAGAAACACTTCCTGCCACTTTGCCGCCTTTGCTTTCGATCAGTTCCTTCACTTCACCTCGATTGGCAAAATGCTCCACGCTGCCGGTAATGACAAAGGTCTTACCGGAAAAGATCTGCTCTCCCCCATCTTCTGTGGGCTTTTCAATGGAAAGCTCTCTTAACAGGTTTTCTGCCTCGCTTTTCTTCTTCTCATCCAGAAAATATTCTCGTATGCCTTCTGCCAAAACACCGCCGATTCCCTCAATTTCGGATAACTCTTCCACTGTAGCAGACTTTATCCGATCATAATCCTGTGAAAAGGCTTTACACAGCACTTTGGCATTGGCGGACCCGATTCCGCTGATGCCCAGGGCATATACGAACCTTGCCAGAGTGGTGTTCCTGGCTTTATTCACAGAGTCTATGAGATTGACATAGGACTTTTCTCCAAAGCCTTCCATGGAAGTGATCTCATCCTTGTACTGTTCCAGTTTAAAAATATCCGCGAATTGATGGATAAAGCCTTTTGCGATAAATTTCTCCAGGGTGGCTTCCGAAAGACCGTCGATGTTTAAAGCGTCCCTGCTGACAAGGAGGGTAAAGGCCTTGATCTTTTTTGCCTCGCATTGGGGGTTGGTACAGATCAGGGTTTCCGCGTCGTTGGCCTTATTGACGGATGTTGCACCGCCACATACCGGACAATGCTCCGGAATCTCTATATTGCCGCTTCCCGTCAGATTTTCTGCGATCTGGGGAATGATCATATTGGCTTTATATACTTTGATCCGGTCTCCTATCCCTAAACGGAGGGATTTTAAAATGCTTAAATTGTGAACGCTGGCCCTGGAAACGGTAGTCCCTTCCAACTCTACCGGCTCAAAGATCGCCACCGGATTGATCAGTCCTGTCCTGCTGGGACTCCATTCAATCTCCAAAAGAGTGGTTTCCGCCGTTTCATCCGCCCACTTAAAGGCAATGGAATCTCTGGGAAACTTGGCTGTCCGCCCTAAGGAAGCACCGTAAGCCATATCGCAGTAAGTCAGCACCAATCCATCGGAAGGCACATCATAAGTTTCCACCTTCCCCGCAAAATCTTCCACAGCCTCCAGAATCGTATCAGTATTTACTCGCTGATACTCCACCACATCAAAACCCTGCTCTTTTAAAAACAAAAACTGGTTTTCCCTGTCGTTTTGAAAATCCACCTTGCTGCCGTCCTGCTCTGCTTCCACAAGAGAAAAAGCGAAAAGCCGCACATTTCTTTTTGCGGTTATCTCATTATTGAGCTGTCTGACAGAACCGCTGCACAGATTTCTGGGATTTTTGTATTTGGCATCCGCATCGGGTATCTCTTCATTGACCTTTTCAAAATCCCCATAGGTGATGACCGCTTCTCCTCTTAAGATCAGCCTGCCGTCAAAGGTGATCCGGTGGGGAATATTCTTGAAAACTTTAGCATTGTTGGTAATGACTTCTCCGATCTCCCCGTTTCCTCTGGTAACCGCTTTTAAAAGCCTGCCCTGCTCATAGGTTAAAACGATGGTCAGCCCGTCCAGCTTCCAGGAAAGCAGACCTTCTTTGCCGTTTAGCCATTCCCTAAGATCCTCCCTGCTTTTTGTCTTGTCCAAAGAAAGCATAGGGCTTTCATGCCGTTCTTTGGGAAGCTCATTGACCGCCTCATAACCCACCTTTAGCGTAGGACTGCCGGAGAGCACGGTGCCCGTTTCTTTTTCCAGGCTTTCCAGTTCATCATAGAGGGCATCATATTCATAATTGCTCATGATCTCCCGATCTTCGGCATAATATGCCTTTGCAGCCAGATTCAGTTTTTCGATTAATTCTTTCATTCTTTGGATTTGGTCCATACTCTCACCCAATCATACAGTTTTTTCATTTTCATGATTTTCCTGTGGGGAAAGTCCTGCGATCTCATATAGCTCTGCCAACTCTTTTCCCCCTATTTTCCGGTATTCTCCGGGTTTTAGTCTGCCAAGCTCAATATTGGCGACCCTGACCCGCTTTAGGGAATGCACTTCATAGCCCAATTCCTTGCACATGCGCCTGATCTGCCGGTTTAATCCCTGGGTCAGAATGATGCGGAAGGTATATTTCCCCGTCTGTTCTATTTTACACGGTCTGGTCTTTTTTTCCAATTCCTCCAGATAAACACCCTGTGACATATTTTGCAAAAATTCCTCTGTGATGTCAGTTTTTACCTTAACCACATATTCTTTTTCATGCTTGTTCTTTCCCCGCATCAGAGAATCGATCAGAAGTCCATCATTGGTCAAAAGCAGCAGCCCTTCGGAATCCTTATCCAGTCGCCCTGCATAAGTCACTCTCACAGGATAGGAGAATTGTTTGGAAAGGAGTTTTTCCGCATGCTTATCCCGCTCCGAACAGATCACTCCTACGGGCTTATAATAAGCTAACACAGCCGTCTCCTGTCTGCCGCCTACAATCTTGCCCGAAACGCTGACCTTATCTCTCTCGGATACCTTGGTTCCCGGCTCTGCCAATCTGCCGTTTACGGTAACTTTTCCCTCTAAGATCAGCTTATCTGCATCCCGTCTGGAACAGATTCCTGCCTGCGCCAGGTATTTATTGATGCGGACAGGCTCTTCTATATTAAAATTTTTCTTTTTTTTATCTTGTTTCATTGCTGTTTTCTTTCTTTCTATTTTATCAAAATACCACTCTTTTATCATACCGCTATTTCATAATTATTTCCAGCATAATTCGACTTTTGGTTGGTCATAGTATGAGTGTAGGCATCTTTTTGAAAGGAGGCAAATTTATGAGAAACAAAGTGTTTGACTGCATCGTTCTGACCCTTGTTATCATCGGCGCAATCAACTGGGGACTTATCGGCTTTTTCAGTTTTGACCTGGTAGCGATCGTCTTCGGTAATATGTCCTGGTTATCCAGAATCATTTATGCCTTAGTCGGTCTGGGCGGTCTTTATTTAATCAGTTTTTATACCAACCTGGGTTCTCACGAAGCCTAACCCCTTCTAAAATTTCATATAGCTTACAAACCCGGAACGGATGGCAGTGCGATACGCTGTTATCCGTTTCCATTTACATAGCTTTCCCCTTTCTCTCTCCATCTACTCCGGGTATTGACAAAGCCTTTTATATTTTATATGATAAATAAGCGCTTTAACGGTTTAAAGTGTTATATTGTTTCGAGTTTCAGGAGGAGAAAAAATGAGTTTAGAAAATACCGGTTCGAGAACATTAATGGATTACTGTCCGGATATTCAGGTTTTAGATTGTACCTTAAGAGACGGCGGCCTGGTAAATAATTTCGCTTTCAGCGATGAGTTTGTAAAAGACTTATATCAGGCCAATATCAAAGCCGGCGTTGATTATATGGAATTTGGCTACAAGGCTTCTAAGGAAATTTTTGATCCCAAGGATTTCGGCAAGTGGAAATTCTGCGATGAAGAGGATATCCGTGCCATTGTAGGAGAAAACGATTCACCCTTAAAGATCTCCATTATGGCGGATGTGGGACGATGCGATTATAAAAAGGATATTCCTGCCAAAAAAGACAGCGTGGTGGATCTGGTAAGAGTTGCTACCTATATCCATCAGATTCCTACTGCCATTGAAATGATCGAGGATTTAAAGGACAAGGGCTATGAAGTAACGGTCAATATCATGGCTATCTCCAAGGTAAACAGCGACGATCTGGATGCAGGCTTAACCCTTTTGGCAAGAAGCCGTGTCGATGCTCTCTATCTGGTGGACAGCTTCGGTTCCTTTTATCCGGAACAGATCGCCAAGCTGGCGCAGAAATATGTGGACATTGCCAATGCTTCCGGCAAGATCGTGGGCATGCACGCCCACAACAATCAACAGTTAGCATTTGCTAACACCATTGAGGCCTGCCGGTACGGCGTCAACCTTTTGGATGCTACCGTCAGCGGCATGGGCAGAGGCGCCGGGAACTGTTATCTGGAATCCATATTAAGCTTTTTGAAAAATCCCAAGTATGATGTGTCCGCTGTGATCCGCTTTGTGGAAAAGCATATGTTAAAGCTAAAAGAAGAAGGTGCTGTCTGGGGCTACGATATCCCCTATCTTTTAACCGGCATTTTAAACAGCCATCCTTCCACTGCCATCCAGTTCATCAAAGAAGGCAGACATGATTACTGCAAGCTGATGCAGGAATTGATGGATATGGATTAAACTTTTTTATCACACCATTTTTCCAAACCACAGTCTTCGCACTTAGCCTTTCTGGCGGTGCAAATGCTTCTTCCGTGATAGATCAGTTGAAAATTGATCCGGTTCCAATGCTCTTTGGGTAAAACCTTCATCAGTTCCTGCTCCACTATCACCGGATTTTTCCCTTTTGCCCATCCCAGCCGCCTGGAAATGCGGAACACATGGGTATCTACCGTGACGCCGGGAATACCATAGGCATCCGCCAAAAATAAGGTGGCGGTCTTGCGTCCTACACCCGGCAGCTCCACCAGTTTATCAAGATCCTTAGGCACTTTGCCATCATGGTCTTCTATCAGCTTGATGCAGCACTTTTTCATGTTTCCGGCTTTCATTTTATGTAAACCAATACTTTTAATTTCCTTACCGATCTCCTCTTCCGTGGCATCAGCAATGGATTCAATCGTAGGAAACCGTTTCCAAAGACCCGGCAGGGTTTCATCCACCTGCTTATCAGTGCTTTGGGCGCTGAGCATGATAGCGATGAGTAACTGCCAGTCATGCTGATGTAAGAATCCTTCTTTGGTCAGACCGTATTTTTTATCCAGCGCATCCAGGATCTTTTGTGTCTTTTGTCCGGTCATATTAAGCCTCCGCTCTTTTTACCGCTTCCTTCATGCTCTTTACATATTCCGCCACATGGGCAGGTGCATCCTTACCGTGCTGAGCCACCAGCTTTACAATAGCGCTTCCTACAATGGCACCGTCGGAAAGGGATGCCATTTTTTCAGCCTGTTCCGGCGTAGCGATGCCGAAACCGATGGCGCAGGGCGTATCCGTTACTTCCTTTACCAGCTTTACCATAGCGCCGATATCGGTGGTGATCTGTGTCCTGACACCGGTCACGCCCAGAGAGGAAACACAATACACAAAGCCCTTTGCTTCTTTTGCAATGGTACGGATCCTTTCATGGGAGGTAGGTGCGATCATGGAGATCAGATCCACGCCGTAGGCATTGCATACCTCCGCCAGTTCTTCTTTTTCTTCAAAGGGAACATCGGGCACGATCACCCCGTCAATGCCGCAGTCTCTGCATCGATCCATAAATTTTTCCTTGCCGTATTTCACAATGGCATTGGCATAGGTCAGGTATACCAATGGAACGCTTACCTTTTCTCTCGCTTTTTTTACGGTATCAAAAAGCTTATCCGTGGTACAGCCGGCAGCAAGGGCCCGTTCGTTGGCATCCTGGATCACAGCGCCTTCTGCAATGGGATCGGAAAAGGGAATACCGATCTCGATCAGATCCGCTCCCGCTTCCTCCATGGCATATAAAAGCTGTTCTGTCGTATCTAAGTCAGGATCGCCTCCTGTTACAAAGGCAATAAATGCTTTTTTATTTTCAAATGCTTTTCCGATTCTACTCATATAATTCAACCCCCCGATATCTGGCAATGGCTGCCACATCTTTGTCTCCTCTTCCGGAGACGGTGCAGACAATGATCTTATCTTTTCCCATGGTTTTTGCGATCTTCATCACATGGGCTAAGGCATGAGAGCTTTCAATGGCCGGTATGATGCCTTCCGTTTTGGAAAGGTACTCAAATGCCTCTACTGCTTCATCATCGGTAATGGGTACATACTGTGCCCGACCTGTGTCATGAAGCATGGCATGTTCCGGTCCGATGCCCGGATAATCCAGTCCTGCGGATATGGAATATACCGGTGCGATCTGGCCGTATTCGTTCTGACAGAATAGAGATTTCATACCATGAAAGATGCCTTCACTGCCGTTGGCGATGGTGGCCGCATTTTTGGGATTGTCTACTCCCAGTCCTGCTGCCTCACAGCCAATGAGAGCCACTTCTTTATCCTCTAAAAATTCATAAAAGCTGCCCATGGCATTGCTGCCGCCGCCCACGCAGGCAACCACCGCATCGGGAAGTCTTCCTTCCCGCGCTAACATCTGGGCTTTGATCTCCTTGCTGATGACACTTTGAAAGTCTCTCACTATGGTAGGGAATGGGTGGGGTCCCATAACAGAACCCAGTACATATAAGGTATCATCCACCCGACTGGTCCATTCCCGCATGGTCTCGTTTACCGCATCCTTTAAGGTCTGGGTACCGCTGGTAACAGGATGTACCTTCGCCCCGAGAAGCTCCATACGGTATACATTCAATGCCTGTCTTATGGTATCTTCCTTTCCCATAAAGATCTCACATTCCATACCCATTAAGGCTGCTGCCGTAGCTGTTGCCACACCGTGCTGTCCGGCTCCTGTCTCGGCGATCACACGGGTCTTTCCCATTTTCTTGGCAAGGAGCACCTGTCCCAATACATTATTAATCTTGTGGGAACCGGTATGATTTAAATCTTCTCTTTTTAAGTAGATCTTGGCTCCTCCCAAGTCCTTTGTCATTTTTTCCGCATAATAGAGCAAAGAAGGCCTTCCCGCATAATTTCTGTTTAACTCATCCAATTCCTTTATGAATTCGGGATCGTTTTTGTAATGCTCGTAAGCTTCCTCCAACTCATGGATGGCATTCATCAATGTTTCCGGAACATACTGTCCGCCATATTCGCCAAATCTTCCTTTTTTCATGGCTGCTCCTTTCTTACTGCTTCGATCATTTCTTTTATTTTTTGTTTATCCTTATAGCCATCAGTTTCTACCGCACTGCTGACATCAATACCGAAGGGATTTCTTTTTTGTATCAATTGGCCTACATTATGTAAACCAACTCCTCCTGCCAGAAAATAAGGCATTCCGATCTCTTCATCAGGAGGCAGGCCCTGTATGTCAAACTGCTTGCCGCTGCCGCCCAGAACCCCTTTTACCTTGGAGTCAAACAGCAGATAGTCCACGCCCAAAGCCTTTGCCTCTTCTATGAGCTTTTGATTTTTATCAAGGACCTCCTGCTCTTTTCCCTCTGTGACCTCCATAGCAGCATCAATCCGCACCGCCTTGATCATGGGCACTTTGGTTCCCGGCATTTGTTCAGTCAGGATTTCTTTTAATTGGTTTACATAACTTAAATCCTCCTGGCCGTGAAGCTGTATCATATCGATGGTTCCCTCTATGGCCAGCTTCGCCACATGTGAGATTGGTTCATTCACAAATACCCCTACGGCCTGAATGGAAGGATCCAATGCTTCCTTTAAAGAGGCTGCTGTTTCATCGGATATGAAGCGTTTGGTATTGGCAAAGATAAAACCGATATACTCCGGTTTGTACTCATTTACCGCCAACACATCTTCCATCCGTTTCAGTCCGCAGATCTTGATCCGACTCATGCTTTCTTTTCACATCCTTTTCGCAGTTCGTCAAGCATTGCTTTTTTGTCGCTGCTGCGCATCAGGGTCTCACCGATCAACACGCCGTTTACCCCTGCTTCATATAGTACCCTGATATCTTCCGCTGTAGAAATGCCGCTTTCTGCAACAAACAGCACTTCCTTTGGCACCAGTTTCCGAAGTCGTTCACTGTTGTGCACATCTACTGTAAAATCCTTTAAGTTCCGATTGTTGACACCGATGATCCGGGCCCCTGCCCGGACTGCCATGGCGATCTCCTCTTCATCATGGGCTTCCACCAGTGCGGAAAGTCCCAGGCTGTCACAGATCCCAATATATTCCCTGATCTGTTCTTCACGAAGAAGGGCGCAGATCAACAATACCATAGATGCACCAAGCATCTTTGCCTGATAGATCTGATAGGGGTCAACGGTAAAATCCTTTCTAAGGACCGGAGTTTTGACATGCTGGGTAATTTCCTTCAGGTATGCATCGCTTCCTAAAAATTTGCTGGGCTCCGTCAAGACGGAAATACAAGCCGCATCTGCCGCTTCATATTCCTTTGCGATCTTTACATAGGGGAAATCCGGTGCGATCAGACCTTTGGAAGGAGAGGCTTTTTTTACTTCACAGATAAAGGATATCCCATCCTGCCTTAAAGCCTGTTCCACAGGAAATCCTGTATTTTTATCGGTAATGCATTCCATGGAAAGGGCACGAGCTTTCATTTCTTCATAGGAAACTGTTTCCTTATCCTTGTCTACCCGTTCTCTTGCAGTCCGGGCCAGCGTATCCAAAATCGTTTCTGCCATTGTTTTTCTCCATTATTTCAGTTTACATAATTTCATTTTAGTTTACATAATGCAATACTCATTATTTTCCCGTGTACTTCACAAATTGAGAAAGTTCGCCAATATAGCACTGCCATCCGGGGTCAGGACGCTTTCCGGATGAAACTGCAATCCATATACCGGGTATTCCTTATGTCTGACTGCCATCACTTCTCCATCCGCAGTCTTTCCGATCACCTTCAGACAATCCGGAATGGTAGTTGGCTCTGCCGCCAAGGAATGATATCTGGCTATGGGAAGCTTTTGGGGAAGACCTTCAAATAATTTTTCTTCCTTATCGATATCTGCTATGCTCTGCTTTCCATGCATCAGCTCTTTTGCATAGGTGATATCGGCACCATATACCTGGCAGATGCTCTGATGTCCCAGGCAGACACCCAGGATCTTGCTTTTATCCTGCATCCGCTTTACCACTTCCTTACATATCCCCGCATCCTCCGGTCTGCCCGGTCCGGGAGAAAGAATGATGTAAGCAGGAGCTAACTCTTCTACTTCCGAAACACTCAGCTCATCGTTCCGCACTACCCGGATCTCTTCTTTTGCAAGGGCACCGATCAGCTGAACCAGATTATAGGAAAAACTATCATAATTATCGATCAAAAGTATCATGATCCGTTTACCTCCTTTGCCCGTTTTACCGCTTCGATCACCGCACCTGCTTTATTGGCACATTCCTGATATTCATTTTCGGGAACGCTGTCCGCTACGACACCGGCACCGGCCTGAATATAAACCTTATCTCCTTTTTTTACCGCTGTCCGGATGGCAATGCACACATCCAGATTCCCGGAAAAGTCCAGGTAACCGATGGCACCGCCATAAATACCTCTGCTGTCCTTTTCCAGTTCATCAATGATCTCACAGGCACGGAACTTGGGCGCACCGGAAAGGGTTCCGGCAGGAAGGACTGCTGAAATGGTATCACATCCGTCTTTATCCTCTCGTAACTTACCGCATACTACGGAAGCAATGTGCATGACCTTGGAGAACCGATGGATCTTCATATATTCTTCTACGGTAACGCTGCCGTACTCAGCCAGTCTTCCCAGATCGTTGCGGGCTAAGTCCACCAGCATGTTATGCTCTGCGCATTCCTTCTCATCCGCCAGCAATTCTTTTTCTAAGGCTTCATCTTCTTTGGCATCTGCCCCTCGCTTTCTGGTGCCTGCCACAGGGAAGGTGGTCAGTTTACCCTGCTCTAACTTCACCATAGTTTCAGGCGAGGTACCTGCGATCTGCAGATCATCGCACTGGATAAAATACATATAGGGCGAAGGATTGGTAGTACGAAGCACTCTGTAGGTGTTTAACAGGCTGCTGTGGTAATCCGCTTCAAATCTTCTGGAGATCACGCCCTGGAAAATATCTCCCTCTCTGATATAGTGCTTGGTCTTTTCCACCATTTCGCAATATTCTTCTTTGGAGGTATTGCAGGTAAATTCCACTTCCTCCTGAGCCTCCTCCGGCTTTAAAGGGGTAGGATCGTAGATCATATGGATCATCTTCTCGATCTCCAAAACCGCTCCGTTGTATCCGGTCTCTCCCTGCTCGCTTTTGTAATTGACTACGACAACGATCTTTTGTTTTAAATGATCATAGGCGATCACTTTGTCAAAGAGCATCAGATTATAATCATCAAAATTACTTTCCTTTAAGTGCAGCTTGGGCTCTGCATAGCCGATCATTTCATAAGAAAAGTGACCTACAAATCCCCCGGTAAAGGAAGGCATGCCTTCTATCTGAGGGGTTTTATATTTTGCCAGCTGCTCTCGCAGCGCCTCCATAGGTTCTTTCTCTATCTTGGTCTCAATGGCACCGCTTTTTAATGTAACGATACCGTTTTTGCAGGATATCTGCAATAAAGGATTGGCTCCTAAGAAAGAATATCTGCCCCATCGGCTTCCCCCTTCTACGCTTTCTAACAGAAAGAACCGACTGTCCACCTTGGAAAGCTTTCTTAAAAGCGTAATGGGAGTTACTACATCCGCGTATATTTCTTTACATACGGGGATGATATTGTAATCCTTCTCATACTGCTTTGCCTGTTCGTAATGGGGATAACACATATCCTTTCCTCCTTTTTTTGTTGTATCTTTCATACTGTCAAGGCATTATATTCATTTTGCCGGTTTGCGGGCAGCGGCAAATAAAAAAGCCTCTATCCCATAAGGGACAAAAGCTTAACTTCTGCGGTACCACCCTGTTTGACGGTAAAACCATCCACTTTCTCTGCATACTCACAATATGCACCCTCCTGATAACGGGCAGGGAACCCGTTGACATCTACTCCCTTGCGGTTTCAAGCCACCCTCCCAAGTCCATTCAACTATTTCCTCCATACTGCATCCCACCTGCCGCAGCTCTCTGTGATGTGCTCCATAGCTTACTTCTCTTGCTCATCGGTTTCTTTGCACTCTATTCAATATCTTTTTCAAGTTTAAATCAATTTTTTCAGTCTGTCAATCCCTTTTATGGAAATCATGACTTATAGAATGTCAGATCCAACAGGAACTGCCATCTTTTCTACCGAGATCCCTGCACTGCACAAAAGCCACAGCTTGCAATACATTGCTACAGGAGCTGCCACAGGCAGGATCATGGCGCCTTCTTTTTGGTATTCGGCAACGGTTTCATACACCGTTCCTTCCGGCACGCCGGCAACACAGACAGGTACATTGGCTGCTTTGGCTTTTTGTATAAATTCCGAAAATCCATCCTTGACAGGGAATGTACCGGAATGATAGGTATCCAGTAAGATTCCTTTATATCCTGCAGGATCCGGAAAGACCATGCCCGGATAAGGCCGCAGGAAACAAACAGGACTTTTGGTAAGATTGCCTACACCGGACTGCATTTCTGAGATCAGCTGCTTCTCCTCTAAAGATTCATCTTTATGTTTTACGCTTTCTTTTTTTACTTCCGGATTTAAGACGATCTCCTGATATCCCTTTTTGTTTTCACATATCTCACCATAGCAGCTGTTTTTTACGCTTATTACCTCATCCTCATAATTCCCCTGCAATAAAAGCCTGGTGCCATAATGAATAACATGTCTTTCCCTGTTTTGATAGGAGCAAAATACGCCTTTGTGGATGCCTTCCAGGATCAAAAGCACCGCGCCCGCAAAATTGTCATAACCGTTGGACTCTTCATCCTCCAACGGATGATTGGAGGATACCGTTACCACCGGAATCCCCAAATCCCCAAACAAATATCCTGCCATGGCAGAGGAATAGGCAAGGGTATCTGTCCCCACAGTCAGGATAATGCCATCATATCCGTCCACATCTTTTAATGCATCCCACAAAAGAGGCAGATGGCTTCCATTTAAATTTTCACTTAATATCTCATAGGGACAGCGGGTCTTAAAATGAATCTTAGTCTGAAACCGCTTTTCATATTCGTCCTGTTTTCTTTCCCGGAAAGCAGAAAGGAGCTTTCCTCTTGCCTGCTCTCCTGCAGGAGAAAGATAACCTTCCTTTTCTCCGCTTCCTATGGTCCCTCCTGTAAAGATCACCAAAATATCAGTCTGTTTCATATTTTCTCCCATCCAAGAAAACCAAATGGGACCCTATGTATAGACATCCCACCAGGCTCCCATTATCTCTACGGACATTTCCTCAATTTTCCCTTGAAAATTAATGTGAAACTCCATATGCGTATATTCACCATCATCAAAGTAACAATAATAACTTCCGTCTCCATATATTATGAGACCTCTTTCAAGATCCTCCCCATAAACCCCGATCAGATCCTCTTCTGTCATGCCGACCTTGATCCCATCAGAATTAGAAAACCGGGGTGTAAAAAAGATCACTTCCAAAACATAATCATGAAATCCTGTATAATCTCCGTTTATGGGATTATACTCACCGGTGTAGATCCTGATATCCTCATAGTCATGGTAAGTATGGTAAATAGGCCATGTGTTATACCAGATCGGTGTGATCCACTCGCCGCTTTGCGGCAATTCTTCCTCATATGCCACATCTGCAAAATCCATCCCCAGCGTAATGCTGTAGCTGCCGTCAGTGACCGTTGCACTCTCCACATCTTCTAAAATATTGACAGAGTATTTCAGCTCCCCTTCCAGTTCCCATTGTTTCTGACCCACAGGATCAAATATCTTCATGGATATAGAATAAGGTCTGGACTCATTAAGCCGAAGTTTGTTTCCTATGCCAAGACTATGACTATCCGTCAAAAGCTCTTCTTCCCTCGAACCGCAGCCGCTTAAAACGACTGTTCCCACTAACCAGATCAACATAAGTGATCGAAAAAAATGCGCTTTTTTCATGAATTCTTATCCCTTATATCTTTTGCATGAATAACTACATATCAAAAATATTATTGCACAGCGGGATAAAAAAGTAAATACGGTGCGTTTATTGATCCATTCCCAATACAGCATCCATGACATTATAAAATCGCTTCACTTCTTCCGGGCTTAAACTTGCCAATTTTTCTTCATATGCCGCCAATCGAACCTGGCAGCCCTTTTTCAAGGTGCCGCACAGCAATTCATCGGCCGTAACCTCCAATACATCTGCGATCAGAACAAAAGTATCCAGACTGGGCGTTCTCTTTCCTCGCTCCAGCATTCCGATATATACGGCACTCAGATCGCTTTTTTCTGCCAATTCTTCCTGAGTCATACCTTTTGCCACACGCTTCTGCCGGATCCGTTTACCCATATCGACAAAATCCATTTGTATCCTCCCATACTGCTCATTTTACAGATAGTATAGGTTTTTTACATCTGGTTATACAGAATCCTGTGGTTATGATTCCATACGATTTGTTTTGATTTTATCTCTTATTTTCTCGTTGGTCCTTTCCATCTCTTTTTCAAATTCTGCCGCAGAAATCCTGACAGCCCCATGGCCCATGGCAATAAGCTGTTCCATGCCGTCAGAAGTGGCTACCCTGACCCGATACCGTTTTCCTATTTCTTTGGTAACCTTTTCAATATACATGTCTGCCGTTTCTTTTTCTTTTGTATAGACAATATGAATATTATGAAAAGCTTCTACTTCACCTTTGCTGCCTTTTACCTTATATGCGTCAAATACCAGAATCACATGCTCTTTCGTAAATCCCTGATAGTTACACAAAATATCGGCCAATCTTCCTCTGGCGGCATCCAGGTTATTTTCTGCCAGCTCTTTTAATTCTTTCCATGCATGGATGATATTATACCCATCTACCAGCAGATAAGGTTCTTCTTTTTGTATCTTTTTCTGCTTCCGGTTTTTTTCATAGCCCTCTGCGTCCACAGTTTTTCCCTCGGCATGATAACTGACCTGCGCCTCTTTATAAGAAGGACGCTTGATTTCTCCAAATTCCCGAAGCATGATAGCTTCTAATTCTTTATCCAGTGCGCCGTCATATGCCAACCCACTTCCCCGGGAATGATCACGGCCTTCTCCATTTCCCCAATGAATGCTTTCTGATTCTCCTTCCTCCGCCTCATTTAAAATGAAAGGATGGGTTTTACTTTGGGTATGCATATAGCAAGGTACCTCATCCCATTTTTTATAGATGCCGGCACCATGGTCACAAAATACAGAGCCGGTGGGATTTTCTATATCCTTTTCACTGTCATAACCGATCTCTTCTATCACTTCATCCGGATTGTGACAAAGATCATAACCGGCAGACTGTAAGCTCAGTCTTCCTTTTCCCTTAGTATAAGCAGCCACCGAACTCTGATAATTGACAGAAGTGGCAACAGGCACTTTTCCCGAAAGCACTGCCATATCCTTCTCCGTTAACGGCACATCAAAGCTGCCCTGCATTCTTTTGATATCGCTCATGGCACGGCCGATCTGCCCGGCAGGTACTTCTAATGTAAATGCGTACATCGGTTCCAATAAAAGACTTTCTCCACTCTTTAATCCTTGTCTGACTGCCCGATAGACCGCCTCCCTGAAATCCCCGCCTTCTGTATGCTTCAGGTGCGCTTTTCCTCCGATCAAAGTAATTTTCATATCAGTGATGGGCGAGCCGGTCAGGACACCCGGATGCTCCCGTTCTCCCAGATGGGTTAGGATCAGCCTCTGCCAATTTAAATCCAGTTCATCTTCCCTAAGAGCTGATTCAAATACCAAACCACTTCCCAAAGGCAGCGGCTCCAGTAAAAGCCTTACCTCCGCATAATGGCGTAACGGTTCAAAATGTCCCATTCCCTCTACAGGCCCTGCAATCGTTTCCCGATACATGATATGTCCCGTATCAAACTCTACAGCCACACCAAATTGTTCCAATATGGTCTCTTTTAAGATTTCCATCTGCACCGATCCCATGATCCGGACATGGATCTCTTTTAATCCTTCATCCCATATGACATGAAGGGAAGGCTCCTCTTCTTCCAGTTTCTTCAAATTGGTTAACATAACTATTGGGTCTGCGTGATCCGGAAGCAGCACCTGATAAGTCATCACCGGCAATAAACTGCCAGCAGGAGCCTCTTCCTCTATACCGAATCCCTGACCGGAATAGGTGTTTTCAAATCCTGTTACAGCGCAGATCTCTCCTGCACTTATTTCCTGCACCACCTCATATTTATTTCCCGAATAAACTCTCAGCTGGTCTGCTTTTTCTTCCCCCAGCATATCCTTTGTTCTAAGACTTCCTCCCGTAACCTTAAGATGAGTCAGCCTTCTTCCCCCTTCATCTCTGGTAATTTTGAATACCTTTGCCCCAAATTCATTCGGATAGGCCTTGTCTAGACAATATCGCCCCATCCCTTCCAGCAAGTCTTCTACTCCTTCCAGCTTTAAAGCAGAACCAAAGAAACAGGGAAATAACCGCCTTTTTGCTGTTAAAGCCGCTATCGTGTCCTCTTTCAAAGTTTCTGTCTCAATATATTCATTCATGGCTCTTTCATCACACATAGCGGCATTCTCTAAGAATTCTTCTTTCCCCGCCACGACGATTCTTTCAGAAAGTCTGCTCTTTAATTCTTTTTCCAATTCTGCCAGCTTGTTTTCTCGGTCTTCCTCTGAGAAAATATCCATTTTGTTAATAAAAAGAAAAACAGGAAGATTTCTGTCTTTTAATAACTTCCACAAAGTCTCTGTATGAGACTGCACGCCATCTATGGCGCTGATCACTAACACCGCATAATCCAGAACCTGTAAGGTGCGTTCTGCTTCTGTGGCAAAATCCACATGTCCCGGCGTATCCAAAAGGGTCATTTTCAGTTCTCCATAAGTCACTTTTGCCTGCTTGGAAAAAATAGTAATGCCCCTCTGCCTTTCTAAGGCAAAATGATCTAAGAAAGCGGTCTGATGATCTACCCGTCCCTGCTGTCTGATGGCACCGCCCAAATACAAAATGGCTTCTGATAAAGTTGTCTTTCCTGCATCCACATGTGCCAGGATGCCCACAATAGACTTTTTCATTCCTTATGCTCCTTAGATCTCTTGCTGCTTTGATCCATCATTCGGTGTTGATACAAAAACTTCCCGCAGCAAGATCTCTGCCTGCGGGAAGTTTGTTTTTACTAAAAATCTGATCTCTTATAAGGGATTAAACGATACCCTGTGCTCTCATGGCATCAGCAACCTTTAAGAAACCGGCAATGTTTGCGCCTGTTACATAATCGCCTTCTTTGCCGTATTTCTTAGCTGCATCATCCAGGCTGTGGAAGATGTTGACCATGATACCTTTTAATTTCGCATCAACCTCTTCAAAAGTCCAGCTAAGTCTTTCGGAGTTCTGGCTCATCTCCAGTGCGCTGGTTGCAACACCACCTGCGTTGGAAGCTTTTCCGGGGCAGAACAGTACGCCGTTTTTCTGTAAGTATTCTGTTGCCTCTAATGTAGTAGGCATGTTTGCGCCTTCTGCAACTGCAAAGCAGCCGTTTGCTACTAACTGTTTTGCATCCTCGATGCCCAACTCATTCTGAGTAGCGCAAGGAAGAGCGATATCGCATTTTACGCTCCATACGCCTTTGCCTTCATGATACTCTGCATTAGGTCTTGCAGCAGCATACTCTGTCAGGCGTGCACGTTTTACTTCTTTTACTTCTTTTAATAAAGCCACATCGATTCCGTCGGGATCATAGATCCAACCGGTAGAATCGGAACAGGTTACAGGCTTGCCGCCTAACTGCTGTGCTTTCTGGATCGCATAGATCGCCACATTACCGGCACCGGAAACAGCGATGGTCTTGCCTGCAATATCCTTGCCGTTGCATTTTAACATCTCTTCTGTTAAGTATAAAAGACCGTATCCGGTTGCTTCTGTTCTTGCTAAGGAACCGCCATAGGTCAGGCCCTTTCCGGTAAGAACGCCTTCGTAAGCGTCACGGATTCTCTTGTACTGGCCAAACATAAAGCCGATCTCTCTGCCGCCTACACCGATATCTCCGGCAGGTACATCTGTATCTGCTCCAATATGTCTATATAACTCTGTCATAAAGCTCTGGCAGAATGCCATAACTTCCCTGTCGGATTTGCCCTTAGGATCAAAATCGGAACCGCCTTTACCGCCGCCGATAGGAAGTCCTGTTAAAGAGTTCTTAAAGATCTGCTCAAAGCCCAGGAATTTGATGATTCCCAAGTTAACGGAAGGATGGAAACGAAGACCTCCCTTGTAAGGTCCGATAGCGCTGTTGAACTGTACACGGAAACCGTTGTTTACCTGTACCTGTCCCTTATCATCTACCCAGGGAACACGGAACATAACCACACGCTCAGGTGTACAGATTCTCTCTAAGAGCGCTTCTTTTCTGTAAGTCTCCTCATCTGCCTCGATCACAACACGCAGAGATTCCAATACTTCTTTTACGGCCTGATGAAATTCGGGCTGTGCCGGATTCTTGTCCACGATCAGGCTGTATACCTCGTCTACATATGACATTGTTAAAATCCTCCTTTGATTTAATATGTACAATACTGGTTTTAACCCAAAAACTATTATATAATGTTGCTTTATGATACACAAGAAAAAATTTTTATTTTTGTTAAAAATTTAGTATAAAATCAAACAGCAGCATCAAACTTACTTTTCAAAAGGATATACCAGACCGATCTGCTCTCTGATCTCGTCCATTTGCTTCATCAGCTTTAAGGTGATCTCATGAGGCATCTGGTCACAGGATTTTTTCTTATGCTTTAATGCCTTCCTGCAGGCTTCTATCTCATATTCATACCCGCTGATCTGCTTGGGCGCTTTCTTAAATGCCACTTTCTTATAATCCTTGTCATATACGGTTACAGACTCAAAGCAATTGATATTTTCGATGATCATCACACCCTTGGTTCCCTGTATGATGCCCTTTCTGTCACTGACCGCCTGCATGGAAGTGTTTAATACCGCCATGCTGCCGTCTTCATAACGAAGCGTAATGCTGTCATGGGCATCCACACCATCTGCGGTCATCACTGCTACAGCATGAATATCCTTAACAGGGCTTTCCTGGACCATATCCGCAAAGTGCAGAGGATAGATTCCCACATCCAAAAGAGCGCCGCCTGCCAACTCGGGGTTGATCAATCGTTCCTTATGCAGCATAGGATAAGCCAGATTTGCACTTATCATTTTGATTTCTCCCACTATTCCGTTTTTCAGCAGTTTTAAAATGGTGTCATACATGGGCATGTACCGGATCCACATTGCCTCTGTAATGAATACTTTCTTTTCCTTAGCATAGGCAAGCAGTTCTTCCGCTTCCTTTGCATTAACGCAAAACGGCTTTTCCAAAAGTACCGGTTTCCCGGCATCAATACACATCTTCGCCTGTTCAAAATGGAAGGGATGGGGTGTTGCCACATAAACAAGTTCTACTTTCTCATCCTGAAGCATTTCCTCATAACTTCCAAAAGGTTTTGTCACATGGTGCACAGATGCAAATTCCATAGCCTTTTCCATGCTTCTGGATGCCACTCCATAACACTCTGCCGTCCTCATTTTGGAAATGGTATCCGCCATAATGGCTGCAATCCTTCCTGCCCCCAAAATTCCTACTTTTAATTTTGCCATTCACTTTTCCTCCTGTCATAAAAAGGGCTGTTGTAAAATGGATGATCATTTTGCAACAGCCCCTAATCTGTTCTTATTCTTTAGTTGATATCTACAAACTCGGTCTTTACATAACCGGTTTTGCCATGATAACTGATCTTACACCAGCCGTCTGCCTGTTCCATGATCAGGTCATAAGATTCACCCTCATATGCCATACCCAGAACATCTCCGGATGTGCTTGCAGATGCCCTTACCCTGACACTTTCCTTAGCAGTTACTTTGCCGGAAGCCGTCTGTGTGCTTGTCTGCTCTGCCGGCTGTTCTGCTGCCTCAGGCTGCGGTGCAGGTTCCTGTGCTGCAGGCTGCTCCGATGCTTCCGCTTTTAAATATTCGGATTTGATATAGCCCTCCTGCCCATTGTAATCGATCCGGCTCCAGCCGTTATTCCTTACTTCATATCTGGTAAGCTTGGCTCCTTCTTCCACCTGACCGATCCTATCAGCATTTTCACTGTCGGATGCACGGACATTTACCTTCGTAGTAGCGACAACCGTTTCATTCACAGCAGTTCCCTGGGCGGTCCCAGGCTGTTCACCGGTCTGCCCGCCTTCTGCTCTTGCCGCAATGGCTTCATTTTCCACTGCGCCCATTCCTTCCATACGAAGCTTTAAGGCAACATCCTGCCCCAGTGCATTGTCATAACTTTCCTGTACTCTGGTAAAGAAATCTGCTATGGTTTCTTCAGCAGCAATTTCGTTAATGTAGGCACTAACCTCATCATCCCAATCTTCACCTTCACAGATATACAAGCTTCCGTCATCTCTTTGACGGATATAGATGGTGATCAAACCGGGCGCACGAGTCTCAATATCATAATATTTCAACTCATAATATACAAAAGCAACAGTACTTCCCTCTTCGGGACCCGGTCTGGTATATACCTGAATATTATCAACGCTTTCCGTGTATTGCGCTCTGGTCTCTATTTTGATCAGAGATTCTTCCGAAACATTATCTTTCACAGACTGAATGGTAGCAAGATCTCCTGCTGCTAAAGCGGTGTAATAAGTATTGATCAACTGCAGTATCGCTTCATCAGAAGTGGGTACCAGATCCGTCTCCGGCTGCGCATTAACAGTAACGGCATTATCTGACAGATTTCCTGCTCCTTCTTTGCCATTCCCATTTTTTGAACAGGACACACATATGATGATAATGAGGATCAGAACAAGGGCGAGGCCGCCTCCGATCACTCCATATTTTACTTTGTCATTGGAATGGAATTGTTCGAGAAATTCAGACAAGATATCTGTCGGTTTATTCTCCTTATCACTCATGTTCCCAACCCTTTCTTCGCTAATTTCAGATGTACCCGAGAGGAATCGAACCCCCATCGGCTGAACCGGAATCAGCTGTTTTATCCATTAAACTACGGGTACATAGTTGTTACGAAAATGTTACAACTCGTATATCATAGCATAAAACAGCATCTTTGACAAGTTTGGAATGGTTTTTTCATATTTTTTCCAAAATTTCCCGTAAAGCCCCGGCATGTTTTATAAAGAAGGGATCATCAACTCGTCCCTTTCTCTGTCATAATAATACAAATGGTCGGACAACACCTCTTCTGCTGCCACATGAACCATATTAATGTCCCTGATAGTTTCATTAAAGTATGAAACATCCGACTGATCTCCCTTGCCGACAGGAAACAGAAGGACCTCATGGACGCTGCTGGGAATAATATACAGATCCGCATCAAAATGCTCTGCTGCTTCTTTCAGTACTTCCGGATAACAAATAGACGCAGCTCCGTAAAAATTTTTTTCATTGCTCAGTACATACATACTGCCCTTATAATCCGGCACTGTTTTAAATTTGTCTATATGCAGTGCTTCCGTTAAAACCTCAAATACTCCTCTTATGCGGATCGGCATTTTCTCTACGGTATTTTCTACAGCAATATCGTAAAGTGTTTCCGTATCCACTTCCCAAATTTCCAAATGTTCGTTCTGGATCTGAATGGATGCCACCACATCGGAACCTTCCTCCCGCTCCAGCATATAATAAAAGGTTATGGCCAGATCCAAAAATCTGACATGAGGTATTTCAGAAAGTCTCTTGCTGTTTTGCTTATACCCTACCACCCGGAATAAGATATTTTCTTTCGCACTATCGAAATCCAAAAAGTCTTCCATATCAAAACCTGAATCCTGCATGGGTTCTGAAATGGAAAATATTGCTTCTGCAATTTCCTCTATGTTTCTTCCTTCCAGATAATCGTAATAAAATCCATCCAAACGGATGCTGGGCGCTCCATTTATGCCTTTTGGCATCAGCGTGATGGCGGGATAAGATACATCATTGTTCTTGACGGTCTCGTGGATATCAATCCGTGTTCCTTCCTCCACCATTTCTGATAAGACTTCTTTTAATTTAGTTATAAATTCTTTCATATGTTTTTCTTTCATGTGATTTTCCTTTCGATTTGATATGAGATTTGTTACCAGTTAGAATGTAAAAAGGCAATAGAAATGATTCTACTGCCTAAAGCTTTTATACTGTCTTATCCACACAAAAAGAAGTCATCATGGTTACACTCTGGACAGGTACTCACCTGTTCTGGTATCAATTTTGATCTTATCGCCCTGGTTTACAAACAAAGGAACCAGGACCTGTGCACCAGTCTCTACAATGGCAGGCTTGGTAGCACCTGTAGCAGTATCACCTTTAAATCCCGGCTCAGTATCTGTAATCTCCAGCTCAACAAACAAAGGCGGCTCAACCGCAAAAACATTGCCGTTGTGAGAACAGATCTTAACCATTTCATTTTCTTTTACAAATTTCATTGCATCGCCGATCTCATCCTGATTCAACGCGATCTGCTCAAAGGACTCTACATCCATAAAATTGTACAACTCGCCGTCTGAATACAAGTACTGCATATCTTTTCTATCAATACGGGCCTGAGGGCATTTCTCGGTAGGACGGAATGTTTTTTCTACCACACCACCGTTTACAATGTTTTTTAGCTTTGTTCTGACAAACGCTGCTCCCTTTCCCGGCTTAACATGCTGAAACTCAATGATCTGATAGATATTGCTATCTACCTCAATGGTCATGCCATTTCTGAAATCGCCTGCAGAAATCATGATATATTCCTCCTAAAAATCCTTCGCAATTATAATCCTTTACTAGTTTATAATAAAAACAGTCATTTTTCAACTGTTTTTTTCAGACCTTATGATTTCTTCTTGCTATCTGCACCCAAAATAAAATCCACCGCATCCAGATAGCCATCGAGACCACGACCGTAGATCTGTGCATCACATGCATCTTTCGTAACGGAATTCTGCCTGAAAGGTTCCCTCTTTGTAATATCCGAGATATGT
Organism: Lachnospiraceae bacterium; assembly: GCA_022510725.1. Lineage (GTDB taxonomy): Bacteria > Bacillota > Clostridia > Lachnospirales > Lachnospiraceae > UBA2882. The sequence goes on from JAFLSW010000015.1 coordinate 27,114, forward strand.
ACCTCTACCTTAGGCATAGTCACGCTGGCCAACGCATCCCGGATCGCATAACTGTAATGCGTATAAGCACCGGGATTGATAATGATCCCTTCTGTCTTGTCATAATACGCGTCCTGAATCCGGTCGATAATGGCTCCCTCGTGATTGCTTTGAAATATCTCGATATCACAGCCGCATTCCTTTCCTTTTTCACCGATCAGCTTAAGCAGACCGTCATAATCGGTGTTTCCGTAAATTGCCTTTTCCCGAATGCCCAAAAAATTAATATTGGCTCCATTAATGATCAAAATCTTCATTTCTTTCAACCCTTCGCTTTTTTTAATATTTCTTTTATGATGGCTTCATAGCCTTTTTCATCCACATCCACAACTGCATCTGCCGTCTGTTCATAGACAGGTCCCCTCACAAGCAGCATTTCCCGGATTTTTTTTTCCGGATCCGTTCCCTGCAAGAGAGGTCTGGTCACATCATTTTTTAGCCGCCCATAGATCGTATCCGGTTTGGCCCGCAGATAAATGACACAGCCCAACTTCTTCAACAGCTTCCTGTTTTCCTCCCGCAAAGGCAGTCCGCCTCCCACAGAAATGATATACCGATCCAGATATCCTGCGATTTCTTTCAGACAGTCTGTTTCCATCTGCCTGAAAGCTTCCTCCCCCTGCATCGCAAAAATCTCCGAAATAGTCATATCCTGCTTTTTCTCGATCATTTTATCCGTATCCAGCAACGCTACTCGTTCCTTATAGGAGAGTTTTTTTCCCAGGGTGGTTTTCCCGCATCCCATGTATCCGATCAAAATAATATTCCTTTTCAAACCTTAACCGCTTCCTTCATCTTCCCATAAATTTCCTGACAGAGTGACTCATCCACCTGCACACGATTCCAAAGTTCATAGGCGATCACACCTTGATATAACAACATTTTTAAACCATTATAAGCCTTTGCGCCTGCCTCCCTGCAAAGAGTCATAAACCGGGTATCCGCAGGCTTATAGATCAGATCCACTGCCACATCCACCATCTCATAAAAATCCGGCTCTTCTATGACTGCCTTGTCACAGTCGGGATACAGGCCCACGCTGGTTCCCTGAATGCACAGATATTTCTGCCCCGGAAGACTTTTATACTCTGACAGGCTCATGGGGATGATAACTTCTCTACCCACTGCCTCATTGACCTCTTTTGCCACTGCCAGGGCACGATCGATTGTCCTGTTTAACAGATATACCTTTTTTGCGCCTTCTGTCCCTAACATAAAAGCCACAGCCCGGGAAGCGCCTCCTGCCCCCAAAAGCAGGGTTTCTTTTCCTTCTATCTGTATCCCTTCGCTCTTCATGGCCCGCAACAGCCCGGACATATCCGTGTTATACCCTTTGTAGCCGCCTTCTGTGCGGACCAGGGTGTTTACCGCCCCGATCTTTTCCGCCAAAGGATCTAATTCCTTTAAATATGGGATCACTGCACTTTTATGAGGCACCGTTACATTTAAGCCGGTTATGGATAAGGCATAAGCCCCCTTCACTGCTGCCTCTACATTTTGATTTTCTACCAAAAAGGGCACATAGACCAGATCTTCTCCCATAGCCTTAGCCAAATGATTATGTATCAGGGGAGACAATGTGTGCTCCACCGGATTGCCAATAAGACCGCAAACCTTTGTTTTCCCGCCAATCTGCATAACTTATCCTCTCTTTTTATAAAAATGAAGTACCAGCTTTTCCAGATACCGCTTCAATACAATCTGGATCTCTTCTTTTTTGTCTATGGGTTTAACCAAAATGCTGTAAATTCCACAGCGCCTCGCACCCCATACATCGGTAAAAAGCTGGTCTCCGATGAAGACCGTTTCCGCCTTTGTGGCCTTCATCCGTTCCATGGCTTTTTCATAGCCTCGCCTGCCCGGCTTGCCCGCCTTGTAGATATAGGTAGCGCCTGCCACCCGATCGCAAAAGGATTTGACCCTGGGTTCCTTATTGTTGGATAAAAGTACCATGGAAAAGCCTAATTCATGCAGCCGCTTAAATAAGGCGATAGCCCTGTCGTCTGCCGGCGCGCCATGGGGCACCAAAGTATTGTCAATATCAAATATGAGGGCATGAACGCCTTTTTTTCTTATGGACTCAAAATCGATATCGTAAGCGGAGTCCAGCCATAGATCGGGATAAAAACGCTGCAGCATGATCTGCTCCTTCAAATTTTAAACTCTAGGACTAATCATAGCACAGAAAAACAAATAAAAAAAGACCTTGAAAAACCCACTCCGATAAACTTGGTGGTACGTAAATCGGAATGGGTTAAAGGTTCTTATTTTATGACTACGATGCCGTCTTCCGACTGGCTGGCGTAGAATACTTTATTTGCTTCTTCACTTCCTACAAAGTAGCGGTACTGATCCAGGATGCTGTCCTTTTTCATATCAGAAATGAGCTGCTCTGTATCCAGTAAGCTTAAGTCGCTGTCCTTACCTATGTAGTCGAATGTCTCTCCCGCATTAAAGGTAAGGGAAATATTTTCCAGGTCTGCGGTCTTAGGTCGGTTGTCAGGCACTGCAGCAGTGGTAACAGATGCGGGAACAGGAATCTCATTCTCCTGCTGTTTTTTGATTTCATCCTGCTGTCTGACTGTTTCCAGTTCTACCCTTTTGATAGGTTGTATGGGATAGGTAGGATAACTAACTCCCCCAATTGCTTCTATACGCATCCGACTCACCGCCTTCCTTTGCCTTAAGTGGAAATTGTTTTGTTATTACATATATCGGCAAAAAGAGGGAAATGTTTATAGTGAAATTCCCGCCGCCTGCAATAATTCCTTGGTATAGTCAGCCTTGGGATCACTGTATACTTCTTCCGATACCCCTTCCTCTACCACGCAGCCATCCTTTAATACCATGACTCTGTCGCACATGCCGTATACCACACGCAGATCGTGTGAAATGAGTAAGATGGAAAGCTGCATTTCCTTTTGCAGTTTTTTCAAAAGCTCTATGATCTGAGCCTGTATGGTCACATCCAAAGCGGAAACCGGCTCATCGGCTATGAGCAGTAAGGGTTCTTGGAGCAGGGCTATGGCAATGCTGATGCGCTGCCTCTGACCCCCCGAAAGCTGTCTGGGATATCTATCTAAAAAGCTATCATCCAATCCCACCTTGTTTACTATTTCAGATGCTGCCTTTAAACGCTCCTCTTTGCTGTACCCGCCTTTTATTCTCAATACTTCCTGTAAGATCCAGCCCACCTTTTTAGCAGGATTCAGGGAACTATAGGGGTCCTGAAAGATCATGGAGATACTGCCTTCCTGCTTTTGGAGCTCTCCCTCTATATTTTTATTCAATCCGATGATGGCTTTTGCCAAAGTGGATTTTCCACTGCCGCTTTCTCCTACAAGTCCCAGGATCTCTCCCTGCTTCATTTCAAGGGAAACATCGAAAAGTACCTGTCTTAATCTGCCTGCCCCCGGCTTCTCAGTTCTGTAGAAAACATTCAGGTTGGAAGCCTTTAACAAAGGGGCTGCTGTTTCATCAGCTTCTTTGCCTGTTTCTTGTCCGAAATCATTTTTCTTTTCTATTTTGGGAATGGCACTGATGAGCTGTCTGGTATAAGGATGCTTCGGATGTAAGAAGACTTCTTCCGTTTCTCCTTCTTCCACCATCTTACCCTTCTCCATAACAATAACCCTATGACAGAGTTTTTTAACCAAGCTGAGATCATGGGAAATAAATAAAATGGCTGTCTGCTTTTCTTTATTTAACCGCAACAAAAGCTCTATGATCTGCTCCTGTACCGTCACATCCAAAGCCGTGGTAGGTTCATCCGCGATCAAAAGGGCCGGTTCGCAGACCATGGCTGCTGCGATCATGGCTCGCTGCCGCATGCCTCCCGACAGCTCATGGGGATACCAGTCATAGACCTCGTCCTTTAACTCTACCTCCCTCATGTAAGAAAGTGCCCTTTCCCTCCGCTCTTCCCCCGTCAGGTCCGTATGCAGACGAAGGCTCTCTTCGATCTGCATGCCGATCTTTAGCACCGGATTCAAACTGGTCATAGGTTCCTGAAAGATGACGGAAATATCCTTCCCCTGGAATTCCCGCAGACGCTTTCTCTCACAGGTCAACAGATTTTCTCCTCCAAAGAGGATCTCCCCGCTTTTTTTCATGTCTTTTCGATTTAACAAGCCTGCAACTGCCAAAGCGCTCATGGTCTTTCCCGAACCGGATTCGCCTACAATTCCCAAAATCTCTCCTTTTGTCATGGAAAGACTGAAATCCTCCACTACCGTTTCCGGCAGGGCATGGTCATGAAACTCAATATTCAGATGGTTGATCTCTAAAAGTTTTTCCTGACCCATCTATTTCTCCATTCCTGTTGCCAATAATCCAAATCCCAGTATCATCATCACCATGACTGCTCCCGGGAAAACTGCCATATAGGGTGTGCTGTATAAATAAGTCTGCGCATCGGACAGCATGGCGCCCAGACTGGCATCCGGAGGCTGCACGCCGATCCCCAGATAAGATAATCCCGCTTCTGCGATCACCGCATTGTTAAAACCGATCATGACCGAAGATAAGATGACAGGAAAAGCATTGGGCAGAATGTGAAAGAACATGATACGCAGACTGCCTGCACCCATGACTTTGGCACTTTGCACATACTCCTTATTCTTTTCCTTCATAAATTCGCTGCGCACGATTCTGGCAAAGCTGGGAATAAAGGCAATGCCCAATGCCAGGATCACATTATATTTACCCGGTCCGATGAGACAGATCACCACCAATGCCAAAAAGATGCTGGGAAAAGCAAAGACCGCATCGTTTAAACGCATCAGCACCTCATCTAACAATCCGCCAAAATAGCCGCAGAAACCGCCCAATATGATCCCTGCCACAGTACCGATGAACACAGTTCCCAAAGCAACGGTAAAGGTATTTCCGATTCCCTTAAGGACTCTGCTGAATATATCCCTGCCAAAATGGTCACAACCCATGAAATGACTGACGGAAGCCCCTGTAAATTTTAGGGAATTGTCCATGGTATCCGGATCATAGGGCGTGCCGATCATACCCCAGAGTAAAAGGATCAAAGTCAGACTGACTAAGATCATACCCGCTATGAAGTTAAAGTTTTTCTTTTTCTTTTTTATCATTCCCATACTTCCTTCTCAGGTACTTTATGATCTGCGCATTCTGGGATCGATCACACGATACAATGCATCCACTACAAAATTTACAATAATAACAAGAGCTGCAATCAGCATGATAATGGCTTCCACCACAGGATAATCCCGATTGGAAATGGATGTTAACAAGATCCGTCCCAAACCGGGAATATTAAATACCTGTTCTATGATGATGCTTCCTGCCACCATATCGGACAATGCCATGCCTAAAAAAGTAATGACCGGAATCAGGGCATTTTTTAATACATGGCGGTATAAAACCTGTTTTGTTTTGTTTCCCCTGCTGTATGCGGTCCGCACATAATCCTTTCCTATCTCCTCTAAAATGGAGGTACGAAGCAGCTTCACCGCCATGGCGATCTTGGGCAAAGCGATGGCAATGGCCGGAAAGATCATATAACCCAAAAAAGCGCCCCAGTTTTTGGTATAGGAGACAAAGCCTCCCGGTGTAAACCACTTTAACAGAACGCCAAATAAAACAGTAATGATAATCCCCGAAAAAAAAGGCGGAACCGCCATAATGATCTGATCTATCACACCGATCAGCCGGTCTAAAAATCGTCCCTGATACCTTGCCGCATAAATGCCCAAAGGAATGGATATGGCTACAACCAATATAAATGCCAATACCATAAGGGTTACGGTGATGGGCACTTTATCCGCCACCATGCCTTTTACCGGCCGGGAATAGCTGTAGGAAGTTCCCATATCCCCTTTAACAAAACCGGCAAGCCATGTTCCATACCGAACCAGGAAGGGTCTGTTTAATCCCATCTCTTCCCGCAAAGCCTCCACTCGTTCCGGTGTAGCCTGTGTGCCCAGCTTGCTGGTTGCCGCATCTCCCGGAATCACATCAAAGGCAAGAAAAACGAGGAAGGATACGACTACCAGCGTGACGATCATGGTTATACCCCTTTTGCCCAGCTGTTTCATATGCCTTCCTCCTTTCTGATATTTTTTAGTTACCCCATGCTTACTAAAAATCTTTTTATTCTTCTACAATGTAAAGCTTTGAGAAATCCTGTACATACAAAGGATAAAACTCATAGCCTGCATATTTCTTGTTAATGGCTACAAATTCAGCCAGGTCCTGAATATAAACATTGGCTGCATCTTCGCTTAAGATCGTCTCACATTCTTTATATGCCGCTACTCTTTCCGCATCATCTGTGGTACCCATTGCCCTGGCATAAGCTGCATCATATGCCGCATTATCATAGTTGATAAAATTATTAGAGGCATCGGACACAAATCTGGACAACAATGCGCTTGCCGTTAAGGTAGAGGCATCCACGCCCACTACGGTAGACTGGAACTGTCTGCCGCCATATACATCACTGAGCCAGGAATCCCATTCCACCAGGTTGATCTTCGCATCTACACCGATTGCCTTAAACTGCTCTACCAGCACCTGTGCCGTATCAATATGAGGCTGATAGTTGGAAGGCACCGTAATGGTAAAGGAAAATCCATCGGGATAGCCTGCATCTGCCAGCAATTCCTTGGCCTTATCAATATCCTGATCATAGGTATGATTCAGCTCTTCCATATAGTATTTGGAAAAGGCAGGGAACATGGAAGATCCCAGCTCTGTACCCTTTCCATCAAAGATCAGATCCATGATCTCCTGGGGATCAATGGCATAGCAAAGAGCCTGTCTTACCCTTACATCATCAAAGGGGGCTTCATCATTGTTCAGATATAGTGCCTGTACCAGATTCATGGTTCCTTCATAGATCTCAAAGTTATCGCTAAGCTGATCCACCTGTGCAGAAGAAAGCCTTGCATAAAAATCGATGGAACCTGCATTTAAGCCGGTGATGATAGCATCTGTATCTGCAATGATCTTGATGGTTATATTTTCAATATGGGCAGGTGTTCCCCAGTAATCATCATTTCTTACCAAGATCACCTCTTCCTGGGGTGTCCAGGATACATATTTGTAAGGGCCGGTTCCGATGGGATCTGTTTCCGGGCTTGCATTGGAAGCAGGAATGATCGCCGTAGTCATGTAAGCTAAGAAATCCGTATCCGGCTCCTTTAAGGTAACGATGATGGTTGCTTCATCCGGTGTTTCAATGTTTTCAATATTAGAAAACGCCGGTACCAGCGGATCTCCGTTGCTGGTATCGGCGCAGCGTTCCAGTGAATACTTCACATCCTCTACCGTTACAACAGATCCGTCATGGAATAAGACTCCTTCCCTTAGCGTGAATGTGTAGACCTTACCATCCTCACTGGGAATCACCTCACTTGCAACAGCAGGAACTAAATTACCTTCGCTATCCGGTTTCACCAGTCCCTCAAAAATGTTGAAGAGCACCTCTTTCGTTCCTGCCGCCACTGCTTTGTGGGGGTCAAGACTGTCAAGGTCCTGGGGAATACCGATGGTAATGGAAGAAGAGCCATCATCCTCCTTGTCGCCTGCGCATCCGCTCAGTGCAATAGTAAGTGTTGTCAACACAAACAGCAAAAAGAGTGTTTTCAATCTTTTTTTCATTGTGTTTTCTTCCTTTCTTTTCTATATGAAGTTGTGATACGGTCCCGGCACAGTCCATGGGGTTGACCTTTCCGAAACCATAGAGATTGTATCGGATTTTTGTGGATTTGGCAAGTGTTTTCTTGCAAATTTTCTTTACTGGTTTATCATTATTTTTTCATCAATAAAGTCTTGAGACAGCCATCGGATCTTGTCCCCGGGAATGCTCAACTGTTCCACCAGATAGCTTCGAATCTGCTGTGCTGTTTTAGAAACGGCATTTGCAATCAATATGTGATCATAATCCGATTCGTTTAATGAAGCCAGCTTTTGAGGATGCTCCACTTCCATACCCCAGCTTTGATAATAAGAATAATTCTGATCCACCCAGAGAACCGGAACAGCAATCTGCTCCTGATTCATACATTGTACCAACTTTTCTCCCATCACGCCTGCTCCATATATGACCACCCTGCATCCTTTCTTTATTCCTCCATAAGGATAAAGTACAGTGTTTTTGTCAAGGACAGGACAATGGAGGTCAAATAGATCTATTTTTCTCGTCAGAACCAAGAATTTGTAATACATATCCAGCTGCGGTACTAAAATATGATCTACCCCTTTATTTTTAAAGGCTTTATACATATGATCATAGAAAGCTTTCAAATATTCTTTATCATCTTTTCTTGTACTTCTTACAAAACTTCCCGGATTTTGCACATAATGATAACAGCATATATCGGTAACAGCGATTTTTTTTGCCTCCAAAATGCCGGGATAAACTGTTGCGGCATCTTCTAATCCGCTTATATACTCATCAATACCAAGAAGGACTTTTTCAAGAATATCCCTTTTAAAAAGCTTGTTCCACAGGTATGAATAGATTCCGAATTTAAAAAACTCCCCATAATATAACATATTGGACAAAATCATCTCCGGAGAATAGGTGCCTGTGGGAATATTATTGAAAGCTTTATTTTCTTTATCCCCCATAACACGATAATGTCCGGCGGCAACGATATCTGCATCCCCTTCCCTCTGTGCTTTGACAAGCTGCCTTATATAGTCTTCTTCGATCCAATCATCTGCATCTACCCATCCTATATATTTACCGGATGATGCCAGCAATCCTGCTTTTCTGGCACTGACGATTCCTCCGTTCTCCTGATCTATTATTTTGATTCGGCTGTCATTGTCGGCAAAGGAACGACATATCTCTAAGGAATTGTCCGTGGATCCGTCATTAACCAAAACCACTTCTATATCTGCATAAGTTTGATCCAAAATACTCTTTATACATTGATAGAGACATTTTTCCGCATTATAAATCGGTACAATAACACTGACCAATTCTCTTTTGTCCATCGATCATCCCTCCGGTTTGTTTCTGTTTACCTTTATTTGACAAATATTTTTTATCTATTCACATTCAAAAACAACATCTTCCAGCGAAATAATGGGACAATCTGTATAGGTTTCCAATTCTTCTTGAATATCATAAAAATAATAGGTTGCGGTTACAACGATAACATCCACCTTTTCCAGACCTTCTTCGGGAGGAACGACTTTTATTTCTTCACATAAGCCATCAGGATTTTTATCAATGGCATACAAAACATCAATATCGCTGTCTTTTAACTCGTAATAGAGTCTCTCTCCCAATTCCTTCATGCCATATATGGCGATCGTTTTATAATGATTCTTCTTAAAATACTGATCCAACCTGATATTCCGTTGTTTTAATGTGAGCCACTGAACCAGAATGGAATAAAATTGTATATTTTTTTTGAGCAATTCATCATTTTCCTGTAGTTCTTTCTTTCTGACCTGATTGACTGCAGCAGCTCCTATGGCTGCCCCTAAACCTCCCGAGACAAAAGATACAACACCTTTTTTCATATAACCTGTTCTCCTTTCTTGCTCCATAGATGCACAACATTTATTCACAGCCTTGCTAAAAGAATATTTATTTAACAAATCTGAAAACTCAGACCGTTCTTTTGGTAATACTGTTTCCTTTTCCAGAATGCTATTTCTTTTCCGTACAGAGAGCAGACTGGTTTCTTTAAAGATCAATTCTTTCTTTGCTTCCTCAAAAAGCTGTTCTCCTTTTTGTGAATTAAGCAGCACGGCAGATACCCCTTTATGTAGACTGCTGCTACTGACATTTGTAATTCCCCAGTAGTCTCCCACCGTTATATCCGCCACGCGGGGAAATCTCCTATAGCGGCACTTATAACAGGACTTCCTCATATATAAATGCTTTAAAAACCCTTGACTCCAAAGGTCTTCTTCATTAACCGCAAAATAGGTTTTTCCATTTTCAAACTCCATATAGGTGCCGGACTTCAGCCACCCCTGTCGCTTGTCCCTAAGAGAAAGCGCACTGACTTTGGATTTATTTCTTTTCTCCTGCTCTGATATGTAGGCAGCAAAAGCTTTCGGCGAATTCACACCGTGACAAATAAGATCCATTGTATATAGATTGGAAACCTTATCTCCCAAATATTGGTATAAAGCATTTACCTGACAGGAAGTTCCGGAAAAGAGCACCGGCATACCTTCTCCCAGTAATTTTTTGATTTCCCTATATATCTGCCTTGTATCACTTTGCAGATATTTCGATATCATCAATTGATCTAAATCTTCAACTTTATGTATAACCATATGATATGCGCTTTTATAGTCTGCACTATAAGCACAGCCTGCTACATATCCGCCTTGATCAATGACTGTCTTTGCCAATGCAAAAAACACTCCCCCGGAGGTACTTTTCATCCTGATATCATCTGCTTTATGCCAAGCGGAAAAGACTTTGGGATTTATATTGTCATTTGTATACTCGTTGTTTTCCGGACAGGATCTGACGCATTTACCGCAATCCACACAATGTTCTTTATCAATATGAGGATACCAAAATCCATCCTGATCATCTCTGTATTCTATTGCCTGATGCGGACAAATATCTGCACAGATTTTGCATCCCGTACATTTGTCAGGTTCTGTAATTCCTTCCATCGGTTCTCCTCCCTGAATGATAATTCTTTATAATTCTATTTCTCAAACAAAGCATTCTTAAGAAACTCCATGGACTTTTCTCTTTCCGATTGCAATTTGATATTTACCGGAGCATAATCAATAACCTTTTCAATATGATCAATATCCTGAATACATCTGACTTTTCTTTTTTCCAGGCCCAATCGTTCTAAAATATCATCAATGCGGGTGTCCTTCTCTTTTTGTCTCAGATTAAATCTTCTGTCTATTACATAAAAATCTTTCTGAAGATTAACGGAAAAGGCTACCGCATGAAAAGAATCTGTAAAAACAATAGCTGCATCACGGATATATCCCAAAAATTCCTGAGGCGTGACCGGATCCAATGCTTTTACTCTTTTATCCTCAAAGCTTTGATATTTTACCAGATTTAACCATAGAATCTGATCAATGCCATACTTGCTCGCTATTTTTTTGATATAAGCTCTATATGCTTTGATTTCTCCCAAAGCATATACCAAAATATAGTTCTTTTTTTTCATTCTTTTGCAGCTTATTTTAAGCCATTCATCTCTTGATATGAGCAGTGTGGGATCCAATACAACTTCTATAGGATTTTCCATTTTCTGACTCAGTATATCCCGGGAATCCGTTTCCCTGACAGAAATATGATCTATCTTTTTTATACTTGATATCATCTGATCCAAGATCATTTCGTTTTTCTTTGACAAATTACCAGTTGCCATACTCGCCGCATAAGCAATTTTCTTAACACCTTTATCTCCAAAATCCAGGGTATAGACATTTTCTCCATCAAAAACCTTAGGATTCCATATCTGATCGCTGCCGCAGATGAGAATATCACATCCTTTTGATATTGCCTCTGCTTTTTCTCTTCTGTCACATTGAAATACAGGCCCCATGTATCTAGATACGAAATATTGAAATTTCATCCAGGAAATAAAATTTACATTGGATTTACTCCAAAACAGTTTACGCGTTTCTTTAGAACACCAGGAAACAGTTACCGGAGAAATTCCCAAACGCTTCAAAACACTCTGCATGGCATAAGCCTGCAAGACTGTCCCATAATTCAATCCCACAAGACACCATGTTATGATAACAGCTTTTTTATCACGATCGTTCATTTGTTCAAAACACCCTTTCACCCTTTTTTCTTGATGTGATTGCCTATGATCTCAGAAACATCATTGATGGCAATAAATGCACTGGCATCCGCTTCATTGATCAGCTTCTTTAATTCATATACTTCAAAACGGCTCAGTACGCAGTAAAGCACGACTTTTTTGCCGCTGATCAATCCTTCTCCTTCCAGAAGCGTCACGGTACGGCCCATCTGCTTATAGATCATATCCGCGATCTCTCTACCTTCATTGGTAATAATCATGGCCGCTTTTGCCTGGTTCATGCCGTCTTCCATGAAATCCAATACCTTGGATGTAATGTAGTATGTAAGCAGACTGTACATTGCCCTATCAAAGCCAAAGAGGAATCCGGCTGTGGAAAAGATGATCACATTGAACATCAATACTACCTTTCCAACCGGCAGCTTATACTTACGGTTTAACAAAATGGCAACGGTTTCCGTTCCGTCCAGACAGCCTCCGAAGGAAATGACCAAACCTACGCCAATACCAAGAACGATGCCGCCAAAGCACACTGCCAAAAGATAATCATGGGTAGCGCTTTTTAAAGGTGCAAATACCTCCAGAAAGCCGGAAAACATCAGCATGGACAAACTGGCTTTCACAAGGAACTGTTTGTTTAATACTCTATAGCCAATGATCAAAAAGGGAACATTTAAGATCAAGGTCAATAAGCCCAGGCTAACTCCCGTCCGGTTATTGATCATGATACTGATACCTACGACGCCGCCATCCAAAATGGTACAGGGTACCAGAAATTCCTCAATGGCAAAAGCGGCAATTGCCGCTCCTGCCGCCAACATCAGATATTCCCATATAAACTTCAAAATTACCTTTACAGATATCCCCTTCTTTTGTTGACCTTCTGCACTTTTATTTTGTTCCGTCAAATTTTTCTTTCCTTCCCTTTTAAACTTTCTTTAAAACTAACATATTCCCCTGGTATGATCAATAGTCACTCTTTTCTGCTTTTAAAACAGCTTCTTCCAGGCTCAGGCCATAAAAATCTGCTGCCGAAAAAAGTCTGCCGGACTTTTTGTCATCTACAAAAGCGCCCACAACAACGCCGGGTATGGCACTTTCGGGAGCATTAGGTGCGGCAGATCCTCCCAGATCTGTTCTACACCATCCCGGATCTGCCAGATTGATGCACACATCCGTTCCTTCATATTTGGAACCCAGATCAATGGTCACTTTATCAAGGGCAGCTTTGCTGGCGGAGTAGCCGGCCTGCTGGGGTTCAAGGGCAATGCCGCTGGTGGTGTTGACGATCCTGCCAAAACCTCTTGCCTCCATTCGAGGAAGGAAGTGATAACAGATCACCATGGGCGCCATGGTATTGACACGAAAACTGATATCGTAATCGGACATAGGCGTCTTCAGATATTCCTCTCTGTATGCGATCTGAATTCCCGCATTATTTAAGACAATGTCTATCTGTGTGCCTTTTTCATCTATAGATGTCAGCATGCTTTCCACCTGTGCAAGATCGGAAAGCTCAGCCGTAACTACATAGGCCTCTACGCCAAGCCCTAAGACCTCTTTTAATACTTTGTCACAATGCTCTGGTTTCCGGCTGTGCAGAACAAGATTACACCCCTGCCCTGCCATAAACAAAGCAGCCTGATATCCGATTCCTCTGCTTGCACCTGTAATAAACGCCCATTTCCCTTTTACATCAACCATGATCTGAATCCTCCTTACACAATTTCACTATCCTATATTTTAAGTAATAATCCCTTTATATAACAAATGCCTGAAAAACAGAAAGCACTGCCAACAGCCCCACATTCACGATGGTAAACTCTAAAAGAAATTTCCTCACATTGGCCTCTTCCGTCTGGGTATACAGCTTTAAACTGATCAGACTGGCAAGACTGGCTATGGGTGTACCCAGGCTTCCGATATTAACTGCCAGAAGAAGGGATTTCATATCCCCCGTAAAGTTGGAAAGCAAAAGTGCGGCAGGCACATTGCTTATGATCTGGCTTGTCAGCAGGGTTACCCAGTATTCCCTGCCCGATAGTAAGGATTGCAGCATGTGATTAACTGCATCGATCCGGGCAAGATTTCCGGCAAAGATAAAAAATGCCACAAAGGTCAAAAGAAGCATAAAATCCGCTTCCAAAATAGTTTTTCGCTGGGAGATCAGCAACACGATCAAAATGACCGCCAGCATAATAGGCCAGTCCAAAAACCGAAGCACTGTCAGCATACAAATGCCAAACAGGATCAGATAGACCCATAAAGCTTTCCGATTCATCCCTGTATCTTCCTCAAAAGAAGGAGTGATCGGCAGCCTTTTTGTAAACAGGCATATTGCCAGCAGCACGATCAAAGATAAAAGCCATACAGGAAATGTAATGGACAAAAATGTTAAAAAAGGAATGTTATAAAAAGAATAGAGATACAGACTTTGGGGATTTCCCACCGGTGTCAGCATGCTGCCTAAATTGGCAGCTACTGTCTGCAGCACAACGATCCTGATCAAATCCTGCCTGCGCCCTGCCATTCCCAACACCACAACGCTAAAGGGAACAAAGGTAAGCAACGCCACATCATTGGTAAGAAACATGGAGCTAAAGAAACAAAGCCCTACCAAAATGAGCCCTATGGCACGGGTGCTTTTTGCCCGCAGACACAGGGTACGCGCTAAAGTGGTAAATACCCCTGCCTTTCTAAGCCCTGCTACAACGATCATAAGGGAATATAAAAGGGCAAGGGTACGAAAATCCAGATAATCTATGTATTTTGCATCGGGATGTACAAAAAAGCTGCTTATGACCGCCGCCAAAAAGGAGATCACAAATACAGGTTCGCGCTTAAAAAAGGAACGAATCTTAGCCATGTTTCTTTTTCTCTTTCACTGCATACATAATGGTATCCGCCTCTCCCATAAGGGCATCAAATCCTTCTTTTCCTTCGCCGGAATGGGCCGCACCTATGCTGGCGGAAATAGTCTGGAGATTTTTCTCTCTGCGATATGCCTCGTCCAGGGTCTTTTCCAACAGTCTTCGCTTTGCTTCTATTTCGGCAGATGAGCACTCCCCAATGGAAAGTACCATGAATTCATCGCCGCCTGTTCTGGCAACCAGATCCTCAGGCACCGTTTTTTCCAAGGTACGGGCTGTCAGAATCAATGCATTGTCACCTTCCTGATGACCATACATATCATTGATGCCTTTAAAATTATTTAAGTCAATACAGAAGATGGTAAAATGCTTCTCTTCCATCACTTCCACAAATTGATATACATATCTCCGGTTATAAAGACCGGTTAAGAAGTCTGTATTGGCATTCTTGACCATCATTTTCTGGTATAAAAGCTCCTGGGTGATATCAACGGCAACACCTACCGTTCCCATAACGCTTCCGTCCAGATCAAAAAGAGGAGATTTGTAGGTCTTTAAGTTTCTCATCCCGTCACCGATCTTGACATCTTCATCAAAGACGCATGTCTCCCTTTTCTCCATGACCTCATATTCCGACTCCATGCAGATAAACTCACCTTTGGCATATTCTTCCGGATCAATGTCCCAGATATAATAGTGCCCTCTTCCCTTGATCTGCTCCATGGTCTTATTGACGATCTTACAGAAGGACTCATTAACCTTCATATGGGCGCCTTCTTTATCCTTGTACCAGATCATGTGAGGAACGCTGTTGATAGTGGTATCAAGATAGGTCTGTGTCTGCCAATAATCCTTGCCCATCTTATAGGTCTCCAGCCATCTTCCAAAACGAAATGCCATTTCTTTTTCAGATAACGGCATGATCCATATATCCTTTACTGCCGACAGATCTTCAACCATAAGCTGATCTGCCTGTCCTTTTTCTACAAGCAGGATCAGTTCTGCCGACTCTTTTTTATAGGTGCGCAATAATGCAAGGGTCTCTACGGCATTTGCGCCCTGCAAGTCTGCAAAGATCACATCCGCTTTTTCGATCTTCTCTTTTTCCGGCGCATCGCTCTTCTCCAGTTCATGCGTAAAATGTTCAAGAGGTTCTGCCTTCTTCAGTACTTCAAACAGATCATTTTGAGTGCTTATTAAATAAATGTGTAAATTACAATGATACATCGTTTTCCTCCAAAGCAACTATCGACTATGATCGCACATTTATAGTTATATTTATTATATCTGAGGGGAAGGAAAAATACAATGCTAACATTTTGTAAACATTTACAAGAATTAGATAAAAATTCATTGACTTCATAGAATGTACCATGTATAATGACCGTACATTTTTTATTCACTGCGGCAAGCCATTCGGTATTGCCATGAGATTTCTATGACGAAACAGCGTCCTTTTCTTTCTCTGTTTTTCATATCATAGATGATTTCACTATTCAAATTAAGAGAAAGAGAGGAAGAAAAGATGCCGGAAATAAGCAGATTCTACGGAATCACAATAAAAATGTTTTTTAAACCCAAGGAGCACGAACCTGGTCACATTCATGCTATGTATGGAGAACATATTGGTATATTCGATTTAAAAACTCTGAAAATGACAGAAGGTGATTTACCCACTCGTGCTCAAGAACTTGTCCTGGAATGGTTGAACCAAAATCAGATGGAATTATTGGAAATGTGGGATACTCAGAACATAAAAAAATTACCACCATTATGACTTATACTATGGAGGAATGATAAATGATACCTCGAATAAAAAGTATAGAACCCATAAAAGGGTACTTCTTACATGTTATATTTGATGATGGTAAGAGGTGCATATATGATGTCAATAGTGATATTGATACCATAAAAGGATATGACGATTTAAAAAAAGTACAAGGTCTTTTTGAGCAAGTACAACTTGATGAGAGCAGAACTTGTGTCTTTTGGAATGACTATATTGATATTCCTAGTGACACAATTTATGAATATGGTGAAGAAATACAAAATTAGGAGTGCAGTTCTATAAATTCAGAACAGTACTCCTTTTAAATATAACTCTACCCTCCATCTTTGTGGACAATTGCCCTTCTTCGCATATACTATTAACAAAAACAAATAACAGGTATTGATATGGACTTTAAAAATGATCAAGGGCCATTTTCGCCGCCAAACCGGAATGTGATCCGGGTATTTTCTGCAGTGATCGAAGGAATCTCCCGTGAACGCAATACCACTTTGGTAACGATTGCATATCATGACCGTATCGGCGGCAGGGGAGCTGCAAATTCTGTCCGTCTGGTGGTCAATCAGGATACCGATATCTATGATGAACGAGGCAGGAATATCCGTGCCGATGAACTGCGGCGGGGCATGACTGTTGATGCCAGCTTTTCCTCCGCCATGACAAGAAGCATTCCGCCTCAGGCACAGGCATTTTTCATACGGGTTGTCAGACGGGCAAGTCAGAATATTACCACAACCGGCAGAATTTTAGATGTGAATACCCGGGATGGTTTCATCTTGGTTTTACAAAATCAAAATCCCTCTTCTGTCCTTCGGTTCAACATGACATCTGATACGGTTATCTTAGATCTTTTCGGAAGGCGGATCAGACTTTCGTCATTGCACCCGGGGTTCCGGGTCAGAGTGGTGCATGCATCCTTTATGACTGCAAGCATCCCTCCGCAGACAACGGCCTTTACCGTACAGATCATACGATAATACAACTTCATAAACCGGAGTAAAAAAGGAGCACAGTATCATAAAATATGAACTGTGCTCCTCTCTTATGGGAAATCATTGTACCACGATGATTCCTATTTGTCATGATTTCACTGCGCCATATTGCTCATCAGTCACTTCTTCCAACCACTCATTAGAACCGTTTTCTCCCGGAACTTCCACCGCCAGATGAGAAAACCAACTGTCCGGTGCAGCGCCATGCCAATGCTTCACTCCCACAGGGATATTGACACAATCTCCCGGATGCAGCTCTATGGCATCTTTTCCCCATTCCTGATAATACCCCCGGCCTGCTAAACACACCAAAATCTGTCCGCCGCCCTTATCAGCATGATGAATGTGCCAGTTGTTGCGGCATCCCGGCTCAAAGGTAACATTAAAAATGCCTACCTGTTCGTTAGAAACCGGAGCCAGATAGCTCTGACCAATGAAAAACCTTGCATAAGCATCATTGGGTGCGCCAATGGGAAATACCATATTCGCTGCATGCGCTTCTCTTGTTGCATCTGTATTCTGTACATTGTTAGACATTTTGAACTTCCTCCTGTCATTTTTTATGCCAAAAAGTTCTAGATATTATATATTATTATATCTAATCCTGCCATGTCTTGCAAGCGAGCCCTTGCCAACTGCTGATCCCACACCCCTTTTGTACAAAAGCAAAGAAACCGCTCCATAGGAACGGTCTCTTCGCTTTAGGTATATATATGTATGGGTGATGTTAACTGATCCACATGTGATGATTATAGCAATTTGCTGATTTTTTACAACCCTTGGGGAATAAACTGCATTTTTAGAGGAATGAAATGCACTTTTTATGCATTATGTAAACCTTTTGACCTATTTCCCAATATCACCTGGCAGACAAAAGTGCCTTCTGCAGCAAAAAAGTCCACCACACCTCCGTATTTGGATGCCGTACTCAAGATACTCTCCACGCCGATGCCTTCCCTCTCTTTATTTTTAGGTAGTCCATTCTCAAAGAGGATATCATCGGCACAGGTATTTTTACATACGATAACCAGTTTACTGCCTTTGGATCCAACCGTGATTTCCATTCTGCGTTTTCCTTCTGTCTCCATGCACCCGTTAACGGCATTTTCCAGGATATTGGCAAGAATCGTTACCAGATCATAATCGGAAACGCCTTCTGTTTCCTCTAACCACACATCTGCACTGATCTCTATGCCGTTTTGTTCACATCTGCTGGCATAGGCGGCCAATACCGTATCGGCCGCATGATTTTTACAGAAAGCCAGTTGGTATTTCTTCCGTTCTTTTTCATTATACTCTTCCAGATAGGAAAGAATCCCCTTGTAATCCTGATTCTTTGCATATTCTGTAAGAACTATGCTGTGATGCCTGAAATCATGTCTTGTCTGCTTTGCATTTTCGCCTATTTTTTTATAGGAATCAATCTGTGCCTGCAGAAATTTTTCATTAGCCTGCAATTGTTTTATTCTGTTAATACGGTCTGATTGGGCCATATATCGGAACAATACCACATATACTGCTATGGTAAAGCCGCAGGAAACCAAAAGCAGCACATCAAAAAACAGTTCCCGTTTTCCCATTCGCATATTATAGAACCAAAATAAAGACTGGATCAAATAACACATAATAGAAATAAAGCTGATGATCCCATAACTGCTCCTGATTTCCCGATACATCCGAAACAGCTTTTCCCTGAAAAAAAGCAGATAAGGAATCAGGACTGCCACATTCAGTAAGGCCCGAAGGATCCAGACAACCGGATTCCCTAATGTGTAAACATTTACCACAACGGAAACAATAATGATGATGATCGTATGTATGCTGCAATACTCGGTAAAAAGGAACAATGACTTCACAGGATGGGAGGCTGATAACAAAAAACAGTACATCAAGCCGTATAAAAGCAGTTCCGCCAGATACCCTAAAAAGATTCCTACAGGAACAGGAAGGATCTGAAACGATGCTACGCATATTGCCAGTGCCACAACTGTATAGAGAATAGAGGTTCCTATGACAATAGATCCTGTCTTCTTTTTATTGTGCTTCGGCTCCGGTACGAGACAGGAAAACCATATACAATGAAAGATGTTATTGGCCAAAATACCTGTTAATATGCCAAGTATACTCATGGCAATACCTCCGTGTAATAAGCAATATATTGCGCTCTCAGAGCCTGATAAGCCCCTCTGGGCAAATATAACTGCTGTCCGTTATCCATTTTCACCGATTGACTGTCCAATCCCTCCACATGATCCATATTGATGATATACCATTTTCCGATTCTGATAATCTCCTGATAGGGCACAAACAGTTCCTCCAGCTTCGTCATGGACATGTGAATAGAAAAATGGGTGCCATCCGTCATATACAGATACTGGCGCTTTCCCTGTGCCTCACAATATACAATGTCACGCACCATTACCCGAAAGGTCTTATTATTCATTTCTAATGCTACATATTTCTGTTTTTCTCCATCCAAAAGCTGAAGCTGTCTGTCTAATACAGGAAACAGGTCTGCTTTTGAAACCGGCTTTACCAGATATTGAGCCGCCTCCAAACGAAATGCTTCCACCGCATGTTCCTCAGAAGTAGTCAAAAAAAGGATCCTGCTTTTGCTTCCCTTCTCACGGAGTTCTCTTGCCGCCTCCATTCCTGTTTTTCCTTCCATATAAATATCCATCAGGATCAGGTCCGGCGTATAACCTTCTTCTATCTTCAAAAGCATCTTCTGTGCATTGTCAAATGTTCCTATTTCAAAATCCAGTTCAGGATGGACTTTCTTATAGATACTTAACATCTCTTTGTTCCTGATAACTTCTGCCTGTTCATCATCGCAGAGAGCGATACGATACATACCCTGCACCTCTTTTCTGTCAGCATATGTTTATCTTATCACAACGGAGGGCTTATTTCTATAACACAATTCATATGATAAAAACCGGCAACATATTTTAACCCCGCTGACAGGCTGCCAGCGGGGTCTTGATACAACTATTTTATTGTTGTTTCTTTCTACGCTTTCGAATGTAGTAAGCTGTGGTCACACCGATGACCCCTGCCCCACCGACGGCTGATAAGGCAAGCCACAGGTCCGGTCTTGCACTATCACCGGTTTTAGGAGCAGCACCGTTGCCCGAAACAGTGACTTTATCGGCTGTCGGCTGCTTTGCCGGATCATCTGCAGGTTTCTCCTCTGTGGGAGCGGTTTCCGGCTTATCTGCCTTTGGCGGCTGCTCTGTAGGCTTATCCTCAGGCTCTTCCTCCGGCAGCGGATCCACATCCGGCAGCTCATTTTCAATCTTGTGCAGGTTGAAGGAAATAGCACAGTTGGATGCTGCATTCCCCCGTTCCAGGTAAAAGAACTTCAGGGTATGGATGGAACCGTCGGCAAACAATTGATTCCCATCCACTTCCTGCCATTCTACAGTATTTTCTATCTCGGGATTTTGCTCTATGGCTTTTTGAAACATCTCGTACAAGTTTGTATCAAAATTCTCCAGCGGCTGCGGCTTACCACCAGTCGTTGTACCGCTCAGATCCCCGGTATAATTAATCTCTCCTGTAGCAAAGTCAATGGTAACGCTTACCCGCATATGAAGGCCGCCCAGATCGGCTACCAGCACATCATCAATAAAGATCCATATATCATCATCGCCGGAAAAATAAAACTCCATTTTCTGGGGTTCTTTATCCGGATCTGATTCATCAATGATCCGTCCATTTTCAGGTTGCTGAAACTTCGTCTCCACAGTCATGCCAAAATAATGGTTCAGCGGTTCGTCCGTGGTGGATTGACCCCCTTGACCATTTGCTTGTATTAGTTTCCCATCATCTCCCACATAGAACAGGTCACTCCAATCATTAAAAGGGAAAAACTGACCAAGTACCTCGGTTGTCGTTTGCGTTTTGGGGTCATAATTATTATCCCAGGCTTGGCGATACAGTGTGATCTGATTTTCGCCCTCCTTTGATGTTTTGGGCCTGGTATCCTGGTATCTGTTCAGCTCAGCATAAGTATCACCTGAGTTGAAATAATAATAGCCGTTCCCGTCCAGTCGGAACAAACCTGTTACATCAGTATAAACAGCTCTGCTAGGATTAGGATCAGTAAAATCCGGATCAAAAAGATAAGCAAGGGATTCTGTCCGCTTTTCCTCGCTTCTATCAGACAATGTACCGGGAATCGTCGTCACATCTCCGTCAACAAGCTCGTCAATGGCCAGCTGGGGATACCCCTCCTTTAAAACCCTCTTTACAATTCCGTCATAAGGTTCATATGTTGCATGACCATCACCACCAAAATTATTCCAGCCTCCTACAGTTTCATTAGTACCTAATCCCGAAACGCCATTGCTGCCTGCAAACAGAAAAAGATGGCCGGCATTGATTCCGGTATTCATGAACCAATCTGCAGTTCTATCTGATGAAAAAGAATCAGCGTCCTTTTGATCCGTGATCCAGTAGTCAAACATATTAACGGTAGTGTAATCCGGATCTACCGCATCGGCAATGATATAATCCTTCTCATTTATGGCGCCGACATCTACATCATCCACCTTGGCATAGTTATAAATCTTGATATCATCAATATAACCGCTAAAATTAGTATTATTGCTCCAGCCTGAATGACCGATCCAAATGGCATTATTCTCTCCTAAACAACCCGCCACCGTATTTGCCACAGGAATTTCATTTACTCGTATGCCATTTACATACAAAGCCATAGAACTAACTTTAAATACAGCTTTGACCGTATACCAGTCACCCGAATGAAAGTTAGTGGCAGTATTTTGAATGATAGGATCATTTCCTGCCTCATAATACCGTGGCACATTAATCGTTGTAGTATTATCGGCACTATTATAATTTATCGACATGCCTATGTAACGCCGTTCATTTTCCGCCGCATTATCATACGGTGCCGCATAAAATAACCAATTATTCGGAGTTGGATTTTCTAATCTTATCCTCATTTCCACAGTCATCTCTGTCAGACCATTCAGAGTGCCTGCCGGAAGTGCCAGATAGGAATCCCCCGTCAAATGAAGTGCATTCTGCTCTCCGCCACTTCCATCAAAATAAGTGCTTAAATCATCAGATGCAACAGGATTACTACTACCACTCTCAATTTTATAAAGAGTCGCTTCTACGCCCTTTCCGGAAGAATCAGCCAACCTGTCGCCATCATCAAATGTGAACTGGGCTATCAATCCCTTTTCTTCTCCTGCTGCCAGCACTGGCAGAGCCGGGCTTACCATACTCCCTATCATCACAGCACATAGCAGCCGCGCGATCCATCGGCGCACTGTTGGCCTGGTCCGTGCTGTTTGCATCCTTTTCCTGCTATACATTACAATGTCCTCCCTTTGACAGAAAAACTCTTTTATCCCCTAGTTTACATAATAAAACAGGAACGGTGGAAAGTCAATAGCAACATTAATCCGCATTACTTGCCGCAATCTTTACACGGCTCCACAAGTTACTGATCACCCTTCGGGTATTATCATTATACTCAAATACTTCGTCCATATCATTATCGGTTCTCGGAATATAAGCGCTGATACCTTCAAAATCACCGCCTTCACCGGACAATACTTCCATCACTTCTTCATTTGCTGCGGTATAGCCCACACAACTTGAGTTATCATAGGCACCCTCATAATCACAGACAAAATTAATAAATGCATGAGCCAGCTCCGGATTCTGCGCATTTGCAGGAATGACCATGGCATCAGACCAAAGGTTGGTTCCTGTTTCCGGGAGATAAAATCCCATATCTTCATTTTCAGCCATCACATAGGTGGCATCCCCGGAATAGATCAGCCCCAAAGCCTTTCGTCCCTGTGCCATATTATCAA
>JAFLSW010000016.1 GCA_022510725.1 Lachnospiraceae bacterium
CGGGCAATGGCAACTCTTTGCTGCTGTCCGCCGGATAAAAGTGTGGTATTTTTATTTTCATACCCCTCAAGTCCGATCAGTTTCAGCATCTTCATGACTTTCTGCTCGATCACATCTTTTCCCATCTTCTTGATCTTTAAGCCAAATGCAATGTTTTCATATACGCTTAAATGGGGAAACAGTGCATATTTCTGAAATACGGTATTGACTTCTCTTTCGTAGGGCGGTCTGTCATTGATCTCCTCTCCATCGAAGATCACTTGCCCTTCATCGGCATTTAAGAATCCTCCCAAAATCCGAAGTAAAGTCGTCTTTCCGCATCCACTGGGACCCAAAAGAGTTACAAATTCATTTTCATAAATATCCAGATTGACCCCTTTTAAAACAACCTGATGATCAAAACTCTTCACAATGTTGCGAAATTCTATCAGTTTTTTCTCTTGCATCTATCAACTTCTCCTTTCACCAAACAGTAAGAAATCTATATTATTATACATATATCCGGTATAATTGCAATAGCCTGAATAAAAAAAGGGAAGCTCATCGCTTCCCTTTTGCGTATTACAGATTGATTTTTCAATTCGTAACCTGCATTGCTTATTTCTTATCATTGATCGCTGCCTGTGCTGCTGCCAGCCTTGCAATAGGAACCCTGTAAGGGGAGCAGGACACATAGGTAAGACCGATCTTGTGGCAGAACTCCACGCTGCTGGGATCGCCGCCGTGCTCGCCGCAGATACCAAGCTTGATGCCCGGTCTGGTTGAGCGTCCTTTTTCTGCAGCCATCTGAACAAGCTGTCCTACACCGTTTTGATCCAGTCTTGCAAAAGGATCGGATTCGTAGATCTTGTTGCGGTAATAATCGCCTAAGAACTTACCTGCATCATCTCTGGAGAAACCAAAGGTCATCTGAGTAAGGTCATTGGTACCGAAGGAGAAGAACTCTGCTTCCTGTGCGATCTCATTTGCCAAAAGGGCTGCACGGGGAATCTCGATCATGGTACCGATGTGATACTCGATATCGGAATCCTTTTCTCTCTTAACCTGCTCTGCTACTTCCACAACTACATCTTTTACAAACTTCAATTCCTTCTTTTCGCCTACCAGAGGGATCATGATCTCAGGAACGATATCATAGCCTTTTTCCTGTTTTACCTCGATGGCGGCTTCCATTACGGCACGAGTCTGCATCTTAGCGATCTCCGGATAGGTAACTGCCAGTCGGCACCCTCTGTGACCCATCATGGGGTTGAACTCATGAAGGGAATCGCAGATCTCCTGTACGCTTTCAGCACTCATCAGCATCTCTACTGCCAGGTCATCAATGTCGCCTTGCTCAGTAGGAACAAATTCATGAAGAGGCGGATCTAAGAAACGGATGGTAACCGGTCTGCCTTCCATAACCTCATATAATGCTTTAAAGTCACCTTTCTGGAAAGGAATCAACGCATTTAATGCTTTTTCTCTCTGCTCTAAGGTCCTGGATAAGATCATCTGACGGATCTTGGGAATCCTGTCGGGTTCAAAGAACATATGCTCTGTACGGCAGAGACCAATACCTTCTGCACCGTATTTTACAGCATTGGCTGCATCCTGAGGTGTATCTGCATTGGTGCGCACCTGTAAGGTACGATACTTGTCCGCCCATTCCATGATCCTGCCGAAGTTGCCGGTAACGCTGGCTTCTTCGGTCTTAATATCTCCTAAGTAGATATTGCCGGTGGAACCGTCTAAGGAGATATAATCTCCCTGTCTGATCACATTGCCTGCCAGCTCAAATACCTTTTCTTCTTCATTAATAGCGATCTCGCCACAACCGGATACGCAGGCCGTTCCCATACCTCTTGCTACAACCGCAGCATGGCTTGTCATACCGCCGCGAACCGTCAAGATACCTTCTGCAGCATGCATACCTTCGATATCTTCGGGAGAAGTCTCCAGACGAACCAAAATCACTCTCTCACCGTTTTTCTCATGGGCATCCTTTGCTTCCTCAGCAGAGAAATAAACCTTACCTGCTGCCGCTCCGGGAGATGCGGGAAGACCATGTCCGATCACTTTGCCGTTCTTTAATGCTTCTGCATTAAAGGTAGGATGAAGCAGCTGATCTAAGGATTTGGCCTCGATACGGAGCACTGCCTCTTCCGGTGTGATCTTGCCTTCATCTACCAGATCGCAGGCGATCTGCAAAGCTGCCTGTGCGGTACGCTTACCGTTTCTGGTCTGAAGGAAGTATAACTTCTTGTCCTCAATGGTAAACTCCATATCCTGCATGTCGCGATAATGCTCTTCCAGCTTATTGGCAATATCCATAAACTGTTTGTAGCAATCCGGCATATCCTGCTCCAGTCTGGTAATAGGCTGAGGTGTACGAACACCTGCAACCACATCCTCGCCCTGAGCATTGATCAGGTACTCTCCATAGATACCCTTTGCACCTGTGGAAGGATTACGGGTAAAGGCAACACCTGTTCCGGAGGTATCGCCCATGTTACCGAATACCATGGCTTGTACATTTACTGCGGTACCCCAATCGCCGGGAATGTCATTCATCCTTCTGTATACGATGGCACGCTCGTTATCCCAGGAACGGAATACTGCTTTTACTGCTTCCATCAACTGAACCTTGGGCTCCTGAGGGAACTCAGAACCCATGGCATCTTTGTAGATGCCTTTAAAAATACCAATGATCTCTTTCAGATCGTCTGCAGTCAGGTCGGTATCAAATACCGGCTCATTCTCGCCTCTGCCAAGAGATGCTCTCTTCTTATCTTTTACCTCATCCAGCACTCTCTCAAAATGGGATTTGGGAACCTCCATTACCACATCAGAGAACATCTGGATAAATCTTCTGTAGGAATCGTACGCAAATCTCTGGTTTCCGGTCTTTTTAGCAAAACCTTCCACTGCCACATCATTTAAACCTAAGTTTAAGATGGTATCCATCATACCCGGCATGGATGCTCTCGCACCGGAACGAACGGATACAAGCAAGGGATTTTCCGTATCACCGAATTTCTTGCCCTGCTTTTGCTCTAATTTAGCAAGGGCATCAAAAATCTGGTTTTGGATTTCCTCCGGGATGGTCTTTCCGCTGTTGTAGTATTCCGTACAAGCTTCCGTCGTAACGGTAAAGCCCTGGGGAATCGGAAGTCCCAGATTCGTCATTTCTGCCAGGTTAGCGCCTTTTCCTCCTAACAGGTTGCGCATATCGGCGTTTCCTTCTTCAAATAAGTAGACCCATTTGTTAGACATTAACTAACCCCCTTAGAATATTTTGTGTTACGCACTATTTATAGTATAACATTTATCCCGCCAATCCGTATACAAAAAATATGTAAGTTTCCTCTAAATGGTGTAGAAAATTTTCTTTTATTTTTGTGCTCTTTTACCAATTTTTCCATTTTTAACCATTTTTTCGAGGATATTTTATCCCAAAAACGGCAGCCGGAATATATTCGTCCTGCTTATAGATATCCCGTTTCATCATTCTGATATTTTCTTCCAGATCAATTCCCAATACTGCCATCCCTTCTATCCGCCTGAAGGAATAGGTCCCATCATAGGGAATCCTGTGCTCTACCAGGGCATATTTTTTATAGGTATTCATATTCAGCATCAGGGATATGACTTCCCCTTCCGTTAGGTCTGTTGTCACTTCCGGCAGAAGCACCTCTAACAGTTCATTCATTTCTGTCAGATTACATTCCTTGATCTTGTAAAAAATCTGTTCTAATACCCGACGCTGTCTTTTCGTTCTTTCAAAATCCGCATCGCCCACATACCGGATGCGGGAATATGCCAGGGCCTGCTTTCCGTTCAAAAGATACATACCGCCTTCTGACAGGCAGTCCGTGTCCTTAAAATTTACCAGCAGAAAATTCAAGTCATTGATATACCCGTTCATGGTCTCCACTTCTTCATCCTTTACTTCTATTTCCACACCGCCCAGCTTATCCACAATATCGATAAATACAAAGAAATCTACCGAAACATATCTGTTTATTTTGATCCTGAAATTTTGTTCAATGGTTTTCACCAGCAGTTCTTCCCCTCCATAAGCATAAGCCGCATTGATCCGGTTGCTGCCATGTCCGGGGATTTCCACATAAATATCCCGCATAATAGAGGTAGCGATCAATTCTTTGCTGTCCCTGTTAATAGAAAGTAAGATCATGGAATCCGAACGCTTTCCGCCCACTCCTTCTCTTTCGTCATAACCGATGAGCAGAATATTAAATACCCGTTCATCTCCAAACAGTTCCATCGTTTCCGTTTCAAGCGCATCTTCTGTTTGTTCCTGCTTTTCTTCGTTTTGGGATACGCTTATCCATTCTGTTTCTCTTTTGCTGTTAACTGTATTCATCTTAATATAATAGGAATGCAGGGTAAAATAAACAGACAGACAAAGAAGCAGGATCATTCCCAGAATCCCTGCCAATATCTTACAGATCAATTTTCCTTTTTGCTTATCCTTCATTTCTCAGCTCCTTGTTTTTTCTCGCACAAACTTAGGATTCCCAGTCATGAAGATTCGCATACAAAAAATTTTTTATTCCAAAAAGACACGCGCCCCTTAAAAAGGAGCGCGCTTGTGCCACATGTTCTTAGAATCTTAACTAGTTATTTTTCTAAAACATTTTTTATTCAAAAATTTTTCTTATTCGATGATTAGCTGAGTTTTGCTTTTCTGCCAAATACAGCAACACCTGCCAGGCATACTAATGCAACGCCTGCTACCATCATGATGATGTCGTAGGTCTTAGGTGCAGTACCGTTCACTACAACAGCAACAGGTGAATAAGAAGATAAGGTAAAGGTAACGGAACCGTTGGATACATTGCTGGGCTTAATAGCCTCCCAGGATCCGTCCTTTTTCTGATGTAAAATGGTTACATTCTGACCAGCTGCAACATTACAGGTTAATGTAAAGCTAGCTTTACCGGTTCCTTCAGGAACAACTAAGTCAACAACAGTAGCAATCGTAGCATTGTTGCCTACTACAGCCTTAGCCTGTGCTACAGCAGCTCTTGCAACATCTGCGGATACAGGAGCAATCGTTGCGTCCACACCGGAAGCAGATGTAACCTTTGTAGTGCTTGCAAAGCTTGCTAAGGTTCCAGCATCAAGTGTCTGTGTACCGATGGTAAGAGTTGCATCGGGTGCTGCAGGAGCGGGAGCAGGATCAGCTGCTTCATTAGTATTCTCTTCAACAACATCCTGACTATTAGGGCTTTCTGCTGCGAATACATTGATACTCATAGCAAACATAAGCACCATTGCGCATACCAGCGCAAATACTCTCTTCTTCATAACAGTTATCTCCTCCTTTCTTCACAAATACATGCGGCATATTTATATCAACAGACATGGTCTGTTAATACCTGTCATTGCGCGTCCATGTCTACCTCTACATAGAACACATTCAGCATCAGTTCCTGAAGAGCCTCCATATCCGGATAGAACTCTTCATGTTTTTCTCCCATAATGGTCTCGCCCTGCAGGGTATAGATCTCCCCATCAAAGGTATAATCCAACAGTTCACCTGCCAGATAGGCAATTTCATCCAAAGTAATGTCTGTTACCATATAGGGTTCCAAGGATTTATATAAGGTGAGCGGTAAAGTAATATCCTTCTTTACAGCGATCTTTGCCTGATCTATGTATCCTGTCACATATTGTTTTTGTCTGGCAAGACGGCCCAGATTACTTTCATGTATGGTGATATCACGCCATTTCACATACCAGAACGCATCTTCTCCCATCAAAGTATGTCTGGTACCTTCCTCCCAATCGGGATTGATCTTCGTCAGATCCTCCAGTACCGTTACTTCCACGCCGCCCACTGCGTCATTTAATTGGGCGATCGACTCCATATTGATGGCAACATATCCATGAATGGGCAGATCAAAAAACAACCTGGAAACTGCCTCTTTTGTCAATTCACAACTGATCTCCCTGCCGTCGCCAAAGCCATGCTGTGTGGCTATCTGCGCCGTAACATAGCTTGATTCTCCTTCTCCTGCCAGGTTATACATATCCACATCCGTCATGGTATCCCTGTTAATGGCGATCAGCCTGACTTCTTTGGTGCTTCTGTCCGCCACGATCAAGATCAGGGAGTCAGACTGGCCTCCGCTGTAAGCATTGGGGTTGTCCTCCACTTCGCCTTCTTTATCAATGCCCATGAACAAAAAAGTCATGATCTGGTCGTTATATTCATAAACCTTGCCATTGTATCTGACCCAACCCTCTTTCCAGACTACATCCTCATCCTGAGGCTCAGAGTCTCCAAGCAGCAATTTAGGCATGGCACCCTTTGTCTCACTGACAAGCCGGTTCTTTCCCACTGCCCTGACAGCAAAAACAGAGCCGGTAAAAAGAACAAGAACGCCTATTACAACTGCCGCCCAGGCAAGTATCATATTACGAATCCGTTTCATGCAACTCTCCTTCTGCTACTAAAACCGCCTGCACCAAATACCGTTTGGTTGGCTTGTTACCGATACAGGTAGCCAGGGTAATGATCCTGTCGGAAGCATCCAGTTCCACCGAAGTATCAAAGTTATTCCCCAGGCCTTTCCAATCAAATATTCCGTTTAAGTACGCCTCAAAGCTTTCTTCGCTTTCCAGATCGAATCCGATCAGCAAATGCACATCAGAAAACTCATAGGCAGCAAATATCTGATATACTCTTATCACATCAGGCGAATAAATATAAACATAGGGATGTTCTTTAAAAAATTCCGGATCTTCATAATAATGAAGATTGGCAAACATGGTGCCGTTCTTCATATTATGTCCATAAAGAACTGTATTGGGATCGTCCCAATCTTTAGAATTGTAGAACTCCGTATAGATACATCCCGGATATCCTTTTGTGCCGTCTATGTTATAATCCAGATAATAATAAGGGTCTTCCGGATGCTGAAGCACCGGATAATCTATTTTGGTGCCGGGCACAATGATCCAGGCATAAATATCCTGATTCTGCTCTTCCTGTAGGCTGGCAAAATCAATTTCCCGGTCCGGCACATCAAAGCCATCCAGTCCGGGATACCCCTCTTCTTCCACAATTTCCGGCTCAGGCTCCGGTTCTTCCACCGGCACCGGCTCTTCCACTTCTTCTACAGGTTCTTGTACATACTCTTCTTTTATTTCATCAAGATCCGTTTCTGCCTTCTTGGTATCGTTTACATATTTCACGATCCAGCACACACACAGGATCAATCCTACCAAGCATATAAGCGCACATACGGTAAATATTTTTTTCTTTGTACTCATAACTTGTCCTCCGAAAGACAAGGTCAAAGGATCAAATTCCTAACCCACATACATAATCTGAAATATTATAATACAATATTCCAAATATTTCAATCGTCTAACATAATATAAATTACACATTTATTGAAACAAAAACCACTAAAAATGCCAAAACCCGTAACAGTCTCTTTCCATTACGGGTTATTTTTTATTCAATCCCTGCTCTTCATAACAATGCTGTTATGCTTAGCCACCAGGATCATACGGATAATGATCGTGATCAGCACAACAAATATGGCAATTCCCAATATGTAATAGGAATATGCCTCAAAATAGATCAGCCACTGTGCATCCGCCGCAACTTTTCTGCCATAAAAGATGATCAGCACATCGATCAGGGCAGGAAATATGATCGCCAGTCTTAAGTTGGTTAAAAACCTGATCTTTTTATCCACTTTTTGCAGCTGCGCTTTTTGCTCTTCCGTCATTGCCATATCACATTACCGCCTATTTATCCAATACCTTTTTTAACTCATCCATAAAAGTATTCACATCTTTAAATTCACGATATACGGAAGCAAACCTAACATAGGCAACCGCATCCAGATCCTTTAGCTTTGACATGACCAATTCACCGATCCTGTTGGAAGGAAGTTCCTTTTCCTCCATATTGAAAATTTGTGTCTCTACATCTTCGATCAGCTGGGTGATCTGATTGGCGCTTACCGGCCTTTTGTGACAGGCACGAAGCACACCTGCCTCAATCTTGCCTCTGTCGTAGGTTTCCCTGTTATTATCTTTCTTAATGATGATCAGCGGAATAGTCTCTACCTTCTCGTAAGTAGTAAAACGCTTATCGCATTCGTCGCAGACACGGCGCCGTCTGATGGAATTATTATCCTCCGCCGGTCTGGAATCAATTACTCTGGTATTTTCATGACCACAAAAAGGACACTTCATATCGTACTCCCCTCATCCTCTCTTCATACTATGTCAAGATACAATATCTATGTATCACAGACAGGTTGTTTACATTATATTCCATAATATAGGTTATGTCAACTATATTATGGTAACTAATTTACATAACTATACCGCATCCATTACATATATGTCTGCAGTACCCTGGTTACCTCCCCCATATCGATAGGTTTTGCAACATGGGCATTCATACCCGCATCCAGACATTTTTTCACATCATCCTGAAATGCATCGGCACTCATGGCGATGATAGGTATGATCTTGGCATCTTCCCGATCCAGCTTTCGAATAGCCTTAGCAGCTTCGTAGCCCGTCATAACAGGCATCCGGATATCCATGATGATGGCATCATAGAAAGAAGGTGCGGATGCGCTAAGTTTATCTACACAGACCTGACCATTTTCTGCTCTCTCCACTTCCAATCCCAAAGGAGTGAGCAGCTCATACGCGATCTCCCAGTTCAGATCGTTATCTTCTGCCAGGAGAATATGCCTGCCTCTAAAATCCTCACCCTTTTCATGATGTTCTTTTGCTGCTTTTGCCATTTCTTCTGACACTTCCGCCTTTTCCATATCAATGGCGATATGAAACTCGCTTCCCTCTCCCGGGGCGCTTTTGATCTCGATCGTCCCCTGCATGGCGTCCACGATATATTTGGTAATGGCCATGCCCAGTCCGGCGCCCTCGGTTTTCTGAATACGGGCGTTGTCCTCTCTGACAAAGGATTCAAATATCTTTTCCTGAAACTCCGGTGTCATGCCCATTCCGTTATCCTTAACTAACAGATGCGTCCGCACATAGTCTTCTCCTCGCGGGGAAGGCTCTTGGTAAAGGGTCAGTTCAATTTTCCCTTCTTCCGGCGTGAATTTTACCGCATTGCCCAACAGATTGATCAGGATCTGATTCAAGCGCAGACCGTCACAACGCACTTCTTCTTTTATGATATCATAGATCGATACATCAAATTTCTGTTTCTTGGAATCCACCTGGGGCTGTATGATATTTACTACGCCCTGCATTGTCTCTCTTAAGGATATCTGCTCCATATTGAGAGTCATTTTTCCGCTTTCGATCTTGGACATATCCAGAATGTCATTGATCAGGCCCAACAGATGTTTACCGGACAGATCGATCTTTTTTAAACAGTTTTCCACCTGTTCCCTGTTATCCAGATGCGCGGAAGCGATGGCCGTCATTCCCACAATGGCATTCATAGGTGTCCGGATATCGTGACTCATATTGGACAAAAATTCGCTTTTTGCTTTACTGCTTTGTTCCGCCATTTTACGAGCCTCTTCCAATCCCTTCATCTGCTGTTCCGTCAGATTAAAGTAAACGGCAAACACCGCCATCAAAACAAGCAGGATCAATCCGCAGGTGAGCATAGCCGTATATTTCCACTGTTCACTTAAAGAATCAATCGTCTCATTGATCTTGCCATAAGACATAAACATCAACAGGTACCAGTCCGAATAGGGCAGATTGGTTCCGTAAAGATAACGCTGCTCCCCATCCAGGGAAGAAAACGCACCGGAATAATCCCTTCCTTCCGCCATAGCCTGTGTCAATTCTGCAAGATACTGTCCACTGTTATTATTTTCCACTCCTTCATAAAGAGTCTGTACTCGTTCAAAATAGTTTTCTTCTTTTACATCCGTATCCCGGATCACAAAGCTTCCATCCTGTCTTATCACATAATAATAGGCCAAAGAATTGCCCATGTCCAAAAGCAGGGTATCGGTAACATAGTGGATGGGAATACCGGCGATCAGGGCAATGCTTTTCTCTTCCCCCTGGATAGGATAAGTTACAGGAACGCCCATGATAGCCAGATCCTCTCCTGCCGCACTTCTTCCTACGGTAATGGTTTCCTGCCCCTTTTCCAAAGCGGTAAAAAAGGCTTCTTCATCCTCTAATGACAGTTCATCTCCATAAAGCATCTCCAGCACACCGTCTTTTTCGTATAATGCCAGATGATCAAAGCCTCTTCCTTTCGCCATGCTCACAATGGATGTACGAAGGTCATTTTCATTTTTCACCATTTCCGGCGGCACATCATTTACCAAAGCCGATATCTGAGACAGCCGCAGTTCCATACCGGTTTCAAAGCGGCCTGCTGCCTGTTGGCTCACATCCGACATATAGATTGCATCGATCTCACCGATGGCTTCTATGCTCATTTGGTTAATGCGGGCAGTCTGCATTAAAAAGATCATAATACAGAGCAAGATTAAGAATATTAAGCTTCCCACCAAAAAATGCAAGGTTCTGTTTTTTTTCATTTCCGTCTCCAAATTAAGCATACAAAAAGCCGCCGCAAAAGCAACGGCTTTTCTGATTCTTTTAAATTTAAATCTGTCCTACCAGTTCCAGACCGGGCTTTAAAGTCTCGTCACCGGGATGCCAGCTTGCAGGACATACTACATCGCCATGTTCTGCTACAAACTGTAATGCCTGTACTTTACGCAGCAATTCGCTGGCGCTTCTTCCTACATTTTCGGCATTCACTTCATATGCTACGATCTTGCCTTCGGGATTGACAATAAAGGTTCCTCTTTCGGCAGTACCGTCTTCTTCGATCAAAACATCAAAATCTCTCGTCAATATATGATTGGGATCTGCCAGCATAGGGAATTTGATCTTGCGGATGCTCTTAGATGCATCATACCACGCTTTATGTACATAATGGGTGTCACAGGAAACTGCAAAGATCTCACAGTCGATCTCTTTAAACTCCTCATACTTTTCTGCCAGTTCCCGAAGCTCTGTGGGGCAGACAAAAGTAAAATCTGCCGGATAGAAGAAAAATACACTCCATTTTCCTAAAATGTCCGCCTTGGAAAAATTATGGAAAGCTTCCTTCCAAAAAGCTGAAACGGAGAAATCTCCCACTTCTTTATTGATCATTGACATTATATATACCTCCTCTGCATTGTTTGTAAGATGTACTATCTCATTATAGGGCTTATAAGGCAAAATGTCAATGAAAGAGCTATTTTAAAAGCTTATAGAGAATGCCATAAAGGGTCCCTGCTTCCTCCGGTTCCAAAGGCATGCATTTTGCCATCTTTCCCGGAATTGCGGCTGCCTTTTCTTTTAACTTTTCCCCATCCTTGGTCAAAGTTACCATGAGGTTACGCTCATCCTCTGTGGATCGCTTTCTGGTCACCAGGCCCTTTGCTTCCATTTTTTTAAGTAAGGGGGTCAAAGTACCGGAATCCAAATAGAGGCAGTTGCCCAATTCTTTTACTGTCATGGTCTTCTTTTCCCACAACGCCATCATGGCGATATACTGGGTATAGGTCAGATCTATCTCATCCAAAAAAGGCTTATATTTTCTGATGATTTCTTTAGAGCAGGCGTATAGGGGAAAACACAGCTGGTTTTCTAACTTTAACGCATCATAATCTTTGTTCATACTCATCCTTCTTTTTTCTTCATGACCTCTTTTGCAAATGCCGCTGCTTTAGCCTCATCTTCCTCATTGGGACGATTTTTATGCATGAGCATAAAGGAGCCTCTGCAGTGGAATTCCTCTTCCGCCATGGCGATGCCGTTTTCCTCCGCCAGTTTTTTCACCTGATTATAGGTGGAAGGAAGTAAAGCTGCCGTACTGAAATTGTAAATGCATCCGATCTTGTCCTTATTGTCTGCAATAAATTTTTTCACCGCATGATCCACACCGGCAGCATAAACGGAACTCCCTAAAAATAACACATCCGTTTTTTCCTGTAAAGGTTCGCTAACTTCTTTTGCCTCCACACCGATTTCTTTTGCAATGGCATCCGCCAGTTTTTTGGTGTTGCCTGATCTGGTAAAATAACGAACTGCTGCACTCATGCCAATACCTCCTCTACTTTTGTTTTTACTTTTTTCAAGTTAGTCATAGGCTCAAAGCGGGCAGCGATATTGCCTTCTCTGTCAATGAGAAACTTGGTGAAATTCCATTTTACATCGCTGCTGTCTTTGAAATTTTTGTCTTTCAGTTTTAACATCTGAGTCAACATCACTCCCATGGGATTTTTGTCAAATCCCTCAAAGGTAGTATTTTCTGTCAGCCACTTATAAAGGGGAATGGCATTCTCGCCGTTGACATCGATCTTGGAAAACTGAGGGAAAGTGATCCCGTAGCGGCCTGTACAAAAATCATGGATCTCCTCGTCGCTTCCCGGCGCCTGATTTGCAAACTGGTTGCAGGGAAAATCCAGAATCTCCAATCCATCCTTCTGATGCTCCTCATACAGATCCTGTAATTCCTCATACTGGGGAGTAAAGCCGCATCCGGTAGCGGTATTGACGATCAATAGCACCTTTCCTTTGTAGTCCCCTAAAGAAATCTCACTGCCGTCCTGGGCTTTTACCGTGAAATCATAAATGCTCATTATTTCTTCCTCCTTTTAATTTCACAAAATTAAATTGTGTACAATTTATTTAGCAAAATAATACCTTATCACTTTAGGTAAGTCAAGACATTTTTTGTTTTATTTTATTCCTTCCATTTTCCTTTACATTTACTCCTTTGTAAGGTAAACTTATCAAAAACACCTGCACATACATAGCAAGGAGGACAACATGTTCGAATTTACCGATGACTGTCTGCTTGGCGTAGAAGAAATAGATGATGAACACCGCCATTTGTTCGATCTTCTGAACGAAGCAGTATATATGTTGGAGAACGAATATATAGAGGACCGCTATTCCGAGATCAAGGATTTGTTAGAGGAATTGGATGAGTATGCGGATCAGCACTTTACCCATGAAGAAGAATACATGGAGGGGCTGCGAGACCCGGAGTTGATCTTACAGCGTTCCCAGCACGCATTTTTCCGTGAGAAGGTCTTAGAATTTACCATGAAAAATATTGATGATCTGGATGAACAGCACGAAGCCCTGGCAGAACTCATCAACTTTCTGGCAAAATGGCTTTACCAGCACATCATTGCCAGCGATATCCTCATTGGCAAGCTGCCTCCTTTGGAGGAATGGATGATCAAAGAAGACCCCTGCGAGTTTACAGACGAATATAAGGTGGGTATCGATAAGATCGACAAAGAACACAAAAATTTATTTGAGCTGATCGGCCATGCCAATCGCCTGGTACGCAACTGGGGTGATGGAGACCAATACGATGAGATCATGAGGATCCTGGGTGAACTGAAGGAATATACCAAGACCCACTTTGCCCACGAAGAGGAATATATGCTGGCAGTCCGGTATAAAGACTATGATGCACAAAAACGGGCTCACGAAGCCTTTATTGCCAAATTGGACCATCTGAATGAGGAGGAGATCAAGAAAGACCCCCTGACTTATCTCCAAAGCCTGGTACAATTTTTGTTGGGCTGGCTCATCAATCATATTTTACATGCAGACAAAAAGATCGGAGAGGCACTCTAATCCAACTGTGCGATCTCGTGATACAGATCAGCATATCTGCCGCCTGCCTGTAACAGTTCCTCATGGGTGCCCCGTTCTATGATCTTACCCTGCTCCAATACCATGATGGCGTTGGACTTACGGACTGTAGACAGCCGATGAGCGATCACAAGGGTGGTACGCCCTTTCATAATGGCATCCATTCCTTCTTCTATATGCCGCTCGGTTCTGGTATCCACGGAGCTGGTGGCCTCATCCAAGACCAATATGGGCGCTTTGGATATGGCTGCCCTGGCAATGTTTAATAACTGCCGCTGACCTTGAGAAAGGTTGGCGGCATCTTGTTTTAACACCGTATCATATCCCTTTTCCAAATGCATGATAAAGGAATGGGCGGAAGCGATCTTTGCCGCTTCTATCACTTCCTCGTCAGTGGCATCTAACCGCCCGTACCGAATATTTTCTCGCACCGTTCCCGTAAAGAGATGGGTATCCTGCAGCACCATGGCAATATTTTGCCGCAGGAAATCCTTATCTATATTTTCTATAGGCATCCCGTCTATGGTGATCTGCCCTTCCTGTATCTCATAAAATCCCGACAACAGATTGGTGACCGTAGTCTTTCCTGCTCCGGTAGAGCCTACAAAGGCAATCTTTTGTCCCGGCTTAGCATAGAAAGAAAGATCATGGAGGATGGTCCGCTCCGGGGTATAACCGAAATTGACATGCTCCACTTTAATATCGCCTTTTATCTTATCAGGTCGAAGGGCATCCACCCGCCTTTTTTCCGGCTCCTGATCCATGGCTTCAAAGACCCGCTCTGCTCCTGCCAAAGCGGAAAAAACATTATTCATCTGCATGGAGATCTCATTAATGGGGCGGTTAAATTGTCTGGTATAATTGACGGATACCGTCAGCCCGCCCAGATCGAAACCCCGTTTTACTACCAACAGTGCCCCTACACAGGCTGTCAGGGCATAGCCCATGTTACAAAGCTGATGAGTGACAGGTCCCATGATGCCGGAACGGAATTGTGCCTTGATCTGGGACTGCATCAATTCTTCATTGAGATAAGAAAATTCATCCACTACGATCTCTTCGTGACTGTAAGCTTTCACTACCCGCTGTCCTGTCAGCATCTCCTGGACAAACCCATTTAATGTGCCCAAGTTTTTTTGCTGGGACCGATAGGCATTTCTGCCCTTCTTTACGATCAATCTGCTGGCAAAGACCAAAACAGGGGTGATCAGGATCGTTAAGGCTCCCAGGATCAGATTGGTGTATAACATCAAAAATATGGTTCCCACAATGGTAATGGCGCCGGAAACCATCTGGATCAATGTGGTATTTAACAGCTCTCCCACCGCATCCACATCATTGGTAAAGCGGCTCATAATATCCCCTGCGGCATGATCGTCAAAATACCGAATAGGCAGAGTCTGCAGCTTATCAAACAATTCCTTCCGCATCCGCTTTAGGGCGCTTTGGGAAACCTGCAGCATGATCCGCTGGGAAAGCCATTGACCTAAGACTGCCAAAAGATAAACTGCGGCCAGTACCAAAAGGGCAGACAAAAGTCCTGCAATACGCCCACTGATATCCGCCTGTGTCTCATCAAAATAGATGAACCGATTGATAATAGGGCGCAGCATATAAGAAGCTGTCAAGGAAGAAACCGTAAACACAAGGGTGGTAAAAAGAGCCAACAGAATCAGCTTTTTTTCCTTGCCCAAATAGGCAAGGAGCCTTTTTAAGGTCTTAGCCATATTTTTAGGCTTCCCATGAGCACCCATAGCCTGGTTTCTGCCGGGACCTCTTCCGATATCCATTTCTTTCTTTTGCTGCGTCTGGGCGGTTTGACCGTATTTTTCTTTCAGACGCAAAGCTCTTTCCGGATTCATGTTAATCCTCCTTCTGGGAAGCATAAATCTCCTGATAGAGAGAACATCTTGCCATCAGTTCTTCATGCTTTCCTACATCTGCTATGCGCCCGGCCTCCATGACTACGATGCGGTCCGCATCCATAACGGAGTTGATGCGCTGGGCGATCACCAGCTTGGTCACCCCTGACAGTTCTTTTACAAAAGCACTGCGGATAGCAGC
Source organism: Lachnospiraceae bacterium (assembly GCA_022510725.1). Taxonomy (GTDB): domain Bacteria; phylum Bacillota; class Clostridia; order Lachnospirales; family Lachnospiraceae; genus UBA2882. The sequence continues at coordinate 15,724 of JAFLSW010000016.1, forward strand.
ATCCGTAGCCGTATCCACCGCACTGGTGGAATCATCCAATATGAGTATCTTCGGACGCCTAATCAGGGCTCTGGCAATACAAAGCCGCTGCCTTTGTCCCCCGGAGAGATTGGCGCCGCCCTGCTCCAGTTCACCTTCATAGCCTCCCGGAAGAGCCGCAATAAATTCATGGGCACAGGCTGTTTTGCATGCCCATTCCATTTCTTCTCTTGTGGCATCCTCTTTGCCCCATCTTAAGTTCTCCTCCACGGTTCCGGAAAACAGGGTGTTCTTCTGTAAGACCACTGCCACCTTTTCCCTCAGATTGGAAAAAGAAAGCTCCCGCACATCAATACCATCAATGAGTACTGCTCCTTCATCTACATCATAGAGTCGGGGGATCATGGAGATCAGGGAAGTCTTTCCGCTTCCCGTAGGTCCGATGATGCCCACAAATTCACCGGGGCGTATATGTAAGTTAATATCATCTAACACCTTTTCTTCGTTATGCTTAAAATAGCGGAAAGAAACCTGCCTAAACTCAATCTCTCCCTTTTCCACTTGTGTGTCCTTCTTTGCTCCCTTCTCATCCGTCAGTTCCACTGTTGTCTCCAAAACTTCTGTAATACGCCGATCCGATGCTGCTGCCCTGGTGCCTTGTAACACAATATTGGCTAAGAAGTTTAGGGCGGTGAGGATCTGGGATAAGTAAGTGATAAAAGCAGTCAGGGTCCCGATCTCCATATCTCCTACCATGATCTGCCTTCCTGCGATCCAGACTACCGCCAAGGTGGTCACATTGACTGCCAGGGCAGAAATGGGCTGTAATAGGATCATCCGATCCAAAGCCGCAATGCTCTTTTCCATCAGTTCTTCATTGATATGGGAAAACCGTTCTTTTTCATACTCTTCCCGCACAAAGGATTTGATGACCTTTTCATTGATCACCGTTTCACTGACCCGGTTATTTAAGTCATCCAGCTTTTCCTGCATCCTGGTATAGCGAGGTGAAGCGCTGCGGATGATGGCTGCAATGGATAAAGACAAAACAGGGATCACGATACAGATGATCAGTGCTAACTTGGGATTCATGACAAAAGACATGCAGACTGCTCCGATGAGCATAACAGGGCTTCGAAAACAGCCTCGAAGCAGGGATTGGGCAAAATTTTGAATCTGGGTCACATCATTGGTAACCCTGGTGATCAGGGAGCCGGTTGAAAAGATATCAATATTGGCAAAGGAAAAGGTCTGGACCTTTTCAAAGGTTTTCTTTCGCACATCCGCCGCCAGATGCGCTGCTGCCTTAATCGAAAAATATGCCCCCAGCACGCCGGTGATCAGCATGACCAGCGCCACTAAGAGCATATAGAATCCATTTTGTAAAATATAAGACACATCACCATTAGCTGCACCCTTATCGATAATATTGGCATTTAGGTAAGGAAGCACAAATTCCCCACAGGCCTCCACGATCATAAAGAAGGGGCCTAAGAGAAAGCAGCCTGTGTAATTTTTAAAGGTATCTATGTATTTTTTCATTGTTACAGTATATCACAAACTGAAAGAAAATACACCTTGTTCCCCAAGGGCTTTTCATCTTAGAACGCTTTCCAGGCCGATGCCCCCTCCTGCAGCCGATTTAATCCATCCATCAGTACGCTTTTCGGACAAGCTAAGTTCATCCTTAAAAACCCTGCCCCGTTTCCTCCGAATAGATTGCCTGCCGAAAGATAAAGGCCGGTTTTTTCCCTGACAAGTTCTGCCAGCTTGGCAGCATCATCGGTCAGCCTGCTGCAATCCAGCCACATCAGATAGGTAGCATGGGAAGTCACCGGTTTTATCCCCGGAATATTTTCCTCTATAAAGGCTATTGCTGTTTCTCTGTTCTGTTTAATATATTTCCGCAGTTCATAAAGCCAGCCGCCGCCTTGGGTAAATGCGGCCTCTGCTGCCCCGATGGCAAAGGCATTGGGTTCCGCCACTTCATCCGTATTCAGCCCTCTCCATACCTTGTGGCGAAGCTGTTCATTCGGAATGACCACTGCTGCCGTCTGCAGCCCTGCAATATTAAATGCCTTGGTCGGCGCTATGCAGGTAACGCTGTTTTCCCTGCATGCTTTGGAAACCGATGCAAAAGGAGTATATTCACATCCCGGATCGGTCAGGTCGCAGTGAATTTCATCGGAAACTACGATCACATGATGTTTTTCGCATAACTCTCCTATACGCAGGAGTGTCTCTTTATTCCATAAATTTCCTGTGGGATTATGGGGATTGCAAAGAATCATCAGGGATGTTTGGGGATCGGACAGTTTCTCTTCCAAGTCGGAAAAATCGATCTCATATTCTCTGCCGTCATAATGCAGGGGGCTTTCCAACACCTGTCTGCCGTTGTTTAATATAGAATTGAAAAAAATATGATAAACCGGTGTCTGGATCACCACTTTTTCAGCAGGAGTGGTCAGCTTCCGTACCATACTGGAAATGGCAGGGATCACTCCCGTACAAAAGATCAGCCAATCCTTTTCCATCCGGAATCCATGGCGATCCTTCCACCAGCCCACATATGCCTCATACCATTCATCCGGAATGACGGAATAACCAAAGACTCCGTGTTCAGCCCGCTTCATCATGGCCTCTTTGATCTCCGGCGCCGTTTCAAAATCCATATCGGCTACCCACATGGGAAGCTCCTTTTCTCCCACTTCCCATTTTAGGGAAGCAGTCCCCCTTCTGTTTACCGGCGTATCAAAATCATATTTCATAGGTTTCCTCCAACATTTTTATACTGCAATGCTGATACATCTGGCATCCTTTCCGGGGCATGCCCCCTTTTTTGCCTCCTGATTTCTGCAAAAGATCTTGGTCCTGGTGGGGTCTACATTGTCTTTTTCCATGATCAGTTCCCCGATCCTGTCAGCGCGGATAATACCGCCGGAAGGATTTAATACACTGTCTATTTCTCCTATAATGTCTGCATCCACTGTGGAATACTCAAATGCCAGGGTTGTATTTAACAGTTTACAGTTTTTCATGACCAGATTGTCTATATAGCACATGCCCTGCAAACTCTCTATGGTACAGTTAATGAGTGTCAGATTCTTCGCATTCCAGCCCAGATACTCTCCTGAAATAAAGGAGTCATATACCGTTACATTTTCGCTGTTCCAAAATGCATCCTTGGAAAGCAGCTTGGCATGATGGATCTCCACATTCTTTGCACCGTCAAAGGAATAATTGCCATAAAGGGTAAGTCCGCTGACCTTTATATTTTCGCAGTTCATGGCAAAATAATCTCCTTTTGCCGTAACCTCTTCCAAAACAACATCCTTGCACTGCCACAGGGTTTCTGCCGCATTGGGCATAGATACTCTTTTTAAGGTAACATCCTGGCAGCGTCTGAAGTTTTTGGGCGCTTCAATGGCAGAATCCTCTATGGTAATGTGATCGGTGTACCACACTCCCGCACGGGCCATTTCAAACCAGGTGCAGTTCTGTACGGTAATGTCATTTGCATACCATAAGGGATATTTCCATTTAAACATACTGCCATATAATTCAATATTTCTGCTTTCCTTTAAAGGGGATTCTCCTTCTCCGAATATGGTATCTATGATCTTTAGATTCGTTCCTTTAAATAAAGGTCTTTCACCTGTATAAAATTCCTGTGTGATCTCTTTTTTATTTTGCATATCCATCCATACCTTTCTTGTTATGCTCCGCCTTTTATGATCATCTATGCCTTTAGTATAGTGCTTCTTTTTATCTATAACAAATACTTATATCTTATATTTATATATGCTTTTCGGGCATATTAAAAAAATTGTTTAAAAATAGATAAAAAAGTAGTAAACTCTTATTTAAAGGGGAGTGAAACCAAATGATCTATTATGTCAATGCAAAAGCTGAAACTCCAGGAAAAGGAACCAAGGATAGTCCTTTCCTGACAATACAGGAGGCTGCCGATATCGCCATGCCCGGCGATGAAGTAGTGGTCTATCCCGGCATCTATCGTGAATCTGTCAATCCTATTCACGGCGGCACGCCCGATGCGCGGATCATCTATCGATCTGTGGAAAAAGGCGCAGCGGTGATCACCGGCGCAGAAGTAGTCAAAAACTGGGAAAAGATAGACAGAACCCTATGGAAGGTTTCCGTTCCAAACTCTATGTTCACAGACCGCAATCCCTATATCACTAAGGTAAGCGGCGACTGGTTCATGGTAACCTGTGAAGCTCATACGGGGGATGTATTTTTAAACGGAAAGTCCATGTATGAAGTAACAGGAATGGATAAAGTAATGGATCCCAAAAAATCCAGGACCTCCTGGGAACCGGAGTTTTCCCGCTATAAATGGTACACCAAGCAGGAACCCATAGCCAATGAGACCGTTTTTTATGCCAATTTCTATGACAAAAATCCCAATAAAGAAAATGTGGAGATCAGCGTTCGGAAGAGCTGCTTTTATCCGGAAGCAGAAGGCATAGGCTATATTACTCTGTCCGGCTTTACCATTTGTCAGGCCGCAACCCAATGGGCACCGCCTACCGCACATCAGGAAGGCATGGTAGGTCCTCATTGGTCCAAGGGCTGGATCATCGAGGACTGTGATATCTTTGAATCCAAATGCTGCGGTATCTCTCTGGGTAAACATCTGCAGCCGGAAAACGATAACAAATGGCTGAAGTGGAAATATAAAGACGGCACCCAGACTGAGCGTGACAGTATCTGCCAGGCTGTACGGGAGGGCTGGTCAAAGGAAAATATCGGCAGTCATATCATCCGCCGCTGTGAAATTCACGACTGCGGACAAGCCGGTATCATAGGACATTTGGGCGGTATTTTCTCCATTATCGAGGATAACCATATCTACCGCATCAACAATAAACAAAATCTGGCCGGTGCGGAGATCGCCGGCATCAAGATGCATGCTGCCATCGATGTGATCTATCGCCGCAACCACATTCACCACTGCACAAGAGGTCTGTGGCTGGACTGGCAGGCACAGGGTACCAGAGTGACCCAGAACCTTTTTCATGATAATACCCTGCCCTTCGCTCACCTGCTTTGGTCAGAGGGCATGGCCGGTTTGGGAGAAGATATTTTTATTGAGGTTTCCCATGGTCCCACTTTGGTGGATCACAACATTTTGCTATCCTACCGCGCATTAAAACTGCCTACCCAGGGCGTTGCCGTTGTACACAATCTGATCGCAGGATCCCTGACAGCAGTGGGCACCGGCGTGGATAACAATTCAGTCAACCTGGCTTCTCCCCGTTATACCCCTTATCATGTGCCCCATGGCACGGAGATTGCAGGTTTTATGACCATTCTCCACGGGGATATGCGTTTTTATAACAATATTTTCATCCAGCAGCCCTTTCCACCCATTCTGCTCAGGCTGGAAGAAAGCTCCAAGGACGATCCCTGGGATGATAACCATATCGCCGTTGGTCTGACTCCTTATGATAGCTTTATGAACCGATCCGAATGGAAAACCATGTTTGAGGGATACTGCGGTATGGGTTCTGCGCCCAACGACCGTTACTATCTGCCTCTTCCTGTTTGGGCATGGGGAAATGTTTATTTTAACGGTGCCAAACCCTGGGCAAAAGAAAAGGACTCTTTTGTGGATGCGGAAAATCGTGTCAAGCTGAGTTTAAAAGAAGTTGACGGGAAATGGATCCTGAACACCGACCTCTACGATCATCTTCCTGCCGGCAGCGTAAAGCTGGTGAATACCGAGCTGTTGGGCATGGCCTTTGAGCCGGAGCAAAGCTTCGAGAATCCCGACGGCACAACCATCACATTTGATCAAGATTATTTTGGCAATACAGTCAAAGAACTCATTGCCGGTCCCTTTGGGGAGAGAGGAAATGAGTTCCAGGTTGTTTAAGTGAGAGAGCGTTTTGCTTCCTCTAAGGTATCGATCACTTTGTCGCACCATGCGTCAAATTCCGGATCTTCTATCTGACATTCCTCGTGGGATAAGATATAAGAAAGGGCGATCCGGACGCCTTCATAAAAGCTTACCACCGGACGATATGCGGGAACCGCTCTCTTTAGTTTGCTATTATCAAATACGACGGAAACCGCTTTATCACCGATCAGGCTTCCTTCATAATCATAGCCCTCTCCTACTGCAGTCAGAAATTCCGACGCAATATGATAGGGCTTTAATGTTACCCCCAAAGCCTCTGCAATGGTCCCATAGATCTGATTCCAGGAAAGGCTCTCATCGCTTGTGATCTGAAAGGCTTCTCCGATGGCATGGGGATTACCCATCAAGCCTACAAAGCCCACTGCAAAGTCTGTGTTAAAGGTAAGGGTCCAAAGGGATGTGCCGTCCCCCTGAATGATCACCGGCTTTCCTTCCTGCATTCTCTTTATAACCTGCCAAAATCCGTTTTTCCCATGTACTCCTAAAGGAATATTCTTTTCGTCATAGGTATGGCTGGGTCTTACGATGGTAACGGGGAAGCCTTCTTCCCGATACATTTTCATCAAGTATTCTTCACTCTCGATCTTATCTCTGGAGTACTGCCAATAAGGATTTGCCAAAGATGTACCCTCGTTGATGATATAATTTTTTGCCGGCTTATGGTAGGCGGAAGCGGAACTGATATAAATATATTGGTTGGTCTTGCCGTGGAAAAGACGAAAATCCCGCTCCGCATCTTCTTTTACAAAGCCGATAAAATCACAAACCACATCAAAGCGCATATCCTGCAGCTTCTTTGATACATCTGCCTCATCATGGATGTCTGCTGTGATCTGGGTAACGCCCTTTGGCAGTTTCTTATTTCCCCGATTTAAAACAAACACTTCCCATCCTGTTTTTATCAGTCTGTCCACTACTGCTGTACTGATGGTTCCCGTGCCGCCGATGATCAATGCTTTCATATGATTTCCCTCCAAAAATATTCCCCAATCTTTGCTATCAATTTAAGTGTATCCTCTTTCAGTTCCTCCGGAAATGTCATAAGAGCAGGAGCCGTTTCAAAGCTTAATACTTTATCATAGTGAATGGCTCTAAGCCCCCGTATAAAGCCCTCCCAATCGGTAGAGGCTGTATTCTCACGACTTCTGGAAAAGGTAAAGGGAATTTGGTGCAGATCTCCTCTTCCATCGTTGTCATGGATATGCAAAACCTTCAGTCGATGGGAAAGAGTGGTAATAAAATCCTCAAAATCCAGTCCCACAAGATTGGCATGACCGGTATCAAAACAGTAGCCCAAAACCTCTGCACCATACCGATCGTTAAATCGATCAATGCGCTCTGCCGCCTTTTTCGCATTACAGCAAGGTCCCTCTACAAGATGGCTGCCCATGCTGTTGTAAAGGTTTTCCATGCAGATGGTAATGCCCATCTCCTTTGCCATCGGCGCAAGAAAATCCAAAAAGGCTTTTGTCTGCTCCCACTCCGCTTCTTCCGAGCCAAGATATCTGGCCAGTTTAAAACCATGTATTACAATGTACTTGCATTCCAAAAAACTGCATAGCTTCATGGACTTATCTGCAACCACATCCTTAAGATAATCATTTAATTCACTGCTGCCACCCGGTACAAACCCCGGATAAGGCATGTGCATCTGATTGATCTGTATTCCGGCTTGGGCTGCAGCTTTTTTATGCGCCGTAAAAAAACTTTCCAGCTGGCTTTCCGACCGATCGAAAAAACTGTTTAACTCCTCCGCATATATCGTTTTATTATCCAGATAAGAATTCAAGCTAAAATCCGCACAGGAAAAGCCCGCCTCTTTCAACATGGTAAAACCCTTAAGAGGTTCTTCATCATATACCACATTTTTGGTCTGAACGCCGATTCCCTGCATGCTAATCCCTCCTTTCCAATCTGTCGAAATGGAAAGACGGCATATACTCATCATTGAAAAATTCGATGTTGGTTAATCCCATTTCCCTTAGCTGCTTTTCAATTTCACGATAATAGATGTTGCAGATAAAAATGCCGCAATCATCCGGCAATTCTTTTAGTGCCTCCGGTGCTTTCACTTCCAGTCCGCAAAATTCGGTTCCCCAAAGAGACTTATTATTATCGCAGGTAAACAAGGGAGGATACGCCTCGCCATAGCACTTCATATAATTCCTGCACATATTTCCTGCCCCAAATAAAACAATGGAGCTGTACTTTTTGAGGGCATGTTCTATCCCAATCTGCCACTTGAAATACTCTCCTACCGACTGGGCAAGCTTCAATAAGCCCGGACGGAGCAGGGGAGAAAATCCTGCAGCCGTATCAGAAAAATGTAAAATAAGCTGACCGTCAAAATCGATCCGCCTTAGACTGCGAATCAGACTGAGCCAGTCGGTTTGAGACTGTTTGTTACTTACACTGGTAAAGGGAAGCAGGGCAGCTTCCTCCTGTCCGTTACACTCCTGCAGGATCACTGTCTTTAGCCGGGATCCGAGAGAAGTAACAAATTCACTCATATCCTGTCCGCACAGATTGCAGACGCCGGTATTTAAGCAGAAGCCAAAGCGTTCTTCCCCTACTCCCGCATTCAGCCTATCTATCCATTCTGCTGCCCTATCACCGTCAGAGCAGATCCCCCGCACCAGGTGACCGCCCAGATTTTTGCACTGGTTTTCTAAAAGGAGCATCACATCGTGCTGTCTGGCAGTCTGGGCAAGGCTTATATAATAATCCTGATTTAGGGAAATTTCATCCTCTTTGCCGACACCTGCAAAAAGAGGTCTGACGATCAGGTAATGGCAGCCAGCCTGTCCACATAGCCCAATGCTTTCCAGTGTCAGTTCCTGTAACCGTTCATTCAGATCGGCATCCTTGGTATCTCTTGGCAGATAAGGGGCATAAGCAGTTTCTATATTTAACTGACTTGCAGCGCACTTCTCCCAAAGTGCCTGATCAATTTTGATCCTGCTTTCCAACTCCTGATCATAACAGCAGGACAGATCGATCATCAGATCATGAAAGCCCGCACCTAATAGGTCCATGATACCCTGACCCGGATGACTTAAATTTATTAATCCTGATGATGAGCAAACAACCTTCATGTATTCTTCTCCCATCTTCCATGTCAAAGTAAATTCTTATCGATCAGCGCCTTGATCTTGGTGGAACTGGTTTTTTCCGTATAAGGGAAAAAGACCATTTCGGCACCATGCTGTTCCAAAAACATTTTATCCGCAAGCCACTTGGGATCTTCCTTGTAGTCGCTTCCCGAAAACTGACAGTCAAATTGATATAATCGATAGGCATCTCTGGTTCCGCCGAAATCAAAGGGAATTTCCACCGCTTCATCCACATAGCGGCAGGCACTTACCATCTCGATCCTTTCCTCAAAGGGAATAAAGGGTCTTTTTCCCTTATTTCTTTCTACGCCCTCATCGGATACTACACCCACGATCAGATAATCGCATTGCTCCTTTGCCCGTCTGAACATATTTAAGTGTCCGATATGAAAAAGATCAAATACACCTGCAACATAGCCTACATGATATTTCTTAGGCTCTGTATCGCCTACTTCTTCTTTGGTTTGCACGATAGGCTTTCTCTTTTTGGGATAAGACTTTCCGGCATCATAAATGCTGTACTCTTTCACTCCCATATCATCAAGCTGCTTCATGACGGACAGATAATTTTTGATACAGATTAACACCTTAGTCTCATTACCGGGCAATTCTTTTAGTATTTCAGGAGACTGGATGGTTATCCCTTCCATTTCCTGCCCCCACCTTGCCTTATTGTTATCAATAATGGCATAGACCGGATAATCTTTGCCATAAAGAGCTAAAAACCGTTCTGTAAATTTTCCGGAACCAAATAAGATCAGCCTTCTCCCTTCCACATTTTGGAAGATATCTACAAAAAGGCGGTTATAATCCGTCTGGGTATAATTCAGACGCTGGCGGTTTTCATATAAAACATAATCATCTCTGCGGCACTGTTCATGATAAATGCTCAATTCTTTTTCTTTACGAAGATCTGCCAAAAAATCATATTCATTTTTCTGCCATTGTTTTAAATTGGGGGTAAGCCCATATCTTTCAAACAGTTCCTCCCGTGAAATGAACTTTTGCAATTCCATGTTATGGAAATAAAAGGTAGTTACCATTCTCAATATCAGATTATTGGCAGGATAATTTTCCTCACAAAATTCCTGGTCAAAAAAAGTAAACTCTCCGTCTACAAAAAAACTGTTCAAAGGCACCAGATCAAAATATCCTTTTTTTAGAACAGCACCGTTTCCATCCCCCATATCCTCTTTTATGATCTCTGAAGACTGCAAGATCAAATCCCTAAAATGATCCATTGCAGCAAGAAACTGCTCCTTGTCTGTTAAAAGCAGCCGTTTCAAATACATCTGTCCCGTTTCCGCTTTGACAAATGGCATTTTATAGGTATCGCCTGTCAGCTCTCCCTCCACCACAGAAAGACCATGGACTTTTAAATCCTTACTATGTTCCATTAACCGGGCAAGGCGTTTCCTTCCTTCGGGATAAACGGCTTTCTTTTCTACAATTCCGGATCGATGTATCACAGTCAGAAGGGCATCCTCTCTGCCTCTTTCCGTTGATGCGGTCACATGCTGTACATCGCACAGTTCTCCTGTATTTGTGCAGTCGATGAGATATGCATTTGCCATCCGGTGAAACATGCCATTTTCGATCAGACCCTGATATAATTTTTCTTCTTCCAAAAAAACTGTCTTAGGATCATTGTATGTAGGAAAAATACGGCCTGCCATATCCTCATTGGGCAGGTAGTCTTCTGCAAAGATCAGGCTGGGATTAGCCAGGTCTGAAAAAACCGAAAAAAACTGAAAAGTCTCAAAGCCGGCACCTTGCAGCATTTCTCGTAATTCCGCTTTATTGTAACACCGTCCGTTAAAATGATCCGCTTCCGCCTGATATGCCCTGCAATAATTTTCCAATCCATCAAAATTTCTTTTTGTATACTTATCTTTGTCCCCGCAAAAATAGCGTATGCCAAAACGATTGTTCATGCCAAGAAGCATATGACCGGATTCCTTTAACAGACTTTTCAGATCAGAAAGTACAGCCTCCGGCTTTTCTTCCAGTTCCAAAGTTTCTATGCAGACAATATAATCAAAGGCATCCTTTTTGCTTATTTGGGACAAAGGTGCACAGGTCAGGTTTAACTGCTTCTCTGCCAACACACCGGCATAAGCATCTTCTTTTTCTCCCACATATAAGATTGTGCTGCCCGGCTTAAAATCATACCAGCTAAGTAAGCCTTTGGGTATTTCTTTTACCAGTTCTTCTGCTTGTTTCATCTTTACTTCTTCTTTCTATCTCAATTCTTCTGACTGTTTTACTTCTTTTACTATACCTTTATTATTTTTACACCATATAGAAATACCGGGTAATATCACTGACTTTAAGCCACTCTTTCACACCGGATTCCATCAAAATATCTGCTATCTCAGTATAAGCAGTTGATTTTTCGGATACAGCAAGTATAACAAGGAGATTCTCTGACAGTGTTTTCCCCTTTTCCATAACACGAACAGGAATCCCTGCGATCTCATTTACATCTGCTTCCCCAGAGATCATAAAACAGGATATTTTATGATACATTCCCATGTTTAAAAGATGCCTGAAAATTAATTGTCCCAAATTACCGCACCCATAAATAAGGATTTGATCCGCTGTTTTCAACTTAGTATAAACCTTTGTCTTGTAAGCAATAAACCGATGGCAAAATCCATCGGGATCAACAGCAATTTCTTCATACCACTTTTTATAGTTTTCCTGCTCCATAGAAATTTTTGCATATTTTTTGTGGTCCTGATCAGCTTTATCACAAAACTCCCGTTTATATTCGTCTCCTACCCTGATAAATGTTCCCATATGGCGTATCAGGCGATAGTAATTGCAACGATCCAGGCTTTCTTTTGATGCACCTTTTTCCCTTAATTTTTTTTCTGCATAATCGTATTCATCAGACATCACATATATTTTATCTTTGCTTTTTATGGATGCCATAGGGTTATCCTGCCGATATAAGTAAAAAGCCTGATTCAGCCACATTGCCCTCCTGCAAAAGGATACGGTCTGTATCCAGAAACCATTATCCTGATAGGAAGCACCGGGTGTCTCATGATGCCGGATTCCAAACTCTTCTAAAAATTCCCGCAGATAGATTCCTGTCCATGTGTTCATATAAAAATCAAAAAACACTTTGCGGTCTTTATCAGTAAGCACTTTATCATAATAATCATCCAAGTTTTTCCTATGTATCCGACTTCTATAATCCCATTCCGAATACCAGTAAAAGGCATCCGATTTTATCATATCCAGTTTGTGGGCTGTGGCATGTTGATAAAGAGTCTCATACATTTCCGGAAAAATACGATCATCACTTTCCACAATTCCGATATATTCTCCAACGGCAGCATCAAAACCCACATTCATGGCAGCGCCGTATCCCGCATTCTCTTTGTGAATCACATGAATACGGGCATCCTTTTTGGCATAATCATCTAAAATAGCCGGACTGTCATCAGTAGAACCGTCATCTACACAAATGATTTCCATATCCTGTAAAGTCTGGGCAAGAATGCTATCCAGACATTGGGCTACATACTTTTCTACATTATAAACAGGTACAATCACGGATACCTTTGGCATATTATTTATCCCTTCCCATATGTTCTAAAATCGGATGTTCCCTTAAGCATATCCACAGTTCGTTCCAACCCTTCCCCTATGGCATACTTTGCCTGCCATCCCAATTTTTTTAGCTTTCCTGCATCTAAAAGGGCTCTGGTGGCCGTAGAATAGCCCTTTTGTTCGCCCACATCCGGCAACTCAAATATAACGCTGGTTCCTGCGCTGGTTGCCAGACTTTCCGCCAGCTCTTTTAAAGTGGCATCTGATCCGGGGTCCGCCACATTATAGGCTTCCCCGTCTGTACCTTTAAGCATGCTATACAGTATGGCACTGACCGCGTCCGCCACATAAATATACGAATAGAATTGATTGCCTTGGCTTTTTAAAACAATATCTTCTCCCTTTACGGCTTTTTCAATAAACTGGGACAAAGCTTTGCTGTCATCCCGCTCTACGGTAGGTCCATAAGTTCTACACAGCCTTACGCTGACCGTATGGATATCTTTTTGGGAACGATATGCCTGCAGCATAGCTTCCGAAAGCCGTTTGCTTTCCGGATACCCTGCCCTTACTGTATTACAATCTATGTAACCGCAGTCTTTCTCAGAAAATCTGTGAATGTCGGTCTGATTTTCTCCGTATATCTCCACTGATGATAACAGTACCATCTGACAGTTGGTCTGTTTTGCAGCATATTCCAATAAATGATAGGTGCCTAAGATATTGGTTGTGATGGTACCGATAGGATCATTGGCATACTCTATGGGATGGGTATTGCTTGCCCCATGGATGATATGATCACACTGATCTTTTAAAGCCATCTCCTTTGATACATCATGTTCTACAATGTGAAACAAATCCAGCTTTTCATAGGCAGAAAATTTCTGCTCTAATTTTTTTCTGTTGCGGGATACTGCCAAAACTGTGATCTCATTTTGAAAAGAAAGGTTCCTATAAAGCAGCACATCGATCAAAAAGGTGCCGATCATCCCCGACGCACCTGTGACCATGATCGTTTTCCCTTTTAGGGCATCCCAATCCAAGTCTAATCCTGCCACATATTCAATATCTTCCTGATACAATTTCGACTGAAATTTCATAGTCCATATTCCTTCCCGTATTTTTCCGGATGTTCTATGACATCTATGATCCTTTCCGCAACCCGGTCTGCGGCATGTCCGTCATCATAGGAAGGATCATCTTGAAAGAACTGTTCCAGCCTCTCCAAGTATTTCCCTTCATCAAATTCCCGGATCGTCTCGCATAATTCTTCACAAGTACGGGCATTGGGATAAGGCCATCTGGAAATCGGCCAATAAAATCCTCTGTCGTCTGCATACTCCCTCTCATCATTGTGATATAAAAATACCGGCCTTCTTTGCAAGGAAAAATCCCACATAGCGGAAGAATAATCCGTGATCATCACATCTGCCGCTACGATCAATTCCATTATATCCGGATAGAATGTCACATCAATCCCATCGGGATAAAAATCAGGAGATTGATTATGTTCATAAAGCGCATGATGAAAGCGGTACATAAGAATAAATTCCTCACCAAATCTTTGGGATAAAGCATCCAGGACCTGCTTCATATTCAGATCGTACCACTTAAAGGTAGAGATATTTTCACTTCTGTTCCATTCTCCGCGAAATGTGGGCGCATAAAGCAGGATTTTTTTATTAGGAGCTATTCCAAAGGTTTCATAAACCTTCTCTTTTATATGATTTTCCTGAAACAAGATATCGCATCTGGGGCTGCCGCATTCATAGATTTCTCCATCGTAACAAAAGGATTCCCGAAACATTTCCGTATTATCTTTTGAGTTGGAAATAAAAACATCAACGAAAGAATGTCTTTTTTTCATCAAAGCTATGTTTTCTTTATCTCCCTTGTATTCAGCAACACCCACCTTTTTAAAGGGACCTGTGCCATGCCATGTGTGTATAGCATATTGTTCCGGCCTTTTGTAAGGAAAGCTGCTCACACCACTGTTATCAATCACGATCCCCGCTGTATATAACTCCTGAAAATATTCCGGGGAATTATATACAATTGCCCGCACTCCATCAGGAAATTCCCATTTTTTCCTGTCTAAAACATTCCATACGACTTCTACCGGATACCTTTTTTCCAACAGCTTTTCTATAATGTATTTAGGATTACAGCTATAACCATTTCTCCCTCCAAAACAATCTACAAGGATTTTATTGCGCTGTATGGGCATATTAGCATAATATGAAAAAATAAATCCCCTTATTTCTTCCATTTGAGATTCTGTTAAACAGTACAGGCCGCCATTATGATCACAGGAAAGGGAATCCATCAGGTCTTCTGCATTTTTAATCGCTATCACCACAAAACAATCCGCAAGTTCATTTTTTATCTCGTCATATTGTCTAATACTCTTATCATGTAAACTTGTATTTAACCTCTGCATTGTGGTAACAACAAAGCAGACTATATTTGAATCCAACTCAAGCAGTCTCAAATATGTATAAAAAACAGAAGCCCATATACCGGCCCCATATATGACAATCTTTTTATCCTTCAGTCTGTCTTCTAATTGACCTAATGCCATACTCATCTCATCCTTTTGAACTCTCAAGCATTGCTTTAAATATCTCAATATCATCTTTCGTGGTGATCTTAATATTTTTGGTTGATCCTTCTGCAAAGTAAAGAGGATGTCCCAAATCCGCCATTAAGGTATTGGCATAAGAAGAGGAATGAAGGCCCACATTACTTTTATATGCCTCTTCGTAAGTGCGTAAGATCATCCCATATTGATATGCCTGGGGTGTCTGTAAGATTCTAAGCTGCTCTCTTGGAATATAAGAAGTTGTTTTTTCTTCATCCTCCGCCCTGAATATTTGTTCATAGACAGGTAATGCCGTAATACCGTTTCCCTTCTTCTCACAGATTTCAATACAGGATTTCAAGATCCGTTCTTCTACCATGGGCCGGATTCCATCATGAATGACCACGATATCATCTTCGCTACATTCATTACGGAGATTTAAAAGACCTTTATAGATGGACTCCTGTCCGCTTGCTCCTCCGGGAACGATCCACTTTAACTTAGCAATGCCATACTGAACTGCATATGTTTTTAAAACCTCTTCCCAGCCGGAAAGACAGACCACTTCAATGGCATCGATCTCCGGAGAGTTTTGGAACTTTTCCAAAGTATAAATAATAATGGGTTTGTCCAAAACATGAATAAATTGTTTGGGAATCTGTTGACCGGTTCTCTCTCCCACACCGGCTGCAATAACAACTGCAATTTTCATAAAATTTCCCTCCCCAATAATTGGATTTTATGAAATCAAATATTCTTCCCATTTATCCGAAATAGGAATACACTCTTTATAGTTACATTTAAAGAGATTTTTCATAATATCTTGATGATGCTGCTCTACAACTGCGATCAAAATCGATTTATCACGAAGCAGTTCCTCAGCTTCAGATAATTCTATTACTTTTATGCCGTCTATTTCTGTAGGATTCTTTGCTATATCCGAAACAATAATGAACTCCGGAACAATATTTTTCTGCTTTAAATGCGAAATAAAAGATTTTGCTTTCGGGCCGGCTCCATAAATCACATATTTTCTATCTTCCGTGATCTCGTACCATTTAGACACCTTTTTGGTCGTAATACCTGCACCTGATGAAGCGTAAATAGCCTTAAAGTAAAATTCATATTTTAAATTATCAAAAAATTTCTCCCACAAAGGAGTCATTTTACATATTTCCCACCAATAGTCTCCATATGCACAATTCAAATTATTCCATGGCTTTAGCGGACCTGCATAATGTATTATTTTAGGTGCATTCCATGCAGTATGTAATTCATTTTTTTCATAAACATCTTCACAGTTTATGTTCGCCTTTACTAAATTTGTTCTCGCATTATATTCAAGTGGGAAAAATTTTATTTTTCCATAACAAACACCATTAATAATATCTTGATCGGGGAACTTCATATTTTTGGGTATTTTCTCTATAAACTTATTTACAATATCATCTTGTCGCATTTTATCCAGATTCATTAACAAAACTCCGGAATTAATATACTGTTCTAAATCCGGTAATTCTGCCTGTTTGCACCAAGCTTCATTTCCCATATCTGTCACATACGCCAAAACAGGATCTTTACACCCGGCCACATAATGATCATCTAAAGAAATATCATATAAATCCTGTAAATCAGACAAAACTATGATATCTGTATCCAAATATAAACATTTTTTTTCAGTCAATAACCAAGGCGCTACCAGGCGAAAATAACAGCCTTTTGTAGACCTATCGGTCCAGATGGGCGAATCGTCAAAAGCATTCCCAACATTTATGAAATTCAAGTCACAAACATTACTGTAAGGCCTCATATACTCTTTCATATTTTTTTCATATAAAAAGTCATTATCTATAAATACATAAATATTATAAAATGTATCCTTTGCCGCATAAATACACAGAGAGGTCATTGACACTACCGCACATTCATAATTGTTATCTGTTGCAAAAACAATGGGTATGTTTCTCATATTGCTATTTCCTTTTTGTCCTTTTCTATTTATAAAGCAACAATTCTACAATCCACAAAACTCTCTCTAAATGATCCAGATTCATTTTGACATAAGCCGGCAGTTCCGCCTTGATTTTTTCCCGTAATATATGGATCTTTTCAGTGTTTTGAATTTCTATGGCCGTCTCCAATGTCTTCCCGCATCGATACACATACATTCTCCGAATGATATCTAAACTCGTCTCATTTATTCCTTGATTTTGATATTGCTTTAATATCCATTCATAGACTTCTACCCAATGCAGATTGTTTAAATTTGCCACATTGCTATGTACAATGGATCCTTCTCTTTGAAAATAATAGTACAGAGCTTTATCAATATACTGAATGTAGCTGCTATTCAGCATAAGCTCTGCCACAAATGCAATGTCATCGGCTCCGCCAAATTCTCTTCTAAAACAGATTTTTAAAGATCCGTCATCATTCTTGATCACAGTTTTTTTGATCAGTTTTGTCCATAAATATCCGCCTACAGCTTTATAGGTATCCCGCTCATACATATAGGGCAAAAATTCCTCTATGGACATAGGGGTTATGGGAACTTTTCTCTGATTTTCTGTCTTAACGATATCTCCCTCATAATCCATACAATAGCTGCATGTTGCAATATCTACCTTTTCATTTTCTTCAAAAACGGATAGAAGTTTTTCATAATAATCCGGCGCAACATAATCATCAGAGTCTACAAAACCGATGTAATCTCCTGTTGCTGCAAGCAAAGCAGTATTCCTGGCTGCTGATACCCCTTCATTTGCCTTATGGATAACCTGCATCCGTTCATCTTCCAGAGAAAGTTTGTCCAATAAAACACCCGATCCATCCGTAGAGCCATCATCTACGCAGATGATCTCAAGATTTGTATAGGTCTGACACATAATACTGCGAAGGCAGCGCTCAATATATTGTTCTGTATTATATATCGGTATGACTATGCTTATTTTTTTATTCTTTTCCATAATAATTTGAAAAATCCCTTATATCGCTTCTGTTTTAATTGCTACCACCGGATGGGTTTTTCTTTTCTCCACAGGGGGCAGCTCCATATAGTTTCCAAACTTAAAACTTAGATAACTGTCATAATCCTTGATCCCCTGAAATACTTTTCCTTCAAACAAAGTATCTGCGCTGTTTTCATACCAGCATCTATAATATCCGTACTCACTGTTTGGGGTGGGGAAAGTAAGGATCCTGACCATCCTTGTTTTTTTTCGCCCTGCTTTGCGGATCATATGATGATAATAGCCAAAAACCGTTTTTTCCGGTATCTTATCCAGCCATTTGTAGACCTGCTTTTTCAGCAAATTTTTCTCCGCCAACTTTCCTACCTTTGACCATAAGATTTTTCTCACACAAAAGCATTCAAAATTTTTTAAGCTTCGCAAAAAATAATTGTCCGGAACACTGTCCAAGGGAAATATGTCAATGAAGATTCCCTGCATATAAGGCATATGCTCCTGATACTCACGAAGAAAAAGCGTGTCTTTTCTACGCAGCTTTCCATATCCCCAGCGATATCCTTTTGTATTTCTATGATCCTGGAATACAAATCTGGTGTGGTCCAATTCTGTCTTGCAGGCTTTGCGAAACTTCTCATATTCGGGACGAAGCAATGCCACATCTGCATCATCATCCCAGGGAATATAGCCCCCATGGCGAACGGCACCTAAAAGCGTTCCCGCTATGATATTATATTTGATCCCACACTTTTTGCAGATCCTGTCCACCTCCAAAAGCATTTCCAGTTGGACCATCTGTACTTTTCTCAGCATTTCATCATCTAATTGCAGCATTGTTCCATTCCTTTTACAAATACATTTCCGGTTCATTTAAGAACACATCTGTGATCCCTTTCTCTTCCAGCGTCTTAAGATCTAATCTGGTTCCTGTAGGCTTTTCCGGATAGAGATGACCTGTAAACCATGCACGCACCGGGAAGCCGGCAAGCTTTTCTTTTGGCAGATCCATTCCTCGCCAAAAAGGATGCAGGGCATCCGCCATACAACCGCCTTTTAACTTATATAGGCAATCCGAAACATTCCTATCGAGTATCCCTGTTTCTGCATCCGGATCGATCTCTTTGATCCGTTCTACGGATAAGGCGTGAAAGGAGGAATAAATCACAGAGTTATGTAAACCTCTTTTATGTACCAGATCTATGATCTTTTCTTCCATGCCTTCATAGGGAAAGATGCTGTTTTTCAACTCTATATTTAACTTAAGACCTTCTTTCAACCTATCTTCCAAAAGATCTATCACTTCCTCCATGGTAGGAATCCGCTCATACTTACCTTTCCCTGCATCGATCCGAAGTTTCTTTAACTCTGAAAGCGTATAGCCTCTAAGTTCTCCCATTCCATCCGTCGTCCGATCCACCTTTTCATCATGACACACTACCATAGACCCATCTTTTGTCAGCTGGATATCCAGTTCGATGCCTGTTAAACCTTTTAGACCGGCTGCTTTGGCAAAGGCTGTCAATGTATTTTCAGGATAGTTTTGACTACACCCTCTATGTGCCCAGATTTTCATTGTCCTATGTCTCCTTTGCTGAAACACCCGCCAAAATACTAATGCTTAATATGGCAAGGCATATAAGACCGTTTCTGCTGTACAATTAGTATAATGTCTTAAATACAATTTATATTCCGGTACCAGTTCCTTGATATACTTTGGAAGTTCAATCATATCTTCTTTTTTATGATATATGCTGATAGCCAATTTGGGCCTATCTCTTTTAATGATCTCCCTGCATCCTTTTAATGCCTCTAGTTCTGCACCTTCTATATCCATCTTGATAAAGGTCACTCTATCTTTTACTATAGAATCCAACTTGACTACTTTGATCATATTTTCATTTGCTTGTTCAGAAATACAGGAAATTCCTGTCCCTCTTGAATCAAATCCTATGGTAGTATCATCACTATACAATCCGGCATTGATCAAATGAAGATTTAGTTCAGGATGTTTCTCTTTTATTTTCATACATCTATCATAGGAAACATCATCCGGTTCGAAAGCATAAATTTTAAAATCCGAAACACCTGCTTCCTTACAATACTTTGCAAATCGAAGGCTGGTAGACAAATCCAGCACTCCTGCATCAATAAAACATTCTCCCTCGTCATACCGAATGAAATCATCAAAGTATTGTTTGTCTGATAGATAAACAGGTAGACATTCCCGATATAATTCAATGTCTTTCCGATTCATCCCGGATGAAACAGCGCTTTCGATACAACTATAGGCAACCTCTGCATCTCCCATTGAAATAATCAAACAACCTATTTGGCGGAAATCCACTTGGTCCAAACAGTGAACAGAAATCCCTGAAACCTCGGTCTTATTTGGGTCTTTATCCAGAATGCCTGCTATATTGATTTGATGCTCCTCTAATAACAGGAGAATTCTTCTACAATTTATTCCTGCTCCCCATATCCAAATATTTGACTTATCTTTCACTCTGGCAACCAGTTCGGTTTCTTTGCCGCGATAATCATAATTTCCTCTCAACTCAGGAATATAGGCCTCTATAATTTCTTTGAAGGGCTCAAAATCACCGGTCTCATTATATTCCATCCTTTTGTTAAAAATAAATTTAGATTCTTCATCCTCCAACCAGGACAATATAAGATTTTTCATACATTTCTCTCTCCACTATATAAATACATAATTGACTTTTTACTATTAAACTTGTAGGGTTGTTCCATGCTATTTTTCTCCCTTTACCGCCAGAAACATCTCCATAATCTCCGCCATCTTAATGGATTCACCCCGCGTCAGTTTAAACTCACTTTTGGCGCTTCCGTTTATCATAGACAAAAAGTCACTGAGCTCATAGCGCAAGCCATCTCCCAAAAACCTGGCGGAAAACTTCTCCACATCACCGGGATTTTCACGGCGCACCTCAAAATAATTGGTTTTCCACCAAGGTGCCTCCACCAGGATATATCCTTTTGTTCCGGAGATGATCAATTGTCCTTCGGACTTGACTCCCAAGCCACATGTAACAGTGGCTAGCGCATTGGGATATTTAAAGTAAGCCTTTGTCAGGATATCCAGCCCATTGCTGCCTGTTACGGTATCAAAGCTGACCCTTTCGTACTCATGTCCCAACAGCTTCATAATGGGCAGCATACAGTAACTGCCAAGTTCCAAAAAGCTTCCGCCGTATTGCAGGTCTGTCAGTTCTCTGCTGTTTTCATCCTCCAGTTTTGTAAAGCAGGCATCAATGCTCTTAATACTGCCTATGGCACCGCTGCAGGCAATTCCCAAAAGCTTTTCAAAGCCCGGACAATAGGCCGTCTTGATCCCTTCAAACAGGATCAGATTGCGCCGCTTGGCACAGTCGAACAGTTCCTCCGCCTGGATTTTTTTTAACACCATAGGCTTTTCACACAATACATGTTTTCCCTGCAAAAGAGATGCCTTAATATACTCATAGTGAGTCTCGTGGGGCGATGCAATATAAACGGCATCCACTGCACGGAAAAACTGTTCTAAGCTTTCGTAATAATTGATGTCATAGTTCTTTGCAAATGCAGCGGCACTTTCAATGTGAGGATTGTATACACCTTGCACACTGATACCGCTGACCCTTCCTGCTTCAGGAATGAAGCGCCTTGCGATCCTGCCGGTACCGATGATCCCGATCCTTTGGATGCGCTTATTCTGCTCCCGCAGCATGGTGCTGGAAATATCCTTGGTGCGCTCCAGATAGACTACCTGACAGTAATCCTTCAGATAGTCAAACTGACCTACCCAGTCCGAACCAACCGTAAAGATATCGACATCATATTTTTTAATATCTCGGAATTTCTGACCGGCTGATTCCTCAATAACGATCTCATCTGCAAACCCTGTTTTTTTTACATTTTCTATCCTTGTCATCAGGGAATCAATTACATTCAATTTTCCCCTTGCCTGGTCGTATTCTTCTGTGGTAACGCCTACGATCAGATAGTCTCCCAGTTTTTTTGCTCTTTCCAATAATCGATAATGACCTTCATGAAACAGGTCAAAGGTTCCATATGTAATGACTTTTACCATGACTTTTCTCCCTTAGTTTGCTGCCTTATCCCGCAGGAAATCATACACTTTTTTTCCACAGGTGCCGTCGTAATTGGCAGCGATCTTACCGAATGCCTCCTGCTGCCTTTTCTTATCAAACTGATTTCCCGTTATATTCCCATCCAAGAAGTCGGACAAGGAATTCCATGCGCTTTCTTCACATACATACATCAACCAGTCGCAATATTCCTGAAAGCCCGGCTCATGCTCCTTTACCTGTTTCGCATCAAACGCTATTTCTATCTCGTGAAATTCATTGGATACCAAATTCACATCATATACTTTTCTGTCGTATGCAGAATACAAACGCCATAGCTTTCCTTCATCTACCGGATGAAGGAAAAGGCCTTTGAACCACGCTGCAAAGTATCCGTTGAGGGGACTTTCCGGCTGCTCAAAGAGCGGCTGCCACTCTGAGACCTCCCCTGATATCTTATTGAGCTTTACATACAGATTGCCAAATCTCGGTGCCAAATAAACATCATCTTCATAAAAGGCTGCCGATGAAAAGGGCTTATCTTGGCATTGTCTGCCACTCACCGGATGAATACACTGTAATCCCGGCAGAGTACAATCATATTCCTGTACTTCTCCTGTCTCAGGATTCCATCTGGTTACAATATTTCCTGTATAAGGCAGGAGCCATAGATCGTTGCCATCCGGCTGTATAATCAGACAGCCACAGGAATTTCCCGCATTGGTAGACAACAAAGTTTCCTTACCGGTTGCAGCTTCTATCGCAAGGACACTGTTACTGTTAGGAGAACCGATATAAACATATCCGTCTTTCTCACAAAATCCTCCTATTCGCCTTTCTCCATTTACCTCTGCAATGATCACATCCAGATTTTCATCAAAATAAGTAAGCCTGTCCTTTGTCGTATCGTATCGGACAATGGCAGGATATCTGTTTGGTATGAGAAAAAGATAGTCCCCGCTGGCGATCGCACCATAGAATGCTCCCGATTTATCCATAGGAACAGACAATTCAATGGTTCGTACTATTTCTTTATCCTCCACAACCAGGATGTGGTCTGCATTGGTAGGGCAGACATAATTTTTACCATCAATGGTTATAACCTGAGAATAATATTGTCCATTTGAAAAATGGGATAAATCACAATAATACTCATATTGATGATCATGTCCGGGAGCATAATACAATTGATTCCCCGATGTAACAACAAAGTCATCATTTCCTGTGACAGGCAGTCCGGTAAAAACTTTGCCCAGCCAGTCACCTTCTTTCGGCTCTGTATGAATACGGTTATCCAATATGAATAGGGGTTTCCCCACAATGCCAAAAAGTGAGGTGACACTTGTGCCCAAGTCACCGATATAGGCATCGGACAGGGCTATGGTACCTGTCATATTCGGCGTATCATCATAGATACCCAGATCTTTTTCAAAGAAAAGTTTCTTTAACTCCTCAAACTTCTCTTTATACCCCTTCCTCATAGATTCAAAAGTAGATTCCAAGAGAGGATGGGGACGCCACAAAAGACAGGCATCCTTTCTGCCTTCAAAGCATCCAAATACATACTCCATTTTTTTCAGGAAAACATCGGTATTGGCCAGCATACCATTTATGCTGGTATTGTAAAAATACACTTTCTTTCCTGCCATTTTTTCCGCCCAGGAGACAGGAGCCTTGGGCGGATCATTGCAGATATCAATGACCCTGTCAAACTTGGGTGAACCAAAGGGCAGAAACTTGTCCTGTGGCAGATCCGGATCATAGTAACTCCTAAACTTTTCCGCTTGTATGACAATGTGATCGGCATAGTAATAAGCAGGGCAGCTTCTTTGCCCTTCACTCATTCCTCCCGATGTGGAAAAGTAGGGTATATATACCAGACAATCAGTATATTGTTTTAAATTTCTGGAAAAATAATTGGGGTGAACGGCAGTTACATAATTGAAATCGTCATAGGGATTATGAATAAAGATCATATCCGGACATCTTTTTGCAATGTCATAGCTTTGATAAGGCGTGATGGGTACATAATCAGGATACAGATCTCCTTCATAGTGCATTTCCTTTGCACTGCCGTCAGGATTTCTGTCAAAATAAGGGATGGGAACAACATAAGCGTCACAAAGGGGATCTGCATCTGCCGCCTTCCAAACGCTCTCTAAAGAATCCCACATAGCGGCTTTGTAAGGTAAAAAGACCGCCTCGATCCTTGTGGGGATATCATTTCTGACACTATTTTCAAATTTTACCATTAGCTGACGCAGGATCTTGTGTGACTTAAGACTGTCCACACTTTCTCCCTGTTCCAGTTTCTCATAGATCTGATAGACTTCTTCACAATAGTCCTGAAGAATGGCAATTGCTACACAACCCTCTCCTTCTGTCTGCTCGATAAGACTGCCTAACTCAATGGCACCGTCCTGACAATCCATCAACAGATTCCCTGCTGCCTGCACATCTTTCTTTTCTATATTTTTTTTCAACTCATCATGAGCCTGTCCCAGCAGTTTGATAAAGTCCATTACCTGCTGTTTCTGCATCTTTCTCATAATTTTTCCACCTTATTTTGCATATACCTACACCTGTACAATATGATAATGCAGAACAGGCGAAAAATCAAGAAAATCGACGCAATTTCCCTCTGCTTATACGGACTCTAAAAACCGCTTAAATGCTGCTTTCCCCTCATCTGTGCACTTAAATACTCCTGCACACTCCAAAACCTTGACAAAAACCTTTCCAACCTCATCCTGTATAATAGAATGGATATTTTTTTCCGTTATTTCATATTGGTCTTTCCATTCCTCTACCCAGTCTGCATGCTTTTCGATCTCTTCAATAGCTCGGATATCTTTGCCGGTCAGGATTGCATCTTCTAAGATAACAATTTCCTTTTTCAATCTGGCAGGCAGGACCGCAAGGCCCATGACTTCGATCAGACCGATGTTTTCTTTTTTGATATGATGATATTTTTCTATGGGATGGTAAACACCCCATGGACATTCCTCTGTGGTAATGTTATTGCGAAGCACCAGATCCAACTCATAGAGACCATCATGCATACGAGCAATGGGTGTAATGGTATTGTGGGGGATTCCTTCTGTTTCACTGAAGATAAAGGCCTCCTTATCCGTATAGCCCCGCCAGCATTGCAAAATATGATCCGCCGCATCTACCAGCCTTGGGATTTCTTTTCCCTGCAGTCTGATCACCGACATAGGCCATTTGATGATGCCGGCATGCAGCTCTTCATATCCTTTTAGGGTAAACTCATAGTCGTAAGGAGCCCTTGCCATGGCAAAGGTATATCTGCCGCCCTGAAAATGATCATGGCTTAAAATAGAGCCGCCAACAATGGGAAGGTCCGCATTGGAGCCTACCATGTAATGGGGAAACTGCTCCACAAAGGTAAGGAGCTTACGAAATACCGCCCTGTCAATCTTCATGGGGATATGCTGCTCATTAAAAACAATGCAGTGCTCATTGTAATAAACATAGGGGGAATACTGCAAAAAGTACTGCTCTCCGTCCAGTGGAATGGGAATAATACGATGGTTCTGTCTGGCCGGATGAGAGAAATGACCTGCATAACCCTCGTTTTCCTTACACAACAAACAGCTGGGATAGCCGGATTGTTTAGCCGTTGCCGCCTTTGCAATATCCCTGGGATCTTTTTCCGGTTTGGAAAGATTGATGGTAATATCGATGGGACCGTATTCCGTATCCGTTACCCATTTTTCATCCTTGGCAATGCGGTCCTTACGAATGTAGTTTGTTGCCTGACTAAAAGCATAATAGTAGTCTGTAGCTTTCTCGGCGGATACCGCATAGTGCTCTGCAAATGTCTTTCTTACATAAGAAGGTGCCGGGGTGATCAGCCCCATGATCTTGGTGTCAAACAGATCTCTTGCAGTAATGGTATCTTCTTCTAAGATCCCGTGCTCCAACGCCCATTTCATCATATCATCCAGGATATAGACCAGCTCTCTGGACTCTGTAATAGCTCTTTCTTCATATTCAATCACTTGAAACAATTCCAAAAGTCTATTAGTTATGTAAACTGCATCTTCTTCCAAAATCAACCCATTTTTCTTTCCGTAACCGATCAATTCTGATATCAGTTCATCGATCATAGCCATTCCCTCCCTAAAGAACCTGTATTCCTCCGTATTTCCGAATTCTTAATATATTGCAGGACCCTTCTCCGAATATACCATCCATCATTTTTCTGTAAGCTGCTGCCTCATCCTTTTTTACAAATGCCTGAATGGTCCCTGCAAAACCGCCTCCATGAACCCGGCTGACACCGCGCTCTCCCAAATGCATATCGCTTAATGCCAAGGCTAAAGATACATTTTGATGTGCCACATCTTTATTGGAATAGACATTTTGCAGATATTGAAAAGAGGAGGCCCCCGATTCTTTTACCAGCTTCAAAAATTCATGGAATGCTCCTTGCTTTAATGCCGCGGTCTGCTTTTTTACTCTCTCATTTTCGCCTATAAAGTGAATGGCGCGAAGCACGGCTCGGTCTCCTGCTTCTTTTCTGAGTTCACCAATATGGGATAAAAGCATATCCCAATCCACATCTAACAGCACTTCCTTATTGAAAAAACCTGCCACCTTTTTCATTTCTTCCGGTACCGCTGCATATTCATCCGTTAAGTCTGCATGAGAGCCTTTGGTATCCGTTATACAGAGACAATATCCAAACTCATCCATATCAACTTGAAGTTTCTCTACCTTAGGCGCATCCGGATCGGCAAAATCCACATGGATGGGACCGCCTACGGAGCATGCCATCTGATCCATTAAGCCGCAGGGTTTGCCAAAGTAAACATTTTCCGCATATTGACCTATCATGGCAATTTCCATAGCCGGAATGCTCATATGGTTATACAGTCCCGACAGGATAGTTCCTATTAAAGTCTCATATGCTGCCGAGGAAGAAAGCCCTGCTCCGATCAAGACATCGCTTGTGATGTAAGCCCCAAAACCGCCGATCTCATATCCCTGTTTTTTCACACCTGCCAATACGCCTTTTATCAAAGCTTTGGTCGTGCCCTTTTCCTCTTCCTTTACTTCCAAATCTTCCAAAGGGACTGTGATCATATCATATCCGTCGGAAACCACCTTTACCCATGTTTCTTCCAAAGAACTTACCACCGCTATGGCATCCAGATCAATGGACGCTGCCAACACCTGTCCATGCTGATGGTCTGTATGATTCCCACCGATCTCGGTCCGGCCCGGCGCACTGTATATGCATACATCTCCTTTTTCAAAATACGAAAGATATTGCTCCAGTGCTTTTATATAACGGCTTTTTTGATAAGCAATGCTGCCCGGATCCACATAGATATCACAAAGTTTCTCATCATATACGCCTGACTGCAGTTCTTCCATTAGTTTCTTTGCATCATTCATGCCGGGTCCTCTTTTTCCATAAAATACATTCTCGTTCCGAAATCCTGATAATATCTTACCTGATCATTATATCCGGTTCCGCCGAAGGACTGTTTTAATCGCACGCCGTTATACATCAGTGTGTCTCCGTAAGCATACAGATCCTCCCGCTCTCCATCCATTTTTACAAATTTAGCGATCAGATTGTGTGCCAAAGAGTCCTGGGCAATGTGTACCGGAGAAACGGTATTGACCAGGTCTCCGAAATTCTTGACATTGTACTTTAATTCTCTGTTATAAAAATGATATCTGGCCTCCGGAATCAAGCCTTTCGCCTGATAGTAATGGAATCGGGTATTGGGCACCACCAATTTTTGCATGATAAAGCCCACCGCTTTGGCAGCGTCTTCGGATACACAGGTCCATTCCATTTGATTGCCGGGCAGGTCTGCAAGAACGCTGCCGGCGGTTTCAGACTGTTCCGTAAAGCTTCTGCCCCGGTAAAAGGTTCCCCACTGCAGCACCTGTCTCCATTTTTTATAAAGAGCAATCTGTTCCTTTATGGCTGCCAGTTCTTCTTTTTTCATATCGCATAAATTACACTCATATCCGCATATGCCAAATGCCGCTGCTGCAAATCTGGTCTCAAGGGGCGTAGTCCGCAAAGTCTGGTGGTTGGGACATGCCGAAACATGGGCACTTACCGTAGACATAGGATAACCATAGCTGTAAGCGTTTTGGATCTCGGCGCGGCACAAAGCATCCGTATCATCACTGGCCCAGATCTGTGGGAAATAACAAAGAATGCCCAGATCAAACCGATTGCCACCGGAGGCACAGCCTTCAAAAAGGATCTGTGGAAACCGCTCTGTCAGCTCCTTCATACATCGGTAAAGTCCCATGACATAACGGTGTGATAACTCCTGCTGCCTGTCAGCCGGAAGCCCTTTGGAAAAATAATCGGTAAAGGTACGGTTCATATCCCATTTCACATAGGAAATCTCCGCCGAGGAAAATACCTCCGTCATTTTTTCGATGATAAAATCCTGTACCTGCTCCTGGCTAAGATCCAAGATCCGTTGATTTCTGCCTTCTGAATGAGGCTTTCCCGGAATGTCCATGACCCAATCGGGATGGGCTTTGTAAAGCTTGCTTTCTACATTTACCATTTCCGGCTCTACCCAGATACCAAAGTCAAGTCCAAGAGCCTTCACCTTTTTTGCAAGGCCGGATATGCCGCCCGGTAATTTTTTCTGATTCACATCCCAGTCGCCTAAGGAATGCTTGTCGTCGTTTCGCTCTCCAAACCAGCCGTCATCCATGACGAACAGCTCTATTCCTGCTTCCTTTCCTGCTTTTGCCAGGGAAAGCAGTTTACTCTCGTTAAAGTTAAAGTAGGAGGCTTCCCAACTATTTAACAGCACCGGCCGTGTCTTTTTCTTCCATTCTCCCCGCACGATATGTTCTCTGACAAATGTATGCATATGGCGGCTCAATCCGTTAAAGCCTTCCTGAGAATAGGACATGACCGCTTCCGGCGCTTCAAAAGATGCGCCCGGTGCCAGATTCCATGCAAAGGTTCCCGGATTGATGCCGGTTACAAAGCGGGTCTTGCCATAACCACTTACTTCAGCTGCCTCATAATGGTTGCCGCTATAGATCAGGTTAAAGCCATAACATACTCCCTCATCCTCTGTGGTATTTTCTCCTGCCAGCATGACAAAAGGATTGGCGCGATTGGAGGAAGTTCCCGTAAAGGATGCATTTACATGCTTTCCGGATAAAAGGGGCGTGTCGGTGCGCCGCATTTCACGGGCCCAGGCTCCAGTAAAGGTGATCATGGAAAATCTTTCCATATCAAAATCCACCTGGGCGCTTAAAAGCCGCTCTATCCGCACATCTTCTTTACTTTCATTGACAAGACGGGCACTTCTGGTGATCACATCACAGTCTTCATAAACAAAATAATGCAATTCCAGCTTGGTATCATATTGACGATCTTTCAGGGTCACCGTCAAATGTTCCACCTTGCCCATATCATCATAGGAACCGGGCAAAGTCTCAAAAGCTTCCTTCCCCTCTGTGATCTTAGCTTCTTCAAAAAGGAAATCACAGGTAGTGCTGCCGTCAGCATGGACTAACTCCACAAAGGGCTCTCTGATATCTCCTTTTCCGTAGGAGGACATTTCCAGCTTCATATCCTCTAAAGAAAATCCCGTATGTTCTTCGTCATAAACATTGGTATTGCCCGGGGGAAAGGCATGCTTTTCAAAGAGAGCTTCTGCGCTGTCTGCATCAAGGGTTATCTTTCTCCCATAATAGAGATGCTCCAAATGCCCCGTCTCCAAGACTCGAAAACAATATGTGGTATGTGCCGTATGGAGTATAAATACCTTCTTTTCCTCACTGATCATCCTGCACCCTCCGTTCTACTTTGCTTCCGCTTCCCGTTTTGCCTTTACCTGGGCAGCGATCTCCTCCACCTTTTCCTCAGTCAGAATATACTTTTTATAGAATACGAATATGGCGATCAAGAGTCCTATAACGGGAATCACGGTCATAGTCATACGAAGTCCCACAACAGAGGAGTTAGCCACTGCTGCCGCCACCGTATCGGATGTATCATCACTTAAATTAAATATGCTTAAGCAGATTGAGGCAATGAGAGCTGCGATACCGGATGCCAGCTTTACCACAAAGGTCTGCATGGAAAAGATCACGCTTTCATCCCTGCGGTTATTTTTCAATTCCCCATAGTCTACGGTATTTGCCAAAAATACGGTAGTCAATACGGAAAAGATTCCGTGTGCGGTAAAGATAAAGAAGGCGGGAATAAACAGCAGGAACACATTGGACATATTGGTAAATGCCAGGATCAACAGGGATATATAGCCTAAGATTGCCATAGCAAAACCGATATAAAACACCTTCATAGCGCTGATGAACTTTCTGAGCACCGGGAAGAACAGCATCATGGATAAGATCTGGATTCCGCCGCCAAAGGTATTGAAGATAGTATAGCTGTTGTACCAGCCCTCGCCGCCAAAGTCATACTTGAAAAAGTAGATGACCAGGTTGGAAGTAGTATAGATCGCGCAGTTGATCAATACGATGATGATTACAATAGCCATTGCCTGATCATTGGAAAGCAATGCCCGAAACATCTGTCCCACAGAAGGAGATTCTACATCTACTGTGGATTTTTCTTTGATGGCAACACAGGTAATGGTGATAAATACCACAAAGAGGACTGCGATCAGCAGCGCAAACAAGCGAAAGCCTTTACGCTCATCACCCTGGCCCAGCTGAAAAACACAGATCATGGTAATGATGGTCACAATGGCAGAGCCCACACCTGCACAGGAACGAGCCAGGGTAGAAAGGCCCTCCCTTTCCTTGCCGCCTTCGGTAAAAGCAGGAATCATGGACCAATAAGGAATATCCATCATGGTATAGGTTACGCCCCAGAGGATATAAGTTACCGCTGCATAAGCAGTCAATCCCGCTCCATCCAAGGCAGGAGGAGCTGCAAACATCAGATATAAAACAATGGCATTTAATATGGTGCCGATCATAAGCCAGGGACGGAATTTTCCCCACCGTGTCCTGGTCTTGGCAACCACTACGCCCATGATGGGATCGTTAAATGCGTCAAACACTCTTGCCGCCAGCAAGATAATGCCCATTGCTACTGCACTTACACCCAAAATATCCTGATAGTAATAAAGGATATAGCTGGCAGAAAGCATATACACCATATCTTTTCCCACTGCTCCCAAACCATAAGAAATCTTTTCTTTGCTCGTCAGTTTCATCGTTCTTCCTCCTATCTATCCTTTTTCATTGCCAGCTCTACTACGCGATATGCACCGTCATATACGCCGGCTGCCTTATTTTTTACAATGTTGTCGCACATATCATTTAACAGCTGATCTTCTTTTACAAACAAACCAAGCATCTGAATGGTATGGGGAATATCCTCACATTCCAAAGTACCGTCTCCTAACTCTACGGAATGAATGGCACCCCACTGCTCGTGACCGCCAACCCGCTTGATAAAAAGCTTTGGCACAGGATAAAAGGAAAGCTCACTGGGCTTTGTCACAAGCACATCACAGCTTCTCATCAAAAGGTTGGTACAGTAAACTGCTTCAAAAATATTTTCGTGGAAAAAGGCATGAACGCCTTCCACTTCTCCAGTCAACGCTTCTGTGGCAAACGCCTTTGTTTTCTCCCAATCGTTAAAATGCTCGGTAGACACATTAGCTAATTCCGGTATTTCTTCCAAAAGCTTTGTCCATACATTTTTATAATCGCCTACATTCACATACAACGCCGCACGGTTTTTCTTAATGGCAGGCAGAAGGTATTTGATAATGGCTGCAAAGATCTCCTTCTGTGCTCCCGCTCCGCCAATAGTCAACAAGAAACGCATGGGCTTTTTCTGCTCCTGCCTCTTTTTACGAGCCTCGCAGTCTGCTTCAATATTGCTTACCAGCTCATGATCGATATAGTGGCCGGTATAGATCAGATCCTGTTCCGGCATAGGCTTTAAAACGGACTTCCCCCGCATGCCGTTTAAGATACGATAGCCCTGATATGCAAAATGAGTCTGTACGGTATGAAGACTGCCTTCCGATAAGTGGAGGGCCATAGGCCAGTTGTCGGGAATGGCATTGACCACATGGTCCATGCCTGCGTGGATCGCTGCCTGTGCAGGCCACACATGGGTGGCTACTACCGGAATGTCTTTTGGCACATTCCCATAAACGGGAGCCATCAACTCTGCATTTTTTTGATCTGTGGCATTGTATGTCAGCTTGCGGAAGCCTTCGTAATTCATAGGCTCCCATACCAGTCTGTTAAACAGCTTACTTTTCCCGGAGAGTCTGGAACCCAAGGAATACAGATCGTTCTGGGCACTGATCACACCGGTACAGGTGGTCTGTTTATAAGAATTCAAATCCATCCAGTAAGGTATATATCCCATTGCATGTGCTGCCGAAGCAATGGCCATGGAGATGCGGTAATGTCCAAAGCCCATACGGATATTTCCTACGATCAACCCTTTTTCCCGATCAAAGCTTCCGCTTCCTGCTCCTTCGCTGCCTGTTCCTTCGCCGCCGGGTTCCAAAAGCTTTACATCCATGACGCCCAACAGGTCTCCGATATGCTCATTTTTGCAGATGGAAACAGGATAGCTCACCTGTGTATCATCTCCGAATTTTTTGGCATACTTTGCCTTTGACTTAAGCGCCTTTTTGTAGGTCTCCTCTCCAATGGGATTTCCAAAGATTTTTTTCGATTTCTCTGCCATTTTTTACCCCCTCGTTTTATTACTTTTTCATTATTTATCATAGACGCTAATGCCGTCCATAATGATATCTACCGCTTCGTTTAAGGCATCCAAATAGGATATCTTGTTCTGTACCAAAACATCCCTCTGAAAAAATTGCTCTAACAGCGCCTCAAACATCATCTTTACAATGGGAATATGCACCTGCCTGATACAGCCCTCTTCCATGCCCTGCTCCAAAAGGGCAATGGTCTCTTCCCATCCGGTTTCCAACCGTCTTTCCACCTGTTTATACACCGCAGGATATTTTTCCTTCAACTGATAAAGCTGATGAAAGTCCACATCCCGGTAGCTTTCCGGCATCACCCCTAAGATCCGTCGGATCTTTTCCAAGGTTGAAAGGCTTTCATCTGCAACAATGCTCTGCTCGCTTTCCTTGATCCTGTCAAACATGTAATCCACCATGTCATAAAACATGGATTCTTTGTCGTCAAATACCGTATAGATGGTCTTTTTACTCATTCCCAAGGTCTTTGCCACATCATCCATGGTAAATTTGAGACCCTTTTGATTAAAGACTCTTATGGTGCCTTCCAATATGGTTTCTCTTAATTCCATTTTTCTTCCCCTGTTTTACGCATCTTGTCGGAAACTGGTTTTTATTTTTTAGTTTCCTCTATTGTATCAGTATGGCTGTTGTTTTTCAAGAAACTAAATTATCAAAAATAGTTTCCTGTTTTTATGCAATATGACGAAGAGACAAGACAGGCAGACACACAAAAAACAGGAACAG
>JAFLSW010000017.1 GCA_022510725.1 Lachnospiraceae bacterium
AACCCGCCTTTCCAGCTTGGGAAGCTAGCGTTCTACCGATGAACCATATCTGCATCTAAGTAAGATTGTACTGCCTTGCTCTTCAAAAAGCAAGGCAGAATTTTTTTCCTTTGCAGGATTAGGGAATATTTTTTCAAAAGAAGCCCATACTGAATATATCATTTACTATTTTATTATGAAGGAGGCTTCTTATTATGGCTCAATTGACCTGTGGTGTGATCACCTGCGGATACAACAAGGAGAAATGCTGCTGTAAAGGGGATATTATGGTAGGAGGAAATTATGCGGAAGAAGAGAAGGAAACCTGTTGCGATTCCTTCCGTCCCCAGGGTCCGGACTGCTATGCCAGCTCCTTTGATCATCCCTGCCAGACCATCAGCATTGACTGCGAGGCAACGAACTGCAAATACAATTCCAACTATAAATGCTATGCGGACACGGTTTCCATTGAAGGCGGACATGCCAAAGATAATGAGGAAACACTCTGCGGCACCTTTGAGTGTAAATAAAGATGAAAGAGGGATGCTTTTGAAGCGTCCCTTTTACATTTGATATCTTCCAGAAGATGAGAAAATTATGTATCAGAGAGAAAAAAGCCGGGCCCTTTTAAAAGAGCAAGAAGCATATGTCATAAATGGAGTGGCTGCCGTCAGAAAGGACTTTTAAAACTGGCAGCAATAATTGTTATTTTGTGGTTGACAAAGAAATATCTACATGGTAGTATATACAAGTGTGTGAAACACAATGCAAGCAGAGTATCCACTCTCACCCTGTGGCAATCGGGCTGACAGGCGTCGGAATTTTTTCACAATATTATTTTATGTGGAAGTTTAGTGGATAACTGTGCGTATCCACTTTTTTTAATTCTTTTTGGAGGTGTAAGACCATTAGCGATTTAATGATTAACGAACAGATTAGAGACAAAGAAGTACGTTTGGTAGGAGAGGATGGAGAGCAGCTGGGCATCATGTCTTCTAAGGAAGCACAGAAGATAGCAGATGAAGCAGGACTTGACCTGGTAAAGATTGCTCCTACGGCAAAACCTCCGGTCTGCAAGATCGTAGATTACGGCAAGTATAAATATGAGCAGACCCGCAAGGAAAAAGAAGCAAAGAAAAAGCAGAAGGCTATCGAGGTAAAGGAGATCCGGTTGTCTCCCAACATCGATACCAACGACCTGAATACCAAGATGAACGCTGCCAGAAAGTTTATTTCCAAAGGAGATAAGGTAAAGGTGACACTTCGTTTCAGAGGTCGTGAGATGGCGCATATGGCAAACAGCAAGCATATCCTGGATGATTTTGCAGAGAATTTATCGGATGTGGCTGTGATTGAAAAAGAGCCTAAGGTAGAAGGCAGGAGTATGATCATGGTCCTTGCTGAAAAGCGCTAAGGGATACATTATATTGTTTTTAACTGGTCTTGTACAGTTAAAATAGACAGGTACAAATTAGGAGGGAATAAAAGATGCCAAAAATGAAAACAAACAAATCAGCAGCAAAGCGTTTCAAAGTGACTGGAACGGGAAAGTTAAAGAGAAATAAAGCTTATAAACGTCATATCTTAACCAAAAAATCCGCTAAGACAAAGAGAAATCTTAGAAAAGCAGTCATGACGGATGCTACAAACGAAAAGAACATGAAGAAGATTTTACCCTATATTTAAGATTGGTTAGGAGGAGAGAAAAATGGCAAGAATCAAAGGCGGAATGAACGCAAGGAAAAAACACAATAGAGTATTAAAGCTTGCAAAAGGTTATAGAGGAGCTAGATCCAAACAGTACAGAGTAGCAAAACAGTCTGTTATGAGGGCACTTGCTACTTCCTATGCAGGCAGAAAACAGAGAAAGCGTCAGATGAGACAGCTTTGGATCGCTCGTATCAATGCAGCAGCAAGACTGAACGGCTTAAGCTACAGCAAATTCATGTATGGCTTAAAGCTGGCAGAAGTTGACATCAACAGAAAGATGCTTGCAGAAATGGCAGTGAACGATGCAGAAGGCTTTACTGCTTTAGCAGATCTGGCAAAGAGCAAGATCGCATAAGCACGATACACTTCGAATGCAGGGGTGTTGTATGAACGGGGATTTATACAACGCCCTTTTTGTTTGCACGTTTCCTCCGGTTTGAAAAGTTTCTTCAAACATTTCGATGATTTTTCCTGCAAATCGGGAATAGTATTAAGTGGAACAAAAAACAGGAGTATGTAACATGTTGGAACATTTGGAACCGAAAAATGTATTTGCATATTTTGAAGAGATCTGCAATATTCCCCATGGCTCGGGCAATGTAAAAAAAATCAGTAATTATCTTATGGATTTTGCCGAAAAGAACGGATTACGGGCAAGTCAGGATAAATGGAACAATGTAACCATTAAAAAACCCGCTTTCCCCGGAAAAGAAGACCGGCCGCCTATTATGATCCAGGGACATATGGATATGGTGGCGGTAAAAGAGCCGGATGCGGATATTGATATGACAAAGGATCCCCTGCGGCTTTCCATAGACGGAGATTATGTTTATGCAAAACAGACCAGTTTGGGTGGAGATGACGGCATAGCTGTTGCCTTTGGTATGGCATTGCTTTCTTCAGAGAACATTTCCCATCCTGCCTTGGAATTGGTGGTTACTACGGAAGAAGAGGTGGGAATGGAAGGGGCAATAGGTATCGACTTATCTGCCTGTGAAAGCAGGATGCTGTTAAATATTGACTCGGAAACAGAAGGAGAATTTGTAACTGCTTGTGCAGGGGGTGTCAGCGTAAAAGGTATGATTCCCGTAAAGAGGATCAGACAGGATTCCCATGGGCTTTGGAGAAAGATAGAAGTAAAGGGCTTTGCCGGCGGCCATTCGGGCACGGAGATCCACAAAAACGGAGCCAATGCCAATATTGTTCTGGGAGAAATCTTAGGGGAGCTGGCGGCAGAGGAAGATATCAAGATAAAGGTTTTTGGAGGCGGATCAAAGGACAATGCCATTCCCGTAGAAGCCGATGCTATTGTGGGCATTCCCCTAAAGGGGGAAGAAACAGAGGAAGAGCTTGATAAGAAAGCGGCATCCTTTAGGAGTCTTTGCAAAAG
Source organism: Lachnospiraceae bacterium (assembly GCA_022510725.1). GTDB lineage: Bacteria > Bacillota > Clostridia > Lachnospirales > Lachnospiraceae > UBA2882. The sequence goes on from JAFLSW010000017.1 coordinate 3,080, forward strand.
ATTGGAAAAAAAGATGCAGGAAAAGTATAAGGTTACTGATCCGAACTGTGTTCTCACCGTTACCGACTTTGACAAGGAACCGGCTGCCTGTGAAGGGTATCTGGAGCCGGTTTTTCAAAAAGATATGCTGGCATTGTTAGCGCAGGCGCCCAACGGAGTCCAGGCTATGAGTAAGGAACCGGAGGGCCTGGTACAGACTTCTTTAAATCTGGGAATCATGGAATTGGGAGAAGAGGAATTTAAGATCGTATTTTCAGTAAGAAGCAGCGATGGGGGAGAAAAAGAGGATGTGATGCAGAAAGTATGCAGCCTGTTGGCGGCATATGGAGGCAGTACAGAGACAACCGGTGATTATCCGGCATGGGAATATAGGAAGGATTCACCTTTGAGAGAGCATATGGTTAGGGTTTATGAAAAACAATACGGTAAGAAGCCTACGGTTTTATCCATTCATGCAGGTCTAGAATGCGGCATATTAGCGGCCAAGGTGCCGGGACTGGATTGTGTATCCTTTGGTCCCGATATTTTGGATATTCACACCACCAGAGAGCGGATGCGTATTTCTTCCGTAAAAAGAGTCTGGGATTTTCTTGTGGAGGTCATAGAGACAATATGAAAAATATAATATTGATCGGTATGCCGGGTGTTGGTAAGAGCACCATAGGCGTGGTGCTGGCAAAACGGTTGGGATATGGTTTTCTGGATTCCGATCTGCTCATTCAGGAAAAAGAGGGAAAGCTGTTACATCAGTTGATTGAAGAAAACGGAGTCAAAGGATTTATAGGCATAGAAGAGAAGATCAATGCTTCCATTCAGGAAGAAAAAACAGTGATTGCCACTGGAGGAAGTGCTATATACGGACAAGAAGCCATGGCACATCTTAAATCCATAGGCAAGGTCATTTATTTAAGCCTTTCCTATGAAGAACTGGCAGACAGGCTGGGAGATTTAAACAAGAGAGGCGTGGTCTTAAAAGAAGATCAGACTTTAGAACAATTGTGGGAAGAAAGAAAACCTTTATATGAGGCTTATGCAGACATTTCGATAAACTGCTGCGGAAAACAGATCAGGGAGATCGTAGAGGAAATTGCATCCATACTATAAGAAGAGGAGGAAACAGGATGAATGCATTTGATTATGTGGTAGAACGGATTGATGGTGATTATGCTTATTTAAAAAGAACGGATGACCTTTCGGGGGAAGAAAAAGTGGTAGCAAGAGCCCTGCTTCCCGACGGCATCAGGGAAGGCACCAAGCTTCACTATGAATTTATGGAATACACCGTTATAGAATAAGGGACTATTGCCGGTCCCTTTTTCTTTTGGCATTGCTTAGGCCCTGAGACATATGAGACTGACTGTTGTCTATAAAGCGTGCCCGTTTTACAGCACTGTCTCCGTAGCGGTTTCGGATCTCATCGATGGCACTGTTGAGCTTGCTTAATTTTTCGGAACGCGCATCATCAAACATATCGTACTGCTGAAAGTTCTCCTGGGTGGCCCGGGAGGTCTGGACGCCCAACAGGCGGATAGGCTCGCCCTGCCAAAGTTTGGAAAATAACGCGCAGGCTGTCTCATAAATCTTTTCTGTAATGTTGGTAGAAGAGTCAAGGGTGGTCTGACGGGAACGGTGTTCAAAAGAAGCATCCACCAGGGAAACGGATACCACGCTGATATATGCCTGATCTGCCCGCAGTCTGGCGCCCACCGTCTCACAAAGGGATAACAGAACCATTTTGGCAGTGTCTGCATCTGTCACATCCGCACCCAAGGTAATGGAGTTGCCATAGCCTTTGTTGACAGGCTGCTCCCTTTGCACAAGAGTATCATCCAGTCCATTGGCGGATTTCCAGATATCTTCTCCGTGCTTCTTTAAATGCTGCTTTAAAATATTTACATCTGTCCGTGCCAGATCTCCGATGGTAAAAATCCCCAGATTTTGTAAAGTCTTGATGCTGGAACGCCCAACATACAAAAGGTCTGAAACGGGAAGGGGCCACATTTTGTCGGGAATCTCATGAGGAAATAAAGTATGCACCCGATCCGGTTTTTCAAAATCGGAAGCCATTTTAGCCAAAAGCTTATTGGAAGAGATGCCGATGTTGACCGTAAAGCCCAGTTCCTCACGGATGGTATCTTTTAGCTTATGGGCAAAGGCTTCCATATCCCCATACAAAGAACCGGTTCCCGTAAAATCGCAAAAGGCCTCGTCTATGCTGAAAGGCTCCACGGTGGGAGCATACCCGGAAAGCAGGTCAAGCAATTCTTTGGATTTTTGTACATAAAGAGAAAAGTTGGGCCGAAAAGTTACAAGATTCGGACATTTCCTTCTGGCGGCGGCCAGCGGTTCACCCGTCTGTACGCCGAATTTCTTGGCAGGTGTGGATTTTGCCAAAACCACGCCATGGCGCATGGATTCGTCCCCTCCTATGGCGGAGGGGATATCGCGGATATCTTCGGTTTCGTGTAAGATGTGGATACGATACCATGCTTCCCACGCCAGGTAAGCGGAATTCACATCCACATGAAAAATAATTTTATCAGCCATACATATATTATATCAAACATATGTTCTAAATCAAGGGGAAATATCAGGAAAAAATTACTGTTCGGAAAGCAGGGCATTCAAAAAAATTTTTAATCTGGTGCCTTCTGAATAAAAAAGCCGCTCCGGATGCCATTGCAAACCGATTATGGGAAGAGTACGATGGACGAAACCTTCTATCACAGAATCAGGCGCATATTGGAAAGGAATCAGTTCCGGCGCCAGAACCTCTACTTCCTGGTGATGGGCGCTGTTGATCTGAGAAGGCAGAGAACCGATACCATACAATTTTTTTAGTAAAGGCATTCGGGGAAAAGGCTCCATTTTTTCCAAAGGGACATAGGTACAGCCATGTTGATTATCCTGATTCTTTATGTAAGCGTGGATATTCTGCTTTTTTGCAGGCATATCCTGCAAAATGGTTCCGCCAAATCGGAGATTTAAAAGCTGCATTCCTTTGCAAATGCCAAGTACCGGCTTTTTTCTTTGTAAAAAATATTCCAGATAAGCAAATTGCAGCAGATCCAATTCACGATCAATATTTCTGGACCCGAAGTTCGGCTGTGAAAACAGATCGGGAGAAATATCTCCGCCGCCCGGCAGCAACAATAGATCCATCCGGGTCAGAGTACAGGAGCAGATAGAATCCTGATTTTTCTTGCATTCCTCCAAAAGCTCCATGGAATCTGCAACTACCGGAATAAGGCCTGCACCTGAAACTGCGCTTTCGTAATTTCCAATCATTTCCTGCCTTCCTGCAATTAAAATGAAGCGAATTGCCATATAAAAGTCCTTTCAAACATAAACTTATATTCAGTATATGATGCCACTTTTAAGAAAGTGTGGTATAATGTTCGAAAAGGGCAGAGCCAAGTGGCGCAGTGTGCATTCGTCAAGCTTGCTTGGACGGATGCATACTGAGACATTTGGCGAGCGAAGCGAATCCGGAAAACCGGAGGTTTTTCGGATCTCTGCCCGTAGGCGGCAGGGCAAGAGTGCCCGTAGGCGGCAGGGCAAGAGTGCCCGTAGGCGGCAGGGATACATTTACGGATCTCTGCCCATAGGCAGCAGGGCGAAGTGGCAGGTCACGAATATTAGAAAAACGGGGGTAAAGAGACATGTTACAAGAAGTATTTGAATTGATGATGCAGGTGCACCAGGGAATGAAGATTTCGTGTGTTGGTTTGATGGATGGAACAAAAATTGAAAAAATCCTTACTACGGAAAGCAACAGGGAGACAAAAGTTGATATTGAGTTGATCAGCAATGATGTAGGCTTTGCCGTATTCTCCAGAAAGAGTCATTCCAGTTATATTTATAATGATGTGGTTACAGGTGAAACCAGCAAAGAAACCAGAGTTGCTATTCCCTACAGCAATATATCTTATGTAGAGTTTACCAGTGAAAAAGATTAAAAAGAAAAGAGCCGAAGTCCTGTAATAGGATTTCGGCTCTTATTTTTGTCTGTTTTTCCAAGTAGATCAGAACATATAGTTGAATAAGTTTCCTGCGTTGTATCCGCTGTATGCAGCATTCTGATTGTAAAGACCGCTGGTCTTAGCAGCATCCTGATTTGCATACATGCTGATGAAGGATGCGGAAGTGCCGGTCTTGTAAGCAAAGGAACCTGTACCGCTGAACAAAGTCTTAAGAGTAGAAGACTCGGCTTTCTTAAATGTATCCTCATCAATCTTTAAGGTATTGTCAGACTGGATGGTAATACCTGCTTTCCCTAAAAGAGAAGAAACGCTGGCAGTATTGGAAACCATGTTGGATCCACTGCGGAGAACTTTGTTATTGTTGCTCTCGCCGGCTGCTTTTACCAGTTTGTTGTAATCATCTACAAAGGAAGATACTGCTTTGTAAAGGTCATCTTTATTTTCTGCGTTATAAAGCTTAGAAGCAGTGGTGGAATACAAAGCGGATGAAGATTTTACAACATCAGCAGAATCATTCTTTAACGCGGTGATCTGTTTTGTATCATCAGCGCTTGCACCCTTGGTATTAGATGTCAGACCTTCTGCAGTAGGGTTCTTTGCATAGTAAGCTTTTAATAATTTACCATATGTACCGCTTTTAATGGATTTATAGTCTGTTAATAAAGAATCCAAACCCAGTCCGGAACCGGAATTAGAGTTGGAACCGGATGAGAAGAAAGAGTTTATACCAAAACCATTGGAGTAATCGTTATAACCGCTTGAAAAAATATTCATTGCTCTCACGCTCCTTGTTATAAATCAAATAGGAATAATTTCCCATAGTTTAGTTATATTATAGCACCTTGCATGGAAAAAACAAGGGGATGTTGAAAAAATGCCAATAAAATTTGATATTAAACCAACTGAAACCCTTTTGAAGCAAGACAGTTTTCTACAATGGCAGCTTCCTCGGAATGGAAGATCAGGATGGGCATGCCGGATTCCCTGTTAAAGGAAAGATAAATATAGTTCACATTGATGTTGCTCTCAAAAAGCGCAGTAAGCAGGTTATTTAAACTTCCTACCTCATCCGCCATTTCCACACCGATCACATCGGTCAGACGGCAGAGAAAACCGTCCTGCTCTAAAGCTGTCTTGGCCTGATCGGGATCGGACACTACCATACGGATGATACCGTATTCCGCACTGTCGTTGGTAACGGAACCTAAGATGTTGATCCCTTCCTGTTCCAGAATAGAAGTGATTCGCTTCAGATTTCCTTTTTTGTTTTCCGCATAAATAGATAATTGTTTTAACATAATTTCCTCCTTGGCGTATGTACCGCCTTGTTTGTCTATATGAATTCTGATTTGTGCACTGTTACAGAGTATATCATATTTATCCGGTCTTCACAAATAAAAAATAGTGCCTGAATTTAATCGAAAAAGCTTGATATATAAAATATAGGTGCTATACTGAATGTAACAAATGAGTTGAGTTTTTTATATAAAGATGCTTTATAAAAAATTTATTATTTGTTTGTTGAATATTTTATGATTCTGGGATATATTAAGGATAGGAAGTTTCAGATGAATTTCCTGTTTTAAATATGAAAAATGCAGCGATGTTATGACTGCTAAGATTGGCCGTTGAAGTATGCGCCGGGCTAGGGGCTGGTTCATATGGAGGTCTACAAAGGTGTGAGGATTTACCATAGCCTAGCTAGGTTTAGCCGAAAGAAAGTCCTTGAAGGGAGAGTCAATGTTGACTCTCCCTTTTTGCATGCACAGGAAAATAGAATGGGTAATATTCAAGAGGCATTGTCAATGTTTCAACATATGACGGAATATAAATATAAGTTTGTGATATCACATAAAAAGGTCAAATATGAAATTGAATTGAATTTTCACGACAAGGATTTCTTTCATATAGCCGGATTGCAGCACCTAAAAGACATAGATATTCCCAGAAATCCTAAAATGCTTTATGAAAAAATAGAAAATGGGAAAATAGACGATACATACTTAAGCAAAAGCACTAATTATACTAAAGTACGAGATAGTTATGCAAATATAAAAAGCCGAATATACGGAGTGAAATTTTTAGAAGAATTTTTGGATAGCAAAAATCTGATCTGCCAATATGTAAAGTACAAAAATAGATATTCAAATATAAAAGCAGATTATTTTATAAAAAGCGTTGTGCATCAAATTACTGCATATATATTTTTGAAAAAGAGAACAGGTGAAAAAGGTTATTGTATATGTTCATTTTTTATTGAACCTAAAAATACATATGAGGGAATAAATGTATATTGGCTATACAAGTCTAAAATAAGGTTAATTGATAACTATGAAGAAGTATTATATGACAGGCTGAAAAAGGACATCGCTATTTTGTACTAAGATCTCAAAGATCTCACTTTTCTTTCCGAGATCTTATCTTCCGGTCCAATGCTTCCACATAAAATAGGAGAATTTACATCATATTGCTGACAATTTTTCAGAACGCTTTCCTGACTGTAATTGGCATAGCAATACAGGCAGCCGTTTTGGCATGTGTTATATGTACCCACTTCTATGCTCTCTATGCAGCCGCATTCTTTTCTCTGGTTCTTATCTTTGCTTGCCATAATGTCGCATCCGATGATCTGCTCAATCAGGCTTTTACCAATACAGCAATTGTGCTCGATGCCACAGGAAGAAAGATCGATGGCCTCTGCACAGGCTGCCGTCTTCATGTCGTTAGCAGCAGCGATAGAAGCAAGCTGTCTTGCAAACACCTTTAATTCTTTTTCCGAAAGGGAATAGGAGCAGAGTGCATCCATGGCCTTTTGATTCTTGGCATACAGATCCACAAAGCTGATCACACATTTTAATGTGTAACCCCGTAATTTATCTGCAATCTGTTCAAATGCCTGCAAATGATAGGCAGGGGTATATCTGTCTGTAAAAATAATGGGGTCATATCGCCAGATCACTTTTTCTTTTCCGATCATGGATGACAGCTTTTGAAATGTGGGAATGACGGATTCCTTTTTATCGGGAATATTGGCTTCTATATCCCTGCCGTAGCCGGTCAGGGTAAATTGAAAGTAATAGTGATAATCTTTTAATTCCTCTAACCTGGGCAGCATGGGTTCCGGGTTTTTGGTCCAGAATACAATGCAGTCTACGACTTCAGGAGTAAGCAGGATCTTACTGACTTGATGTGGATTCATGGGATTGCGGACATACAAATAGCCTTCTCTTATTCGATTTAAAAACCATTCCGAATAGTAATTGGGAATGTCTGTTCTGCGGCTGACGCTTAAGATCATGCTAATATGTCCTTTCAATATGTTAATATGAATTATAGTATAGCTTATGGGTGTTGGGAAGGGGTTCCATTGACATCTTTCATACATTTTAATAAAATAATTGTAATGTTGCGTTAAGATCAATCTGTACATTTTGTAGTCAGAATACTATCATAAAGAGGTTTTATCATGGACAATGTTATAAAGGAAGAAACCGAACTGGAGGCATTTGTGGAGAATGCGCTGGTGGAGAGTTACTCCAAGATCTTTCGGGTAAATATCAATACGGGTGAATATGAGGTCTACAAAAATGACGGACTTCTTGATGACATCACTATTAGTGAGGTTCCCGATATTTATGCTTATATAGAAAAGCTGATAACCCAGGAGAGCATCTATCCCGAGTATGCCACAGCCTGCCGGAGACTTACAAACCCTGAATATGTGCGGAAAAGTGTTTTTTCGGGAGTCAAGAGAATCGTGCAAAGTTACAGACGACATACTGCCAAGGGAGATAAGTGGATCACTTTTACCATCATTGCGGGAGCGGACTGCAGTCCGGAGAATCCTATGGCGCTTTTTACATGGCGTGAATCCGACTCCGATGCCATAACGCTGCATGATACCCTTCCTACCATTTCCTCCCTCTATGATAAGCTGATCAGAATCAACCTTTCCAATAATACCTATGAACCGGTGATTGCAGGCGATAGTGAGCAGGAACGGCTTGTGGGTGGCGTTGTCAATATGTACGAATGGTGGGCAGGCTATTCCAAAGATGGCAACATTGCCAAAGAAGATATGGGTGAATTTGGTGCCCTTATCAAAACCGGAAGCCTGCAGAAGCGTTTTGCGGAGGATCCTACCCCGGTAAGCTTCCGCTACCGCAGAAAGGTAAATGGAGAGTTTCGCTGGGTACAGTTACAGCTGGCGCCCAGTGTGGAATATAGTGAAGAAAATCAGATCCTGCTGCTTTCCTTAAAGGATATTCACGACGAATATACCGAGCAGATGCGCAGCAGACAGGAATTGATCAACAATATGAACAGTGATGCCCTTACCAAGCTTTTCAACCGTCTCAAATTTAATGCGGATATTAAAAAGCTGGGAGAAAGCAGTGAACCGCTTTTCACCTGTCTGTATATTGATGTGAACGGTCTCCATGAGTTGAATAATCTTTTGGGACACCAGAAGGGCGATGATATGCTTTGTTGTGTGGCGGATACCTTGCGGGAATATTTCCCGGATGAAAGAATATACCGCATCGGCGGCGACGAATTTGTAGTGACCAGTATACGGTTATCTAAGAAAGAGGTAGAGGATGTCATAGAAAAGGTTCGCCTTGTGCTTCGTAAGGAAAACTATGAGATATCCATAGGTATTGAGAGCGGAGCCTGCGGAAAAAATATGGAAAAGACCGTCGGGGCAGCAGAGCGTGCAATGCGCAGCGATAAGGCAAATTACTATAAGAATAATGGAGATCGCCGCAGAAAGCGCCAGATGAATGAAGAGTTGGAGCAGATGCTGGTGGAAAAGCGTGACAACGAGCGTTTCCTGGATATTATTGAGCATCAGTTTCCCGGCGTGTTTTTTGTGGATCTTGCAAAGGATACTACTCGTCATGTTAATACACCCGATGATTTTAAGGAGATCCTTAAGGAGACGGAAGGCTGCTTCAGCCGGGCTGTAAGACTTTATGTTGAACGATTTATCAAGCGGGAGTATTATGACCGTTTTGATGATGTCCTTGATTATTACGAGCTGGATAAAAGGTTGAGCGAGACAGAAGGTGTGCAGTTTACCTATCAGAAGCTAAATGGCACCTGGATCAATGTCCGCATACTCAAGGTGGACAAACGGCAGCAGGATGCCAAACCTGAAACACTCTGGATCTTCTCGGAAGGAGAGTAATGATGAAAAAATGCGATAGATACGGCGTTTTGCCATATTTATCGCATTTTTAAATTCCTGCGGAAGATGGGACTTGAACCCACACGACATTGCTGCCACAAGATCCTTAGTCTTGCTCGTCTGCCAATTCCGACACTTCCGCGAAAAAAGATGCAGGAAAAGGGACTTGAACCCTCACGATATTGCTACCACAGGCACCTGAAGCCTGCGCGTCTGCCAATTCCGCCATTCCTGCACGCAAGTGTTATTGTATCTGTTTTTTTGGCTTCTGTCAATCCCTTTTTTTATGTAGAAGAATAAATTAGGATAGGATAAGAATTTTTCGGTATTTTAACGCTTGTTATTTAAAATCTTTGGGTGTAAAATAATCAATTATGAAAAGACAAGGAGGCAGTTTTCCATGTTTTTGTTGTTTTTCCTGTATTGGATCATATTTAACGGGCAGCTCACTCTGGAAATAGGCATCATCGGCCTGGTTGTAGCCGGTCTGCTGTATGCTTTTCTTTGCAAATTTATGGACTATAGTTTTAAAAAGGATCTGCAGATCATGCAGTATGCCCTTTTTCTGTTTTTATATATCTTTGTCCTGATCTGGGAGATCGTCAAGGCAAACTTTGCCACCATCAGAATGATCTTTACTTCCAGATATGAAAGGGAGCCGGTGCTTGTCACCTTCCACTCTCATCTGAAGTCGCCTATGATGCGGGTTATTCTGGCTAATTCCATTACCCTGACTCCCGGCACCATAACCGTGTCCTTAGAGGATGACACCTTTGTGGTTCATGCGCTGGACAAAGACTTTACGGAAGGAATAGAGGATTCTGTTTTTGTGCGAATGTTAAAGAAAATGGAAAGGATAGGAGAAGCAAAATGAGCAGCGGTATTCAATATTTGGAAAGTCACTATGATTTTTTGTTTATCGGCGTTTTGATCGTCCTAAGCATTATGCTGTTTTTGTGTCTGATCCGGGCCTGTATGGGACCTACCGTAGCCGACAGGCTGGTCTCCGTCAATATGATGGGTACCATGGTCATGGTCATCATTGCCACCCTTGCCATTATGCTGCAGGAAAGCTATCTGGTGGATATCTGCATGATCTATGCCATGATCAGTTTCCTGGCGGTCATTGTGCTTTCTAAGGTTATTATGGGTATCAAAAAGGAAGATGATCTGAAAAAAGATGCTTCCAATGAGATGGGAAAGGAAGAGTAGTATGGAAATCTTACTGTGGCTTCGTTTTATCATAGGGACTTTATTCCTGTTAGCCGGTATGGGCATATTTGTGGTGGAGATCATCAGTGTTTTTAAGTTGAAATATGTGCTGGACCGGATGCATGCAGCAGCAACGGGAGATACCTTTGGACTGGGACTTTCGGTGCTGGGTCTGACGATCTTAAGCGGTCTGAACCTGATGACCTTAAAGCTGCTTTTGATCGTGGTATTTTTGTGGTGTGCTTCACCGGTTTCCTCTCACTTGATCGCCAAGTTGGAGGTGTTTACCCACGAGGGAGAAGACAAGTACGGAAAGGTGGAGATCGAGTAATGGAAATTTTCATGTATATCCTGCTGTTATTTCTGGTTATCTGCGCCCTGGCGGTCAGCTTTACCAAAAGCCTTTTAAATGCGGTATTGGTTTTTATGAGTTACAGCCTGATCATGTCCATTATCTGGGTATTGTTGGAATCTCCGGATCTTGCCATTACAGAGGCAGCGGTAGGAGCAGGTGTTACCAGTATTTTGTTCTTTATTACCCTAAAAAAGATCGAATCCATCAGAAAGGAGAAACAGGATGAGCCGGCGGAAAAGTGATCGAGAATATGAAAAAACAAAAGCCTTCCGGTTCTTCCGTTGGATGCAGGGCACCAAAGATCCTTATCTGGGCAAGCTGGAAATGCATCCGGGAACACCCCGTGAGGATACCCATACCTTAGAGGAGATCATGGAGGAAGAAGACCGGGCGCTGGAAAAGGTTTATGATACCTCCAATAAGTGGGTCTGGCTCTTTCAAAGGCTCTATTTCTGGGCTTCTTTGATATTCTGCCTGGCATTGGGTACGATCCTTCTTATCATGGTAGCCAATCTGCCTTTAGCCGGTACAGTGGACCGGCCTATTAATAATGAAGTGTCACAGGTCTATATTGAAAACGGTATACAGGATACGGGTGCGGTCAATGTGGTAACGGGCATGATCTTAAATTATCGTGCTTTTGATACCTTCGGCGAGACCTGCGTGCTGTTTATTGCCACTACCTGCGTCATGGTACTTTTGATGAAGGAAGAGGAGAAGATCCGTCAGGATATGAGCCTAAATGACCGTATTTATGAGCCTAAGAATGATGTGATCCTGCAAAAAGTGGCCTTTGTCCTTGTACCGGTAGTATTTATCTTTGGTATCTATGTGATCTTAAACGGGCATTTATCTCCCGGCGGCGGATTTTCCGGCGGAGCCATGATCGGAGCGGGCATGATCTTATATGTCAGCGCTTTTGGATTTGACAAAATGCAGAAGTTTTTTAATGAAAAGACTTATGTGGTGGTAAAGGTAGGGGCCCTCTGCACTTATTGTGCTGTGATCAGCTATTACTTATTTATGGGAGCCAACGATCTGGATAATCACATTTCCTTAGGTGTGCCGGGCATGATCTTTTCTGCCGGCATCATCCTGTGGCTGAATATATTTGTAGGCATTGAAGTGGCATGTACCATGTATGCTTTTTATGCCCTGTTTCGGAGAGGAGGGCTGTAGGATGGAAGGATTGTTTTATAATTACGGAGAAGCCGTTGCGGCTGTTTTATTTGCCATCGGCTTTGCCAATCTGCTTTTGCAGAAAAATCTGATCAAAAAGATCATCGGTCTGAACTTCATGGATACAGCTACCTATCTGTTTTTGGCGGAAAAGGGTTATATTGCCGGCAGAATGGCGCCTATTATCGTAGATGGCGTACAGGATATGGATGCCTATATCAACCCCATACCAAGCGGTCTGGTGCTGACCGGTATCGTTGTATCCGTATCCGTTACGGCTTTGATGCTTTCTCTGACCATAAGGCTGTATCAAAGATACCATACCCTGGATATGGATGAGATCTCTACCTTACTGAAAAAGGAGGAAAGATAACATGGAACTGATTTATAATTTTCCCTGCTTTTCTCTGATTTTATCCATGTGTGCCGCCATCGTTTCTTCCGGTTTGAAAGGGAAATGGGCCAGAAGGCTGAATCTTTTTGTGATCTGCACCATCTGTGTGCTTTCTGCCTGTACCCTGTATTTTACCTTTGTAACGGGACAGAGCTATGTGTATAAAATGGGACGGTTTCCTGCTCCCTGGGGCAATGAGATCCGTTTTGGCAACCTGGAAGCCCTTACTGCGCTGTTTTTCAGCGTTGTGATGCTGCTTTGTATTTTGGGAGGCAGGAAGCATCTGTTTACGGAAGTGGACCCTTTTAAGGAAAACCTGTACTATGTGCTTTCCAACCTGCTTTTAAGCTCTTTGTTGGCCTTAGTCTATACCAACGATATGTTTACCGCCTATGTGTTTGTGGAGATCAATACCATTTCCGCCTGCGGTCTGATCATGATCAGGGAAAACGGTCACACTTTGGAGGCGGCTGTCCGCTACATGGTCATGAGCTTGATCGGTTCCGGCCTGTTGCTGTTTGGTCTTTGTATTTTGTATGGCATCACCGGACATCTGCTTATGAGCAACATCAAGGAACAGGTTACGATCTTAGCCCGGACAGGAGGGTATCATATTCCCCTGGTCATTGCCATTATCTTTGTGGGTGTGGGTCTGGCGGTAAAAAGCGCCTTGTTCCCCTTCCACTCCTGGCTGCCGGATTCCTATGGCTATTCCACGGTTTCCAGCGCTGCTATTTTGTCCAGTCTGGTATCCAAGGGCTATCTGTTTTTGCTTATTAAGTTCTTTTATCGTGTCATCGGATTTGAAGTCATTGCAGAAAGCCGACTGTTTAATGTGTTCTTTGTATTCGGCCTCTGTGGTATGATCTTTGGCTCCATAAGCGCCATCAGGGAAAACGATATCCGCAGGATGATCGCCTTTTCCTCTGTGGCACAGGTGGGATATATTTATATGGGCTTTGGTCTGGGAATCGAAGCGGGCATGATCGCTGCCATCTTCCATATCTTTTCCCATGGAGCTACCAAGAGTCTGTTGTTTATCTCAGCCTCCGGCCTGTCTGATGTATCGGGAAACAGCAAGAAGTTTGGAGAACTGACCGGCGCAGGATATCGGAATGTGATCGCAGGAGCTGCCTTTACGGTAGGAGCTCTTTCCATGGTGGGTGTGCCCTTGTTTTCCGGTTTTATCAGCAAGATCCTCTTTGCCAGAGCCGGTGTCATGGTAGGCATTAAAAAGATGCTGCCCACCCTAATCTGTCTGGCAGTCAGCACCATCTTAAATACCATTTACTTTATGAAGACGGTGCTGCGTATTTATACGCCTGTTAAAAATGAGTATCAGCCAAAGAAGTGGAAGGAAGATATTCTTTACGGCACTGTCTGCCTTCTCTTTATCGGATTAAATATTTTCCTTGGTATGTATTCCGAGCCCATTGTAGAATTGATCCGTTCCGGGCTTTCGGTCTTTTCATAGGAGTGTGAAACATGTTGGATGAAAGCATTTTAATCATCATAGCCATCTTATTTCCCATTTTGGCGGGAACCATTTTGTTGTTTATAAAAGAACCAAAGAGCCGTAATAGTCTGCTTCTTTATGTATCCCTGGTTTTTGTGATCTGCGGCATTCTGACCGTCGGTATCCTTTTGGGAAAAGAGCAGGAGTTATATCTGTTCTCCTTAACGGAAGAACTGCCTATCCTGTTTAAGCTGGATGCGTTGGGAAAGCTGTTCTTGACCATTGCCGGCATTTTGTGGTGCGGGGCGGGTATCTTCTCCTTTTCTTATATGAAACATGAGCAGCGGGAGAAGCGGTATTTTGGTTTTTATCTCATTACCTTTGGTGTACTGACCGGACTTTCCTGTGCCGGAAATCTGATCACCATGTATGCCTTTTTTGAATTCATGACATTGGCGTCCTTTCCTTTGGTACTGCATAGTCAGACCAGAGCGTCCATTATGGCTTCCTTAAAATACCTGATGTATTCCTTTTTTGGAGCCTATATGGCGCTGTTTGGCGTATTTTTCCTATGCTACTATGAATCCACCCTAAGCTTTGTGCCGGGAGGTGCCCTGGGACAGGGAGTGGCAGACCACAGAGAACTGATGCTGTTTGCAGCCTGCCTGATGATCTTAGGCTTTAGTGTGAAGGCAGGATGCTTTCCCCTTCATGCATGGCTTCCCACAGCCCATCCCGTAGCGCCGGCGCCTGCCAGTGCGGTACTCTCCGGCGTTATTGTAAAGGCAGGTATCTTTGCCATTATCAGGGTGATCTTTTATCAGTTTGGACCTGATTTTATCAAAGGCACCTATGTGCAATATGTGCTCCTGACCTTATCCCTGATCACGGTCTTTATGGGTTCTATGCTGGCCTTTCGGGAAAAGGTGTTGAAAAAGAGGCTGGCCTATTCTACGGTGAGTCAGCTTTCCTATATTTTGGTGGGCATTGGGTTCTTAACACCGGAAAGTCTGACAGGCGCTTTTTGGCATATGGCTGCCCACGGTGTGATCAAATGTGTCCTGTTCCTTTGCGCAGGTGCGATCATCGTGAGAACCGGCATTACTTCTGTGGAACACTTGAAAGGAATCGGTAAAAAGATGCCTATTACCATCTGGTGCTTTACCATTGCTTCTCTGGGACTGATCGGCATTCCGCCTACGAGCGGATTTATCAGCAAATGGCATCTGGCAATGGGTGCCCTGGATTCCGGCATAGGGATATTCCAATATGTGGCACCTGTCGTATTACTGGTCAGCGCACTGCTGACGGCAGGATATCTTCTTCCGGTGCCCATACAGGGATTCTTCCCGGGAGCGGATTATGACTATGGAAGTGAAAGCAAGTGTGAAAGTGATCCGGATATGGTCATTCCATTGATCGTTTTGGCGGCTTTATCCCTTTTACTGGGAATATTTTCCAAGGGACTGACGGAGTATTTTATGCTCCTTGCAAACAGTCTTTTGTAGGAAGGCGGTAACAGAATGAATGAAGTGATGTTATCAATAATTGTCATATTGCCTCTGATCACAGGGGTTTTGATTCCCTTGCTCCCCTTCAAAAAGAGGAACAGCATGCTTTTCTTTATTGAAACGGCAGTGATCTTAAACAGCATTTTGGTCTGGATGCTTTTGTTACATCGGCCGGAAGAGGGCTTTACCCTGATACACTTTACCGGTAATCTGTCTGTGACCTTTAAGCTGGATGGGCTTGCCTGTGTATTTGCAGGGTTGATCTCCCTTTTGTGGCCCCTGGCTACGCTGTATTCCTTTGAATATATGAAGCATGAGGGGCATGAAAAGGTATTTTTCATGTTTTATACGGTTACCTACGGCGTTACTCTGGGTATTGCTACCAGTGCCAATATTTTTTCCATGTATTTCTTTTATGAAATCTTAACCCTGGTAACGGTGCCTATGGTGCTGCATACCCTGAAAAGAGAAGCGGTATTGGCGGCAAGAACTTACCTGTATTACTCCATAGGCGGAGCGGCTTTTGCCTTTATCGGTATGATCATGGTGATCGTTTACGGAACCACAACGGATTTTATCTATGGGGGCGTGTTGAACCAGGGCAGTTATCCGGGAAATGTGAATTTATTGCTGTTAGTCTATGTACTGGCTTTCATGGGCTTTGGGGTAAAGGCGGCTATCTGGCCTTTCTGCGGATGGCTTCCCAAGGCAGGTGTAGCGCCTACGCCGGTTACCGCTTTACTCCATGCGGTAGCGGTGGTAAAATCCGGTGCTTTCGCCATTATGCGCCTTACCTATTACAGCTTTGGTACGGACTTTTTAAGGGGCACCTGGGCACAGGATGTGGTCATGGGATTTACCATTTTTACCATTGTCTTCGGATGCTCCATGGCGGTAAAGGAGCGGCACTTAAAACGCCGCCTTGCTTACTCCACCATCAGTAATTTAAGTTATATCTTATATGGCGTGACCATTATGACTCCTCTGGGACTTTTAGGCGCTTTGGTCCATATGGTAAGCCATGCTTTTATGAAGATCTGTTCCTTTTTCTGCGCCGGTGCCATCATGTACCAGAGCGGAAAAGAATATGTATATCAACTGAATGGTTTTGGAAAGAAAATGCCTAAGACCTTTGGCATCTTTACCCTTTCCGCCCTTGCCTTAATGGGTATGCCGGGCTTATGCGGCTTTATTGCCAAATTCCGCTTGGCGGAGGCAGCGGTAACAAGCCAGAATACTTTGGCTTATGTGGGTATCGGCGCTTTGTTGATCTCAGCCATCCTAACAGCCATCTATATGCTGGGTATTGTGATCCGGGCCTTTTTCCCTTCCAGAGATTTTGATGAAGACGGAATAGGGGATATCAAGGATCCTAATTGGATGATGCTTTTGCCTTTGGGGCTGTTTGCTGTGGGGATCGTAGTCATGGGACTTTATCCGGGGCCTTTGCTTAAACTGTTTTCAGACATTTCCAATGGGCTGTTTTAGAAAGGAGGAGGCGTATGGATCGTAACGCGGTATTAGGATGTCTCATTTTTCTGCCTATGGCAGGAGCCTTCGTTTCCTATGTGATCGGACGGTTTCGTAAAAATATCAGGGATTGTTTTGCAGATGCATTGGTCATCCTGGAATTTATCCTGGCACTCTTTTTGTTTGTGGACTTTGGGAAAAGCGGGACTGCCCAGTTTCATATAGAAGAATTTGCAGGCTATGGCATCCATTTTGTTATGGACGGCTTCCGCAGCATTTATGCACTGATAGCGGCCCTTATGTGGATGATGACCACTGTTTTTTCCGGAGAGTATTTTAGAAGCTATCGCAATCGGAACCGGTATTATCTCTTTACCCTCCTGACGCTGGGAGCTACTATGGGCGTATTTTTATCTGCCGATCTGTATACTGCCTTTATCTTTTTTGAGATGATGTCCTTTACCTCCTATGTATGGGTGGCACATGATGAAAAGAAAGCCTCCATGCGGGCGGCTCAGACATATCTTGCGGTGGCGGTGATCGGCGGTATGATCATGCTCATGGGTCTGTTCCTCTTGTATCATACCCTGGGAACTTTGGAGATCGCCTCTTTATTGGAAGCAGGAAGGCTTTGTGAAAACAAGGGACTGCTTTATGCAGCAGGAACCTGTATTGCCATCGGTTTTGGTGCAAAAGCAGGTGCTTTCCCCCTTCATATCTGGCTTCCCAAGGCACATCCGGTAGCGCCGGCTCCGGCATCGGCCCTGTTATCCGGTATTTTAACCAAGTCCGGTATCTTTGGGGTGCTGGCAGTCAGCTGCAGCCTGTTCTATGGGGATGCCCTTTGGGGAGAGGCTATTTTGATCATCGGAACCATTACCATGTTTTCGGGAGCGGTGCTGGCTCTGTTTTCGGTGGATCTAAAGAGGACCCTTGCCTGCTCCTCCATGTCACAGATCGGATTTATCCTGGTGGGCATAGGCATGCAGGGACTGCTTGGATTTTTGAAAGAGGGAAAAGCTTTGGCCGGAGCGGGAACCCTGCTTCATATGATCAACCATTCCCTCATTAAGCTGGTGCTGTTTATGGCAGCTGGTGTGGTCTTTATGAATATCCATAAGCTGGATCTAAATGAGATCAGGGGCTTTGGCAGGAAAAAACCGCTGCTTTGCTTTGTTTTCCTGATGGGGGCTTTGGGCATTGGCGGCATTCCGCTTTTTAACGGCTATGTAAGCAAGACACTGCTTCATGAATCCATTGTGGAATACAGGGAATATTATTTCTTATCCTCACAGATGGCAGGAAGCGGTTTTCTGCCGGAGGGCATGGCTTTTATCGAGTGGATCTTTTTAGTAAGCGGCGGTCTTACCGTTGCCTATATGACCAAGTTGTTTATTGCTGTTTTTGTGGAAAAGAACAGGGATGAACAGGTGCAGAAGAGCTTTGATGAAAAGAAGAACTATATGAATGTGGCAAGCGGAATCAGCCTGACAGTAAGCGCGCTTTTGATCCCTGCTTTGGGTATGCTGCCAAATCTTTTGATGGATGGTCTGGCAGATCGGGGCAGAGATTTTATGCATGCAGGGCATTTAGAAGAGGTGCATTATTTTTCTTTGGAAAGTCTAAAAGGAGCGGGGATCTCCATGGGGATCGGCATTTTGGTCTATTGTCTCATCGTCCGTTTCCTGCTGATGAAGAAGACAGAAGCAGGCAGGGTATATGTGGACAGATGGCCCTCTAAGCTGGATCTGGAAAACGGCTTATATCGTCCGATCCTTAAGGCCTTAAACGGCCTATGCGGTTTCTTTTGCCGTATTTTGGACAGCCTGGTGGATTGGATCGTGGTATTCCTTCGAAAGACCGTATACCGAGACAGACCTTTCCCCTTTGAGCTGCAGGAAGGCACCATGTTTACCTACAGGCTGGGTACCATCTGTAATAAGGTGCAGACCTGGGTAGAGAAGAAATTTCCCAATCCCAAAAGGAGGCATCATGAATTTGTCCATGAGTTTGCACTTGTTCATTTACAGCTCATAGAGAACAGGATGGTCATTTCCAGAAGTCTTTCCTTTGGGTTGTTGTTGATCTGTATCGGCTTGATCCTGACTACCATATATCTGCTAGGCGTACATTGGTAAAAAAGCAGATCAAATCAGTTCCATGATAAAGGTACTCCCTCCGCCGGGAGTATCTTTTACTTTGATAGAGCCTTTGTGTCCTTCCACGATCTCTTTGGCAATGCTAAGTCCCAGACCAAAGTGTTCTTTCTCACTGCGGGATTCATCGGACCGATAGAAGCGTTCAAAGATCTGTTTTTTATCCTGATCCAAAATGCCGATACCGGTATCCGCCACGGAAAAAACAAAATGCCTTTTCCCGCTTTTATGATAGGAAAGGGAGGCAGTGATGCTGCCGCCTCTTTCGGTATAGCTGATGGCATTATGAAGCAAAATGGACAATACCTGCTCTATTTTGTGCTTATCACAATAAAGGGGCGGAATGGATTCCTCCGGCAGAAGGGCGGAAAGGGTCAGGCCCTTTTCATTTGCCATAGGCTCAAAGGCCTCCACACAGTTTAAAAGCAGAGTATCCGCCTCTGATTCCTCCTTTTCCAGAGTGATCTGAGAGACGGAAAGGCTGGCGGATAACAGCATTTCATTTAACAAGCGTTTCATCACGCCGCCTTCGTTTTCTATGATGTCGCACAGCCTTTTTTGTTCTTTTTTATCCTCTGATGGGATCAAAGCGGCGCAGGAGAGCATGACGGATAGGGGCGTCCGCAGCTCATGGGAGGCGGAGGCGATAAAGCGTTCTTGTTTTTCCGTACTTTCCTTTACCGGGCGCAGGGCATAGCCTGTGAGCTGATGGAAAAACAGATATAAAACCAAAATTGCCAATAGGTTTATGAGGGCAAAAAACAGCCATTGCCAGATCAACTGCTTCTGATAGGAAGACTGGGGTGAAATGATAAAAAGGGAAAGCTGTCCCTGCTCTTTGGAAAGAATGGCGGCGCACACATAGAACTTATCCTTGCTCAAGAGGCCGGTTCTTTTTTCATAGATAAATTCTGTATGATAGGCAAAGATCAGTCCCTTTGGCATGTCGTCAAAATGATCCTCATAGTAATCCTTTACTTCCGTCAAAAGGGCCTGTTTGTCCTGCCGTTCTTCATTTTCTACAATGTTTCCGTATAAAAAGGGCGTACCGTTATCCTCCAGATAGACCAGATAGCGTCCGCCGGCTTCCAAAGAGGAGAGGTAAGTGCCTGAGATCACAGTGGTATTTTCCAAACTGGAGACTACATTGTTCATATCGCTTTGAAAAGTCTGAAATCGGTTTTTCCACAAATTATTTTCCCATACAAACAGATAGATCAGGGTAGTAAGTATTAAGATGCCGCCTGTGACTCCTGTGCCAAGAAGGGTCAGGCGAAGATGTACTTTCTTTAACATAGTATCTCCTTATATTTTCAGGCAGTATCCCACGCCTCGCACGGTGGAAAGGGTCAGGCTGCTGCCCAGGGATTTCATTCTTCTTCTGGCAAAAAAGATATAGTTATCCAGATTGCCGTCCTCTACGCTGCCATCCGGTCCCCAGATCTTGGATAACAGCAGAGAGCGGGGCAGGGTCTGACCCGGATTGGATAACAGGATCTCAAAAAGGCTGCATTCCCGCTTGGAAAGGGTACAACTCCCGGTGGGTCCCGTTAGGGTGGATTGGGAGCGCTTTAGGGTCAGGTCCCCTGCTGCAATCAAAGCAGTATCCTCCCATTTGGCAGGACGCCTTTTGATGCTGCGGATGCGGGCAAGGAGTTCTTCTATGGCAAAGGGCTTTACCAGATAATCGTCGGCTCCCATATCCAGACCGTCTATCTTGTCCTTTAGCTGTCCCATGGCGGTAATGAGGATCACCGGTGTGGAGCTGATTTTTCGTATCTTTTTTAATAAGGTAAGCCCGTCTATGCCCGGCAGCATCCGGTCTAACAGGATACAGTCCCAGGCATTTTCCTTGATCAGCATGTCGGCATCTTCTCCGTCATAACAGCAGTCTACGGCATAACCGCATTTTTGCAGCTGGGCTGCCAATAAGGCGCATAGTTCTTTGTCATCCTCTATTAATAAGATTCGCATGTCCTAACCTCTCTTTATCAGTCATGTCTTAAGTATACCAGAAATATCTTTATTTTTTCTCTAATCTTTAGAGAAAAGTTAGAGATTGCTTTGTTACACTGATGGACGAATGGAGGAATAACCTATGAGAACGAGACACACATCATGTTACAGTAAAAAAATCACAGCCTTTTTGTTAGCAATGGCTTTGCTTTTCCTTGGGGGCTGCGGCAAGACGAAAACGCCGGAAACCCTGGAGGTACCGACGGATATGCCGGTAACAAATACAGATCAGGGTGGCGCGGCTTTAAACCCGGCGCCGGGGGCAAAGGGCAGATATCTGGAATCGGATATGCCCCTTCCAGAAGGAGCAGGTAATATTCGCGCCATGGAGCTTTTGGCAGATGGCAGGCTGGCAGTTTTTGACGGAACAGCAGGCTTCTTTATATCCGAGGATCAGGGTGAAACTTATCATTATGAAAACACATCCTTTTTGTGGGAGGCGTTGGAAGACGGTGGTTATGTGTACAATGCAGCCATTAGCAAGGATAAGGGACTGTTTGTGGAATACTACGAAGATGAAGGAAAACATTGGGTTTATCAGGATCCAAATGGGCAGGTCACAAAAAGTGATTTTCAGGGCGGTACAGTATGGCATTATACCTTCTTAGATGACGGCAGGCTGGTAGGCGGCACATCGGATGGTGTCTATGAGATGAATCTCTCTGAGGGAACCATGTCCAGGATCTGTGCAGCCAAAAGCACTGTTTTATATACAAGACAGGCAGGAAACCGGCTTTACATGGTAGAAGAGGACGGAGCGGAAATATACAACATGGAAACCGGAAAATATGAAGAGGATCAGGTTTTCGCCGACTTTATCAAAGAAGAGGTAGCCAAAAGCCCTGGTTCCTATACAGAAGGATGTCACTCCATTTTGATCTATCCGGGGGATACGGAGGATTCTTTGTATATTGCATCTGCAACAGGACTTTACAGACATGTGGCAGGCGGTAGCGTTTTGGAGGAATTGATCAGAGGAAGCTTAAGCAGCATGGGCTCTCCCACTTCTCTTTTGACCGACATGGTTTCCTTTGAAAAGGACAGCTTTCTGATCTGCTACAATGTATCTCTGTTAAAAGCTTATCGTTATGACCCCGAAGTTTCGGCGGTGCCGGAGCATCTGTTAAAGGTATACAGCTTAACGGATAATTCTGCCGTGAGAGTGGGGATCAATGCCTATCAGACGGCTCATCCCGATGTTTACCTCCAATATGAGGTGGGCATGACCGGAACGGACGGTATGACCAGAGAGGATGCCATCCGTAACTTAAATACCGCCCTTTTGTCGGGAGAAGGTCCGGATATCCTGATCTTGGACGGACTGCCTATGGATTCCTATGAGGAAAAGGGCGTCTTAGTGGATCTGTCCGGCGAAATAAATGGAATGGCCGCTCAGGGTGCGGTATTTGAAAATGTGGCCAAGGCCTATGAGAAAAACGGAAGCGTTTATGGTGTACCCGCCTTCTTTTCCTTCCCTATATTGGTGGAAGAAAATCCCAGGGATGCTTTGGATCCCGATGGTTTGGCGGATACCATCGTAAAGCTGCGGGAAGAGAACCCGAAGGACAATATCATCGGTGTGTACCGAGGAAAGGAAGCCTTAGGCAGAATGTATGATTTCTATGCCAACGACATTCTCAAAGAAGACGGCACCATTGATCAGCAAGTATTGAAACAGTATCTGACTTTGACAAAGCGGATCTGGGATGCGGAAAGCCAGAGCTTAAATATGGAAGTGCTGCAAATGAGAGGCCAGATGGATGAACATTTTGCCAAGATGGGAAGAGGAGATAACTGGTATGTGAAGTTCAGTAACCATCAACATTATTGGTTGGAAGAAATGGAATTGTCCATTATGGGAGAGGTAACAGATCTGGGCGACTATGCAGAGATCATCTCCATTATGGAAATGCGGGACAAGGGAGAGGGCATCACCCAGTTAAAGGGTACATCCGGCTTTGTCTTTATGCCCAACACGGTGTTAGGCGTCACTGCCTCCGGTTCCAATCAGGATGCAGCAAAGGACTTTGTCATAAGCATGATTTCTTCTCCGGTTCAGGATGAAAATCTGGGTCTGGGCTTCCCTGTCAACAAAGGGGCGCTGGAAACCCAGGTTCACAGATATGATGATCAAGACGGCTATGCTTATTCCATCGGCTGGGGCAGCCCTGACGGAGGGATAAACGGCTATAATGTCCGTTATCCCAACGAGGCAGAATATGATCAGCTTTTATCCATGATAGAAAGGCTGGATGTTCCTGCCAATACGGATGTGGTATTGCGCCAAAGCATTCTGGAGCTTTCGGAAGGTGCCATCATAGGTGAAGGAAGGATAGAGGATGCGGTACATGAGATCGTTAACAGGCTTCAGATCTATCTTACGGAATAAAATAAAAGGATATCATAAACTGGCGGTCCTGGGCTTTCTTCTGCCCGGACTGTCGGGGGTATCCTTATTTGTATTTTTACCTTTTTTTGATGTGGTAAGGCGTTCCTTTATGACCGTGGCGGCGGATAAAAGTGCGGGGCTTTCCAATTATAAGATGGTCCTTTCCAATCAGGCATTTCGATTAGCATCGACTAACACATTCCGATTTGTTTTTATCTGCATTCCGCTTTTGGTAGGCATATCCTTGTGGATTGCATACGGACTCAGTAGATGCCGTTATATGGAACTGTTAAAATCCGCTTACCTTTTGCCCCTTGCCATTCCCACGGCAGCAGTAGTGCTAGTCTGGAAGCTGCTGTTTCATAAACAGGGTATGATAAATGCCTGTATAGAAGTCTTGGGAGGAACCGGTCCGGATTTTATGGGTACTTCCTTATCCTTCTGGGTGCTGGTGGTCAGTTATCTATGGAAAAATCTGGGCTATACGGTAGTGCTGTGGCTGGCCGGCATTTTTGCCATCCCGGAAGGTATCGTGGAAGCGGCCAGGGTAGACGGGGCAGGAGAAAAGGCAGTTTTTTTTCGCATCATCCTGCCTAATCTGAAGCCTACCCTATATACCATTACGGTCCTTTCTTTCTTAAATTCTTTTAAGGTGTTCAGAGAGGCATATCTGGTGGCAGGATCTTATCCTCAGGAGGATATGTACCTGTTACAACATTTGTTTAACAATTGGTTTCTCAATCTGGATATGGATAAAATGGCAGCGGGAGCGGTTCTCACGGGAATGGTGCTGTTCGTATTTATCTTCCTGCTTCAGATATTTTGGGACAGAAAAGAGGAATGGACATGAAACATGAAATCAAAACAGGCGGGGTTCTGGCTCTTTTTGGGGTGGCTCTTTTGATCTGTCTGCCGGTCTTTTTACTTTTTTGCGGTTCACTGCAGGGAGGGGATGAATTAAAGTCGGAGCTTGCTCCTATTTTGGGAGAAGGGATGGATACCATCGATTTTCATTTGTTTCCCGCTTATCCTACTTTGGTTCATTATCTGGAAGTGTTTTTTGACAGACCGGAATTTTATACCGTCCTTTTCAACTCTTTTTGGATCGTGACAGGGACCCTGTTGGGGCATCTGATCTTCGGTCTGCCTTCTGCATGGGCCTTTGCCAGATTTGAATTTCCGGGAAAAAGGATCTTGTTTTTTCTGTATGTGGTGTTAATGATGCTGCCTTTTTCCGTTACTATGCTGTCCCAGTATCTGGTGTTGAACCGACTGGCTTTACTGGACAGTTTGTGGGGGATCATTTTGCCCGGTGCCTTTTCCACTTTTCCGGTATTCATTATGTACAGAGGTTTTACCGCCATTCCCAAGGGGATGTTGGAAGCGGCAAGGATCGATGGGGCAGGAGAATGGCAGTTGTTCTTCCATATCGGTCTGCCTCTGGGCTACAGTGGAGTAGCTTCCGCCCTGGTGCTGGGATTTTTGGAATATTTCAGTCTCATCGAACAGCCCCTTGCCTTTTTAAAGGAACGGGCTTTATGGCCGCTGTCTTTATATCTGCCAAACATCGGTCTTTCCGATGCGGGCTATGCCTTTGCGGCTTCCGTGATCACATTGCTTCCTGCTTTGGCAGTATTTGCATTGGGACGGGATTATCTGGAAAAGGGCATTGTGGCAGCAGGCATGAAGGAGTGATCTATGGAAAAAATAGTAAAAGCAATACAGACATTTTTTCAAAAGAATAAAAAAGCCAAAAAGGCTGCGGTCATACTATGCGTCCTACTTTTGGCAGGCAGTTTGATCTCCAGAGGCATTTATACGGCAGTGCTTCCCAGAGTGGGAACGGAGAGGCCGGTCTATCGCAATCTGGAACATCAGGTATTTGGAGAAGGCAGACTTGTGGCAAATAAAGAGGTCAGCGTTTATGGTGAGGATGGACTGCGGGTGGCTTATATCCTGGTAAAGGAAGGGCAGGAGGTGGAGCCGGGAACCCCTCTTTTGCAATATGACTTGGAAGATCTGGGTGAATTAATAGAAGAAGTCAGACTGGAAGAAGAAAGGCTGAATATCCAGATCGAGACCTTAGAGTATAATCAGGGCTTGAGTCAAAAAGAACGGGATAAAGGCAGGGCCCGGGCGGCGGAGGACTATCAAAATACCCAGCAGGAAAATGCTTCCGATGCGGCAAGAGCCCAGGAGACCATAGCCAAGGCACAGAATGAGTTAGACAGCTATCCCACATGGGAAACCTATCTTGCCGACTATCTGAAGGCACATCAGAAAACCGTGTCCGGCAATACCCTGTCTGAAATAGATAGGGCCTTATTGGAAAAAACTGCCCGTGAAGAATGGGAACAGGGAAGACAGATTCTGATAGATCAGGTTTTGGCAAAACAGGAGGCAGCAGATAACATTTCCGGACAAAATGGGGAGTCTTTAAAACAGGCAAAGAGAGCCTTGGAGGATGCCTTGGCAAATTCTCCCAAGGACAGTTCCCTTTCCCTTTTGCGGCTGGAAAGGGAGGTGGTATCTAAAGAACTGGCCCTTTATGAGCAGATTGCAAAAGAAGAAGGAATCGTAAGAGCAGAACTGGCCGGTACCGTGACAACCATCCTCATAGAAGAAAGCGGCCGGGTGGCCGACAGACCTCTTATGAAGATCGGGGACAGAGCTGCCGGGTTTTATTTTGAAAGCGTCATCGGCAGAGAGGAGAGAAAGCAGGTATCCGTAGGAGATGAAGCGCAGCTTACCATCGGAGCGGACAAGAAAAGAATCACCGGTGAGATCATTTCCATAGAGGAAAACGGGCAGGAGGGCTATCTTCTAACGATCAGTCCGACAGAAGATGTAGGCAGCTTGGGAGAAGAAGGAGAAATGAAAGTAGTCAGACAGGAAGCGGACAGATGTCTGACGGTTCCCTTAACGGCGCTGCGTCAGGAAAACGGCAATAAGTTTGTGTTGGTCATAGAGGAAAGACAGACGATTTTGGGGACGGAATGGATCGCAGTAAAAAGAAATGTACAGGTCCGCTCTCAGAATTCCACTTATGCAGCATTGGAATCCGGATCCCTTTCTGAAGAGGATCAGGTGATCACAGATGCAACGAAACCGATGGGGGAAGGCGATGTCATTCGCCTGATAGAGCCATGATGGAACAAAAAGAACAAACAACAAAGTCAAACAATGCGGCAGCGGTATGTACATTGGTGCTGTTATATCTTGCAGTCATTTGTCTGTTGATACACAGCTGTTATCGGGTGCAAGAAACAAAAGAACTGGATGCATTTGGTATCTATAAGCTTTCCGTACCTTTTAGTGCGCATGAAGCGGCAGGGATCTTTGAGAGAAATGAGGAGTACAGACATCAGCTTTTATTTTTCAGGGAAGAGACTTCCGGGTCCATTACATTTCCGGAATTTAACAAAACTGTGGTAACAAGGGTGATCTGTATCTATGGAGACAGCAATCTTTTATTCGGAAACAATTATCCCTTGGAACCTTCCGATTCCAAAGGATGCCTTTTGGGAGAGGATGCAGCCTATGTACTTTTTGGAAGCACACATGCGGCAGGAGAAAGTCTGTACTATGGTGGGCAATGTTATGAAATCAGGGATGTGATACCGGACTGGGACGGATTGGTCATTGAGGAAGCAGGCATCGGAGAATTTGTTTATGCAGGAATGCCGAAGGATCAGGAACGATCTTTAGTCAGTTTTTTAGAAAACGGAGAGGGTATGGCTCTGATAAAACAATCCTTCCGTTTTTATCAGATCCTCGCCAGGCTGGAGTTGTTTCTTTCTATGGTTTTGCTTTATGGCATGACAGCCGGTCTGCTTTACCAAAAAACAGGGAAGAAACCGCTGGTGAGAAAAGCAGCTTTCGCAGCATTTGCAGCATTTTTCTTAGCAGGAGTCATCTATGTTTGTTCCTTCCCCATAGAAAGCATACCGGACCGGGTTTCCGATATCGGGGCATGGAGCGCTTATTTAACCAATGAGTGGACAAATTTCAAAGCTTTTCTGGGCGGCAGAGAATTTTTTTATCCTTCTCAAATCCTTTGAATCATGATATCATAATCACAAGCGGCTGCGAAGGATTGGCAGCCAAAGGAGATGAAAAGATGAAAAAAGGATATGTGCCGGGAATTGGTCTTTTACTGCTGTTGGCAGTGACCGGATGTACAAATACCATAGAGGAAACAAAGCCTCTTCCGATGCCTGTTGTAGAGGGAGAAACGCAGGAAGATGAAATACAGGAAATAAATCAGGCGGTTTCCGTCACGATCTACTACGGAAATGCCCAGGCGGACGGACTGGAGAAAAAGGAAGTGGAGATTTCTGCCCTTACGCCTGAAAATCTCGTTGGACAGCTTTCTGTTATGAATGTGGTATCCATTGATACCAAGGTAAATTCCTTTACGCAGGAGGGAACAGCTTTAAAACTGGATCTGTCCAAAGGATTTGTAAGCTATCTTAATATGATGGGTACCAGCGGAGAATATATTGTCATGGGCGGCATAGTCAATACCTTTTTGGATGCCTATGATGCGGAAAATATCCTGATCACTGTGGAAGGCGGCGTTTTAGAGACCGGTCATGCCAGCTATGAAGCGCCCCTTACTTTCTTTGAGACCGGTTCGGCAAATGAGTCTGAAGAAGAGGATTCCCGGGCGAAAGAACCCGTAAAATACAGGCTGACGGATGAAACTTATCAAAAAGATGGCGTGACGATCTATTATCCTCAATTTGTGGATATGTCGGATTCGGAATTGGAGAAGGAATGGAATGAGATGATCCGTAAGATCGCCATAGAAAGCATCATTGCCGAGGATACAGAGGATATCGCCTATGTGGACTGCAAGGTGGACTATGAGATCGCTTCCTGCGATACAGAGTTTGTTTCCTTTGTTTTCCGTATCACAGGAGCAGAGCCCGAAGTGAGGGATACTTTTGCCATCAGTTTTGATATGGTGGATCGGAAAGTGGTGCGTTTGTCTGACTGGAAGGATGCCCTTGATGAAACGGTGGGCAATCTTACAAACAGGGGATATTACAAGATTCTCAACAAAGACATCGACAGAGAAGAATTTGACGAGATCATGAAACCTGTTTCTCCTTCTGCAGACGAATACAGGGAAGAATTTATGCAGTATGACTATGATTCGACGGATCTGACAAGGCGGCCTTATGGTACCAGCTATATTAAGGACGGCAATCTTGTCATCATCATGGATATGAAGACGGCAGCCGGTAATACGGTGGAGATCGATACCGGTATCCGGGTCAGATAGAAAGGGGCGGTTTTAGTTGGAACAGGCAAATGAAACGGAACAGCTGATCTTTGACATTGCAAGAGCGGAATGGGATTTATTCCAAAATGTACAAAACACAGGGGGAAGGGCATCCTGTCAGGATGATCCGGATACCTTTTTTAAGATGCGTATGAGCCAGTGGATGATCTATTCCAAAGAGATATTGGAAAGCTATTTTGCGGATCTGCAGGAAGCCATCGGGGAAGGCCGCAATCTTATTTTTGAAAAATACGCTTATATGATGGAAACCACTTATCCTGAGGAGTATGAAGAGCTAAAGGCGCATCTGCCGGAGGTTTCAAAGCAAAAGGAAGTATGGGTCGAGGAACTGGCAAAGATCCATGTGAACTGGGATGAAGAAGTCTTACAAAAATATCCTCATGTAAGAGGAAACGGAAGAGTGCTGAAAACAGAAGAGGACAGCGTAGTAAACGGATCCTCTTCGGAAAGCTATTTAAAGGGAGAGTACAAGACTTATTCCGAAAAGACCCTTTCTTTGATCCGCCAGGCAGTCCTGCATGCCGTGGAAAAAGGCGAAAACCTGGCAGAGCAGATCATGGAAAATGAAGTGAAGTTTTTTGGTTATGCATCATTGCAGGATGCAGAAGAAAAAATGAGATAATATGTTGAGCAAATGACAGAATAGCGGGAGGCATAGGGATGGAAACAGGCAAGGATGAAGCCATAAAGCAGGTTTTAAGAAAAGCCCATAACAAAGAAAGCATAACGGTAGCCGCATTTGGAGGCTCCATTACAGAAGGCTTTTATGCATCTTCTCCCGAAAAGTCCTACGCAGGAATCGTAAAAGCCTGGTGGGAAAATATTTTTAAAGATACCGCTATTACCTATGTCAATGCAGGCATCGGTGCTACGGATTCCTATCTGGGAGAACATCGGGTCCATCGGGATATCTTAAAGCACCATCCCGACTTTATGGTAGTGGATTTTACCGTAAACGATCATGAAAAGCCTTTCTTTGAGGAAAGCTATGACCGCCTGATGCGGACACTATTGTCTGCGCCGGATGCTCCTGCCATACTGCTGTTGTTTATGACCATGGAAGATGGGACCAGTGCGGCAAGCCTTCACAGAAAGGTGGCAGCCCGTTATGATCTTCCTGTTATCGACTATAAGACCAGAGTTCTTTCCGATATTGAAAAAGGAGAATATACCTGGCAGGATATTTCCCCTGATGATATCCATCCAAACGATAGAGGGCATGAGATTGCCGGTGGCATGATATGTTCTTATCTGAATGAATTGTATGATCAGGTAAAACGGGAGAACCTGGCAGAGAATTCCGATGATCATAAGAAAGCAACTAAGATAGGCTGGGAAGTACCGGCTAAAACCGAGATCCTGGACAATGAGACCATTTCCCCTGTTAATACAGGCGGTTTTATAAAAGCAGATCTGCATCCTCATTTGCACAAGGGTTGGGTTGGCACATGCAAGGATGCGGGATTGGAATTCGAGTTATCATTCGCTAACCTTGGGATGACCTATTTAAAATCCGTATCCGGTGGATTCGGCAAGGCGGATATCTTTGTGGACGGTGTCTGCGTGGAAACACTGGATGGAGACTTTACAGGCGGTTTTGGGGATTACGGACAAAGTGACCGGGTTTATGTATCGGATGAAAAGAAACAGCATCATGTGATCATAAAGGTGAAGGAACCGGAAGGACAGGATGAGAAGAAAGTAAAGTTTGGGGTGCTGGCGTTGTTGGTATCTTAAAAGATTTTAAATATTAAGTTCTTGCGGACCGGTACACTTTTTCGAGAACGGATAAGTCTTTCGGAAAACTCTAATCATCACATATCAGACGCTAATACGACAGCCCATTTCAATAAACTCGCTAAGCTCAGACAGTATTGAAATGGGCTGTAAGCATCTTCTATGTGCTGATTGAGTTTTCGACGAAAGGACTTATATGGTTCTCGATAAAAGTGTCCGGCCGCAAGAGTAACATGTAAATCCTTTAGAAAAAACAATGTTTATGAAGGAGAAAGAATATATAATGACTTATAACTGAGGCACTTTTAATCAAGTGCCTTTTTAAGTTCTTTCATTAGATTTTCTCAAAAGACTTATCAGGTCTTGATGAAAAGTGATTTCAGCCATAAAGCATTTCTTTGAACCATTCCATGATTTATGACAACATTAAGTAAAGGGCAACCTTTAAGATATCTTATTGGCAGGTAACAAACATGACAAAAGCAGAGTGGGAAAACTGGATAGTGATATACGGCAGGCAGATCTATTCCTTTTGCCGGTATCTGACCCATGACAGGGAAGAAGCCGACGATCTGTATCAGGACACCTTTTTAACGGCCATCAGGCAGCAGGAGCGTATCATGCCGGGGGAATCCGCCAAGGGATATCTTTTGGCCATTGCCATGAATCTGTATAAAAACAGAAAAAAGAAGTTTGCGGTGCGAAACCGAATCGCTAAGATGCAAAGCTTGGGAGAGGAAGAACAAATTATACCGGATCAGGAAACGACACCTTTGGAGAAGTGCCTAAAACAAGAGGAAGAAAGGAAGGTTCGGGAAGCGGTGAACAGCCTTTCGGATAAGTACCGGCTGCCTGTTCTTTTATACTACATGGAAGATATGGATCTGTCCCAGATTGCTTCTTTAATGAAACTGCCTGTGGGTACGGTAAAAAGCCGTCTTTATCACGCCAGAATGCTGTTAAAAAAGAAATTGGAGGTTGTTTTAAATGAATAGAGATATCGATCATATTTTAAAACATGCCCTTTCTCCAAAAGAAGAGCCGTCGGAGCAGTTACAGGCCCGACTGCTTACAAGCTTAAAGGAGATGGATGATATGAAACAGGACAAAATAAGAAAAGGAATGAAGAGGCTTCCTATGGCAGCAGCCATTACCCTGACTGCATTTTTGGTGTGCTCGGGAACTGCCTATGCAGCATGGAGATATCTGACCCCGCAGCAGGTGGCGAAAGAAGCAGAGCGGGATGAATTGGCACAGGCCTTCCAGGGAGAGGATGCGATCCTCATCAATGAAAAACAAAGCTATGGCGGTTATACCGTTACCCTACTTGGCATGACCAGCGGAAAAAATCTGGAAGCTTATACGGAGGAAGAGCAGGTAGAAAGTGATAAGATGTATGTGGTAACCGCTGTTGAAAATGCAGATGGCAGCCCCATGCCCAAAACTGCTGATGATGCATATATGGATATTAGCTTTTTTGCTTCTCCTATGATAAGCGGTTTCAATCCCGCTTTCTATAATGTTGCAACTCTGGGCGGAAGCTATATGGAGATGGAACGGGATGGTATCTTATACCGTATTACCGACTGCGACAGCATATTGATCTTTGCAGACAGACAGCTTTACTTCAGCGTTCAGTCCGGAATGTTTCATGACAACAGAGCATATGTCTATGATGAAGAGACAGGCATGATCACAAGAAATGAGAATTACGAAGGCTTAAATGCACTGTTTACTTTGCCTATTGATCCTTCCTTGGCCGATAAAGAAGCCCAGAAAAGATATCTGGCGGAATGGGATGCGCTCATGAACGGAGAAGGCAAAACAGAAGAGATAGAGGAGCCGAAAGCGGTGGAAGATGTGAGGGCATTTCTTGACAGCCTTACTCCGGAAAATAT
Organism: Lachnospiraceae bacterium; assembly: GCA_022510725.1. GTDB lineage: Bacteria > Bacillota > Clostridia > Lachnospirales > Lachnospiraceae > UBA2882. Next base: position 35,335 of record JAFLSW010000017.1, read on the forward strand.
AGAACAGTATGCAGAGCCTGTTGCCGGTACCAGACAGGTTGTTACGCCGGATGAAGAAGGTGTCTTTACCGTTTCCTGGGAAACGGAAGGCGGAGCGGGAGGAAGGGCCACCAACCTGGTAAGTACCATCTTTCCTGACGGAAAGCCCGGCATGTGTCAAAGCTTTGGCTGGTCAGCCGGCGATGTGAATGACGATATGGAGCAATTCCGGGAAAAGGTAAAGATTGAAGTGTATATCTTAAATGAAGATGGTACGGTTACCTTTGAGATCTGGAAATTAAAATAAGGAGTGCAAAATCATAGCGAAAGGTCCCTGCTAACCGGCAGGGATCTTTTTTTGTTGTTTATGGATATTCAGTTGATTTTTAATAGGTAAAATAGTAAAATTTGAATAGATATTTGTGCTATAGCGAGAAAAAGTAAAAAGGGAGAGAACGGAAATGAATACAGACACCAACACAAGCTACAAATTCTTATTAGCAGGTCAAAATCAGGCGATAATAGATGATTTCTTTGTATCGTTGGAGGATATAGAGCCTGTGACGACCTCTCTGCGCTGGCAGGATATGTTAAATCATGTAAAGAATTTTAAACCGGATGTATTTGTTTATTGTATAGAAAATGAATCGTCCCAGAATGTGAAACAGATGGTTTCCTTAAAGCTCCGTCTGGAGAAAGAGCGGATTCCTTTTGTGCTGATCGGTTCGGAAGAGGATTGTGCAAAATTTCAAAAAGATGCTGCGTCCAGCACGGCGGATCTTATTTTAAAGAAGCCTCTTGAAGCAGCCGTTATCGAGGAAAAGATAATCCAGTACATAGATGTTCACCGTAAGCAGGAAGAACTTCTCCAGGAAGAAGCAAAACTAAAACGGCCTCTTCCCCATATTTTGGTGGTAGACGACGATTCCACCATGCTTAAGACCATCAAGGAACAGCTAAAGGAAGAGTATAGTGTTGCTACCGCTATCAGTGGCAAGATCGCCATGAAGTTTTTGGAGAACAAGAAGACCGATCTGATCTTGTTGGATTATGAAATGCCGGGAGAAAAAGGTCCCGATATCTTGAAAAAGCTGCGGGAAAATGAATCCACAAAGGATACCCCTGTTATTTTCCTGACGGGTGTGACACAGAGAGAAAAGATTGCCCAGGTGCTTTCCTTAAAACCCCAGGGTTACCTGTTAAAGCCCATTGAGCATGAGAAACTGATGGAAGCCATCAAAGCGGTACTGCCGGGAGAGGATAAAGATGCATAAGGATATTTACTTAACCGACCTAATTGATGTCAGTGTACTCCAGCGTATTCAAAATGCCTTTTCGGAGTTGACCGGTATGGCTGCCCTGACCACGGATATGACCGGAACGCCAGTTACGGAGGGCAGTAATTTTTCCCATTTTTGTATGGACCTTGTGAGAACCACGGAAGAGGGCAGACGGTATTGCGAATGGTGTGATAAGTATGGAGCGGAGCAGACCAGAGAAAGAGGCTATCAGACCACTTATTATTGTCATGCCGGATTGATCGATTTTGCTGCCCCCATTACTCTTCATGGAGAGCAGATCGGATGCTTTATCGGAGGACAAGTCTTAAGCAAAAAGCCGGATCTGGAAAAAATGCGGACGGTAGCAAATGCGATCGGTGTGGACCAAAAAGAGCTGATAGAGGCCGCAGGCAAGATAAGGATTTTGGAAAAAGAGGTCATTGACAGAGCGGCATACTTTTTATATGAGATCGCTGCCGTTTTATCTGATATGGCATACAGCAGATATCTGATGGAACAGGCGGAGGAAGATATGGCAAAGGCGGCTCAGATGAAGTCGGATTTCCTTGCCAATATGAGCCATGAGATCCGGACACCTATGAATGCGGTGATCGGTATGGCGGAAATGGCGCTGCGGGAAGACCTGCCCCCTTCCGCCCGTTATTATATCAATCAGATCAAATCCTCCGGCAGGGAGCTTCTTACCATCATCAATGATATCCTGGATTTTTCCAAGGTAGAGTCGGGAAAAATGGATATTGTTCCGGTGGAATATGAGACCATGTCCATTATCAATGATGTGGTCAATGTGATCGAAACCCGTTTGCAGGATAAGCCGGTGGAACTGATCGTTAATCTGCGTCCTGATGTTCCCAGGCTGCTTTATGGCGATAATATCCGTATCAAGCAGGTATTGATCAATATTGCCAATAATGCGGCTAAGTTTACCAAAGAAGGAAAAGTTACCATAGGCTTAAGTTATAACAGGAAATCTGTGGATCTTATTGAAATGCAGATCGATGTGGAAGACACCGGCATCGGTATCAAAGAAGAAAATTTGGATAAGATATTCCAGTCCTTCCAGCAGGTGGATTCCAAACGAAACCGCAATATAGAAGGAACCGGTCTGGGACTTGCCATATCCCAGCAATTGCTCTCCCTTATGGGCGGAGAGATCAAAGTGGAAAGCAAATACGGCAAAGGCAGTAAATTTTCCCTTGTTTTCCCCCAAACGGTGTTGGATAATACTTTCTCCATTCAGTTGACGGATGCAGAGACCAAGGCGGTTGCAGGGCTGATCGCAAATCCCCATGTAAGAGAGCAGCTTGCCATAGACTGTGATATATTGGGTGTATTTTATTATGACATTGCTTCACCGGAAATGCTTTTGGAATATGTAGACAAGCACAGTGGCAGAGAACTGTTTCTTTTCGTTGAACAGGAGCTGTTTACAAAGGATTGGGAAAAGTTTGCAAAAGAGAATCCGGATATCCGTTTTGTGCTGCTTTTGGATTTCTTTGAGGACAAGCAATACGGCATTCCCAATCTGATGATCGTGAAAAAACCCGTTTATGCTTTAAATCTTACTACCATCTTAAAGGGTGGCAATTTGATTGAAGTGGCGGATAAAGATGAAAATGACAACATTGAATTTACTGCGCCGGAAGCGGAAGTTTTGATCGTAGATGATAACAGTATCAATCTGGTGGTTGCAGAAGGCTTGTTAAAGCCCCTCCAAATGAAGGTCCAGACTGCAGCCAGCGGGCAGGAAGCCATTGAAAAGGTAAAACACAATCACTTTGACCTTATTTTCATGGATCATATGATGCCGGAAATGGATGGTATTGAAACCACCCATATTCTCCGGGAAATGGAGGAATGTAAAGAGACTCCCATTATTGCCTTGTCCGCAAACGCCATAGGAGATATTCAGGAAAGGTTTATCAATGAAGGGATGAATGATTTCGTTGCAAAACCGATTGAGTTTCATACCCTGATAGTAAAGGTGAGGACATGGCTGCCTGCGGAAAAGATCCAGAAAGGCGCAGCAGAGGTTGAGGCACAAGAAGTAAACGCTATACCGGATTCCATTGGCGATCTGGATAAGGAAACTGCCGTCAATATGCTGGGCAGTGAGCAATTGTTCTTCACTATTCTGGAAAATTATTATAAGGCAATCGAGAAGAAAGCTGCTCTCATCAGAGAGACATGGGAAAGCGAAGACATAGAGCGTTACACCATTGAGGTTCATGCCTTAAAGAGCCTGTCGAAGCAGATCGGTGCCACAGCCCTTTCGGAAATGGCGCTGGAGCTGGAAAAAGCGGGCAATGAGAAGAATATGGCTTACATCAATGAGAATACGGAACCTTTGCTTGAGAAGTATCTGTCATATCTTCCTGTTTTAGAGCCTTTGTTCCGGAAAGAAGAGGATGATACCGAAAAACAGGATATAGACAAAGATACCCTGCTTTCCTTCTTTGCGAAACTGAGAGCGGCGGCAGAAGAACTGGATATGGATTCCATGGAAGAAGCAATTGCCGAGATGGAAAAGTATCGTTATGGCGAAAGGCAGGAGCTCTTTGATCGTTTGAAGGATGCGGTAGAGGGGATGGATACGGAAGCCTGTGAAGAGATCCTGTCAGAGTGGGAAGGCTGAGGCGCTTTTATACCAACCTGATATAAATGATTCTTTCGGCTGTCGCTCTGACAGCCGATTTTTCTTGGCATTTCGCCATATTTTACAAAATGACAGCAAATAGGATACAAAGATTAAAAATAAAAAAAGGAAATAAAAGGATTTTGCAGAATATGTAAGGTAGGCGTGTGAAAATCGGAATTTTGTCTCACGGCGTCCAAAAAGGAAGAATGTAATATGACCATTAGAGAAAATTTAGAACAATGGGAAAGTGAATATTTAAGCCCTTATGCCTGTCTTTCCAGAGAAAGCAAAGGCAGGGCAAGAGAAGAAGAACAATGCGATATCCGTCCTGTTTTTCAACGGGACAGGGATCGGATCTTACATAGCAAATCTTTTCGCAGATTAAAGGATAAGACCCAGGTCTTTTTAACACCTGACGGAGACCATTATCGGACTAGGCTGACCCATACCCTGGAAGTTTCCCAAAACGCCAGGACCATTGCCAAGGCCCTTAGGCTGAATGAGGATCTGGTAGAGGCCATTGCCCTGGGCCATGATTTGGGCCATACGCCTTTTGGCCATGCGGGAGAAAGGGCTTTGAACCGGGTTTGCCCAGACGGGTTTGAGCACAGCGCCCAAAGTGTCCGTACTGTAGATGTGCTGGAAAAACACGGTCAGGGTCTGAATCTGACTTATGAAGTAAGAGATGGCATCAGGAATCATCAGACCTCAAGAATGCCTTCCACATTAGAAGGAAAGATCGTACGGCTTTCGGATAAGATCGCTTATATTCACCATGACATGGATGATGCGATCCGGGGAAATATCCTGAAAGATTCGGATGTGCCTAAAAGCATCGGTGCCGTGATCGGTTATACTCTGTCTGAGCGTTTAGACAGCTTTATTCATGATATCGTCATAAACAGCCAGGGGAAAAATGACATCGTTATGTCAGAGCCGGTTGCGAAAGCCATGCAGGAAATGCGGCAGTTTATGTTTGAAAATGTTTATCAGAACCAGACGGCTAAGGCAGAAGAGGGCAAGGCGGAAATGCTGATGGAAGCCCTTTATGATTATTATCTGAATCATCTTGATAAGATTCCAAGAGAAACCCTGGAGTTGATGGAACGGGATGGCACCCAAAAAGAGCAGATCGTCTGTGATTATGTTGGGGCTATGACCGACAGATTTGCCATTGCCAAGTATGAGGAGCTTTTTATTCCCAAGACCTGGCACGGCTGATGGAGAAAAAGATGTATTATCCTGAAGAATTAGTAGAAGAAGTCAGACAGAAAAATGATATTGTGGATGTGATCTCCCATTATGTCCGCATTAAGAAAAAAGGCAGCAATTATGTGGGTTTATGTCCGTTTCATAATGAGAAAACAGGGTCTTTTATGGTCAGCCAAAATAAACAGATCTACAAGTGCTTTGGCTGTGGGGCCGGCGGTAATGTTTTCAGCTTTGTGATGGAATATGAAAATTATACTTTTGTAGAAGCTATGAAATATCTGGCAGAGCAGGCAGGAGTCAAACTGCCGGAAGCGGAGTATAACGAGGAGGCCAGAAAACAGCAAAACAGGCGGACAAGACTTTTGGCCCTTAACAAGGATGCTGCCACCTATTTTTATTATCAGCTCAGGGCCCCGGGGGGACAGGCAGGGTTGAAATATTTGGCGGGCAGACAGCTTTCGGAAGAAACCATGAAAAAGTTCGGCCTGGGTTACGCCAATGTCACAAGCAGTGATCTGACCCAATATTTAAGGAGCAAAGGCTATAGCGACGAAGAGATCAGAAATGGGGGACTTGCTTCTTTTCATGAGAAATATGGCATGAGCGATAAGTTTTGGAATCGGGTCATGTTTCCCATCCAAGATATCAATCATCGGGTGATCGGTTTTGGCGGCAGGGTTATGGGAGAAGGAGAACCGAAATACTTAAACTCCCCGGAAACGGAGGTCTTCGATAAAAGTCGGAATTTGTATGGACTGAATTTTGCCAGAACCTCCAGAAAAAAAAGAATGATCTTGTGTGAAGGCTATATGGATGTGATCGCCATGCATCAGGCCGGCTTTACGGAGGCAGTTGCTTCCCTTGGAACGGCATTTACCAGCGGACAAGCCAGTCTGCTCAGGCGTTATGCCGAAGATGTGATCCTGGCCTATGACAGCGATGAAGCGGGGGTGCGTGCCGCCCTTCGGGCTATCGGTATTCTAAGGGATGCGGGGCTCATAGGAAAGATTCTTCATTTAGAACCTTATAAGGATCCTGACGAGTTTATCAAAAATCTTGGCGAAGAAGAATTTGAAAAAAGGATCAAAGAAGCGGAAGACAGCTTTTCTTTTGAACTGCGGATGCTGGAGCGGGATTATGACATGAAGGTGCCGGAAAGCAAACTGAAATTTCGGCGAGCGGTGGTAGAAAAGATCTGTCAGGTGGCGGATCAGTTTGAGGATGCGGGACCTTTTATTGAAAGTGCATGTGAAAGCTATCATTTTGATGTGGAAGAAATGAGAAGAGCTGTTATTACTTTTGGGAACCGACAGGAAACCAATGCGGGACTGATCAGAAGAAGAGCCCGGGAAGAAAGCCGGTTGGAAAAACGGGAGGAACCGTCAAAACTCAATGAGAAGCTGATGCTTTCCTGGTTGGTGGACGAGCCCGGTTTATATCCCAAGATCAAACAATATCTTTCTCCCGTGGACTTTTCAACGGGACTTTGCAGAAAAGCTGCCGAGCGTCTGTTTGATGCGTTAGAAAAGGGGGAGGGGGTAAGCCCTTCTGCTATGATGACATCTCTACAGGCAGATGAAAGTGCATCGGAAGAAGAGCAGAAAGAGATCGCTTCCCTGTTCTGTACCAGAATATCCGACCACCTTCGACATATGACGGGAGGCGGAGAGGCAGAACCGGAAAAAGAAGAGTTGGAATCTGTTATGGGCAAGGATAAGGAGAGGATGCTTCATGACCTCTTGGTAAGCCTTAAGAGGGAAAGTCTTCTTAATATGACAGGTGAGAATGGAGAAAAGCAGGACTTTGCAGGAATCGTTCAAGCAAAGAAAGCCCTGCAGGAACTGCAAAAAGCGCATATTTCTTTAGAATAAGGTTAAAATATGTAATCAGAAATGGAAGGATGGAGCCAAAAAATGGATGAAAACACACAGGCAAAGTTTGATGAGAAACTAAAATCTCTCATGGCAATTGCAAAAAAGAAGAAGAATATTCTGGATTACCAGGAGATCATAGATCATTTTGCGGATTTGGGCCTGGAAGAGGAGCAGTATGACAAAATTTTGGAAATGCTGGAGCAAAGCGGTGTGGATGTACTGAAGATGACGGATGACGATGAGCCGGATGAGGAAGTGATCTTAGCAGAAGCGGAAGATGTGGATGTGGAAAATATCGATCTTTCTGTTCCTGACGGTATCAGTATTGAAGATCCGGTCCGTATGTATTTAAAAGAAATCGGTAAAGTGCCCCTTCTGACAGCAGAAGAAGAGATTGAATTGGCGAAAAAGATGGAAAAGGGTGATGAGGAGGCTAAAAAACGGTTAGCTGAAGCTAATCTTCGTCTGGTTGTTTCCATTGCCAAACGGTATGTGGGTCGCGGCATGCTTTTTTTGGACCTGATTCAGGAAGGAAACCTGGGCTTGATCAAGGCTGTGGAAAAGTTTGATTATCGCAAAGGATATAAATTCTCTACCTATGCAACATGGTGGATCCGTCAGGCTATTACCAGGGCCATTGCGGATCAGGCGCGGACCATTCGTATTCCTGTTCATATGGTTGAGACCATCAACAAACTGATCCGGGTAAGCAGACAGCTCTTGCAGGAACTTGGAAGGGAACCTACCCCGGAAGAAATTGCAAAAGAAATGAACATGCCGGTAGACCGGGTAAGGGAGATCCTGAAGATTTCCCAGGAGCCGGTTTCCTTAGAGACCCCTATCGGCGAGGAGGAAGATTCTCATCTGGGTGACTTTATCCAGGATGACAATGTCCCCGTGCCTGCCGATGCAGCGGCATTTACCCTCTTAAGAGAGCAGTTGGGCGAGGTGCTGGATACCTTGACGGAAAGGGAACAGAAGGTATTAAAGCTCCGATTTGGACTGGATGACGGAAGAGCCCGTACTTTGGAAGAAGTGGGCAAGGAATTTAATGTTACCCGTGAGCGTATCAGACAGATCGAAGCAAAGGCGCTGAGAAAACTCCGTCACCCCAGCAGAAGCCGGAAATTAAAGGATTATCTGGATTAGTATGGAATTATCGATTAGATTACAGGCGGTGGCCGATGCAGTAAGCGCAGGAAAAAAGCCGGCGGATATCGGCTGTGACCACGGTTATGTTTCTTTGTATCTGGTCAGGGAAAAGCGATGCGCCAAAGTCATTGCCATGGATTTAAGAAAAGGACCTCTTGAACGGGCCGGGGCAAACATAGAAAGATATGGTTTGTCGGATTACATAGAAACCAGGCTTTCTGATGGTATGGAAGCTTTAAAAGAAGGGGAAGCGGATGCGCTGATCCTATCCGGTATGGGAGGCAGGCTTTGTATCCGTATTTTACAGACAGGCTTTTCCCGCTTAGGCAAGGAGTTTGAGCTGGTGCTGCAGCCCCAGTCAGATATCGAGCTGGTTCGGGAATTTTTGAGGCAGCAGGAGTTTGAGATCGCAGACGAAAATATGGTAATAGATGAGGGGAAATTTTATACCGTGATCAAAGCGTGTCCGGCGCGCTCATTCAAAAAGGACGGATCCGAGCCGGAAAAAGCCCCTTATGGACAGGTTGTAGAAGATTATTTTGGTCCCATACTTTTAAGAAAGCGCCCTGCAGTATTTTTATCTTTTTTGGAAAGGGAAAAGAAGAAAACGGAGATGCTTTTGATGCAGGTCACAAAAAAAGAGAGGGTTGCGGAACTAAAAGAGTATCTGTCTTTTGTGCAGGAAGCCATGGAGGACAGAAGGTACCCATAGATGGGAGGCGGAAAATATGAAATGCCGGGATGTACTGGATAAACTTTGGGAACTTTCCCCAGCACATTTTGCTGAAGAGTGGGATAATGTCGGATTATTGGCAGGAAGATGGGATAAGGAGATAAAAAGTGTCTATATTGCATTGGATGCCACGGATGAAGCCATAGAAGAAGCGTCAGGGCTTTCAGCAGATCTTCTTCTGACCCATCATCCTTTGATCTTTCGAGGGATGAAGCAGGTGCAGGATCAGGATTTTATCGGCAGGCGGATCATCCGGCTGTTACAGGAAGATATGTGCTATATTGCCATGCACACCAATTTTGATGTTATGGGAATGGCGGATGCGGCAGCGGATGAGTTAAAGCTGGGGCAGAGAAAGGTATTGGAAGTCACCTATGAGGATGAAATAGCCACCGAAGGTTTTGGACGGGTAGGAACTTTGCCGGGACCTATGACCGTCAGGGAATGTGCAGCCTATGTAAAAGACTGCTTTGGTATTTCTAAAGTGCGGGTGTTTGGCGATCCGGATGCTATGGTAAGGAAAGCGGCGATCTGTCCCGGTTCCGGCGGCAAATTTGTGGATGCGGCGCTGTCTCTTGATGCAGAAGTATATATTACGGGAGATATTGATTATCATGAGTGTATTGACAGCGTGGCAAGAGGATTACCGGTCATCGATGCGGGACATTATGGCGTAGAACAGATCTTTGTTCCTTATATGAAAGAATATATGAAACGGGAAATGCCGGATCTTTTGATCTATACAAGAGATGGGGGAGAACCTTTTTTCTATGTATAGGGAAAGGGCAGTCCTTACCGGTAGGCGCATACAATAATCGAAAGGATAAATAAAAAGGAAACGGACAGAGATAATGGGAGAGAAAAATATGGTACAGGTTACGATCGGAAGTGAAAAACTGGAATACGAAGCAGGCACGACTTTTGAGACCATTGCAGAAAAGTATCAGGCAGAATACGGAGATACCATTGCATTGGTTTTAGAAAACGGCAAGATCAGGGAACTTGCCAAAACAGTGGAAAAGGATTGCGAACTGCAGTTTCTTACTTTTTGTGCTGATGCGGGACATAAAACCTATGTCAGGACGGCAGCATTTATTCTGATGAAGGCATTACGGGATGTATGTGATCTTTCTAAAGTTGAAAAGATCAAATTGGAATTTGCCATCGGCAGCGGCTACTATGTGGATATCAAGGGCGATGTGGTGGTAGACAATACCTTTGCAGAAAAGACCAAAAAAAGAATGCAGCAGCTTGTGGAGGAAGACAGGGAGATCAAAAAGCAGGTCTATCCTACACCGGAAGCCATAGAACTGTTTCGAAAGCAGGGCATGAACGATAAGGTAAAGCTTTTTAAATACAGAAAAAGCTCTACCATAAATGTGTATGAACTGGACGGATTCTGTGATTATTATTATGGTTATATGCTGCCCAGAACCGGCTATGTGCGCTATTTTGACCTGATTCCCTATGAAAGCGGACTGATCCTCAATCTGCCGGAAAAACATGAGCCTGCCAAGCTTCAGAAATTTGTGCCCAGAGCGAAACTTTTTGATACCCTAAGGCGTTCCGATGACTGGGGAGAAAAATTGGGCGTGGATACGGTTGGTGACTTAAACGACCATATCTGCAAAGGGGATCTGAATGACTTGATCTTAGTCCAGGAAGCATTGCAGGAGCGGAGAATTGGCGAGATCGCTAAGGAAATATCGGAAAAACCGGGCGTGAAGTTTGTCATGATCGCGGGACCCTCCAGCAGTGGTAAGACCACCTTTTCCCATCGGCTTTCCATTCAGCTTCGCACATACGGCATGACCCCCCATCCCATCGCTTTGGATGACTACTTTGTGGACCGGGAAAAGACTCCTTTGGATGAAAACGGGGATTATAATTTTGAATGTCTGGAAGCGCTGGATGTAGAACAGTTCAATCAGGATATGCTGGATCTGCTTGCCGGAAAAGAGGTGGAACTTCCTACCTTTAACTTTAAGACAGGAAAGCGGGAATATAAGGGTAATGTAAAAAAACTAGGCCCCGACGATATCCTGGTATTGGAAGGAATCCATGGCCTGAACGATAAGATGTCTCATTCTCTTCCTGTAGAAAGCAAGTATAAGATTTATATCAGCGCTTTGACTACCTTAAATATTGATGAGCACAACCGGATTCCCACTACCGACGGCAGACTCCTTCGCCGTATGGTAAGGGATGCCCGCACAAGGGGGTCCAGCGCAAAGAGGACCATTCAGATGTGGGGCTCTGTGCGCCGGGGAGAGGAGGAAAATATCTTCCCTTATCAGGAAGAGGCGGATGCGTTCTTTAATTCCGCATCTATTTACGAATTGGCAGCTTTAAAACAATATGCGGAGCCGCTGCTATATGAGATCGGCAAGGATGAACCGGAATACTATGAGGCAAAGCGGTTGTTAAAGTTTTTGGAATATTTTCTGGGAATGAGTACGGAAAGCATTCCCAACAATTCCATTGTCAGAGAATTTGTGGGCGGCAGCTGCTTCCCGGTTTAAATGCGCGAACCGGCGAGATCTGCATGGTGCGTTTCGTTTGGTTTGAATATGTTTAGTGAGTGAAACAGGTGCTCGCGCCTGTTGATGCCGAAAGGCTTCAGGCGAGGAAAGTCCGGGCTTCACAGGGCAGGATGCCGGATAACGTCCGGTGGAGGTGA
>JAFLSW010000018.1 GCA_022510725.1 Lachnospiraceae bacterium
CATAAATCTTGTGCTCTGTTAAAAGCTTTTCCCAATTTGCATACCAACCTTTTTTAAATATTTGAATTCATCCCTTGACAATACGGCAATGATTTGATCAGTGTGGGATCGTTTCAGCAGAAGAGAAGATGATTATTGTATTGAATGTTCTTATGACGGAGTAGCTTTCAGCCAAATGAGGATATGTCATATGCATGAGGGCGGCGGAAAGATTCGATTTGGTATTTACTTGGAGAAAAAAGAGCGTCAGCTCTTTTTTTATGTGCAAAATACCATTGACAATAAAAAGTTGATAATATATAATCTATGTTATATAACAAATATTATACAAGTTTCAAGCTGGAAAAGGAGAACGGAAAAAATGAAAGTGCTGATACACGATCTGGATGAGAAATATCAGGAAAGCCTTAAAGCAAAGTGTGATGAAACGATCCATGCAACAGGAAAGTATGCTCCCTGCCAGGGATGTTTTGGTTGTTGGACGAAGCATCCGGCAGAATGTTTTATGAAAGACAGCTTAAGTAAGGTGTGCCGCATAGTTGGAAAAGCTGATGAATTGGTGGTTGTTACAGAAAATACTTATGGTACATACAGTCCCCATGTCAAAAATGTGATCGACAGAAGTATCGGAATATCTACGCCTTTTAGTACTTATCGCGGAAAGCAGATGCATCATACCCTGCGCTATGGAAAGCGCGGACTGTTGAAAGTGATCGTGTATGGAGATATGACTGATATGGAGAAAGAAACTTTTACTTATATGGTAAAGAGACACGCCATAAATTTTGGATTTGAAAATTCTGAGACTATTTTTTTGAATGATCTTTCCGGATTGGAGGAAGCCGTATGAAAACAGTGTTTATCAATTGCAGTCCTAAAAAGAGATTCTGTGCGTCGGCTTATTTCCTGGGGATGCAGCGTTTATTTGTAAAAGGGAAAAAGGTAACAGAAAAGCTTCGCAACAAGAATGACTATGAAAGAATATTAAATGAATTATCGGATGCCGATGCAGTGGTATTTTGTCTGCCCCTATATGTAGACAGCGTGCCATCCCATGTTTTGCCTTTCCTAAAGGAAATGGAACATTTCTGTCGTGAAAAGGATATCCATCTCAATCTTTACAGCATTTCCAACAACGGCTTTATTGAAGGATGCCAAAGCGAACCCTTATTGCGGGTGTTCCAAAACTTCTGCGATAGAAGCGGCCTGAACTGGTGCGGTGGGATCGGCATCGGCGGCGGTGTCATGCTGAATGTTACCAGACTGGTATTTGTGCTGCAGGTTGCAGTATTGATTTTAAATCTTGTCCAAAGCGGTGTACAAACCGGAAACTTTCTTCCCTTGGATGTCTTGACCGACTTTGGTATTAATGCCCTTGTGCTCCTTTTCTTTAATATAGGCGTCATATTTTATACCCTGAAAATGGGATTTGCCATAAACAAAGGAAACTTTTTCGGCAAAAAATATACCCGTATCATGGTTCCTTCCTTTGTATTTATTATCTTTGCCGATATCTTCTTTACTATTATTTCCGTCTTCAGTGGAGGAGTTTTCAGAGGATGGCTTGCAAAGAAGGAATAGAATGGATATAAAGCAATTGAAATAGAGCGTGAGTGTGATATAATTGTTCCATATTTGTCTTGTGACTTGATATATCGTGCATTTTAGCAAAAGAGGGATAATTATGGCAGCAATGATTCAAATCAAAAATGTGACCAAAGAGTTTAAAGTCTTAAATCGCCGGGAGGGATTAAAAGGCAGCCTGAAAGATCTTTTTTCCAGAGATTACAAATATATCCGTGCAGTGGACAATATCTCTATGGATATTGAGCAGGGTGAGATTATAGGCTATCTGGGACCAAATGGTGCAGGAAAGTCCACCACTATTAAAATGATGACAGGCGTGCTGGAACCTACTTCCGGCGAAATTCTGGTAGACGGTCATATTCCCTATCAAAACAGAACAAAATATGCACAGGAGATCGGTGTGGTATTCGGCCAGCGTTCCCAGCTTTGGTGGGCGCTGCCCCTTGTGGAGTCTTTTAAGCTGTTAAAAGATATTTATCAGGTCAGCGATGCCGATTATGAAAGCATGTTGAACCTATATCAATCTCTTGTAGATATCGAGCCGCTTTTACATAAGCCTGTCCGTCAGATGTCGTTGGGACAGCGGACACTTAGCGATATCCTTGCGGCCTTTTTACATAATCCCAAGATCGTATTTTTGGATGAGCCCACAATCGGACTGGATGTTTCCATGAAAGCAAAGATACGGACCTTGATCAATGCTTTAAACAAAGAGAAGAATACCACGGTCATTCTCACCACACACGATATGGGTGATGTGGATGCTCTTTGCAAAAGGATCGTAATCATCGACAAGGGCAAGATGCTCTACAATAATGATATAGAACACTTAAAAGGATTTTTTGGCTCGTACAGGACGCTAAAGATTGGTATCGACGGTAATCTGAAACAGCAGGCGGAGAGCATACAAAAAGAACTGCCGGATTTTTCTGTTTCCGCAGATGAGGAATGGGTTTCCATATTGGTGGATGAAGAAAAATCCAAGGTCATGGAGGTGTTGAATCAACTTCAGAAATCATACAAAATCCGTGATATGCAGTTGGAAGAAATCTCCACAGAAGATGTTATCAAGAAAATATACGAGGAGGGTGTGTCATGAGACTGAAAAAATATCTCACCTTCACTCGCGCGGGAATGATGGAATCCCTACAATTCAGGCTTGCAGCAGCAGTTATGTTCATCGGAAATCTGCTGTATCTTATCGTTGTATATTTTTTGTGGAAGGCAATCTATGCTTCGGCAGGTACAGATGTAGTAAATGGCATGACCTTTACGGACACGCTGATCTATCTGGTATTGGCAACAGCGCTGTTTGGTTTCATGGAGATGTATACAGTATGGGAGATGGGGCGAAACATTCAGTCGGGGAAAATAGTTTTGGATCTGCTTAAGCCGATGGAGTATCGCCGCTATCTGTTTTGGACCTTTTCTGGTACATTCGTGACGCAATTTTTATTTACATTCCTGCCTACATTTATCATTGTAGGAATCGTCACCCATGGTGCCATTCCTTTAGGGAAAAATCTATTGTATTTTGTGATTTCTGTGATCTTGGCGGTGCTGATCAATTACAGTATTGATTTTTTTGTAGGAACGATCTGTCTGTTTACGGAATCCATTTGGGGCATTAATATCATGAAACAGGTTATTGTACTGTTGTTATCCGGTGCCACAATTCCCATTGCCTTTTTTCCTGAACAGTTGAAAACGATTGTGTATTATCTGCCATTTCAGTCAATTTACAATGCGCCATTAACGCTGCTCTTAAACAAAGATCCCAAACCGGGGACTGTTTTTATCATACTTGGCACGCAACTTATCTGGTGTATTGTGATGACGATACTGAGCAAGCTGTTTTGGAAAGTCTCTCTGCGGCAGATTACGGTAAACGGAGGTTGAGCTATGAAACAAAAAAGATTTGGCTTTTATCTGCGTATTTACATGAAAATACTTGCACAGGACTTAAAAAGTAAAATGAGCTATCGTGCTGATTTTATCATTTCTACCATAGGCATGATCTTTACCAATATTGCAGGTTTTGTAAGTTTCTGGATCTTGTTTCGGAATTTTCCGTCCATTCACGGATGGAGTTACTATGAAATGCTGTTTTTATATGGATTTTCACTGATATCCCTGACTCCCGTGCAGTGCTTTCTGGATAATAACTGGAGCTTAAGGATATATGTATATTCAGGAGACTTCATTAAGTATTGTTTTCGTCCCATCAACCTGTTTTTCTATTATCAGTCGGAAGTATTCGATATTAAGGGGCTGGGACAGCTTGCTTTTGGTATCGGTACATTAATCTACTCATGGAGCAAGATCGGATTGGGATTTACACCATTGATGTTACTGAAAGTAATCGTATTTCTCTTGACAGCATCCTTGATCATGATGGCTTTGCAGAATGCTTCCGCGGGAACCTGTTTCTGGATTCAGAATTCATTTTATGTGATGGATCTGGTCTTGAAATTTAAGGACTATGCCAGATATCCCATTACCATTTTTAGTCCTGTGTTCCGTTTTATCTTTACATTTATTATGCCAATTGCCTTTATTGCATATTATCCCAGCCTTGTTATACTCCGGCCTGATGCGGTGCCGATCTTATCCTGGCTTTCACCCCTGGTTGGCTGCCTGTTTTTCTGGCTCAGCTACAAATTTTGGATGTTCGGCGCAATGAAATACAGTGGAACAGGATCATAATGAAAAAATAATATATTTGAATTTCTGGAGGCAAGACATATGGATATCAGTAATTATAAACAGTACATCTCAGCGGAAACCATGATGGGACCCAACAGCATCAGGATATTAGAAGAGTTATTTGATAAATATCCCTTACGATTTTCTGCCGATGATCTCGTTTTGGATCTGGGTTGTGGAACGGGACTAACAAGCCTGATCATTGCTAAAGAGACAGGGGCAACCGTTTACGCAAACGATCTCTGGGTAAAAGCAGAAGAAAATGCGGAAAGATTTGCAAAATGGGGGATTGGCTCACAGGTCACACCTGTTTGTGAAGATGCAAATAATCTTTCATTTAAAGAAAAACAGTTTGATGCACTGATCAGTATTGACTCTTATCATTATTTTGCAGGTTACAAAGATTTCTTTCAGAAAAAGATCCTGCCATTTATGAAAGATGATAGTGTGGTTTTGATTGGCATTCCGGGTCTAAAGAATGAGTACACAGGCCATGCCGAAGAACTTCTCTCGGATTGGCTTGGGGATGAGGCATATATGTTTAAAAGTCCCAAACTTTGGAAAGAGCTTATCGGTAGCAACCCAAGAATTGAAACAGTGGAAACATGGGAAATGGATTGCTTTAGTAAAGCATGGAGTGAGTGGCTTGCTGTGGATCATGAGTTTGCCCGGGGTGACAAGCAGTACTTTGAATCTATTATCAAACCGTATACCTGTTTTGTTGGTATCTATATAAAAATAAAATAAATATTTTGCAAAACGAATGCCCATTGTGACATTTGTAAAAGCATGAGAACTTTTCGTATCCTCTATATGAAAATAGCAATCAGCCCGCCGGATGCGGGCTGAAAGCGTATCTGCGCCATGGAAGGCGCATTTACGCTGGTTGCGTTCCAGACCAATCAATAAAAAGAGGATACGCAAAAAGTTCTCATGCTTTTATTTCGTCGCAATGGGCATATGTTTTGCAATAAATAAAGAATTTTTCTTTTAAAATATTTCAGTCATAAACCTGTCCTTTCCACATATATTTTTCTAAGGACAAGGAGTGGAAGATATGGACAAGGCGGATTCCATCAGAAATCTGTTTCCCAGAGAGTTTCATAATATGCTAAAGGCTCTTCCGGATGTGATCGGAAAGCTGCAGGAGATCAGGCTGAGAGTAAATTGTCCCTGTTGTTTCATTGTGGACAGGTGTGAATGCTATCCGGACAAGGAAGGACATTTAAGAGAGCAGGGGCAGGATGGCGTGATCTTTGGAAGTAATGAAGTGGCTGCCGTGTTCAATCATATCTGTCAATACTCACCTTATGCCTATGAGAGCCAGTTAAGACAAGGCTTTCTTACGGTGGCGGGAGGTCATCGGGTTGGGGTATGTGGACAAGTGGTCATGGAAGGAGAGCGGGTAACACTGATCAAGCAGGTCAGATTCCTTCATATCAGAGTGGTTCATGAGGTGCAGGGCGCAGCCAAAAAGCTTTTGCCTCATTTGTATGAGGAAGGCCGGTTTTTCAATACCCTGCTGATCTCACCGCCGGGTGTAGGAAAGACAACCCTTCTTCGGGATATCGCCAGGATGGTCTCCGATGGCAATTCCTATCATCCGGGCATGCAGGTCTGCATCATCGATGAACGGTCAGAAATAGCCGGAAGCTATATGGGTGTGCCCCAGACCAGGGTAGGAGTCCGCAGCGATGTGCTGGACGGATGCCCCAAAGCCATAGGGATGATGATGGCTATTCGGGCTATGGCGCCCCAACTGCTGGTAGTGGATGAGCTGGGACTGGCGGCAGATTATGAAGCCCTTTCCTGTGCAGCCGGATGCGGTATCCGCCTGTTAGCATCCATCCATGGTAAGGATATGGAGGATATTTACAAAAAGGATGAGGAGCAGAAGCACATCTTGCAAAAAACCTTTGATCGTTTTGTAGTGTTGCAATGGAAGCGGCGGAATCGTGAATTTTTCCAGCATTGGACCATATGTGATGCAAATGGGAGCGTACTGGTAGAAAAACAGGTGTTATAAAATTGGAGGGAAGCCTATGCGGGTGTTTGGAGGAATGCTGTTTTTGCTGGGTACTGTGGGAATTGGTTTCTATCAGTCCTTTGCATATGAGCGGGGGATCGAAGCATTGAGACAAGCATTAGATATGATGCGTTATTTAATGGCACAGATTCAAACGGAAAACGCCACTTTGCCGGAAAGTATTTGCAAGGTTTCCGTCAGAATGACTGGTCCCATCGGGGAGGTTCTCCAAAATATCTCCCAAAAACAGGGTGAAAATGACGGAAAACCGTTATTTCAGATCTGGCAGGAGGAAATGGCAGCCTTAAGAGAGTGGTTTTCCCCCAAAGAAGGGGAGCTGCTTGTGCATATGTTCGATCAGACCGGCTTTTATGATACCCAGACTCAGCTGCAGAGGCTAAAGATGAATATGGAATTGTTTACAGAGGAGATCGGGAAGCGGGAGGCACAAAAGGAAAATCGTTGTCGGCTGTATCGGTCCATGGGACTGATGGCAGGAATTTTTGTGATCATTTTACTTTGGTAGGAGTTAGCATGAATATCGGAATACTGTTTAAAATTGCGGCGGTAGGCATTTTGGTAACTATATTGAATCAGGTATTGAAGCATAGCGGAAAGGATGAACACGCTTATTTGGTCAGTCTTTGCGGTTTTATCATCGTGCTGACCTGGGTGCTGCCCTTTATCGTGGATCTGTTTCAAACTATGGAAAACCTGTTTTCCCTTTAGTAAAAGGAAAAGAGAATAGGAGGAACAAGCTGTGGAAATCGTTAAGATCGGTTTATTGGGACTGGTATCGGTAGGGATCGCTACCTTTATCAAGCAGACCAGGCCGGAGCTTTCCTATCTGTTTGTGGTCTGCGTAGGGTTATTTTTGTTTTATCTGTGCTTTGATGCATTTATGACTGTAGCGGATATGACAAGGCAGATCGGTGAGACTGTGGGAAATTATGACAAGTACATACAGATGTTGTTAAAGATCGTAGGCATTTCCTATATCAGCGAATTTTGCGGCGGCATGTGTAAGGATGCAGGATATCAGACTCTGGGAAAGCAAGTGGAAACAGCGGGAAAATTTTGCGTACTTTTGACCGGTCTTCCTGTATTTTTTACGCTGATCGATACCATCAGGGAGTATTTTTAAATGGGAGAAAATTTGTGGGCATCCTTGGATTTTAATGAGTTGAACGGATTTTTGGATTCCATTCTATATCAAAATCATATTGGCGTGGAAGATTTGATGAAGGAATTGATCGCCGGAGATTTTTCTTCTTTTCTAAGTCTTTTGGGACAAGGATTGCATCAGGCGCTTTTTGGAAGCCTGGAGCAGTGCAGGGATGTCTTTTTAGGAATCTTGCTGTTGGGGATTTTTGCCATCCTGTTGAACAATCTGTCTGATTTGTTTTCTGATGGGCGGATTTCCCTGTTTTCCCGCTATTTTGTATATCTGTTTGTTTCATTGCTGCTTCTTCGCTGCTTTATTGCTTCATATGAAACAGCAGTAGGATTTCTAAAAGATATGCAGGATTTTATGGCAGCATTGATGCCGGTTTTTTGTATTTCGCTGGGGCTGGCAAACGGTACAGTAACTGCCATAGCTCATTATGAGTTTCAGCTTCTTTTATTGTTTCTGGTAGAAAGGCTTATGGTGGGAGTGCTGCTTCCCCTGGTGCAGATTTACTGTATCCTTCATGTTGTGAATCAGCTGCCGGAGGGAAATCGATTTGGAGGTGTGCTTTCTCTTATAAAAAAGGTGATTCTGTTTCTGACAAAGGCCAGTCTTTTTGTTTCTTTGGGAGGGAGCATGCTGCAGGCGGCGATCATGCCATCTGTGGATGGGATGAAAAGTCAGTTTGTCTTAAAGGCGGTATCTTTGTTTCCGGGACTGGGAGATTATGCCAATGCTATTGGAGAAATGGTACTAAGAGGGGCTGTTTTGGTGAAAAACAGCGTAGGTGTCATCGGAATTTTGATGTTGCTGTTATTGTGCATCCGTCCGGTCATGACAACCCTTTTATATGGCTGCGTGATTCGACTGGCATCGGCTCTTTTACAAGTGTCGGGAGAAAAGCGTTTTACAGATCATATCTGGAAGATGGCGGACAGTTTTTTTCTTCTTGCCAGGATCCAGCTTTTTGGCGGCGGTGTTTTCTTTGTATCCATTGCGGTTGCAGCGGTGGCATTTTATCGGAGGTGAGATATGGGAGCTTATTTAGAACGGCTTTGTATCTTTATTTGTTTAGGAGATCTGTTGGGACATTTTCTTCCGTCCAAGCAATTTACAGGATTATATCGAATGGTAGTGGGGACCCTTGTTTTGTTGATTCTGTTGGAGCCTTTGGGAAAAAACATATCGGAGATCATTAGGGAAAAGGGCCAAAGCTGGGAAGAAGCCTTTGCAGATATTGCGTCCGGTCAATCAAAGTTGTGGGGGATGGACAGAGAAACTCTGGAAAAGGAAACCGGCAAAGTGGCGGATGCATATTTATCAGGCATGAGTGAAGAAGAACTAAAACAGGAACTTGCAGATCATGGATGGGGAATACCGAAAGAAGATATAGAAGAAAACAGCCTCGGGGAAAGCAGGAAATAAGCAGAGTAGGAGGAAGGATCGTGGAAAAGTGGAAGGGAATTTGTGAAAAGATCGGAAAGGATCGGTTTATCATATTGATCATTGGCGGATTGCTGCTTTTGGTCATAACCTATCCTCTGCCTTCCGGTGCAGATAAAGATGGACAGAGAGCTGCAGGTGCGGCTCAGGGAAGCGCAAGTGTGACATCAACTTCCCTGCAAAACAACATGGGCAGTTCATCGGATTATGAGACCCGGCTGGAAAAGCGGCTGGAAAAAGTGCTATCTGCCATTGACGGAGCAGGAAATGTGAAAGTATTTATCACCCTTTCCGATTATGGCAGATATGTGGTGGAAAAGGACATTTCCTATGTGCGGGATAATGAAGAACGAAATGGGGGAGGGGAACAGAATGTATCCATCCTTACGACGGAAAACGGTGAGACAACCATATATACTGCAGATGAAAACGGAGAACAGGTTCCTTTTATCAAACAGAAGGTTCTGCCAAGTGTCCAGGGAGTACTGGTGGTGTCTCAGGGTGGAAATAATGAAATGGTAGCAAAAGAAATGAAAGAGGCAATTATGGCATTATTCGGGATAGACGAACATAAAATAAAAGTAGTAAAAATGAAAGGTGAGGAACGATGAAGGGAAAATTTGATTTTAAAAAGCTGTGGAAGCGGAATCAGATCATGATCACAGCTCTGGCTTTGATGATTGCCATTGCAGGTTATCTGAATTTTACCGGAAAACAGATCGATGATGAGATCCTGTTTACTACATCAGCCCAGTTCGAGGAAGCGGATGCCAGTCTGATAGAAGAGACCATGTCGGAGGAGCAGGCTCTTTTAGAGGAAAATGCGGCCTACGACATATCCGATGATGACATGGATTACTATACGGAAATTGAAAGTCTGGATGAAGATTTTACTTTATCCGAAGGACTGATAGATGAAGAAGTAGCAGAAGGATATTATGAAGATATGGATCTGACGGCAGAAATGACGCTTATTACCGATGAAACTGCATCGGTAGAAGGTGTGATGCCGGAAACTGCATCAGCAGATGAAGTGCTGGAAACGGCAGCCCAGACCCAGGGAGAAGATATTCCCGGTGAGGCAGTATTTACAAATACGGTATCCGTCACATCATTAGCAGAAGCCAACTTGTTAAAAGAACAGACAAGAGCACAGAATAAAGCGGCATTAATGGATATCATCAACAATGAAAATATTTCAGATGCAGCAAAGCAGGAAGCGGTAAACAGTATGATCGCATTAACGGATCTGGCACAGAAGGAATGCGAAACCCTGGTTATGCTGGAAGCAAAAGGATTTCCGGATGCAGTGATCAGCATTAACAGCGATAGCGTGGATGTATGTATCGGCATGAACCAGCTGACTGCTGCCCAGATTGCCCAGATTGAGGATATCGTAAAAAGAAAAACAGGCATTCCTGCAGAAAAGATCATCATTTCTCCTGTGGGAGAAAACTAGTGAAATACCTTTGCGTATATGGTATACTCTACATATGATCTTTAAGATACAAAGAAAGAGAGAAAATGTCTATGAAACGGATTTTTTTGATTGTGCTGGACAGCTTTGGCATTGGAGAGATGCCGGACGCAGCGGCTTTTCATGATGCGGGGACGAATACCATTGCTTCCTGTGCCAAAAGCCCCTATTTTGATCTGCCTAATTTAGGCAGTTTGGGTTTGTTCAATATAGACGGTGTTACCGTTGGGAAAAAGGTGTCAGAGCCTCTGGCGGCATATGCCAGAATGACGGAGGCTTCCAAGGGCAAGGATACCACCATCGGCCATTGGGAAATTGCAGGGGTGCAGTCCCCTAATCCGCTGCCGACTTATCCAAATGGATTTCCGGAGGAGATTCTTTCTGAATTTTCCAGGCGGTGCGGCAGAGGCGTGCTCTGTAACAGGCCTTATTCAGGAACGCAGGTCATACAGGATTATGGAAAAGAGCACATGGAGACGGGCAGTCTGATCGTATATACTTCGGCGGACAGTGTGTTTCAGATCGCAGCCCATGAAGATATCGTCCCCGTTGAGACTTTATACGAATATTGCCATATCGCCAGGGAAATATTACAAGGTGAGCATGGTGTGGGAAGAGTCATAGCCCGTCCTTTTGTTGGAGAAGAAGGTAGTTTTACCCGTACTCCAAGAAGACACGATTATTCTCTGATGCCGCCTAAAGACACCATGCTTGATCATATCAAACATGCAGGAAAAGATGTGCTGGCAGTAGGAAAGATTTATGACATTTTTGCAGGAGCCGGTATTACCAAGTATACCTATTCCACAGGTAATGCAGATGGTATCGAAAAGCTGATTTCCTATATGGACGAAGAATTTGAAGGACTCTGTTTTGTCAATCTGGTGGATTTTGATATGCTTTACGGCCATCGGAATGATATAGACGGCTATGCCAAGGCTCTTGCCTATTTTGATGAAAAACTGCCTTCTATTATGGAAAAGCTAAAGGAAGAGGATGTATTGATGATCACTGCCGATCATGGCTGTGATCCGGGATATACCGTATCGACAGATCATTCCAGAGAATATACCCCTTTTTTGATATACGGCAAAGGGATCAAGCCTGTTAATTATGGAACCAGAGATACCTTTGCAGATATTTCCGCTACAGTCCTAAAGCTTTTAGGCGTGGTGGGAGAAAGCGACGGAAAAAGTCTGCTTTAGAAATACAAAATAGTTGGAGGAACCACAGTGAGTGACATAAAGACAGAGATTAACCGAAGAAGAACCTTTGCCATCATATCTCATCCTGATGCAGGTAAGACCACTTTGACAGAGAAATTCCTACTGTATGGCGGGGCCATCAATCTGGCAGGAAGTGTAAAGGGAAAGGCAACGGCAAGACATGCGGTTTCCGACTGGATGGAAATCGAAAAGGAGAGAGGTATTTCCGTTACTTCTTCGGTGTTGCAGTTTGAATATGATGACTATTGCATCAATATTCTGGATACACCGGGCCATCAGGACTTTTCTGAGGACACATACCGAACTTTGATGGCGGCGGATTCCGCCGTGATGGTCATTGATGCTTCAAAGGGTGTGGAAGCCCAGACCAGGAAGCTTTTTAAGGTATGTGTTATGCGGCATATTCCTATTTTTACCTTTATCAATAAAATGGACAGGGATGCCAATGATACCTTTGACCTTTTGGATGAGATTGAAAAGGAGTTAGGTATTGCTACCTGCCCTATGAATTGGCCTATCGGCTCCGGAAAGGAATTTAAAGGAGTCTACGACCGGAGGAGCAAGAGTGTCGTGACATATTCCGACACCCAGAAGGGCACGAAGGAGGGGGAGACGAATATCATTCCTCTGACTGATGAAGAAGGGTTGCTATCCCATATCGGAAATGATGCCAGGGACAAGCTGACAGAGGAAATTGAGCTCTTAGACGGTGCCAGTGCAGAGTTTGATCTGGAACTGGTTCAAAGCGGAGATCTGACACCGGTATTTTTTGGCTCGGCTCTGACCAATTTTGGTGTGGAGATATTCCTAAAATATTTTTTGGAAATGACCACTACGCCTTTGCCCAGAAAGGCAGATGCAGGATTGATCCAGCCTACGGAGCATGAGTTTTCCGCATTTGTGTTTAAGATTCAGGCAAATATGAACAAAGCCCACAGGGACAGGATCGCTTTTATGCGGATCTGTTCCGGACGCTTTGATGCCTCAAAAGAGGTAAGACATGTACAGGGCAACAAGGTCATGCGGCTTTCCCAGCCCCAGCAGCTGATGGCCAATGACAGAAAGATTTTAGAAGAGGCATATGCGGGAGATATCATCGGCGTATTTGATCCCGGTGTGTTTTCCATCGGAGATACGGTATGTATGCCGGGAGAGCAATTCCGGTATGAAGGCATTCCTACCTTTGCACCGGAGCATTTTGCCAGAGTCAGACAGATCGATACCATGAAGAGAAAGCAGTTTGTAAAGGGCATTACCCAGATCGCCCAGGAGGGAGCCATCCAGATCTTCCAGGAATGCAATTCCGGTATGGAAGAGATCATTGTAGGCGTTGTAGGCGTGCTTCAGTTCGATGTGTTAAAATACCGTCTGGAAAATGAATATAATGTAGAGATCCGCTTGGAAAATCTGCCTTACGAATATATCCGATGGATCGTGGATGAAAGCACGGATTTAAATTCCATTTCCGGCACATCGGATATGAAAAAGATAACTGACTTAAAGGGAAGACCGTTGTTATTGTTTGTTCATGAATGGAGCATCGGTATGACCTTAGATAGGAACCAAGGATTGGAATTGGCCGAATTTGGCACAAACGAATAAAGTGAGAGGGTTCTTATAAGTATGAAAAGAAACAGTCTTTTGTTATATCTTTGCATTTTTTTGCTGCTGACAGGCTGCAGCGGCACGGAGCTTCCAGGAGATGATTCCGTTATAACGGTTCCCGGGACGCCGTCCATTACGGCGGAAGTGCCGCCGGCAGAAGCGGTTGTATCGGAGGTGGAAAGGCAGGCTGCTCTTTCAGCCGACGAGATAGAAGAAGGAGATGCTGATACAGCTTCCTTGCAGGAAGAACAAGGATATTACTACGGAAAGCTTTCTGCGTCGGAGCAGGAGATTTATGGTCAGATATACAACTCGCTATTAAATCGCAATGAGGTAACAGTGTCCACCCTATCAGAAGACGAATTGGAAAAAGTATTTTTCTGTGTGTTATACGATCATCCGGAAATCTTTTATGCCAACACCTATGTATATACCGTCCATCAGCGTCAGGGAGAAGGGATTGTAAAACTGACTTTTAAAGGGAAGTATTTGTACGATGAAGAAGAAAGTGCAAAGCGGATAGAAATGATAGAAAAGGAAGCGGACAGGATCTTAAGCGGGATTCCGAAAGATGCGACGGATTTTGAGATCATCAAACATATATTTGATACATTGGTTTTGGAAACGGAATATGTGGCGGATTCACCGGATAATCAAAATATCTGTTCCGTGTTTATGAATCATGAATCCACCTGCCAGGGGTATGCCAAGGCAACCCAGTATCTGCTCATGCGTGCCGGGCTTACAGCCACATTTATCGGCGGAAAAGTGACGGAAGGCAGTCATGCCTGGAATCTGGTCATGTGTGACGGGGAATGGTATTATCTGGACACCACATGGGGAGATGTGGATTATCAGTCCACTAAGGAAGATACGGTGGATAAGGCGGTGATGCCCATTATCTACGATTATTTTCTCATCACCTCTGACAGACTTTATGAAACCCACACGCCGGAGCCTTTGGTGCCTTTTCCGGATTGTGTGGCGACAGCAGATAATTATTATATCCATGAAGGATTATATCTGACAGGATTGGATACGGAGATCCTTCATGCAATCTTCCGGGCGGCTTATGAAAGAGGAGACGATGTGGTTCAGTTTCGATGTGCTAATGATGCGGTATTTGAGCAGGTTGAGAATTATCTTTTAAATGAACAGCACATCTTTGATTTTGTAGATGCTTTGGAGACGGTTCCCTATTATGACAACCCGCAGACAGACACCTTTTGTTTCTGGTTATGAAAATCACTGTTTTTCGCAGTGAGAGAGGGTTTTTCTTTGCAAAATGACAGATATTTGCTATAATGATAAAAGTGTAGACTAAAGGAGGGACCTTTAATGGAAAAGGAAACGGAACGGGATATTACTACATTAAACGAAGATACAAAAGAAGGTGCAGTATCGATTGCCGATGATGTAGTTGCCATGATCGCTGCTTTAGCGTCAGCAGAAGTAGAAGGAGTCGGTAGTAAGGCTGATAATATCACCAATGAGCTGATGAGCCGTGTGGGCATGAAAAAACAGGCTAAAGGCGTGAAGGTGGTCGTGACTGAGGACAAGGTAAATGTAGATCTGTCCATTACTATTGATTATGGATATAATATTCCCGAAACTTGTCAGAATGTACAGAAAAAAGTAAAAAATGCCATTGAAAATATGACCGGTTTGGAAGTAGAAGTGGTCAATATCAGGATATCCGGCATCAACATGAAAGATTAATACAGCAGGCAGAGGATAAAAGATGAGCAGAAGAGAGCTGAGGGAACAGATTTTCAAACTGTTATTTTGTGTGGAGTTTAACGATTTGTCGGAAATGCCCCAGCAGGCCGCTCTGTTTTTTGAAAGAGAGGCACCGATGGAAGATTCCGATAAAAACGAGATCCATGAAAAATACGAAAAGATTCTTGCAAAAAAGGAGGAACTGGACGGCTTATTGGATGAAAAGGCATCCGGCTGGAAGGTTTCCCGTATGGGAAAGGTGGATCTGACCATTCTCAGACTGGCTCTTTTTGAAATGCTTTATGATGAGGATGTTCCTGTCTCCGTCGCCATCAATGAGGCAGTAGAGCTGGCAAAAAAGTTCGGACAGACGGAATCCCCATCCTTTGTCAATGGTGTTTTGGCCAAATTTGCAGACTAGGGGCTTTAAAAGATGCAGAATGTATATTCCGTATCGTGGGTTAATGCGTATATCAGAGATATGATCTCTCAGGATTTTTTATTAGGGTCCTTGTATGTAAAGGGTGAAGCGAGCAATGTGAAATATCATTCCTCGGGTCACCTTTATTTTACATTGAAGGATGGACAGGGTTCCATGCCCTGCGTTATGTTTGCAGGCAACAGGGGCGGTCTGAAATTCCGATTGGAGGAAGGAAATAAGATCGTTGTCCTTGGCAATGTAGATGTATATGAGAGAGACGGCAGATATCAGCTTTACGCCAAAGAGATCACTTTAGAGGGTGTAGGGCTCTTATATGAAAAATTTGAACAGCTGAAAAGGCAGTTGGAAGAGATGGGGATGTTTGATCCCATGTACAAGAAAGAGATACCGCCTTATATCAAGCGCCTTGGCGTGGTCACAGCGCCTACGGGAGCTGCGGTAAGGGATATTATCTCCATTACCAAAAGACGGAATCCCGGAGTAGAGATCATTCTGTACCCTGCCTTAGTCCAAGGCGATGGGGCACCGGCAAGTATCATATCCGGTATCAACGCTTTGGAAGAACTGGGTGTGGATGTGATGATCGTAGGAAGAGGCGGCGGCTCCATAGAGGATTTATGGGCTTTTAATGAAGAAGCGGTGGCACAGGCCATCTTTTCCAGCAGCGTGCCCATTATTTCTGCCGTAGGACATGAGACGGATACGACTATAGCGGACTTTGTGGCGGATCTGAGAGCGTCTACCCCCTCTGCGGCGGCGGAACTGGCGGTTTTTGAGCGGGAAGAAGTAAAGCTTCGCATTCTGGAAATACAAAAACGATTACAAGCTCTGATGGAGATGAAGATAGAAAGAGAGCGGACAAGGCTTACCGCGAGAGCGGAAAGGCTCTTTGCCCTTTCTCCCAAGGCAAAGCTGAATGAGAAACGGATGAGTCTTCTTCATATGGAAGAGCGGTTAGAAAGCGCCATGGACAAGCGTTTGTCCGATCTTAAGAATCTTCTTGCTTTATATGCAGGGAAACTGGATGGTGCTTCCCCCTTAAAAAAATTGGAGAGCGGTTACGCTTTTTTGCGGGATAAAGAAGGAAAACGGATTTCCCATATCGACAGTTTATCTGTTGGAAAAGAATTGTCCCTTTATGTAACAGGCGGCTTTGCAGATGTGACTGTGACAAAACTTTATAAAGAGAAATTGCAAAAAGCGGATTGAATGAAATAGGATGGGAGAAAATAGAAAATATGGCCGGTAAACAAACAAAACAGGAAACAAAACAAGAACTTTCCATAGAAGAATCCATGACAAAGCTTTCAGAGACCATTTCCCTTTTGGAGTCGGAGGATATTTCCTTAGAAGATTCCTTAAAGGCATATGAGCAGGGTGTGAAATATGTAAAGCTTTGTAATGAAGCATTGGATGCGGCAGAAAAAAAGGTCCTGGTCATCAGGGAGAACGGAGAACTGGATGAGTTTTGAGGAAATAAGAGAGGAAAAAGTAAAAGAAATAGAAAAGCTTTTGGAAAGGATGCTGCCTAAAGTAGAAGGGCCCCAGGCCAAGGTCATAGAAGCCATGCATTATAGCGTTATGGCAGGGGGAAAGCGGCTTCGGCCTATGCTGCTTAAAGAAGCAAGCCTGCTTTATGGACAAAACTGTGAAGGCGTGGAAGAATTTATGGCGGCTTTGGAATTTATCCATACCTATTCTTTGATCCACGATGATCTTCCTGCTATGGACAATGACGAATACAGGAGAGGAAGAAAGACTACCCATGTGGTTTTTGGAGAAGATCTGGCCATATTGGCAGGAGATGCCTTATTAAACTATGCATATGAGACAGCAGCAAGCGCTGTTATCAAATATCCTGAGAATGCCGGCATTCCCCAGGCTTTTGCCATATTAGCAGGAAAAGCCGGAATCTTTGGCATGGTAGGCGGACAGAGCGCCGATGTATTAAATGAAAATCGGACAGAGCCTCTTTCTTTGGAAGAAATCTTATTTATTCATGAAAATAAGACCGCTGCTTTGATCGAATGTGCTCTGATGTGCGGCAGCCTCCTGGGAGGAGCTGATCTGGAGCAGGCAGACAGAATGGAAAAAGCAGGTTCGGCCATCGGGTTAGCATTCCAGATACAGGACGATATCCTGGATGCGGAGGGCACCTTTGAAGAATTGGGCAAGCCCATCGGAAGCGATGAAAAAAATCAAAAGACCACCTATTTGTCCTTAATGGGAAAAGAACAGGCCAGGAGTAAGGTGAAGGAGCTGACAGAGGAAGCGGTTGCCATATTACAGGAAGGGGAGAAGCGCAATCCCTTTTTAGAGGAACTGGTCCTATCCCTGATCACCCGAAGAAGTTAGGCCTCTTTAAGACAAGGTAACAACAAAGGGAAAAAACATATAAATAGTAAAGAGGGTATTCCTATGATACTGGAACAGATTCAGAAAGAAAATGATATTCAGAATATCGATCCTAAGGATTACGATCTGCTGGCAGAGGAGATCCGCTCCTTTCTCATTGAAAAGATCAGTGAATGCGGCGGGCATTTAGGCTCTAATCTGGGAGCAGTGGAACTGACCATGGCACTGCACCTTGTATTACATATGCCGGAGGATAAGATCATATGGGATGTGGGACATCAGGCTTATACCCATAAGCTGTTGACCGGCAGACGGGACGGCTTTGACGCCCTGCGTAAATACGGCGGATTAAGCGGTTTTCCCAAGAGAAAGGAAAGCAACTGTGATGCTTTTGATACCGGACACAGTTCTACCTCTATTTCTGCAGGACTGGGACTGGTCAAGGCAAGGGATCTTCAAGGGGAAAAGCATACGGTGGTCTCCGTGATCGGCGATGGTTCCTTAACCGGCGGCATGGCATATGAAGCTTTAAATAATGCATCCAGGACGGACTCCAACTTTATTATCGTATTAAATGACAACAACATGTCCATTTCGGAAAATATCGGCGGCATGTCCCAATATTTAAACGGCATTCGTACCAATGCCAGGTATCTGGATTTAAAGGACAGCATCTATTATGGACTGCTGGATATGCCAAAAGTGGGTCAAAAGGTTGTCAAAAAGATCCAAAATGTAAAAAGCGGTCTGAAACATCTGGTGATCCCCGGTATGTTCTTTGAGGATATGGGCATTACTTACTTGGGACCGGTTGACGGCCACGATATTAAGGCAATGACCAAAGTCTTAAAAGAAGCCCAGGGTGTAAAAAATGCAGTATTGGTTCATGTGATCACAAAAAAGGGAAAAGGCTATGAGCCGGCAGAAAAGCATCCTGCCAGATTTCATGGTGCAGAGCCCTTCCAGATTGAAACGGGACTGCCCAAGGTGCAGAAGGAAAAGGCAAATTATACGGATGTATTTGCAACGGTTATGAATAAACTGGCGGAAAAGGATGATAAGCTGGTGGCTATTACTGCGGCTATGCCGGATGGCACCGGCTTGAAGCGGTTTAAAAATCGTTATCCGGATCGGTTCTTTGATGTAGGAATTGCCGAAGAGCATGCGGTGACCTTTGCGGCAGGCCTGGCAGCAGGCGGTTTAAAGCCGGTAGTGGCAGTCTATTCCTCTTTCTTACAAAGAGCTTATGACCAGATCCTTCATGATGTCTGCATTCAAAATTTGCCGGTAACCTTTGCCATTGACAGGGCGGGATTGGTAGGAAGCGATGGAGAAACCCATCAGGGTATCTTTGACTTATCCTATTTGTCCTCCATTCCCAACATGCACATTATGGCGCCCAAAAATAAATGGGAGCTGGCGGATATGCTGCAATTTGCCGTTGATTCCGGCTGTCCTATGGCACTTCGTTATCCTCGCGGTGTGGCATATGACGGCTTAAAGGAACAACGTGCCCCCATAGAACTGGGGAAAAGCGAGTTGATCTATGAAGGGAAAAAGGTTGCCCTGCTGGCAGTAGGCAGCATGGTCAAAACAGCCCTGGAAGTCAGGGAGATGTTAAAAGAGGATGGCATCAATGCCACCCTTGTCAATGCCAGATTTGTCAAGCCGATTGATACGGAGGTACTGGATGCCATCAGCAAGAAACACAGCCTCTTTGTGACCATGGAAGAAAATGTCAGAAGCGGTGGATATGGCGAAAAGGTTTTGGAGTATATGAATTCCCATTATCCTTCCAAAAAAGTGCGATCCATTACCTTGCCTGATGCTTATATTGAGCATGGCAATGTAGACGAATTAAAAAAAGAAATCGGCCTGGATGCGTCAGGCATTTATAAAAACATCCGGACGGAGTTGAAGCTATGAAAGAACGGCTGGATGTGCTTTTGGTAAAACATGACTTAGCCCCTTCCAGAGAAAAGGCAAAAGCCTTGATCATGTCCGGTATCGTTTATGTAGACGGCCAAAAAGAGGACAAGGCCGGCGCTTCTTTTGAGGATGGAAAGGTGACTTTGGAGGTAAGAGGGAATCCCCTTCCCTTTGTAAGCCGGGGCGGACTGAAACTGCAAAAGGCATATGAGGTCTTTTCCCTGAATACGGAAGGAATGGTCTGTCTGGACATCGGTGCCTCTACAGGAGGCTTTACGGACTGCATGCTGCAGCATAAGGCCGGGAAGGTCTATGCGGTGGATGTAGGACACGGACAGCTGGATTGGAAGCTTCGAAACGATGAACGGGTGGTCTGCATGGAAAAGACCAATTTCCGTTATGTGACAAAGGAGCAGATAGAAGAACCCATTGCTTTTGCGGCTACGGATGTTTCCTTTATTTCCCTGACCAAGATCCTGCCGGCGGCAAAGGCGCTTTTGTTGCCAGGGGCAAACATGATATGCCTGATCAAGCCTCAATTTGAAGCGGGACGGGAGAAGGTTGGAAAAAAAGGTGTGGTGACTGACCCCAAGGTTCATGAAGAAGTCATCGAAAAGATAGAGCGTTTTGCCTGTGAACTGGGCTTTGCGGTTCTGGGCTTGGATTTTTCACCCATCAAAGGACCGGAAGGAAATATCGAATATCTGTTATATCTGCAAAATGCGGGAGAGGAACCTACCGTACCGCCTCTTTGGGAAATTTCCGAAACGGCGGCAGCGGCGGCTTTATCCTTAGCCCGCGGGGAAAAACAGTAGGGAGTGTGTATGGAGCATTTTTACATCATAACCAACAAACCAAAAGATGAACAACTGCAAATAACGGATGAAGTGGTGTCCTTTTTGGAGGAAAAAGGGAAACGCTGTACCCTTTGTGTCAGGGATAAAAGTGCAGAGGAATACAGGAAAAACACCCTAAAGGCGAGACAGGAGATCCAGGTGCCAAAGGATGTGGACTGTATTTTGGTCTTAGGCGGAGACGGCACTTTGCTGCAGGCGGCAGGAGATACCATGGATCTGGATATTCCCCTTCTTGGCATTAATTTAGGCAGTCTGGGATTTATGGCAGAGGTGGAAAAGGGAAACCTTAAGCAGGCGCTGACGGCTTTGATCAATGGAGATTATCATGTGGAAGAGCGGATGATGTTAGACGGTCAGCTTTTCCATGAAGGAGAAAAGGTTAAGGAGTTTCATGCTTTAAATGACATTGTATTGACCAGGACAGGCTCCTTAAAGATCGTTTCTTATGATATCTATGTCAACGGACAGTTTTTAAACAGCTATCATGCAGACGGGGTGATCGTATCAACCCCCACCGGTTCTACCGGCTATAACATGTCTGCAGGAGGACCTTTGGTGGAACCGCAGGCAAAGCTTTTGTTGCTGACACCCATCTGTCCCCATACCATCGGAGCCAGGAGTATTGTACTTTCTCCTGAAGATGTGATCGAGATCAAAGTACAGAGCAGTCATAATGGGGAAGAACAGGAGATGGAAGTTAATTTTGACGGTTCTTTGACCAGACAGATGTGCCAGGGCGACAGTATAAAGATCTGCCGTTCCAAACGGGTAACAAAGTTTATCCGGTTGAGCAAGGTCAGCTTTTTGGAAGTGCTGCATAAAAAATTGAGCGAATAGCAGGGGAGTCAGGATGAAGAAAGACAGGCAGAAGGCAATTGCCCTCCTTATTCAAAACAACGAAATAGAGACCCAGGATGAATTGGTGGAAAAACTGCAGGAGGCCGGTTTCGATGCTACCCAGTCTACCGTATCAAGGGATATCCGGCAAATGAACCTAAAAAAAGCGCCCGGAGAAAGCGGCAGGTCACACTATGTAGCAGCTTCCGAAACAGCATCCCTGACAGGTGCCTATGGCAATCTGCTAAAGGAAGGACTGGTATCTGCGGATATTGCCATGAATCTGCTGGTCTTAAAAACAAAGCCCGGTATGGCGATGGCAGCCGCCGCAGCAGTAGACGCTTTGGAGCTTAGGGGAATCGTGGGGACCATAGCGGGAGATGATACCATTATGGTAGCTGTCCGCTCCAAGGAAGAGGCAAAGATCATACAGAAGAAATTTTCCGATATCTTGTCTTCATAACAGGTGGTGTCTGGGGAGACAGAGGAGATCATTATGCTGGAACGAATTCGAGTAAAAAACATCGCCTTGATCGATGAGGCGGAAGTAGAACTGACAAAAGGGTTAAATATTTTGACGGGAGAAACGGGAGCGGGAAAATCCGTGCTCTTAGGTTCCCTTCAACTGGCTTTGGGTGCCAAAGCGGATAAGGGAATGATCAGGCAGGGAGCGGAATATGCCTATGCCCAGCTGGCATTTTCCCTGGAAGAAGGTCAGAGGGAAGAACTGGCTTCCTTTGATCTGAATTTAGAAGAGGAAGATATGCTGCTATTGGAAAGAAAGGTGTATCCGAATAAAAGCATCTGCAAGGTTAATGATGACATTGTTACTTTAAAAACCATGCAGAGCATTGCGCAGCTGCTCATTGATGTTCATGGGCAGAGAGAGCATCAGTCCATATTAAAGGCATCAAAGCAGGAAGAACTTTTGGATAAATACGGAAAAGAAGCCCTGATGCCTTATATCAAGGAACTGGAGGAGCTTTATCATACCTATGCGGAAGAGGAAGAAGCCCTGCAGGAAATGGAGCAACTGGATGAAAATGCCCTCCGTGAATTGGAATTTTTGAAATTTGAGCACGATGAGATCGAAAAGGCGGACTTAAAAGAGGGAGAGGATGTTTCATTAGAAGAAAAATACACACGCCTTGTCAGCGCAAAAAAGATCAGGGAACTGGTTATGGCGGCAGGCTCCGTTTTGCAAAATGAAGCAGGAAACGGCGCCCTTTCTTTTGTGTCCTTTGCCATTAGGCAGGTAAAGGAAGGAGCGGAGCTTGATAAAAACTTAAAAGAAATGGAAAAACAGCTGTTAGATGCGGAAACTCTGTTACAGGAATGCAGCCATGACTTAGACCGTTATCTGGACCGCTTTTCTTTGGAAGAAGAGGATTTTGCCGCAGTTGAGGAGCGGTTAAATCTGATCAACCATTTAAAGGATAAATACGGCAGGGAAATTTCGGATATTTTACAATATTTAGAAAATTGCGATGAAAAAATTTATAAATTAGAAAATATAGAGCAGACTAAAACAGAATTAAAAGAAAAGCATGAAAAAACGAAAAAGGCATACTTCCGGCTGGCAGAACAGGTTCATAAGATCAGAGAAAAGGAAGCAGCTGTCTTTATAAAGGAAATGGAAGCAGCCCTTTTAGATCTGAATTTTGAACAGTGCAGTTTCCATATTGAACTGACATATGATGAGGCGAATATGGGAAAACGGGGATGCGATACGGTCATATTTCAGATTTCCTTAAATCCGGGCGAACCCTTCAAGGATTTAAGCATGGTTGCCAGCGGTGGTGAACTGTCCCGTATCATGCTGGCGCAAAAAAGCGTATTTGCAAAAAAAGACGAGATCGGAACTTTGGTATTTGATGAGATCGACTCCGGCATCAGCGGCAGGACCGCTTGGAAAGTTTCGGAAAAGCTGGCAGTTTTAAGAAACAGACATCAGGTCATCTGTATTACCCATCTGCCCCAGATCGCAGCTATGGCAGATGCCCATTATGAAATTGAAAAAAAAGTGTTGGATGAAAAAACCAAAACCTCCATTTGCCGTCTTTCTGAGGAAGAAAGCATTCGGGAAATCGGCAGGCTTTTAGGCACAGATCAGGTAACAGAGACTGTTTTACAAAATGCAGCAGAAATGAAAGAATTGGCAGAACAGACAAAACAATCCCAAAGTAAAAACGGATGAGGAACACATAATAAGAAGGATGTAACAGTCCTTCTTTTTTTGTTTAAGGACTTCCTTACAATTATCAAATGGAGGTTTATCATGAAATGGTATAAGATCAGCTTATATATTTCCTTATCCTTTTTTCTGAGTCTTACTGCAATTGCATATCATTTTATATTTTACAGGCAGATTCCGGATACTATCTATCTACAAAAAGGGAGAGCGGAGGAAGTGACTTTTGCCCTTCCCGTTACGGCAGAACTATTACAGGAAGATGGAAGCTTCGTGGAAACATGGGAATCGGGTCAGGAAGAAATGGTCGGTACACAGACTGCCCTTTCTTCTGAAACTCCCCTGGATGAATATATTTGGAGACTGCGGCTTTTTGGTATTCTTCCTGTGAAAGAAGTAGATGTAAAGGTTGTAGATGAGGAAAGGGTTTATCCCGTCGGTGTGCCTATTGGTATCTATGTAAAAACAGACGGTGTTTTGGTAGCAGGACTTGGAAATGTACCCACTGCAGACGGCAGAGAGATCTGTCCCTGCGAACGGATCCTGCAGCCGGGAGACTATATTCTGGAAGTAGACGGAGAGAATGTATCTTTAAAAGGAGAAGTGATCGACAAAATACGGGATTCTATGGGAGGAACGGTAGTTTTAACCATTCGAAGGAACGGTCAGATCAGCAAGGTGAAGGTAACTCCTGTAATGAGTGAAAGCGGTATCTATCAGATCGGTGTCTGGATCAGGGATTCTGCTCAGGGTATCGGTACATTAACCTATATTGATGAAGACAATGGCTTTGGTGCCTTGGGACATGGTATCAACGATATCGATACCAGCAACTTGATGGAGATTGATTCCGGCGGTCTATATGAAACCCAGATCATCAGCATTAAAAAGGGAGCCAGCGGTGAACCCGGCGAGATATCAGGTGTGATTCGATTTGTGGAGGATGCCAAGGAAGGTGAGATTTATCTGAATACCCCAAACGGCATTTACGGAGAAATGGATATGACACCGGAAAGCGTGGGATTGACCGGTGGAATGCGTTATCCCGTTGCATTAAAGCAGGAAATTGAATTGGGCGCTGCGGGAATCGTTTGTTCCATAAACGGAGAAACTAAAATCTATGAAATTCAGATCAAAGAGATCGATTATAGTCAGAGCGAAGGAAACAGGGGATTGGTTATAGAAATTACCGATCCGGCGCTGCTTTCCCAGACAGGAGGCATTATCCAGGGCATGAGTGGTTCTCCCATTGTACAGAACGGAAAATTCGTAGGAGCAGTGACCCATGTATTTGTAAACAATCCGGCAAAGGGCTACGGGATCTTTGCGGATACCATGCTTCATATGGCGGATCAGTAGATTTTGTGCTAAAATAAGAAAGAAAATAAAGGAAAATCATCTGTAAATCCTCGTGTTTACAGATGGTTTTTTCGGTCATGATATTTTGTGATCATATTACAGGGGATGAAAAAATGAAAAATGAAACGATCATGCAATATTTTGAATGGTATCTGCCGGAGGATGCTTCCCATTGGAAGCGGGCAGCCAAAGAAGCAAAGAATCTGGTAAAGGACGGGATCACAAAAGTGTGGTTTCCCCCTGCATATAAAGGTGCCTCCGGTATCCACGATGTAGGATACGGCGTTTATGACGGATATGATCTGGGCGAATTTGATCAAAAAGGAACCATACCTACCAAATACGGCACCAAGGAAGAGTACATAAAGGCAGTTAAAGCCATGCAAAAGGCAGGGATAGAAGTGCTGGGAGATATGGTATTAAATCATCGTATGGGCGCCGATGAAAAGGAGTGGGTCAATGCGGTGGAAGATCAGGCAGGAAACCGGCTGGAGGTCATATCGGGAGAAAAGCAGATTGAAGCCTGGACCAAATTTACCTATTCTGGGAGGGGCGGCAAATATTCCGATTTTACATGGAATGCAGTTCACTTTGATGGTGTGGACTGGGATGATCATGAAAAAAGAAACGGTGTTTTTCTTTTCCAAAATAAGGAATGGGATAAGGAAGTAGATGGAGAAAATGTCAATTATGATTATCTCATGGGTGCCGATCTAGATTTAGACCATCCGGAGGTGAAAGAAGAGCTTGACCGATTTGGTAAATGGTATATGGATGAAACCGGCATAGATGGCTTCCGACTGGATGCGGTAAAACATATGAATGCAGGATTTTATCGTGATTGGCTAAGATCCATGAAATCCTATATGAATAAAAATCTGTTTGCGGTAGGAGAATATTGGAGTGCTGATCTTTCTAAATTAAAAGGCTATCTGGCAAAAACGGAAGGCGAGATGCGTTTGTTTGATGTTCCCCTTCATTTCCGCTTTTTTGATATTTCTCATGGAAATGGGTCCTATGATATGGGCAGACTGTTTGAAAATACTTTGGTAGAGACAGATGGGGAACATGCAGTAACCTTTGTGGATAATCATGATACGCAGCCGGGGCAGGCTCTTTGTACTTTTGTGATGGACTGGTTTAAGCCTTTGGCATATGGGATCATTCTATTACAGGAAAAAGGGGTTCCCTGTGTTTTTTATGGAGATTATTATGGTATTCCCCACGACGGGATAGAATCGGTAAAGCATCTTAGAGAATTAATGCGGATCCGACAAAGCCTTGCTTACGGAACAGAGCATGATTATTATGACCATCATGATGTGGTCGGTTTTACCAGGGAAGGCCTGGGAAAAGATGACGGACTTGCCCTGCTGATCAGTGATGGACCGGGAGGCACTAAAGAAATGTTCGTTGGAGCTGCTCACGGAGGACAGATTTATGTGGATGCCCTGGGGAATTGTCCGGAAGAAGTTATGGTTGATTCCGATGGAAAAGGTATATTCCGTGTGGAAGGCGGTTCCATTTCCGTCTGGATTTCAAAAACTGCAATTTTTTAGTTGAAAAAGGGAAACCTTTATGTTAGAATAAGCATTGTTTGACATTAGGAGGGTCAGAAATGGGTACATTAAGATTGATATTAACAATTATTTATATATTTGATTGCTTATTTTTAGCAGTAGTCGTATTAATGCAGGAAGGCAAATCCGCAGGACTGGGATCCATCAGCGGAGCAGCCGAAAGCTATTGGGGCAAAAATAAAGGACGCTCCATGGAAGGGAAACTGGTAACTCTCACAAAGTTTGCAGCGATCCTGTTCCTGGTTCTGTCCGCAGTACTGAACATCAACAGATTTTGACCAAAAGCACTCTTGCAGTAAGCAAGGGTGCTTTTTTACGCAAAGGCATAAGGCAAGCGAAATGAAAGAGTTTAAGGAAAGAAAGCAGGATATTTTAAATTATACAGAAGAAGAAACTATTTGCGGCACCTTTATCGGCAATGCCAAAGGCTTTGGCTTTGTGGAAGTGGAGGGAGAAAAAGAAGATTATTATGTACCGGAAGGAAAGGTAAACGGCGCTTTCCATCAGGATACGGTGCAGGTCGTCTTACTTCCCGGCAAGAGAGGAAAACGGCGGGAGGTTCGGGTAGTAAAGATCCTGAACAGGGGGATTTCCCGGGTGATCGGGACTTTTGAACCCAGCAGAAACTATGGATTTGTAGTGCCGGACAACAGTAAACTGGGAAAAGATATCTTTATTCCCAAGGAATATACAAAGCATGCTGTGGATGGTCATAAGGTAGTGGTGGATATCACCGACTACGGAGACGATAAAAGAAATCCGGAAGGAAAGATCGTAGAGATTTTGGGACACAGGGATGATCCCGGTGTAGATATTCTTTCCATTGTAAGAAACTATGATCTGCCGGAAGAATTTCCCGAAAAAGTGACAAAACAGGCGGAGCGAGCTTCCAAACCAGTGTCCGATGCGGACAGAACAGGCAGGATAGACTTAAGAGATACCTTGATGATAACCATAGACGGGGAAGATGCCAAAGATCTGGATGATGCGGTAAGCGTCAGTGTAAAAGAGGGCATCTATCATCTTGGCGTACACATTGCGGATGTGGCAAATTATGTGCAGGAAAATTCTGCATTGGATAGAGAAGCATTAAAGCGCGGCACCAGCGTTTACCTGGTGGATCGGGTCATTCCCATGCTACCACACACCCTTTCAAACGGTATCTGCTCCTTAAATCAGGGAGAAGACAGACTGGCTTTAAGCTGTCTCATGGATATCAATGCCCAGGGGGAAGTGGTGGATTACCGCATTGTGGAGACTGTGATCCGTGTGGATCATCGTATGACCTATACTGCGGTAGCTGCCATGCTGGAAGCAAAGGATCAGGAGCTGATAGACGCCTATCATGATATTTATCCCATGCTTTTGGAAATGGAAAAGCTGGCGGCGATCCTTCGGAAAAAGAGGAAGGAGCGGGGCTCCATTGATTTTGGCATGAGAGAATGCAAGATCCATCTGGATGAAACAGGAAGACCCATTGAGATCCTGCCTTATGAGAGAAATGTAGCCACAAAGCTGATCGAGGATTTCATGCTGATCGCCAACGAAACCGTTGCCTCCCATTTTTATTGGCTGGAGTTACCCTTTGTTTACCGTAGTCATGAAGCCCCCGATCCGGATAAGATCAAAAAGCTTGCTACCTTTATCC
Organism: Lachnospiraceae bacterium; assembly: GCA_022510725.1. Taxonomy (GTDB): domain Bacteria; phylum Bacillota; class Clostridia; order Lachnospirales; family Lachnospiraceae; genus UBA2882. The sequence goes on from JAFLSW010000018.1 coordinate 28,156, forward strand.
GCAATTTCGGTTATTATTTAAAAGCTTCCAAGGAGGAACTCCATCCCAAGGAATTCCAGAAGCTTTTGACCAAAATAGAAGGTAGCAAGGAAGAGACTTTGATCAGCAGACTGACCTTACGCAGCATGCAGCAGGCCCATTATACCACCGAGTGTCTGGGGCACTTTGGTCTTGCATGTTCCACGTACTGCCATTTTACTTCCCCCATCAGAAGGTATCCGGATCTGCAGATCCATAGGATCATTAAGGATTTCCTGAGAGGAAGATTGTTGGAAGATAAAGTCATTCATTATCAAAGTATTTTACCGGGGGTATGTAAACAGACCTCGGACCTGGAACGCCGTGCGGACGAAGCGGAGCGGGAAACGGATAAATGCAAAAAGGCACAGTATATGGGAGAACGGATCGGAGAAGTCTTTGACGGCGTGATCTCCGGAGTTACCGCTTTTGGTATTTATGTGGAATTGCCCAATACCGTAGAAGGTCTGGTGCACATTTCCAAAATACCGGGAGACTATTACATTTATGATGAAAATGCTTATGAGATCTATGGGGAAAGGACAGGAAAAACCTATAAGCTGGGACAGCAGGTGAGAGTAAAGGTAAAGGATGTGGATTTTATTTCCCATACCATTGATTTTGACCTAAAAGAAGCAGAAAGTGAGGAATAGTTATGGGAAAAGACACCATGAAGCTGGTGGCTAACAATAAAAAAGCCTACCACGATTACTTTATAGATGAAAAATATGAAGCCGGCATTGAGCTGCACGGTACGGAAGTCAAATCTCTTCGCATGGGGAAGTGCAGCATCAAGGAGTCCTTTGTGCGTATTGAAAACGGGGAAGCCTTTGCCTATGGTATGAATATCAGTCCATACGAAAAGGGCAATATATTCAATAAGGATCCCCTTCGTATCAAGCGGCTTTTGCTGCACAAAAGCGAGATCAATAAGTTAGCGGGAAAGATGGCGGAAAAAGGCTTTACCCTGATTCCCTTACAGGTCTATTTTAAAGACGGCAGGGCTAAGGTGGAGATCGGACTTGCCAGAGGTAAAAAGCTGTATGACAAGCGAGAAGATATTGCCAAAAAGGATCTAAGAAGAGAGCACGAAAGAGAATTTAAGATCCGTAATTTATAGGAAAAAATTGTTTCAAATTTGTTTTATGGACAGTTGACGGAAGGCATCTTTGGACATAAAATAAAGTTAAGAATATTGAAAATTGAATATGGGGCAGTAAAGGTTTCGACAGGGGTCTTGCAGCTGGAGAAGCTATCCGGAGCTAAACGTTAGATTGCAAAACTTAAAAATAAACGCTGACGAAAAATTAGCATTCGCTGCCTAATGGCAGCTGTCCGACTGAGTGCACCTACACATTCAGACCCGGGCATCGACTTTGTAGGAAACGACATGGCTTAAGCTTTGCGGCTATGGGCGTATCATGAAGCTACCGAACCCGAAAGGATGTCAGTTTCCGTTCGGGGAAGGGAATCCTAATTAACTGACTACGATAGTAGAAGGACAGGGAATGGGCTTTTGGACACGGGTTCGACTCCCGTCTGCTCCATCCAAAAAATCGATGAAACTCCAAAAGGATTTCATCGATTTTTATCTCCCCATTCGCACATTTGATCCAGAATGGGGATGAGGGACTCGCCCCGTTTGGTGAGGCTGTACTCAACTTTGGGCGGAATCTGAGGATATTCCTTTCGGTTGATCAATCCATCCATTTCCAACTGCTTTAGGGTGGAACTGAGGGTCTTATATGTGATGCTGCCGATGTATTTTTGCATCTCATTGAAACGGACTACTTTAAATTCCATCAGGGTATATAAAATAAACATTTTATATTTTCCCTGAATCAGGGACATAGTATAGTTAAAGCCGGTTTCCTCCAGCTTACAATTGGATATGCATTCTTTATTCATAACACTTTCCTCCGAGATAGTATATATCATTTATGTGCGTACTTGCATTTATAAACTGCGCTGGTTATAAATATAGTATGGAAATCCAAGAAAGTCAAACAAAGAAAAACAGGAGGATATAGCATGAAAAAAGATTTTGGAGTAAAGCCATATTTGTTTCCTATGCCGACTTACATGATCGGCACCTACAACGAGGATGATACGGTTGATGTGATGATGATGGCATGGGGCGGAATCTGTGCCGAGGATATGGTTGCATTGAACTTAGAAGCAGATCACAAAACCGTTGCCAATATCAAAGCAAGAGGTGCTTTTACCCTTGCCATTCCGGGAATGGATACATTAAAAGAATCTGATTTCCTGGGAATTGCCACATCCAATAAGATGGCGGATAAATTTGAAAGGACCGGTCTTCATGCCGTTAAGAGCGAGCGGGTGGATGCACCTGTTATTGAGGAATATCCCGTTACATTGGAATGTACCGTTGAAAGGATGGAAGATGAGCCATACGGACTGCGGGTTCTGGGAAAGATCGTCAATGTCCTTGCAGATGAGAAGGTCCTGGATGAAAAGGGAAAGATTGATGTCAGCAAGATCCATGCTTTTGTGTTTGATCAGATGCAAAACGGCTATTATGCCATAGGAGAAAAGGTAGGGCAGGCATGGAACAGCGGTGCCGGTCTGATGAATAAATAGGCTGACAGGGAATGCGATAAATAGGTTGTGGATTAAGAATAATATGTGGTATAATCTCTGCAAAGAGCAGAGTTAAGTGGTCAGATGGGAAGATGCCAAGCTTGCTTGAGCGTCTTCCCATTTCAATATTTAAAGAGCGAAGCGAGAGGTGGAACATGGTCAAACCGGAAAAGGGAGAAAGAATATCCAAAATTGATACCTACTTAAATTGTGCGGAAGCCTTTGCTTACCGAAGTACCTGTATTAAAAGAAAATATGGCGCAGTGATCGTAAAGGATGATGTGGTGATCTCCACGGGCTATAACGGTTCTCCCAGAGGCTATGAGAATTGCTGTGATTTGGGCACTTGTCCCCGGATGGAGCGGAATATGCATCAGGGGGACGGATACAGCATTTGCAGAGCCGTCCATGCGGAAGCCAATGCCTTGTTGAACTGTTCCAGGCAGCAGACCATAGGGGCGGATCTGTATCTGACAGGTGTTAATCCGGAGGATAATTCCATTCATAAGGCAAAGCCCTGTCCCATATGCGCAAGAAGCATTATACAGGCAGGCATCAAAAATGTGATTTTGAGAACAGAAGACGGACCGAATAAATATATGGTCCTACCGGCAGATAAACTGGAATGGGTAAAAGAGCCGGAGTAAAGAAGCTGACATGAATCATATCAAACAATTTTTAGTAGCATTTATTCCAAGGCATGTAAACAATAGCGTTGTTCTTAAGGTATATCAGCTGTTGGCGCTGTTTCCCGTGCCCAAAAAGATCAGAAAGAAAAATCATGACCATAATGCAGCGCAGTTTCAAAATGCCAAGTGGGATTTTTTGACTGTGCCTTTTGCTTATATTGAAAATCAAAATGAGTGGGGAGAAATTCGATATGGGTGGGGACCTCATCACAATATGAAGTATTCCGGCTGTGAGATCATTGCTACCTTCAATGCACTAAAAGCATTGAGAAAAGCCGGCTCACCGGATTTTATGGCAGAGCTTATCAGTGAGTATGAAACACATGGCGCGGCACTATGGGGCGAGTTTGGTGTATCACCTTTTGCCATTGAAGCTTATTTGAAAAGACATGGATTTTCGGTTGTGATAGCAAAAAAGGATGATGACGGGGCTTTGGATATAGTGGATAGCCAGTGTCGGGTTTTCATTGCCACCGTCTATAATAATGTAAACGATATCACCAGACAGGTACATACCATATGCATTACCAAAGAAGAAAACAGATACATCATTCACAATGCATATCGCAGGAATCAAAACGGCATATATGTGGCGAGCATTTCTTATGCTACATTGAAAGAAGCCATCGATCATGTATCAGGGCATGAGGTAAAGCTGCTTTATCTGATCGGGATAGAAGTAAAGCTTTCAACTTATTCATGAAAGCCCCGGAGAATAAGCTCTCCGGGGATTTATGACACTATCCTTAATTATTGCCGCATCCGCAGCCGTCATTGCGATTGTCGAATTCGGGATTGTACTGATAGAAGTTTACGGGATCTAAGTTTTCCTGTACCATGCGCAATGCTTCACCGAATCTCTGGAAGTGAACGATCTCTCTTTCGCGCAGGAAGCGGATGGGAGCGCACACATCGGGATCTTTTACCATGCGCAGGATGTTGTCGTAGGTGGTGCGGGCTTTCTGTTCTGCAGCCAGATCCTCAAACAGGTCTGTGATGATATCGCCCTTGGATTGGAACTGGCAGCTGTTAAAGGGAATGCCCCCTGCCGCCTGAGGCCAGAGCGCTAAAGTATGATCTACATAATAGGGAGCGAAACCCTGTTTTTCGATCTCCTCCATGCTTAAGTTTTTGGTCAGCTGATATACAATGGTACCCACCATTTCAAAGTGCCCCAGTTCTTCTGTACCGATGTCGGTCAAAAGGCCTGCTACCTCTTTGTAGGGAATGGTATAGCGTTGAGACAGATAGCGCATGGAAGCGCCCAGCTCTCCGTCGGGACCGCCGTACTGGCTGATGATGATCTTGGCAATTTCCGCATTGGGTGTCTTGATATTAATGGGAAACTGCAGTCTTTTTTCATAATTCCACATTAGTTACATCCTCCTTCCCAAGGGAGCGGCATATCCGCCCATTTCCAATTTTTGCAATCATTATAAACAGCATCACTTACCTTAAGAGGACCGTACTGGCAGGCATATTCCTCACACAGACGATTATAGATGGTAATATACTGTTTGATATAAGCAACAGCATCCTGATCCTGTGAATGGGTATCCAGATATTCGGTCAGGTCCACGATTGCAAAGCTGATCATGGAAATTTCCTTTAACAGTTTTTCTCTGCTCATATTTCTGCCGTATTGTGCGTTTGTTGTATCTTCATACATCATGAACATACCCTCCTTCCGGTAAAAGGTTTATTTAATTCCGGAAAGATGGTGCCTGTAAAAAAGGCTTCTTCCAGATTTTCATAGACATTTTCCATATGCTGCCAGGGCACATATGCCATGCCCACGGGAAATTCATTTCTGCATTCTAAAAATTGATAGTCTTTCATAGGATTCCTTTCTGATATTTTCCTTTTTGTTACTATATGTAAAAAAATGGGAGATGGTGCTATTGCCATGAATTTACATATGAAATTTACATAAATTTGTACAAGTTTTCTTGCATAAATTGGGCCAATGTGATAAACTTTTTTTAAATCGAATATATATAATATAAAAAGGATTTCATTTCCAGCCGAAAGTTTCCACAAAGTTGTGAGTTTCTTATTTACAAACTTTGATGGACTTATTATAATGTAAGCAGGGATTTAATCCGAATGGGTATGTTAATATAATTTAGATATAGGGAGTGAATACTTATGAAATGTTTAATCTGTGGTGGAGAGGCAGCAGGAGAGGTTTGTAATCAGTGCATCAGGCTTGAGAAGATTGTATTTCAGAAGGAATGGGGATTTAAAGCAGGTATTATCGGAAAGAGCGAGGATTTAAGAGTCGCTGTGTCAAACTTGCGTATCAGCGGAAGACTGCCTATGTCCGATAACCCCAAAGCATTAAATACAAGGATCGACAATGTGTCTCACTATCTGATGAATGTTAAGAATGTAGAGGAGACTAATTTTTCCGGTAAAAAGGCATCCATGGTCACCATTCAGAATTCTGAGAGTGGTTTTACCAGATATCTGTATCTGCCCGGACTGGATGATCTGGCAGGCTTTGCAGCAGCCATTACCGATGCTAAGGATAAAGCAGCATCTTTGACAGAAAGAATCCGTCAGCAGAAGGGTCTTGCACCAGCACAGACCGGTGCACCTGTTTCCATTGCATCTACTTCTGCAGCAGCATTGGCGGCAGCAAGATCCGGTGCACCTTCTTACACAACAGCACCGGCGCCTTCTTATACAACGGCACCGACACCTTCCGTTACAATGGCGCCTACACCGGCCAGAGAAGAGAACTACGATACGGTAGCGTTGTCCGGTATGGCAGACGACTTGTCCGAATTTGAGACAAAGATCAAAAAGCTGAAAGTATTACGCGATAACGGAATCTTAAGTGAAGAGGAATACATAGCGGAGAAAAAGAAGCTTGTAAGCATCTTTTAATAAAAAAACAAATAAGCTGTCAGGCAGGAATTGCCTGGCAGTTTTGTCGTTTATAGCTTGATTTTCCTGTATGTTTATGTCAAAATATTAACAGATTGCTTTTATAGGGAGGAAACCTATGCGGGGTATTGATACCGAGGTTCGGAAATCCAGAAAAAGAATATTTAAGGAGATAGCAAATCTGGCATATCATTCTACCAATCTGACGGATGATATGGAGGCGCTGCCTTATGTGATCGTAGACTCTGTAGATCCTGACAGCAGGGATGACATATACAGAGATAGGGCCATTGTCAGAGAGCGGGTAAGGCTTGCCATGGGTATGTCCCTAAGACCGGAGGATGCTCCTGTCCATGTATCGGCAGGTGTGGAGGAAAGTAATATTGCGGAAAAGTATTATGAACCGCCGTTGATGCAGGTCATTCCTTCTGCCTGCAATAAATGTCCGGAAAACAATTACCGGGTAACAGATCGTTGTATGGGTTGTACGGCTCATCCTTGTCAGGAGGTATGCCCCAGAGGGGCTATCAGCATGGTAGACGGGCATTCCCATATCGATCAGGAAAAATGTATCCGTTGTGGTAAGTGCAAGGCGATCTGTCCTTATGATGCCATTTCCCATCAGGTAAGGCCCTGTGCAGCGGCATGCGGCGTCAGCGCTATCAAAAATGATAAATATGGCAGAGCATGCATTGATAACGACCTTTGTGTATCCTGCGGGCAGTGTATGGTAAGTTGTCCCTTTGGAGCTATTGCGGATAAATCCCAGATATTCCAGTTGATCCGTGCCATCCAGTCCGGCAGGAAGATCATCGCCCAGGTTGCCCCTGCTTTTGCGGGACAGTTTGGGGAGAATGTGACACCGGGACAATTTAAGACCGCATTAAAGATGATGGGGTTTGCAGATGTATATGAAACGGCTATCGGTGCGGATATGGGTGCTATGGCTGAATCCAAGCATTATGTGGAGAAGGTCGCTACGGGAGAATTACCCTTCCTTTTAACAAGCTGTTGTCCATCCTGGGCAATGTTGGCAAAGAAGTTTTTCCCGGAGACCATTGGCAGTATTTCCAATGAATTAACGCCTATGGTAGCTACGGCAAGGGTGATCAAAAAGGAGCATCCCGATGCAGGCATTGTGTTTATCGGACCTTGCGCTTCCAAAAAGCTGGAGGCTTCCAGAAGAACGGTCCGTTCCGATGTGGATTTTGTCATCACCTTTGAAGAACTGGCAGGAATGTTTGAGGCAAAGGGCATTGTTTTGGAAGAAATAGAAGATACAGAAAAGATGGAGGATGCAACCGGTGCAGGCCGTGGATATGGCGTGGCAGGCGGTGTGGCAAGCGCCATCGAAGAGTGTATTAGAGAACATTACAATGAAGGCGAGGGAGTCGATATAGAAGTGAATATTGAGCATGCGGAAGGCTTGACCGATTGTAAAAAAATGCTGATGCTTGCCAAGGTGGGCAAGAAAAACGGCTGTCTCATAGAAGGTATGGCATGTCCCGGCGGCTGTGTAGCAGGAGCGGGCACTAATATTGCTATCCCAGCGGCAGCAAAAGCGGTAAATGCCTTTAAAGCGGAAGCGGCAAGAAAGATTCCTTCCTTTGATTCCATGCAGCAGGAGGAAATAGAGTGAATAAGATCAGAACCCGTTTTGCACCCAGCCCCACAGGACGGATGCATGTCGGTAATTTAAGAACAGCGTTATATGCGTATTTGATCGCAAAACATGAAGGCGGAGATTTTATTCTTCGTATAGAGGATACAGACCAGGAAAGAGAAATGGAAGGAGCTGTTGATATCATCAACAGGACACTTCAGGCAACAGGTCTGATCCATGATGAGGGACCGGATAAAGACAAAGGCTTAGGACCCTATGTTCAAAGTGAGAGACAGGCACAGGGCTTATATCTGGAATATGCCAAAAAGCTCATAGAGCGGGGAGAAGCATATTATTGTTTCTGCGATGAAGATCGCTTACAGCAGTGCCGTCAGGTTATTGAACTGGAAAATGGAGAAAAGAAAGAAATCAATGTTTATGACAAGCATTGCCTTTCTCTGTCTAAAGAAGAAGTGGAAGAAAAGTTGAAGGCAGGCGTACCTTATGTCATTCGCCAAAACAATCCCAGAGAAGGGACAACCACCTTCCACGATGAGATCTATGGAGATATTACCGTAGGAAATGATGAACTGGATGATATGATCCTGATCAAATCCGACGGATTTCCCACTTACAATTTTGCCAATGTGGTAGATGATCATTTAATGGGGATTACCCATGTGGTAAGAGGAAATGAGTATCTTTCCTCTTCCCCCAAATACAATCGTCTTTATGATGCTTTCGGTTGGGAAGTGCCGGTCTATGTACACTGTCCCCTGATCACCGATGAAGAGCACCACAAGCTTTCCAAACGAAGCGGTCATTCCTCCTATGAGGATCTGATCGAGCAGGGCTTTATCACGGAAGCGGTAGTGAACTTTGTGGCTCTTCTCGGATGGAGCCCGTCGGAAAACAGGGAGATCTTTTCGTTAGAAGAACTGGTAGAAGCCTTTGATTACCGCCATATGTCCAAATCTCCTGCAGTATTTGACTTTGGAAAATTAAAATGGATGAACGGAGAATATATCAAGGCAATGGACTTTGATACCTTTTATGAAAGGGCGCTGCCTTATTTAAAAGAGGTCATCAAAAAAGATTTGGATCTGAAAAAGATCGCGGCCATGGTCAAGACCAGGATCGAGATATTCCCGGATATCCCGGCGCTCATTGACTTCTTTGAAGCCCTGCCGGAATATGATACTGCCATGTATGCCCACAAAAAGATGAAAACCAATGAAGAAAGCTCTTTAGCGGTATTGCAGGAAGTGCTGCCCCTCTTAGAAGCACAGGAAGATTATTCCAATGATGCGCTTTATGCAGTCCTTTCCGGCTTTGTAGAAGAAAAGGGCTATAAAAACGGATATGTGCTCTGGCCTGTCCGTACTGCCGTATCCGGCAAGCAGATGACACCTGCCGGTGCGACGGAGATCATGGAGGTCCTGGGTAAGGAAGAATCCATAAACAGGATCAAAAAAGGAATCGAGCTTCTTTCCCATGTCTGATCTGATCCAAAATGAAGGGCAGTTAGCTGCCATACGCCATAGAGCCGGTCCCATGCTTGTGCTGGCAGGGCCCGGCTCCGGCAAAACCTATGTCATCACCCATCATATTCTTTATCTCATTTCTGAGTGCAATATATTACCCCAACAGATTTTAGTCATTACCTATACCAAAGCGGCGGCAGAAGAAATGCGGCGGCGTGCGATTTTATTGGATAAACGCTGTGCTTATGTACAATTTGGTACTTTTCATGCCGTTTTCTATCAAATATTAAAAATTTCAGAACCGAATAAAAGGCTTTCTGTGGCATCTGACAAGGAAAGGATTGGCTTTGTATCGGATTTTTTAAAAGGAGTGGAACATATCCGTAGAGAAAAGGCTGGGATAAAAGCGGATCATGCCATGGAGCAGGAAGCGGAAGAGATCTTAAAGGAAATCAGCCTTAAGAAAAATAATCTTTCTGAATCGGGGCATACTCATACTAGCAAAGAAACACTTTTTTTTAAGGTGTGGGAAGCATATGAAAGCTGGCTGAAAGAGGAAAAAAAGCTGGATTTTGACGATATGGTCCTGCGTTGCTATCGATTATTAAAAGAAGATGCCTTTCAAAGAGAAAAATGGAGAAAGCGTTTTTCTCATATATTGATGGATGAATTCCAGGACATCAACGGGCTTCAGTATGAAACGGTCAAACTATTGACCGAAACGGATAATATATTTGCGGTGGGAGATGATGACCAGTCCATTTACGGCTTTCGGGGTTCAGACCCTATGTTGATGCAGCGGTTTATGAAAGAGTATGCACCAAAAACGGTAAAGTTATCCTTTAATTATCGATGCTGTCCTGATGTGGTAAAGCTGGCAGCAAGATCCATCGGTCATAACAAAAAACGCTTGCCAAAAACCATGGAGGCTGTGAAAGAAACAAAAGGTTCCGTTGTGGTAAAGGGTTTTGCTCATGAAGAGGATTGCACCGTTTTTTTAAAAGAGCAGATAGAGGAATTTGCCAGGAGTAATCCGCATAAGACGCAGGCTGTTTTGTGCCGTACCAACAGAGAGGTTTTTGTCTATCAGGGCATGTATGGCAGCAAAATCCCCTTTTGGGTCCGGGATATAGAGGCTTATCTATCTTTTATTAACAAAGGGAATAAACGAGAAGATTTTTTGGTGATCATGAACAAGCCTCAGCGTTATATATCCAGAACGATCCTGGAAGAGGAAAGTGTGGATTTTTTTAGGCTTGCAAAAAGGCTGAAAGATAAGCCGTGGATCGGAAAGCGGCTTTTGGAATTAAGGGATAAATTTGTTTTTGTCAAAAAGCTGGATCTTTATGGGCAGTTACACTATATCTGGTATGTATTGGGATATGGAGAATATGCAAAGGGAAGGGAAAAAAAGTGTGAAAGTATGTTTCACAGATTTCTGAAAGAAGCAGCCGGATGCAGAGACTGGGAGAAGCTTTTGGAAAAACAGGGAATTTATCATGAAGAAAAAGAGAAAGTCCAAGTTGCTTTTATGACTTATCATGGGGCGAAGGGACTGGAGTTTGACCGGGTTTATCTGCCGGGCTTAAATTACGGGAAAGTGCCTCATGGAAGGATGTTGACCGCAGAAAGCATAGAGGAGGAGAGAAGAATGTTTTATGTAGCCATGACCAGAGCTAAAGAGGAATTGTTTTTGCTCTATGAGAGAGCAGAGGAAAAAAATAAGGATTCCAAAATGGAATCCCTGTCGCCGTTTTTAACGGAATTGTTATGATTTAAGTTTCTTTTTCATCGATAGAAACCAGTTCGTCGAATTCGCAGCCGTCCAGATATTCGTCAAAGGCATCTTCTACCTTTTCAAATTCCTCATCATCTTCAATATAGCTTAAAACAGGCTCGATATTGGGATCGGACATATCCTCTTCGTAACCGTAAAACCATACGGTGCCATCAGTATTTTCGCCGTTTTCATCTAAGGGCATTAAGGCGATATAGTCCTTTTCTTCCACGGTAAAGATGGTGACTACCGCACAGGTAACGCTGGTGCCGTCATCCAATTCCAAAGTGACGGTCATTTCCTCCCCTTCGATCTGGGCAATTTCTTTTTCTGATGCCATAAGTAGTCCCTTTCCTTTCCGGCGCTTTCGCCTGTTTTTATTATCTTACCATGATAAAGGGGATTTGTACAAGACAGTTTAGATTGACAATGTGGAAAAATATTCCTAAAATAAAAGAAAGGATAAACCATTGGATAAATTGGAATAACCTGGACAAATTAAATAGGCTGGGATAAAAGGGTGTGAAAGATATGCAGATGTCTTTAGAGGAAAGTGTAAAAAGAGCGAAAGAAATATTATCGGAGTCGGAAAAGATCGTTGCTTTGCTTGGCATCGGAGCGGTCATGGAATGTGGCGCCTTAAATTATTTAAACAACGAAGTGATCTATCGGATCGAGGAAAAATACCACAGAAGTCCGGATGAGATCATGTCCACAGGATTTTACAGTGCCAGGGCAGAGCGCTTTTTCCAGTATTACAAAGAGGAATATCTGGCGGATTCCTGCCAGCCAAATGACACATTTAAGGCACTAAAGGCATTGGATGATGACGGACGGCTTTTGGCATGCATCACTCAGAATACTCACGGACTGGAAAAAGAAGTGGGTATCAAAAATGTCATTGAGCTTTACGGCAGCCGCAATGTGAACTGGTGCACCAAATGCAGAAAGCATTTCTCCATGAACTATATATTACAGTCTAAGGGCGTGCCTTTGTGCGATGTTTGTCAAAATCCCATTCGTCCCGGTATCCGTCTGTATGGTGAGATGATCCAAAATGATGTGATGACAGAGGCAGCAAATGCCTGTCAGGAAGCGGATGCCTTGATCGTGCTTGGCACCAATTTCTATGATTCCATGGTTCGTTTTGCCATCAATCACTATCGGGGTGATAAGCTGATCCTGATCAGCAAGCATGAGCATTTCAGGGATAAAAAAGCCGATATCGTGATCCATGAAGAGCTGCAGAAGATTCTTCCTAAACTGGTACTTTCATAAAAGCGCATTTTGTGGTATAATAGCTGTGTATTGCATACTTTCATGTAGTGGTTACTGTTTTAACAGGAGAAACGGATGAGCAACAGCAGGATTAAAAACAACTTACAGATAAAAAAGGGCCGTTTGTATCCCATGGGCATCAATAAGGTACAAAATGGCCTTTCAATCGTTAGTGACATAAAAGGCAGAGAAGAATGCGGCGTGATCCTGTATCTTCCAAATGGCAAGGAGATCACCATACCCTTTAAAAAAGAGTTTTTGGTAGGTGGTATCTATTGCCTGTTTGTGGAGGGATTTTCTTATGACACCTTTTCTTACTCCTATTATCAGGATGGGAAAACGGTGCCGGATCCTTATGGGTTTATCAAGAAAGGAAGCGGGCGTTTCGGAGATCCGAAGCTAAAAGATACGCCCATTCAGTATATATATCGGGAAGAGGAATATGACTGGGAAGGGGATGTGCCCTTAGAGATTCCTTTTCACGAATCTGTGATCTATAAGCTCCATGTCAGGGGCTTTACCAAGCATACTTCCTCCGGTGTCAAGAACAAGGGCACCTTTGCAGGTCTTGTTGAAAAAATCCCTTATTTAAAGGAATTGGGCATTACCGCAGTGGAAACCATGCCCGTTTATGAGTTTGACGAGCTTTTATTGAATCCGGCCTACACCAAGCCGGATGAAACCCTTTTGAACTTCATAGATGAAGCGAAGCTTCCCTGGGAGTATAAGGTCAATTACTGGGGCTATACAGCCGGAAGCTATATGGCACCAAAGAGGGCTTATTCTGCTTCTGATAAGCCGGAAGTGGAATTTAAGGATATGATCAAAGCGCTGCATAAAAACGGCATTGAGTATATCATGCAGCTGTATTTTCCGGAAAACATCAGACATGGCTATATTTTGGATGTGTGTCGGTTCTGGGCGGCAAAATGCCATGTAGACGGCTTTTATCTCATGGGTGTAGATTTGCCTGTAAAGCTGTTGACTACCGATCCTTACTTAAAAAAGACCAAATTGATCTTTGAGTCCTATGTGCGGGATGAAGATATCGATAAAGGGCAATACGGCATTTCGGAATTTGCCAATGTGGCAGAGGTAATGTGGGGCTTTGAGTATGATGTGCGAAAGCTGTTAAAGGGCGATGAAGGAATGCTGGGAGCGGTGGCAGAGCATTTCAGAAGAAATCCCGGAAACAAGGCTGCCATCAATCAGATCACATCCTATCGTGGATTTACCTTGATGGATCTGGTTTCCTATGACAGAAAACACAACGAGGAAAACGGAGAAAATAACAGGGACGGCGCGGACTATAACTTTAGCTGGAACTGCGGTGTAGAAGGAAAGTCACGGAAAAAGGCAATTCTGACCCTTAGAAGGCAACAGAGCAAGAATGCCATGATGATGATGCTTCTTTCTCAGGGTGTGCCGGCACTTCTTGCAGGGGATGAATTCGGTAATTCCGCAGAGGGTAACAACAATCCCTACTGCCAGGACAATAAAATTAGCTGGCTTATCTGGCACAAGGACCAGGGAGCAGAGGAATTAAAAGAATTTGTAAAAGAGTTGATCGCTTTGCGAAAGGCCCATCCCATTCTGCATATGGAAGAGAAGTTAAAACAAATGGATTATGCTTCCTGTGGCTATCCGGATATTTCTTATCATGGTGAACAGGCATGGTTTCAGGGGTTTGAAGCATATAATCGTCATATGGGGCTCATGTACTGCGGCACCTATGCCAAAAAGGATAAGAAAAAAGAGGATGAGTTTCTTTATATCGCCTATAATGCTCATTGGATGGAGCATAAGTTTGCTCTGCCAAACCTTCCTCAGGGAATGAAATGGGAGATTTTGATCTCTTCAGACAATAAGCAGGAAATGGAAATGACAGGTACAGAGCAGGCTGGGGAAAAAGAAGAGAAAAAGCCTCAGAATAAAGTGGCGTTAGGCCCCAGGACCATCGTGGTACTTTTGGGTAAAAAAGGCAGGTAAGATATGAAAGCATGGGAACATCTTAAAACCATCACTTATCACAAGCTGTTAGTCATGCAGGGCTGCTTTCAGGTAGGCCTGTACTGGCAGGGAATCTTTCATGATATGTCCAAATTTATGCCTTCCGAGTTTTTGGTAGGGGCAAAATATTTTCAGGGAAATCGCAGTCCCAACAATGCGGAACGGGAGGATAAAGGCTATTCTGCCGCCTGGCTGCATCATAAGGGCCGCAATAAGCATCATTTTGAATACTGGATCGATTACAGCTCCAGGGAGGTGGAAGGCGGTATGGCGCCTGCACCCATGCCGGTACGATATGTCATAGAGATGCTGATGGATCGGATCGCAGCTTCCAAGGTTTATGAAAAGCAAAATTATAACGATTCCAAGCCCCTCATTTATTTTATGCAGGGAAAGGATTGCCTGATGCATCCTAAGACCAAAAAGCAGTTGACCATACTGCTTATGATGCTGGCAAAAGAGGGAGAAGAAGCCACTTTTTCCTACATACGCCATGTGATCCTGAAAAAATAGGACTGTCACACTTTATACGAAAGCGCATAGCTTACAGTATAAAGGAGTGAACATTATGAGTTGTTTATGGTTATTAGTATTACTGGCATGCTGTGGCGGAAATGATAATGGCTGCGGCGGCTATGACAATGATTTCCAAAGAGGCGGCTCCAGAGGCGGCAGAGGCAGGAACAATGACTGCGGATGCGGCGGACAGGGCAGAGGAAGAAACAACGGAGGACGCGGCAGAGACAATGACTGCGGCTGCGACAGACAGTCCAGAGATAACGACTGGGGTTGTAATGACAATCCATCCAGACCTGTATTTGGCAGAAGCAGAGATAACGATACCTGCGGCTGCGAGATCTCCGAGGAAGTACAGGAATCCCGGGAGTATGAAGAATATCAGGGTTCTGAAGAATAAGAGAAAACAAAATGCGTCCGGTATATACGCCGGGCGTATTTTTATACATTGAAATATCTGTAAAACACCTTAACAAGAACCCTTTAACATGTTATAATTTTATCCAGTAAGAAGAAAGGTCGCATAAAGAATATGGATAAAGCAAAATATGTAGCATATGTTTCAACCTACACCATGAATGACAATCACGGCATTACCATTTATGATGTGGATCTGAAAAACGGCAGATTTCAGGAAAAGGCACAAGTGGAGATCACCAATTCCTCTTATGTGAGCATTTCCCACAATAAAAAATATCTCTATTCCATCACGGACTTTGGCGTGGAAGCCTATGCCATTCAAAAAGACGGTAGCTTAAAGGTGATCAATCACGGTTCCATTAACGGCATGAGAGGCTGTTATTTATCTACGGATTATGAGGACAAATACCTCTTTGTATCCGGTTACCATGACGGCAAGATCACAGTGCTGCGTTTAAATGAAGATGGCGGCATCGGCAGCATTACCGATGAGATCTTCCACAAGGGACTGGGCAGCATTGCAGACCGGAATTTCAGGCCCCATGTCAGCTGCGTAAAGATGACAAGGGACAACCATTATCTTATGGCTGCAGACCTGGGCATGGATCATGTCCACGTTTATCGCTTTGATCATGGCACAGGAAAGTTAAAGCTGGTGGATGTATTAAGAAGCGAGATGGAATCGGCCCCCAGACATATTAAGATGACCAGAGACGGTAAGTTTGTTTATATAGTTCATGAAATGAAAAACTATATTGATGTGTATTCCTATGAGGAAATAAACGGCAATCCTGAATTTGCCAAAATAGGAAATTTCCCTACTGTCAATGATTATCATGCCGGCGGCTCCGCTACCAGTGCCTTGAACTTTTCCGAAGACGAGAAGTTTTTGGTAAGCAGCACTGCAGGAGATAACAGCGTTGTTGTGTATAAGATCGATCACAAGACGGGGGATCTGGATAAGCTGTTTTGTCTTCCCATAAGCGGAGAGTATCCCAAGGATGCGGCATTGTTCCCAGACAACAAGCATCTGGTTTCCTTAAATCATGAGTCCAATACCATGACCTTTTTCTCCGTGGATACCAAGAAAGGACTTCTTGTCATGAACGGGAAGGAAATGAAGATCGACAGACCTAACTGCATTATCTTCCACAGACTGAATGCGGCAGAAGAGTAGAGTGACTGAATCAATCAATAAGCCCCTTCGGATAAACCGAAGGGGCTTGATTTTTATATATCTGTTAGGGGGATCATTTCTTATAGATCTTCTCCAAATATTCCATGCGGGAAACAGCGTTTTCCATCATCAGATCCAAAATGGCAAGAGCCGCCATGGATTCCACAACCACTACGGCACGGGGAACGATAATGGGATCGTGGCGTCCTTTGATGTTGACAGAAATTTCTTCTTCCTGACGATTTACGGTTTCCTGGGTCTTAAAGATGGAGGGAGTAGGCTTGATATGAGCCCTAAAGATCACATTGTCTCCGTCGCTGATGCCCCCAAGTACTCCTCCTGCATGGTTGGTCTTTTTGGTAACCTTTCCCTCTGATAAAGTAAAAGCGTCGTTATTTTCACTGCCAAGGCGGGTAGAAACCGCTGTTCCATCCCCCATTTCAAAAGCCTTCACTGCACCGATGGACATCACAGCCTGTGCCAGTCTGGCATCCAGCTTATCAAAGACCGGTTCGCCGATGCCGGCAGGAAGATGTTTTATGACACATTCGATCACGCCTCCTGCGGAATCCGTATCCTTCATGCAGTTTTCCAAAAAGGCTTCCGCCTCTTTGGAAGCGGTTTCATCCGGCATGCCGGTGGGAGTGGAGGTGATGAGGGATGCATCAAAACGGTCATAGTCGATGGAAATAGGACCGATGGACTTGGTATAAGCCTGCACCTGTATGCCCAGTTCTTTTAAGATCTTTAAAGCAATGGCACCGCCGGCAACCCTGCCGATAGTTTCTCTGCCGGAGGAGCGTCCGCCGCCCCGATAATCCCTGAAACCGTACTTGGCATCAAAGGTATAGTCCGCATGTCCCGGACGATAATAGGAAGCGATCTCGCTGTAATCACCGGAACGCTGGGAGGTATTTTTTACCAGCATGGCAATAGGTGTTCCCGTTGTTTTATCCTCAAATAAACCGGATAGGATCTCTACGGTGTCGCTTTCCGCCCTTTGGGTAGCATAGCGGGAGCTGCCGGGTTTGCGCCTGTCCAGATAAAGCTGGATGTCTTCTGCCGTTAAAGGCAGTCCTGCAGGAACGCCGTCCACCACAACGCCCAAACCGGGTCCATGGGATTCTCCAAAGGTCTGTATCGTAAAATGCTTTCCGAATATTGAGCCGGCCATATCGATTTCTTCCTCCGATTTCCAAAATTTGTTTTCTAGGCACATTATATATAATTTTTTATTAGTCCGCAACTTGGAAAAGAACTGACAAACGGAATAAAACATGGTACAATATTCGCGAACACAATGAGCCAAGCGGCTGCGAAGCAGACATTTGGCGAATGT
>JAFLSW010000019.1 GCA_022510725.1 Lachnospiraceae bacterium
GTTGCCCACAACAGATTTTGAGTCTGCCTCGTCTGCCATTCCGACACGCCGGCAAGTTCTTTTTCTAACAACCGAAGTATATATTATCATACTGAAAAAGAATAATCAAGCAAAAGGAAAAGAAAATTGCCAAGAAAATTTACAATAGGCCGAATTTTTGATAAAATAGGGTGCAGGTGAGCAAAATGGAATGTAAGGAATATGAAAAGCTGATTCCTGCCTTTTTAAACGATAGCCTGGAAGGGGAAGAATTGGCAGAATTCGTTGACCATATCAAGCAGTGCAGAGATTGCGAGGAAGAGCTGGCTATCCAGTTTTTGTCTGTAGAAGGTTTGGCCCGTTTGGAGGAAGGGGCTTCTTTTTCCCTGGATAAAGAGCTGGAGGTGAAATTGAAGCAGGCAGGACGACAGGTCAAAATAAGCCGTAGGATTGAAAGGATATGCAAGCAGGTGGAAGGCTTAGCGGCTGTCGTGCTGGGCGCGGCAATTTTGTATATGATCTGGTAACAGCCCGATTCTGAAAAGAAAAGAGGAGCAGCATGTTTAAAAAACTGGTTTTAATAGACGGACACAGCATTTTAAACAGGGCATTTTATGGGGTTCCCGATCTGACCAATAAGGACGGGCTTCATACCAATGCTGTGTTTGGATTTTTAAATATACTTTTTAAGATTTTAGATGAAGAGATGCCTGATGGACTGGCTGTAGCCTTTGACTTATCAGCCCCTACTTTTCGTCACAAGATGTATGATGCCTATAAGGGCACCAGAAAGCCTATGCCGGAGGAGCTTCGTCAGCAGGTTCCCGTAATGAAGCAGGTGCTTTCTGCCATGGGCATTTTGATCATGGAGCAGGAAGGCTTGGAAGCGGACGATATCTTAGGCACCATGGCAAAAAAGGGTGAGAAGGAAGGATATGAAGTTTCTCTTGTTTCCGGTGACAGAGATCTTTTGCAGATCGCTTCCGATCATATCAAGATCCGTATCCCCAAGACAAAGGGCGGCAGAACGGAGATCGAAGACTACTATGCAAAAGATGTGTTAGAGCGCTATCAGGTTAGCCCGGCTCAGTTTATTGAGTTAAAAGCGCTGATGGGAGATGCATCGGATAACATTCCCGGCGTTCCCAAGATCGGAGAAAAGACTGCAACATCCCTGATGGTAGAATACGGTTCCATAGAAGGGATTTATGAAAACTTAGACAATATATCCAAAAAGAGCGTTCGTGAGACCCTGTCGGAAAACAGGGATAAGGCGGATCTGAGTCTGGAACTTGCCACGATTGTGACGGATGCCGGCCTGCCTTTTTCCATAGAAGATACCGCCATGGGCGATCTTTTTACCAAAGAGGCCTATGACTGGTGCATGAAATTAAACTTCAAGCAAATGCTTGGGAGGTTTGACAGAAGCAGCATGGGAGAAAGTAAAGAGGCTTCTTATCATGCTGTAACGGATCTTTCCGAGACAGAAGCATTGTTTGCTTCCTGCAAAGAGGCGGAGCATCCTTGTGCAGCATTCTTTCGGGAGCAGGATCTGTATGCGATCAGTATTTGTCCGGATCAAGATAATGCATATTGTCTGTTCATCCAGGGCTTTTTAACAGAGGAATATATACAGGACAAGTTAAAAAACCTGGCAGTCAGCCTTTTACAAAAAGGGAAAAAACTGGTTCTTTTTGATGTGAAAAAATATTATGATGAAATACCGGTTGAGGAAACCGCAGCATTTTTTGACTGTAAGCTGGCAGCATATCTGATCAATCCTAACCATAAGGAATATCTGTTGGAGGATGTGGCTGCAGAATATGCAGGTGTGGATTGCGTAGATTATAAGTCTCAGTTTGCCAAACAGCCCCTTTCGGATGTGGCAGATTCGGAGAATGCAGCTTTTTTGACCTATGCCTGCAAACAGAGTCTTGCTTTGTATTTATCCTATGAGCCCCTTTTAAACAGGCTGCAGGAGGAAAATATGGTTTCTCTTTTTGAAGAGATAGAAATGCCTTTAACCTATGTACTTTACGATATGGAAAAAGTAGGAGTGCTGGCACAAAAAGAGGAATTAAAGGAATACGGTAGTGTTTTGGGAGAGCAGATCCAAGGTCTGGAAGAAAAAATATATGAGCAGGTTGGGGAAACCTTCAACATCAATTCACCCAAACAACTGGGAGACATCCTTTTTGTAAAGATGGGATTAAAAGGCGGCAAGAAGACCAAGACAGGCTATTCTACCGAAGCAAGCGTTTTGGAGAAATTAGCTGTGGATCATCCTGTTGTGGCGGATATTTTGGAATACAGAGCATTGTCTAAGTTAAAGAGCACTTATGCCGACGGTCTTTCTGACTGCATCAAAGAGGATGGCAGGATTCATTCCTCCTTTAATCAGATGATCACAGCAACAGGACGTATCTCTTCCACGGAGCCCAATCTTCAGAATATTCCCATGCGGACGGAAATGGGCAGAATGATCCGCAAGGTTTTTGTGGCAAAGGAAGGGTGTTTGCTGGTAGATGCGGATTATTCCCAGATCGAGCTTCGGATCCTGGCCCACTTATCGGAGGATGAAGGACTGATCGCCGCATACCAGACAGATACGGATATTCACAGGATCACTGCTTCCAAGGTATTCCACACACCTATGGATCAGGTAACATCCTTACAAAGAAGGAATGCCAAGGCCGTTAATTTTGGCATTGTCTATGGTATCAGCGCCTTTGGCTTAAGTCAGGATATTCATACAAGCCAAAAGGAAGCGGCCAAATATATGGAACAATACTTTGAAACCTACCCCGGTGTAAAACGCTATCAGGATGAAACGGTGGCAAAAGCCAAAGAAGACGGCTACACCCTTACCATGTTTCAGAGGCGCAGGCCTATGCCGGAATTGTCCTCCAGTGATTATATGAAACGGCAGTTTGGAGAGCGGGCGGCCATGAATGCGCCCATCCAGGGTACAGCGGCGGATATTATGAAAATTGCCATGATCAATGTATACCGGGCGTTAAAAGAAGCAGGCCTGAAATCCAAATTGATCTTACAGGTCCATGATGAGCTTTTGATCGAAGCCTATGAAGAAGAAGTGGAACAGGTAAAAACTATCCTGGCCGATCAGATGCGGCAGGCAGTTACCCTATCCGTTCCTTTGGAGGTGGATCTGCATGCAGGCAAAAACTGGTATGATGCCCACTAAGCATAGCGTCGGAAAGGAGTCGGACGGCAGATGCGCACCATTGGCATAACGGGAGGCATTGGGGCAGGAAAATCCCTGGTACTTTCTTATATAAAGGAACATTACAGAGCCGTAGTCTATGAAGCGGACAGTATCGCCCATCTTATCAAGGAGCCGGGACAAAAATGCTATGAACCGCTCATAAAGCTTTTGGGCAGGGAAGTCCTAAGTGAAGACGGACGGATCGATAAATCCAGAATGGCAGAAATGATCTTTGCAGATGCCGCTCTTTTGCAGAAAGTCAATGCCATTATCCATCCCGGTGTAAAAGAATTTGTGCTTACAACCATCCGGGAAGAAGAACAAAAGAAAGATAAGGATTTCTTTGTGTTAGAAGCAGCTCTTCTTATTGAAGAAGGCTATGACAAAATACTGGATGAACTGTGGTATGTGCGGGCAAAGGAAGAAGTCCGAAAAAGGCGGCTAAAAGAAACCCGTAGCTATACAGAAGAAAAGATAGAGCAAATCATGAAAAGCCAACTACCGGATACAATGTTTTTAAAACATTGCAGTCTGGTCATTGATAATAATGAAGATCTGGCACAGACATATATGCAGATCGACAGAAAATTGGGGGAGTACATAAGTGCAGAAGACAGATAAAAAATCAGGTGCATATGTATACGGACTGGATATCGGAACCAGAAGCATTGTGGGTACCGTAGGGTACAGACAAAAGGACAAATTTGTTGTGGTAGCACAGCAGATCAAGGAACATGAGTCCCGCGCTATGTTAGACGGACAGATTCATGATATTGATGCTGTCAGCAATACCATAAGAGAAGTGACCGAGGGTTTGAGGGAGCAGGTTGATACGCCCTTGACCCAAGTTTGCATTGCGGCGGCAGGCCGTGTATTAAAGACCGTCAATGTCCATGTGGATATGGATCTTGAGAATGAAAAAACCATAGCAGATGAGGATATTCATATGCTGAATTCCTATGGTATTGAAAAGGCATATGAAATATTCCAGCAGGAAAATGAGTCGGATGTAAAATTCTATTGCGTAGGTTATTCCGTAGTACATTATTATATGAACGGCTATCCTATGAGCAATCTGGAGAACCATAAGGCAAAAGAAATATCTGCAGACCTGATCGCAACCTTTTTGCCTGATGATGTAGTAGACGGCTTATATAAGTCTGTGGAGATGGCAGGATTAGAAGTGGCAAACCTGACCTTGGAGCCTATCGCTGCCATTGGACTGGCGATTCCCGATATGTACAGAATGCTAAATATCGCCCTGATCGATGTGGGAGCAGGTACATCCGATATTTCCATTACCAAAGATGGCAGTATCGTTGCTTATGGCATGCTTCCCATGGCGGGAGACTGTTTGACAGAAGATATTGCAAGGCACTGTCTGGTGGATTTTAATACCGCTGAGCAGATCAAACGGGGAATCGAAACAAATGAAGAGGTAGAGTATAAGGATATCATGGGGCTTACCCAAAAGATCACGGCAAAGGAAGTGTTGGATGCAGTAGAGGCCGATCTGGAAGAAATGGCGAAGCAGGCTGCAGAAAAGATCAAAGAGCTAAACGGAGATAAATCCGTCAGCGCTGTCTTTGTAGTAGGAGGCGGCGGTAAGATCGCAACCTATACAGACCGGGTGGCAAAGCACTTAGGTATCCCCAAAGAGCGTTGTGCGGTCAGAGGGGAAGAAGTTATGGCCAAGATCGAATTCATGCAGCAGAATGCAGTAAAGAATTCCCTGATGGTTACCCCTATCGGTATCTGCCTCAATTATTATGAACAGAGCAATAACTTTATATTTGTAACCTTTAACGGAAAACGGATCAAGATTTATGACAACAATCGTCTTGCAATTGTGGATGCGGCGATCATAGGAGAGTTTCCTAATGAGGACTTATTCCCCAAACGAGGAGAGTCTTTGGAATTTGAGCTGAACGGAAAGCCTACTGTGATCAGAGGCAGTAAGGGTGAATCTGCAACGGTAATGTTAAACGGCAGTCAGGCGGATATCCATACGGTCATCCGCAGCAATGATGTGATCCAGGTGATTCCCTCTACAGTAGGAGAAAAAGCAGTCCTGGAGGTATACAAGCTGCCGGAGTATGAAGGAAGCCTGACGGTACATGTACCGGACGGAGATATTACACTTCCTAAGTTAGCCAGTGTAAATGGACAGCTGCAAGCTTCCTCTTACAGCATTCAGGATGGAGACAAGGTAGAGCTGTTTAATTACTATACGGTAGAGCAGATTTTAGAGATCATGGATCTGAAACCGGAAGAAATGCAGGTCATCCTTGTGAATAACCAGGAAGCAGATATGGAAACAAAGGTATATGATAATTTTACCCTTTCATTAGAGATCAGGGAACCTGGCCAGAGAACAGAAAAATCTTCTGATGAATCCCATAATGAGGAGTTGGATAAGGGGAGAACTGCTGCGGATGAATCCGTTTTGAATGCGCATGAGTCCGAGTCCTATGAGTCGTATCCGAGACCGGAAGAAGAGCCTTCCTATGAGGCGTATCCGGAATCAGAAGAAGAGCCTTCCTACGAAGAGTATGAAGAAGAATTTTCAGAGGAAGATGAATCGGAATCAGAAGAAGACCTGTTGCCCGAGGCAGTGAAAGCGGAGGATGCAAAAGAAGAACAGCCGAAAGAGGAGTTTCCTACTCTTCATGTGTATGTAAACGGACAATTGATAGAATTGTCGGGAAAGCCTGACTACATTTATGTGGATGTGTTCCAATTTTATGAGTTCGATCTGACCAAGCCACAGGGAACGGCTGTGGAAACCTTGATAAACGGTAGAAAGGCTCAGTATACAGAGAAGTTAGCAAACGGTGACCGGCTTGAGATATTCTGGAAGGAATAAAACGACATGCGTATTCTTAGTATTGCCAGCGGAAGTAGTGGAAACTGCATTTATGTAGGAGATGAAAATACCCATATCCTGGTGGACGCAGGCATCAGCAAAAAGCGGATCGAAGAAGGTCTGCATACCATAGGTCTTACAGTACGAGATTTAAATGCCATTTTCGTGACCCATGAGCATATTGACCATATCGGCGGACTGGGTGTCTTGACCAGACAATGTGAGGCACCGGTCTATGGAACAAAGGGTACATTACAGGGAATCTTTCAAACTGCCTCTTTGGGTAAGCTGGATCCCTGCCGATTTGTGGAAATAGAAGAAAATGCACAAATAACTGTAGGAAATATCCTGATAGACGCCATGAAAATTTCCCATGATGCAGCACAGCCGGTAGCATATCGCTTTTTTCAAGATGGCAAAAAACTTGCTATCGCTACGGATCTGGGTATGATCACGGAAGAAAACGAAGAAAAATTAAAGGGAATGGATGCTATTTTGTTGGAAGCCAATCACGATGTGAATATGCTTCAAGTAGGTCCCTACCCTTATTATCTGAAACAGCGGATTTTGGGGAATAAAGGACATTTGTCCAATGAGAATGCAGGAAAGCTGTTAAGCCGTATTGTTCATGACGGTCTATCCCACATCCTGCTGGGACACCTGAGCAAGGAGAACAATCTGCCTGACTTAGCCTATGAAGCCGTGCGGCTGGAGATCACCATGGGGGACAATCCTTATGATGCATCGGACTTTTCCATCCATGTGGCAAAAAGGAGCGAACCTTCAGAAATGATCGAAATATAAATGAGTTATTCCCTTCACTGCTTATGGAGTGCGGGTATCATAAATCTCATAATCCTTCGTGATCATGATGGCATCGATGCCGTCCATTCCTTCAAGAAGGTTTTTGGCTTTTTCCGATCCTAAAATAAGGCAGGTTGTGCTTAGGGCATCTCCTTCCATGGAGGAATCGGAGAGGATGGTAACGGAAAGCAGCTCATTGGAGACCGGATAGCCGGTTTTGGTATCTAAAATGTGATGATATAAAACACCGTCTATGGTAAAGCAGCGTTCATAGACCCCGGCGGTTACCACAGAACTGTCCCTGGTAGATAGAACAGTTATCACAGAGTCTTCAAATGGAGTCTGGATGCCGATGGAAAAGGCTGTTCCATCCGGTTTTTCACCGATAGCCAACACATTGCCGCCCAAGTCAATGATAGCGCTTTTTACGCCTGCGCTTATGAGATAGTCTTTGATCCGGTCGGCAATATAGCCTTTGGCGATAAAGCCCAGGTCGATCTGGGCATCCTGATCTGTTAAAGTGACAGTCAGAGCTTCTTCATCATAAGTGATACAGTGATAATCAACATGGGAAAGGGCATTAGTCAGGAAGGCTTCATCAGGCAGAAGAGGATTTTCGGAGCCTGAGAAATCCCAAAGTTCTTTGACAGGGGCAATGGTAATATCCACTGCACCCTCCGTCATATCGCAATAGGTCAGGGCTTCTTTGATCAGTAAAAGGGTCTGGGGATCCACCTTGACAGGTTTCCCATCGCTGTGATTGATCCGATAGACATCGCTTTCGGGGAGGGTTCTGCTAAATAGTTTTTCATAGTCGGTACAAAGAGAAACAGCTCGGTCTAAAACAGCCTGGTCTTTGGTATCATACAAAGTTATGGTCACTACCGTGTCCAGCGCGACTACAGTGCTTTTGATATAATCGGTATTCATACCGGCCCGGCAGCCTAGCAGAGAAAGACAGACAGCAGTCGTTACCAGCATAGACATAAAGCGGGATATCATTGGTTTGGATAATATAGTTGTAGTTGTTTTCATACAAGTATCATACCATAAATTGGAGCATTTTGAAACAAAGAGCGTTGTAGTATAGTATACTTAGAGTGCTTTTCAATACGGAGTAAAGAATATACTTCCGATCAAGAGAGGAAAAAGAATGAAATTAACAGATGATTTTGAAAAAGATGAGATCAGATCCGGTCTTCCGCTAGGCGCTATGATGGCGGGGGTCGTAGGTTTTGTTATTTTGGTAGTAGTAGTGGTATTTATTACCAATAAGCCTGAAGAAGGCAGGACTAATCCCGGACTGATCGATGCAGGAGGCCCGGTTGGAGGCAGCCAGACAGCGGTTTCTCAAAATACGGCAGAGGATGAGTATGTGATTGGAGAATCCAACCTGGTTTCTGACGATCTGGATTTTTGGAATATGTACAAGACAGATTATACTTCCGACAGAAACACCGGCACTGATCGCTATACGGAAAACCTGCAGGCCCTGGAGAAAGAAGAAAAGGAAGAAGAAAAAGAAGAAGATCTGTCGGAAAACGGAACGAAGACAGAGGTCATTCTCCCTGACGGTACATCTCAATGGATCATGATCAATGCTTATATCCGAAAAAATGAATATGATTATACCGGGTTGGTATTTGAAGAGCCTTTTATGCGCTATTATTCTGAAGGAAAGAAAAGCTCCAAACAGGGAATCTGGATCGATGACAGTTACGGCAGCATAGATTTTGCCAGAGTGGAAGACGATGGCGTGGATTTTTGTATTGTCCGGATAGGAAGGCGGGGCTATTCAACCGGTGCCGTTTCCATGGAACAAAATTATCTGGATTATATAACGGAAGCAAAAGCGGCAGGACTTTCTGTCGGTGTTTCATTTTATTCCCAGGCAGTAACCGAGGAAGAGGCGATAGAAGAAGCAAACTTTGTGATCGCAGCCCTTCAGGAAGCGGACATCAAACCGGAATATCCCATCGTATTTGATATGGAGCTGGTTAGCAATGACAATGCCAGAACGGAAAACCTGACCAAGGCACAGCTTACCCAGATTGCCAAGGCATTCTGTAATACAGTCCGCCAAAGCGGCTATACCCCTGTTATTTATGGAAATAAATATTGGCTGCTGCGGAAATTGGACCTGACCCAGTTATTTGATTACAATATCTATCTTTCTCAGGAAGGAGATATACCGGATTATCCCTATGAATTTGCCATGTGGGAATATAAGCAGGATGCAAAGATAAACGGCATCGTAGGAAATGTAGCCATGACCATCAGTTTTATCGATTATGACATGCGCTGATGAAAATAGATTTTTAGGGAGAAATCAGCTTTTTTGGCAGATGGTAGAGTTTTTTGGAAATAGTACAGTCGGAATATAGGGCGGCATAGTCTGAGGAGGACATGCCGTCAATATAGTTATATGAGAAATTTTTGGCAACACCCTGTGCCTTAACCACATCCACCGCTTTGTTGTATGCGATGGCGGCCAAAACAGCCGTATCATATACACCGATACGGTAGTTTCCGTTTAGATGGATCTTTGCCAGATAGCGGAAAATGCCCCGTTCCTTGATCTGCATGACACCAAAATAGGGGTTGATGCAGACGATATTGGCATAGCGGAAATCCCGGTTGTCGCCATTGGCAAAATAATAATCTCTTCCTTCTACAGCAAAGCTTCTGACACCATAGCGGTTTAGAACGCTGACCTGCATACCATAATCCGCCACAAATAAGTGGTTTCCCCGTTTCATGATCTTATGATGGGCATAATAAAACAGATCGTCAATGTCAAAGGTGTATATCTCATCGGGACTGTAATAATACAAAAAATATTTCTGCCGGATATAGATGGGGTTTTTGATATAGAGCTGATTATCCCTAAAATTCATTAAGATCACACACTTCTCAAAAGAAAGCGTTTTTGCTACATAAGAATCAGGAAGCAGAGATGGATCGTCTATGATCTCATGGGCCTCCAAATATGCCTCGTGAGCTTCCTTATCCGTATCGAAACTCCCCAGACTGATATGTTTTCTTTTATAAGTGATACTTGTCCGATAATAACAAGTGCCGTCTTTTTTTGTTGCTTTATAAATTCCCGTGTAGTTTTTCATACCCAAAGTATAACATTATCTTAGCCAAAACTCAATTTTGGATATATTTGGAGGACTGCTTGTATAAAATAATTACTAAGTTGTTAAGAAAGTGTTACAACTTAATTTAAAAAAGGAGCAGTCTATGAAAAAAGAATACGGGAATATGCTGGTATTTGTTTACCTGGCATTTCTAAGCATTCTTACAATAGAGATAACCTTTCATAAAATTCAAGATACACAAGATAAGATCAAAGCGGAGCAAGCCGCAGTTATAATAGAAGAAACAAAGGAAGCAGAAGAAATTCCCCAGGCAGAAGTCATGGAGATCTGCTTTGGAGATATGTCAGAGGAATATATTGAACAGATAGAATTTGTTATGCCGGAGGCCGTTTCCGAAAGACGGGTCGTTTTGGAACAATCTGTGGAAAGGGAAATGGCATACCACCTTTCCGACCAGGATTATCAGACTTTGCTTCGCATCGTAGAAGCAGAAGCAGGCTGTGAAGACGAAAACGGAAAACTATTGGTAGCAAATGTGGTATTAAATAGAGTAAACAGTCCCAGATTTCCGTCTACGGTGTATGGCGTAGTATATCAAGCGAACCAGTTTACCCCGGCATATAACGGAAGATTACAGTATGTACGGGTTTCGGAAGAAACGAAACAGGTCGTGGAACGAGCCTTATTTGGTGAAGATATTTCCCAGGGAGCTTTATATTTTGTATCCAGTTCCATTGCCGGAACCGAAAAAAGCAACTGGTTTTATACCAGTCTGACCCATCTGTTTGACCACGGCAGACACAGCTTTTTTAAATAGCTGACATTGCTATTAATTGGCGGGTGTGCTATAATTAACGCCGTAAGTACGAACAGGAGAGAGAGTAAAATGGAAATTTTATACAAAAGTACACGAAGCGACAGCACACCCATTACCGCGTCCCGGGCGATTTTAAAAGGACTGGCAGCTGACGGAGGATTATTTGTGCCTACCGCCATTCCTAAGCTGGATGTATCCTTAAAAGAACTGTCTGATATGAGTTATCAGGAGACGGCTTATCGGGTTATGCGGCTGTTTTTAACAGATTTTACAGAGGAAGAACTGCGCACCTGTATCGACAGGGCATATGATGATAAGTTTGATACAAAGGAAATTGCGCCTCTAAAAGAAGTGAACAATGCTTTTTATCTGGAGTTGTTTCACGGAGCAACCATTGCCTTTAAGGATATGGCTTTGTCCATCCTGCCTCATCTTTTGACCACTTCCGCAAAGAAAAACGGCGTAAAAAATGAGATCGTCATTTTGACAGCTACCAGCGGAGATACGGGAAAGGCGGCCTTGGCAGGCTTTGCAGATGTAAAAGGCACTAAGATCATCGTCTTTTACCCCAAAAACGGTGTCAGCCCTATCCAGGAGAAACAGATGGTTACCCAGAAAGGGGACAACACCCATGTTGTGGGCATCCATGGTAACTTTGACGATACCCAGACCGGTGTGAAAAAGATCTTTTCCGATAAGGCGTTAGCGAAGGAAATGGAAGAAAAAGGCTTCCAGTTCTCTTCAGCAAATTCCATCAATATCGGCCGTCTGGTGCCCCAGGTGGTTTATTATGTGTATGCATATGCAAACCTTTTAAGGCAGGGTAAGATCAAAGAGGGAGAGACGATCAATGTGGTAGTGCCTACCGGTAACTTTGGTAATATCCTGGCAGCTTACTATGCAAAAAATATGGGACTTCCCATCGGCAAACTGATCTGTGCTTCCAATGACAATAAAGTGCTCTTTGATTTCTTTGAAAGCGGTGTATATGACAGGAATAGGGAATTTTTCCTGACCAGTTCTCCTTCCATGGATATCCTGATCTCTTCCAATCTGGAGAGATTGATCTATAAGATCGCAGGAGAAGACCATGATAAGAATGCCGCATTGATGGAGGCATTGAGCCAAAAAGGCGTTTATGAGATCACTTCCGATATGCGGGATAAGCTTACGGATTTTGCAGGCGGCTATGCATCGGAAGAACAGTGCTTTGCCATTATCCGCAAAGTATATGAAGAGACGGGCTATGTAATGGATACCCATACGGCAGTTGCAGCATCCGTATATGAAGACTATAAGAAGAATTCTAAGGATGAGACTAAGACTGTCATCGCCTCCACGGCCAGCCCTTATAAATTTACCAGAAGCGTGATGAAAGCCAT
Organism: Lachnospiraceae bacterium; assembly: GCA_022510725.1. Taxonomy (GTDB): domain Bacteria; phylum Bacillota; class Clostridia; order Lachnospirales; family Lachnospiraceae; genus UBA2882. The sequence goes on from JAFLSW010000019.1 coordinate 12,179, forward strand.
TTCTGAAAAGTACGATGCCATGGGGGATTTTGAATTGGTGGATGAATTGTCCAGGATTTCCAAGACTCCGGTACCAAATGCTATCGAAGAGATCCGCACTGCAGCTGTATTGCATGATACAGTGTGTGAGAAGGAAGAAATGGAAAGTGTTGTGAAGAAATTTCTTGGAGTATAGTCCTTTCGGGAAAATCTGATCAGCACATAATAGAAATAAATGCAACGGCCTATTTCAATCTTGTCGATTATGGCAAGTTACTGAAACGGGCCGTAATTTTTTGTTTATAGTTTTGATTATTGCTGCCCAATATACTGAGTCTCAGACAAACAGGAAAGGAGGAACTTTTTATGTCTGAGGCGATAAAATGGATGGAGCGAAAAGCGGCTAATATGCTTATGCGGCACACGGAGCGGTCTTCTAAAGATGTACCGGCTCAGCGCAAGAGCGGTCAGGCAGCAAGACTGAAACCATTAGGATATATTGGTGAAAATCTTAAAGGGATTCAGTTTGGCCAGGGAGGAATATCACACAAACTTGGTCAGGTTGTTCAGCAAAAACTGGATGGCATTCGAGCTAATGGGAGACAGAATGCGGATGCAGTTACGCAGCTCGAAGGCGGAAAAGGATATACGCTAACGACATCTACATTAAATGGGCATATCATTGCCAGACATGGACCCGATTCTAAAGAGCCGGGCAAATCTCGTTTTAATAAGGGGGTTAATATTGAAAAAGAAATTGGTGATACCATAACAGACAAGGGCTCCAAGCAGAGTCCCAATACTGCCGGTAGACCGGGTACGATTTATGAAAAAACATATTCGACTCCCATAGGAGTTGATTGCAAAGGAAGAGCGGTATCTACATTAAAAGTCGTAGTTGGTAAAGATGGAAAGGTAATTACTGCATTTCCCAAGAAATAGGAGGTAATTTTTATGAATTTTTATATTGGCAATTCAATAGCTGAGTTTCATGAACAGAATAGGAATGTTGAATTTAGCGATGAATTAATTGATTTTATCTATCGATTAAAAGGGCAGGCAGAAATTGATATGAGCACATTGTACGAGATCGATCCATATGCGGATGTTGAAATTTCCGTAAATGATTTATCTCAAATAATTGACATATGCCATTATATCTTAAAGGAATCATTAATTCAGGATTATGAGGATCCAATAGAAGGTGAAAAAATGTTGAAGGAATTGTCAGAAATGGCAAAAGAGGCAGCATCGAAAGGAATGGGACTGCTTTCTATAGGTGATTGAAAAAGGATTGCATAAAAATGGAGAAAAAGCATATGGAGTTTTTGGAAATTGCTGTGTATGCAGTGATTGTGCGTACTTATTTCTATTTTCAAGAAACAGGAAGGGAAAACAGTTTTGATCATTTTCCCTATTTAAAAACATTGTCGGAGCGCCTTACCGATGAAGCTATGAAAATATGGGAAAAAAGCGAAGGAATACAGGCAATGCGGTATTGGGAAGTATTAAAAAAAATAGGAAATAATGAGGATGTGGATCCGGTCGTACATACAGCTCTTGATCTTTGTCTGGCAGCTGCATTGGTGCCGGAATTTAGAGCTTACTTAAGCCATTATACAGGAAATCCGGCTGTTATTCAGCTTGCATTTGAAATGGAGGGAAATGTTTGTCCATCCTATGAGGAGATCATGGATAAGCTGCAGCAACTGCAAATGATATGCAGGATCGATTGGAAAACAGTTCCATTGTCTTATGCTGCCATAGAAGCGGATCATCGTTTACTGGCGTATTTATTGGTGGAGGATGGAGATAAAGAATCCTTCAAAACCGTTATTTTTGGAAATGGGGAATGGTTTTTATGCAAAGAATCCCTTCAGCCCATGTTTGTCCGTCAAGAGGCGGCAATGGAATGTGCACAGTGGATCATGACAGAAGGAACCGGGACTGTGCTGCAGATTGCAGGAGAAGGCGGCAGACGCTTTCTGGCAAAGCATATTGCCCACAGGGCAGGACAGAATCTTTTCTTACTTTCCGCAGAAAAGTGTATCAGTTTTTTGGCAGGAAGAACAGAGGATGTAAAAGGGGAACTGATCCGGGAACTGTTTTGGAAAAATGGGATGCTTTGCCTGTATGGATTGCAGGAAGGATTATTTACAAAATGGCAGGTGACGGAAGAAGATTTCATAAAAGAAGTAGTATGGCCGCTTTTAAATATAGGTATTCCCATTCTGATATGTACGGAAGGAAGGTTTTCTTTTTATGACAGCAGGATAGTGGGGAAACGGATGAACCTAAACCCCCTTACCAGAGAAGAGCGTCAACAGGTTTTTGCGGGATTTGCTTCTTTGTACAGCCTTTCCATAGATTGTGTGCTCTATGCGGTCCGTTATCGCTTGTCTGCCAGGGAAATAGCCCGCGCAATGGAAATTTGGCAACAGGAAAGCATGGGCACAGAGCAGGACTTTACCCGGATTTGTACCAAATTGCTTAGTGAAAGCAGCAAAAAATCCTTGGGAAACATTTCCTATCCCACAGTCCGTTTTCATGACTTACAGGTGCCGGATGAGGTACAAAAGAGTTTGGAGCAGATCTGCTGCAGCGCTATGTGCGGCTATATGATATTTGAAGAGTGGCGTTTAAAAGCGCAGTACCCTTATGGGAGGGCAGTGACAGTGATGCTTTCCGGCCCGCCCGGAACCGGTAAGACCATGACGGCCCATGCTATTGCAGGTGAGATGGGGCTTCCCCTTTATCAAGTGGATATTTCAAAGATCATGGATAAGTATATTGGTGAAACAGAAAAACATTTGGAAGAGATATTTGCCTTTGCGGAAAAAACCAATATTGTTCTGTTTTTTGATGAGGCAGATGCGCTGTTTGGCAAGCGAGGAGAAGTGACGGAAAGCAAAGATCGATATGCGAATATGGAAGTTGCTTATATTTTACAGCGCATGGAACAATTTGACGGCATTGTAATTTTATCTACTAATTTTTATAACAACATTGATAAAGCGTTTTTAAGAAGGATGAAGTATGTGCTCAAATACAAAATGCCTGATAAAGCGATCCGCTTCAATCTCTGGGAGAGCTGCCTTCCGGAAAAGGAATTTCGGGAAGAATTGGATATCGATTATCTGGCATCACAATTTGAGTTTACCGGCGGCATGATCAAAAATGTTATCTTAAGCGCCAGTGTAATGGCAGTTTATGAAGAAAATCCCTTATCCATGGAACATATCCTGCATGCCATCAAGGCGGAATATGAAAAAATGGAATGGCCGATCTCTATGGAGATGTGGGGAGAATATGGATATTTAATGATGTAAAAGAGGAGGCTTTTATGGATACAGTACAAATGGAGAAGAAGATAAACCGTACAGGAATTCCAACACGCCTAAAAGAAAATATGGAGAAAAATACGGGACTGTCCTTTGATGATGTTCGGGTTCATTATAACTCGCCTTTGCCGGCAAAATTGGATGCATTAGCCTATACCAAAGGTAATCAGGTAGAGATCGGACCAGGGCAGGAGCGGCACCTGCCCCATGAACTGGGGCATGTAGTGCAGCAAAAACTGGGAATGGTGCGGGCCAATGCAAGACACGCAAGTGGTGCAGCTTTAAATACGGATGCCGGATTGGAACGGCAGGCAGATGAAATTGGAGCTGGAAAAAGAGTTGCAATTATTCAACGGAGGAAAGATAATGTTGTTCAGAGGTGTACGGATGAGTCAGTACCAAAGCCAGGGGGGAGAAGCAGATGAACCTATAGATAACCTTGTAATGGTATTTCAGTAAGTGCTGATCTTGAAATAGCGAAAAAGATGGGAACATTATATGAATAAAAATGTAAGAGCGTTTGTCTATTTAAAATAGACAGGCGTTCTTTTTTGTGTAGACGGCAAAAAAAGAAATTGTTTAGTGTTTTGGTTATAAAAATGTAGATACTCGTTGCTTATACTAAAAACCAGATTGCTGTTATATGATATAAGGAGCAGGCAAAATGATCTGGAAGAAAAAACTGGTAAAAGGCAACGCCTATACGCCGAAAGAACATATGGAGGATATGTTGCTTTTTTTGGACAAGCTGTTGGATGCGGCCTTCAAACTGCCCATGTCTGAGGAAAAGCTGACTGCTTCTGTGGCAGGATCGCTTTGGCATATGGCAGATAAGATAGCAGAGAGGGAGAAAAAAGGGGAATTTTTGCCTTTTCTTGCTGTTTGCGATAGGTTTCATCTTTCGGCCCTGGAGCGGCTTGCTTTATTAATGGGTGTGGCGCCTTTCTATCAGCGCAAGTATGAAAGAATCTATTATAACCTGCAGTATCCTATACACCAGCACCATCCGACACGAGGGCTGTGTTTGTCTTTAGCCAGACTCATGAAAGAGGTATCGGAAGAGGAAGAAGCTGTATTTGTATCCGAATCCGGTAATATTGAAATGCTTCTTTTGACAAAAGAGAATGTGAGACTGGCAGACAGTTATCAGCTTAGACAGAGTGTTTTTGGTTTCTTGCTGGGACATAGGTGCATGGAGGGAAATCTTAGGGGCCATGCAAAATATTTCACCTGGATGGATGAGCTTTCGCCTATGGTAATTCGTAAGGAGAAGCTTGAGGAACTGTGCAGGCTTTTTGATGGTGCCCACATATCTGATAAAAAGGAAAACTGCATGATCATGCTGTATGGCAGTGAGGGAATTGGCAAACATTTTCTCATAAAGCATATGGCGGTAAGCAGACAGATCCGAATTCTATTTATCGATCTATCCAAGGTTTTATACGAAAGATGGGAAAATGCAAAATTAGTCATGGAAGCGGCATATGTAGAATCCGTTTTGGAAACAGCATTTTTGTGCCTGACCGGTTGTGATCTGATACAGTCTGATGAAAGCGGTTTAGACAGGCGTGACTGCAGAAAGGAAATATTGGCCTATCTGGAAGAGAAGGTATCTTGTTTCTTCCTTCTGGCTGAGGAAAAAAGAGAGCAGTTATCAGATTACGGTAAGGATAAAGTCTGCCTGGAACTGCCTGATCTTACGGCGGAGGAAAGGACGATGCTTTTTCAGGTTTATGGAGAAAACTATCTGCTGGAAGAAAATGTGGATCATGATGTAAACGGCAGTAAGTATGTTTTGACACCAAAGGAGATCCGGGCCGCTCTTGACACGGCACAACTGTTGGCAAAAAAAGAGGGCAGAGAAAAAATTAGGAATGAAGATATATGCCGGGCGGTCATACAGAATCAGAATGACTGTTTGGGATCTTATGCCACACTGATAGACAGTCAGTTTTTGTGTAATGATCTGATCGTAGGGGAAAAGCAGGAGCGGCAGATGCAGATAATCTGCAATCAAATGAAATACCGGAATATTGTGGAAGAAAAGTGGGGCCTTTGTCAAAAGGAAGCTGCTAAAAGAGGGATTCTGGTCCTGTTCTACGGCCCTGCCGGCTCCGGTAAGACTATAGCGGCTTTGATGCTGGCAAAAGAACTTGCCCTCCCTGTTTATCGGCTGAACCTCCCTTTTATGTTGGATAGCGATACCGAAGAGATAAGAAGGGACATCGATTTATTCTTCCGGGAGTTAGAAAGGGTCAATGCATTGCTGTTTATAGAAGATGCGGATTTACTTTTTGGAAAGTCTTCAGAAATAAAAAATTCTCATGGATCGGCTGCTGTCGTCAAAAAGGGCTATTTGTTGCAGAAATTGGAAAAGTACAAAGGAATTACCGTACTGGCAGCAGATCATATCAATCATATAGATGATGTATATAAACGGAGGATTCAATTTGCTATCCATATTGCTTTTCCGGATGCAAAGGTCCGTTTACAGTTATGGACCAATATCCTTTCTGATTCAGCATGCTGCGATGAAGTGATCGATTTAAACTTTTTTGCAAAGCAGTTTGAACTATCGGAGGGCGGAATCCGGGAAGTGGTAACAAATGCAGCCTATCTGGCGGCTTCCGAAAACAGAGGACTGACCAATCAGGATCTCTCGGAAGCTGTAAAACTCCATTATGGCAAGTACGGAAAAAATTTGTCGGACATTGATTTTGGTTACTTAGTATGAGAGGAGAACACATAGGTATATGTACATGGAAGAACAACAGATATTAGAATCAAAAATTCTGATACCTGATCTGCCAAAGGATTATGAACGAAGAGAGAAGCTGCTATCCAAAATGCAGCATATAGAAGAAAACCTGCTGGTTTTGTGCGCACCTTCCGGATATGGAAAAACAGTGTTGATGTCTCAATATGCCAGACTGTCAGGATATAGCTGCGCATGGTATCATCTGGATTTTTCGGATAATGAGTTTGTGATCTTTGTCAGGTATCTGACTCTGTCTTTCAGCAAGGCGCTGGGTGGTTTTAGGATGGAAGAAAACATGTGTCCCGATACGGATACAGAAAAAGACAGTCAACTTGGCAGAAAGCTGATCATGAAATTGAAAAACTGCATAAAGGACATGAAGGAACAAAAATTAGTGCTGGTTTTAGATGAGTTTCAAGTTTTGGAAAAACCCAAAATCTTTCAATTTCTGAAAGAACTTTTGGACCATATGGATCATCATTTTATGCTGGCAGTCCTTACAAAAGATAATCTGTCGGAATCCTTTGCAAAATATTTTATACACCATAAGAGCAGCATCATGGGAGGCAGGTGCTTAAGTCTTGAGGAAAGTGAAGTAAACAACATACTGGAAAGAATGATATCCAAGGAGAGTGGAAAAAAGTATGCAAAAATAATATGGGAGGATACAAAAGGCTGGCCGGCAGGTGTGATGTTGGCAGCCCGTTGTCTGAGCCGGGTATGTGATGGAACTTTTCGCGTGAAGTGGGAACAGTTAAGCAGGGAATCGTGTATTGAAAATTATATTACATATGAACTGTTCCGCAGCTTTTTAAACAACCGATCGGGAGAAGAACTGAAAAGACAGATAAATAAAGAGATCGCTGCCTTCTATCAAACTCTTGGGGAAGATGTTAAAGAGGAAGAATATGCCGCAATCGTGCCCAAGAGGGCAGATGAGAAAAAAAAGTCTTTTCTTTCGGTATCCTGTTTTGGAAAGTTTCGTGTAGTGCTTACGGAAAGTGGTAGAGAGATTCCCTGGAGGACTCGTAAGGCAATGGAGTTTTTTGCTTATCTGGTGGATCTGGAGGGAAAGCCTGTAGAGCGCAGAGAACTGTTGGAATGTTTATGGCCGGACAATGCTCCCAACAATGAAGTGGCCATGCTCCATAACATGATCTATAACATTCGCAAAGAATTAAGCGCACAGCCGGAACTTGCTGATCTTATCCAGTATAAAAAGCACCAGTATCGTTTGGATATGTCACGGATCAAAGTTGATCTTGACATAAAAAAGAAAATCTGTGCATTGGCGGAAGCAGGAAAAGGAAAAGAAATTTATGAGCACAGGGAAGAACTGTTACACAACTGGGGTGTCTATCTGAAAGAAGTAGACGGTACATGGTGTATAGCAAGGCGCACATACTTTGAACGCACTTACGGAAAAGCATGTACGGTTTTAGCGGATTATTGCAGAGAGAAAGGGGACTATGAAACAGAAGTTTCCTGCTGGAGCGCCTATATGGCCGCTGACCGTTATTCGGAAAAAGCGGTGGCAGGATTGATGCGCTGCTATGCCAAAATGGGAGAGCGGAATCAGCTGCAGCAGATCTATCAATATGCAAAAAAAATATTCCGTGAAGAAATGGAGACCGAGTTAAGCCCGGAGACGGTACAGATCTATAAGGAAGGGCTCAAAAGAAAAAAAGAATAAAAAATGATTTTTATATTTTGGGTTATTAGATTGTATAGAATCTCCTGATAAAGTGTAGCTATAACAAGATCACACAAAGAATCTTAGGAAAAAGAAAGGAGGTAACTGATTCTCAAATGGTAGAAGGGAATCAGGCAAGCACATGGCTGAATATTTATCACCGGGAGTCTATGTGGAAGAATTTGAATCGGGAGGAAAACCCATGGAAGGCGTGGGAACCAGTACGGCCGGTTTTATCGGGCTGGCTGAAAGAGGTCCTATCCAGGGCGTCCCTCAGTTGATCACAAATTTCGCAGACTTCAAAAGAAATTATGGAGGCTATCTGTCAGAAAATGAATTTGGAGAATACCGTTTTCTGGCATATGCCGTGGAACACTTTTTTATCAATGGCGGTTCCCGCTGTTTCGTATCCAGAGTAGCGCCGGAGGATGCAAAATGCTCTACCGGATATGCGCCTGCAAAAGAAGGTGCCGTCGTCCGGTTTGAAGCAAAAAATCCGGGCGTCTGGGGAGATGATATCCGCGTTGTAGTTACGCCTTCCGGAAAGGCAAAGACTCAGATCCTGGAGGTGTTGGATACGGCGGACGGCAAAAAATATCATGTAAAGAATGGTGCCGGTTTCCAGCCCGGGGATGTTGTGATGTATACCGATAAGGAGGAAGTGGTTTACAACAAGGTCGTGAAAAATCAGGACAATATCATCACATTTGCAAAAGAGTTTGAACAGGATGTGGTGGACAAAAATCTGCTGCCCTTAAAGGTGATCTCCACCTGTGAATTTACACTGGAAGTAAAGTACAACGATCAGGTAGAACTGTATGAAAATGCTTCCTTCAATGTCAGCGCAGCAAATTTCATTGAGAAGAAGGTGGCAAAATCGGATCTGATCTCCGTCCAGTATATGGGGAAAGAAGAAGAGGAAGCCAAACCGCCTTTTGCGGAATTTTTGTCGGAAGGGGAAGAAGATGCGGCTGTGGCAACGATTTCCTTTACAGGGGGCAGCAACGGTTCGGTTGCCAATATTTCTGCGGCGGATTTTATCGGTACAGATAATGGAGCAGGTAAAAGAACGGGGATCCAATCATTTCTGGATAATGATGTGGTGTCTATCATGGCGATTCCCGGCGTTACCGATCCCAATGTACAGTTGATGCTGGTGGCACACTGTGAGAATCTGGCAAGCAGATTCGCGGTATTGGATATTCCCAGGGATTCTAAGAAGGTAGCGGATGTCAATGCACACCGGGACATTTTCGACAGCAATTATGCTGCCTTGTATCATCCCTGGCTGACCATTTTTGATCCTCTGGATAAAAAGAATATTGCAATTCCGCCCTCCGGATCGATCCTTGGTATTTATGCCAGAAGTGATAACACCAGAGGCGTGCACAAAGCACCTGCCAATGAGGTGGTTCGTGCCTGCGTGGGTCTTGACTGTCAGTTCAATAAGGGAGAACAGGATATTTTAAATCCCAAAGGCGTGAACTTGATCCGTTCTTTTCCCGGACAGGGAATCCGGGTATGGGGTGCTCGTACTGTTACCAGCAATGCCAGCTGGAAATATGTCAATGTCCGCAGACTCTTTATCTTTATTGAAGAATCCATTAAGGCCAATACAAATTGGGCGGTATTTGAACCCAATGACGAGGTGTTGTGGGTAAGAGTGCAGCGTACCATCAGTGTATTTTTGACCGGTCTGTGGAGAAACGGTTCTCTGGCCGGAAGTTCACCGGATGAGGCATTCTTCGTCAATATCGGGCGCAATACCATGAGTCAGGACGATATTGACAACGGCCGTCTGATCTGCGTGATCGGTGTAGCACCTGTGAAACCTGCAGAATTTGTGATCTTCAGGATTTCTCAGAAGACCAGCGATTCCGCTGAATAAGAAGATAAATTTAGAAAGTGAAAGGAGTGTAAGCATATGCCATATCCATATGGTAAATTCAGGTACAAGGTTGAGATCGACGGACTGGCCGCAGGCGGCTTTTCCGAAGTGTCGGGTTTTGATGCGTCCATCGATGTGATCGAATATAGGGAGGGAGACATGGTCCAGACACCTTTAAAGATTCCGGGACTGAAAAAGTACGGTAACATCACATTGAAGCAGGGACTGACAACTTCCAAAGTGCTTTATGACTGGATCATTGCCGGCGTCAATGGAGCAGTTGACCGCAAGACCATTACCATTACATTGTTGGATGATGAGGAAGCACCGGCTGCATCCTGGCAGGTGATCAATGCATGGCCTACGAAATATACGGCGCCTGATTTCAATGCGACTTCTTCTGAAGTAGCGATCGAAACATTAGAAATTGCGCATGAAGGAATGACAAGAGTTTCATAAGGGTTTGTTGTAATAAAAAATAAGATGTGGCAGCAGTCCGGCTATGCTGCATAGCGGCATGGCCGGACTGTAACAAATGAGAGGAGATAAAAATGGAGTTTCAAACGGAATATTTTTTTACCCTGCCAAAGGGATTTGTAGACAGGGACGGTAATGTACATCGAGATGGGATCATGCGTATGGCCAATGCAAGAGACGAGATCTTGCCTTTATGCGATCCCAGGGTAAAGCAAAACCCCAGCTATATGGCGGTCATTTTGCTGTCCAGGGTGGTTACCTGTCTGGGTAATATTGCTGAGATCGACACGAAGATCATAGAAGGTCTTTATACCATAGATATGGTCTACCTGCTGAGTCTGTATCAAAAGATCAATACCATGGTAAAGCCTGTTTATAAAGGGATATGTCCTCATTGCGGAGAAGCACTGGAGATTCCTATCGATCTGGTAGATGTCTCAGATTGACCGCATATGCGATCTATAAAGAAATGTGTATAAGAGAGGAGATGATCTGATGGTCAAATTGGACATCCAATCGTATACCGACCTGTATGCCGGTGAAAAATTGCTGCCAAGCTATAACTTTTTGGTAACCATCGGCAAGGAAGTGTTTAGCTTTTCCAAAGTATCAAATCTGGTTTCTCAGATTGAATATGAAACGGTATTGGAGGGCGGAAATAATGATCATCCCCTGTTATTTCCAAAACAGAAATCCACACCGGACATATTGATCCTGGAAAAAGGCGTCAGGGAGAGATCTACGGATCAGGTATTTAATTCCCTGATGGAAGGAATGCATGTGGAACTGGTGACTATCTTGTTGATCAAAGATGATATCCACTTGTTAAAGGCGTTTTTTTTGAAAGAAGGGATCATTACCAAGAGAACTTTTTCCGATCTGGATGCCATGAGGTATGACCTGCTCATAGAGACCATGGAGATTGCTCATTCAGGATTGGTGGAAGTAAAACTGTCGGAAAGTCAGAGCACGCTGCCCGGCTTGACTCCATGAAAAGCAGGGCGGAAAGGAGATAAGTTATGCCTACGGTGAATGGGTTAGATGAGTTCTTAGATCTTGGCAGTCATATGACGCAGGTTACAAAGGCAAAGATCAAGGTCATTGACAGAAATGGAGACAAAGCGGGCGAGGACATTGAAGTCCTTTTTAATCCCTCAGAATATACATTGAGCGAAGCCTCGGAATATACCGTAAGACGCCGTTCTTCTGCAGATGCCCCTTCCATGATGTATACAGGCGGAAAAGCAACCACTCTGAGCATGGAACTCTTTTTTTATACCGGTCCCATGATATATGCTTCCGGCAAAAGCGAGGTGGCTGCCACCGATGTATCCAAAAAGATAAAGGAGTTTGAAGAACTGGTCTATATCAATGGAGAATTGCATTCTCCTCCCATCGTAAAGTTTATCTGGGGTTCTCTTTCTTTTAAAGGTGTGGTTACTGAGCTGCAGAGCACATTTATGAAATTTACGGAAACCGGTATGCCCATACAGGCAAAGGTAAAGCTTTCTCTGACAGCCTATTATGAGGTTTCTGAAAAAAAGAGAATATCGCCTTTTGAATCCCCGGACAGGACCAAGTGCAGAATGGTCAGAGAGGATTATAGCATTTGGGATATGGCACAAAAAGAATATGGAGATGTGTCTAAGTGGAAGATCATCGCCAGTGCAAATAACATTTCCAATCCACTGGATGTGCCGCCGGGAACAGTGGTAAAAATACCGGCATTATAAGGAGAATATGAAAAATGGCGAATCTGATGACGGATACCTGTACTTACGATTCACTTGTAAATAAATATGGCAATTTTCATGTTCCCGCTATATGTCTGAAGGTGGATGGCAGCGATACAGTAAGGGATCTGAGTCTAAACATCCAGTCACTTGAAATATCCCTTTCTCTGTCTGAGGCCAGTACGGCAGTTGTGCGTTTGGGTGATGTTTATGACTCGGTAAATCGGAGCTTTTACGATAAGATCAAAGATAAATTTAAGCTGGGGAAAATTGTGGAGGTGGGCATCGGTTATGATTCCGAACTGCAAACTGTGTTAAAGGGATATATAGATACCCTGGGTGCAGAGTTTGGAGAAAATACCAGCCTGATCATAACCATCAAAGATGTGCGTCAGTTGATGATATCCGGCGGTGTACACCATGTACTTCATCATGTGGAACACTATTCGGATGCTGTCAATACCATTTTGGGAGGGTATTCCGTGCTTTGTACGGCGGAAATCGATGCCACAGAAGAACAACTTGTTCATCCTGTTTCCCAAAAATCCAGCGACTATGATTTTATTACCAGAGAATTGATCGGAAACGGCCGCTGCAATAGAGAATTTCTGGTTGTGGGAGAGAAAGCGTACTTTCGAAAAACAGGCAATGATACTACGGCGATCTGTTCCATGGAGTTTGGAAGGGAACTGAGAAAATTTCAGATGGAAAGCAGTTATGCCGATCTTCAGGTGAATGTGATCGGTTATGATCAGCAGACACAGACAGTTATCACAGCTACAGCCACGGCTAAGTCCACAGAAGAACAGAGCAGCCTGATGTCCGAAACACCTGTATGGGATATTGTGGATCCGGAAGCGGATACCCAGGATAAAGCCGATCTGCGGGCCAAAGCCTATGCGGATAAGCGTATTTCTTTGGGACAGCAGGGAAGCGGCGTGTGCATAGGACTGCCCGAGCTTATTCCCGGCAGATATGTCGAGATCACCATGTTGGAAGATATGGTCAATAAAAAATATTATATCGTGCATGTCACCCACAAGATCGATGAAGAAGGGTTTGTCACAGAGTTTACAACAGGAGGATGGATCTGATGGGAATCATTGAAGAGTTGTTGGATGCCCAGATCATTTCTATGGGAGAAGTATCGGGTATCATCACAGGACAAGTAAAGGAAAATTGGGATGAAGAGCATCCCGGTATGGTAATGGTAGAGTATTTCCTGGGTGAACCGGGCAAGAATCAGACCGACTGGGTGCCGGTCATGTCACCCTATGCAGGCGATCAATACGGTTATTATGCCCTGCCGGAGGTGGGAACAGAGGTAGTATTGGCTTTTTTGATGGGAAACAGAAATTGTCCCATTGTCTTAGGATGTATCTGGAATCAGGAGAATCCGCTGCCGGAAAATACCGCTAACGAAAACAATAGCATGAAAAAAATGATAACAAAAGGCGGTTGTGTGATTCAATTGTCAGAAGAAAAGGATGAAGAAGAGATTTTGATCCAGTCGCCAAGTGGATTATCCATTCATTTGAAAGATGGAGATAAGACCATAAAGATCAACGATTCCGAAGAAAAAAACGGTGTAACGGTGGATATAGAAAACGGTACTCTTACGCTGTTAGCAGAAAAAAGCCTGGAACTGAAGGTTGGAGACGATGTGATGCTGTCTATGGGCGGCAATCCCAAAGCAGTCAGCATCACAGGGCAAAAAGTCACATGCAATGCAGACCAGGCGCTGGAGTTAAAGGGGCAGACGGCAAAGCTGGAAGGAACCTCGACAGAAATAAAGGGCCAGGGCACCTTGAAACTGGAAGCTGATGGAACAGCACAGCTAAAAGGAGCGATGGTACAGCTTAATTAAGGAGAAGAATCATGACGGAACCGGAAAAAGTGAGAGGATTTCTCGGAATAGGCTTTCATTTTCCTATTCAGGTGGAAAAAGCCACAGGAAAGATGAAAACAGTATCATTGGAAGAAGACATCATGCAGGCGATCCCCATCATCCTTATGACCAGAAAGGGCGAACGGGTCATGCGTCCCGATTTTGGATGCGATATCCATGACTTTGCTTTTGATACAACAGATTATACCACATTGATGCAGATGGAAAATGCGGTGCGGGATGCGCTGATACACTGGGAACCGCGTATTAAGGATATCCAGGTGCATATAAATGACCGGCAGAAGCAGGAGGGAACCCTGCTCATTGAGATAAGCTATCTGGTGCGCAGTACCAACAATCCTTTTAATCTGGTCTATCCCTACTATATCAATGAAGGCATGGGAGCATAGACAAAGGAGGAGAACCTATGAAGGAATGGAAATCAGGATCCGGTACATGGGAAGATGTGGTAAAGAGGATTGCAGATATAGCATCCAATTATACGCCGGAATGGAATTTTAGCATAGAAGATCCGGATATTGGTTCTGCTTTAGCCTATGTGTATGCAGACATGACGGAAGATACATTAAAACATATGGAACAGATACATGACAAAAACTGTCTGGCATTTTTTAACAGCATTGGGGCAAGGCAGCAAAATGCCGCCTGTGCAAAAGGGACGGTTGTATTTCGCCTGGTGCAGGGAGCGCCCGGCGGTACAGAAGTAGATGCCCATACCGGCATAACGGCAAAGGGCAGTGAGGATGAGGGAGGACCTGTCCGATTTGAGACGGAAGAAGATCTCTATGTGACACCGGCACAGCCTGTTTGCCTGTATTTAACGGACGGATATCATGACGGAATATATAAGCTTTCGGATGACCTGACAAAACAGGATGACCCGATTGTTCTGTTTCAGGAAAAAGGAGAAAATCTGCAAAAGCATGAAATGTATCTGGCGCATGATGAAGTTTTGGATATTACAGGAGAAACATGGATAAAGGTCAGCTTTTATGCCAGAAAAGGGAAAAGAGTTAAAGACCAACTGCTGCAATCTTTAACAGATATACAGATTGCTGAATTTTCTTACTGGACGGGAGATGGCTTTCAGAAATTTTCAAAGGCATCTTATGAAGAAGGCAGTCTGTATTTGCATAAAGAAGCCGCCCTGCCTGCTTTTGCAAAAATGTCCATGGAAGGAATGGAAAACTATGTGATCCGTTGTCAGGTCAAAGATATAGAGAAAACAGGTCCTGTGTCTGTGGAAGAGATCCGCTTTCAAAGTAAAGGAAGGAATCTGCGTCCTCAATATATCTACGGTGCCTCCATGGAATGCAGCGTGAAAGAATTTCTTCCTTTTGGAGAGCGGTTAAATCTGTATGAGGAGGTCTATTTCGGATCAAAAGAGGCTCTGACAAAGCGCGGGGCAAAAGTTACTTTCAGCTTTCGTCTGGATTTTGTAAAAGTACCTTTGGAAACTGCCATGGAGGAACAGACTGTGGAGTGGAAATGGATCATGAAGCCCTCTGAGTTTTTCATGGATCCGGAGTATGATATTACCGTCGAAGAGGTCATCTGGGAATATTACAACGGCAGCGGATGGAGCCGCCTGTTTCCGGAGAAGGAATACAGCAATATATTTGGCGTATCCCCAAAAGACCACGGCAGGCAGAAGACCATGACCTTTATCTGTCCTGAGGATATGGCACCCGTACTGATAAACTCCTGTGAAACCTGTTACATCCGGGCCAGAATCGTAAGGATCAAAAATCTGTACAAAATGAAAGGAAACTATGTCATGCCCCTTATGGGGAACCCTGTGTTTTCCTATGATTATGATCAGGCAGAAAAACTGCCTCATATGATCGTGACGGAAAATAACGGGAAACGATGCACCTATGCCGGTGGGGAATCGAAAAAAAATGGTCAGATCATAAACCTTTTTACCCAACTTCCCATCAAAGAGAAAGCTTTATATTTGGGATTCTCTCTTCCGCCCATAGGTTCTCCTATACGGATGCTGTGGATGATGGAGGATACGCTGATAGGTCAGACCGGCAGCCTTTTATGGGAATATGAGAGCAGCCGGGGATTTTCAGAACTGAATATGGCGGATCTGACAGACCATTTATCCCGTTCCGGACTGATCACTTTTGTGGGACAGGAAGACTTTTGCAAAACATCTCATTTTGGACAGGATATGTATTGGATCAGACTGCGGGATGAAGGTGGATCCTACTTAGAACAAAATGAAAAAAGAAGCTATCCTGTGCTGAAAAAGTTATGGATGAATGCCGTAGCCATACGACATATGGAGCGGGAAGTGACGGAGAGATTCACCCTTTCCTATTTCGAAGAAGACTGCAGTTTTAAACTGATGCATGGAAATATAGACGAAATGTTTGTAGAAGTGCTGGAAGATAACGGAAAAGAAGAGAACTGGGTAGTCTGGGAAGAGGTTTTGGACACTTTATTGGAACCGCCAGGAAAAAGAGTTTATGAAGTGGATCGGATCAATGGAATCCTGCGCTTTGGAAACGGCACTCACGGACGGATTCCTCCGACGGATAAATTTGAAGGCATCAGAGTGCATTATAAATGCGGCGGCGGCAGCAAGGGAAATATAGAGGTGGGGAAGGTCGATAAGTTAAACCGGACAGTGGGTTTTGTTTCCTCAATTACCAACCCCATGGCATTGTGGGGCGGATTAGATGCCGAGACACCGAAAGAGGCGGTCAAGAGAAACAGTGCAAGGCTTCGGCATATGGATCGGGCTGTGACAGCCAGAGACTATGAAGAATTGGCTATGGAGGCATCCGGCGCATTACAAAAGGTACGGTGCTTTGGGGGAAAAAATGCCAACGGCGAGGAAGAGATCGGAGCGGTCACACTGGTGATCTATCCCAGGAACCTGAAAAATGACAAAAATCTTTTCTATGCAGTACAGGAAGAGATACGAAGACACCTGGAACCAAGAATGGATCCGGGAATCCTTGCAAAAAGGCAGTTCTACATTACCGGTCCAAAACTGGTGGAAGTAGAGGTAAAGGCTGAAGTAACGGTAGGTGACTTTCAGGATATTTTCAAGGTGCGCCGAAAAGCATCCGAGCATATACGCACCTTTTTAGATCCCATAAGGGGACATTTTGACGGCGGTGGCTTTGAAATCGGAGAGTTTCCCGATGCCATGCAGTTACAGAATATTTTAAAAGAGATACCACAGATCCTATGGATCTCCAAAATTTATTTTATGACCTTTATAAACGGACCGAAGGGAAGGCAGGAAGTGGAATGGGAACATATCCGCAGACATCCGTTTGTACTTCCCTTCTGTAAAAAGGTGGAGGTAGTAGCAACGGTAAAAGGGAGGTAAAGCATGCTGCCGGATATACATCTTGATCAAATGTCCTTCCGGGAAATGGTGGACAGGGCAAAAAACAGAATCGTGAGCTTTTATCCTGAGTGGACGGATTTTAACTATCATGATCCGGGCATGACACTCATTGAATTATTTGCCTGGCTGAAAGAGATCCAGCAGTATGAACTGGATCATATCGGAGAAGGGCATAAGAAAAAATATTTACAGCTTTTGGGAACCGGGATAAGGCATAAAGATGCAGCAGAATGTTTTGTAACGGCAGATGTATCAAGCCCCTGCCTGATACAGAAAGGATGCAGGCTGGAAGCGGAAGGCGTGGTTTTTGAGACAGGGGAGAGACAGATGCTGCCCGGTTCATCTATCAGCTGCTGCTTTGGCTGGCAGAATGAGATGGTCAGCTTTTTAGACGGTGACAGACTTAATCTGGGGCAGCCCTTTTTGTTCTATCCCTTTGGGAACAAGGCTGGGAAAGGCACCTGTCTGTACATCGTGCTGACGGACCCTTTGCCCATAGGAGAAACCATGGCTCTGACCATACATGTAAATAAACAGAATGGATGGGATCGCAATCCCGCTTCTGCAGATATGCTTCCCCTGGCAAAACTGGAATTTTCCTTTTGGAATGGAAAAGATTATGAATTGGTGGAGCTGGTCAGAGATGAAACCTTTGGATTTTTATTTGACGGACAGATCCTTTTTCGGATAAACGGCCGGATGCAGGCACAGGAGGCAGAAGGAAAAAGAGGATATTTTCTAAGGGTGCTTCTTTCTGAAAGTCAATATGATACCGTTCCGGCCATCAGTTTTCTCAACCTGAATACCATACGGGTACAGCAAAAGGAAACCGTCGCAAAATGGCTGCCCATTGCAAATCCGCCGGACAATGGGATTTTGTGGAGTGACCATCGGCTTTGCAAAAGAGGAGAGGTAAGAGTGTTTGTAAGATGTCAGAATCTTTATAAAGAACTTTTGGTAGAAACCAAAGAATGGGATTCAGACACCGGCAGAATGAGGATCAGGTTGCAGCATTGCGAAGATGTATGTCAGGATGCAGATGCTTTTTATGTATTGGCGTATCAAAAAGAAGAATGGTATGAGCGCCATGCTGTTTTGGGAACCGGACATGGTTTTCCCAATGAAAGTTTTGAACTGGACGAATCCTTGACATCCGTTCGGGATCTGGAAATCTTGGTAGAGGAAGCGGATGAGCCGGGAACATACCAAAAGTGGGAGAAGCGAGAAGACTTTGCTTCCTCCGGTCCATCGGATCAGCATTATTGTGTAGATAGTATGACGGGCAGAGTCATCTTTGGAAACGGCATTCATGGCATGGCGCCCGAAGGGAAGGTGCTCCTCATCTCTTATGCCCGCATTTTGGGGCTGGGAGGAAATATAAAGGCAGAGCGGATTCAAAATTTTACGGATCAAGAGCTTCTTGATATCAAAGTAACCAATTTGTGGGATGCTTGTGGAGGAGTAGAT
Source organism: Lachnospiraceae bacterium (assembly GCA_022510725.1). Lineage (GTDB taxonomy): Bacteria > Bacillota > Clostridia > Lachnospirales > Lachnospiraceae > UBA2882. Next base: position 30,797 of record JAFLSW010000019.1, read on the forward strand.
GAGGAAACGGTAGAGGAAGCTTTTATGAGAGTTCGCAGGGAACTTTTAGACCCGGAAAATCTGGTAACGGCACAGGATTATGAACGAATGGTAAAATCCACCCCCGGACTCTTGGTGGAAAGCTGCAAAGCTTTTTTCGGAAGCAATGAAGAAGTGTCCATTGTGGTAAAGCCCAATAGTTTGGATCCTCATCCCAGGCTGTCAGATGCCTTTGTAAAAAATATCTTACGACACCTTTCAAAAAAAAGGCTTTTAGGTGTGCGGATCAAAGTACTTCCGCCAACTTATATCCGGATCGCGGTCTTGATAGAGGCAGTCGTTCTTCCTCAGTATCAGGAGGCGGAAAAGATGATAAAGCAGGAGGCAGAAAAATATCTTTCCGGATTTTTAGAGCAGTTTGGAGGAACTGTTTCTTACAGCAGCCTGTATGGACAAATTGACAGACTCCGTTGTGTGGCAAAAATCAGTTCACTGATGTTGGAGACAAAAGGAAATGGAGTCAGGAGAAATCCCAATGGAGACCTGATCTTCCCGGAAAACGGTATCGTACAAGAAATTGATATTGACTGTTCCTGCCTCATGCAGGGATAGAAGAGAGGAGAATCCATGAAGTATTTTGTTTTTAACAAGCCTTCGGATTATGAAAGAGGCTGTAAAGAGCATATGATCCACCGTTTAGATGGTCTTTATGTAGAAGAAGGGTATATGGAAAAAGCCACATTCTGGTCCCGCATTTTAGACAGCGCTTCTGCCGGTACAATATGGCATAGAATGACCTGCAATATGCCGGATCGGGGACAGGCTGTTATCAGGATATCCTTTTATACCTCTGATGAGATTCTGTTTGAGGCGGATGGAGAAATTCTGGATCTGAAAAAAGTGCTCCGGTCCAGGGAACTTTCTTCGGAAAGGAAGATGGATATCTGCCAACCCTTTTTAAAAAAGCAGACTCCTATGGAACCGGACATTTTATTACACAGCCTGGAGGGGCGTTACTTATGGTTTCTGTTGGAAATTTTTCCCCAGGTAAAAGAGCCCATCGGTATTAGCGGACTTATGGTATATTTTCCGGCCCAAAGCTGGACCGCCAAGCTGCCGGAGGTATATCGCAGAGAAATGGGAAACGACTCTTTTTTGGACCGCTTTTTAGCGATCTATCAGTCCATATATGACGATATCTCTCGGCAGATGAAGGAATTTATAAACTGTCTGGATGTAGAAGTGGCGGATATCTGTCTGCTAAGGGACATGGCTTCCTGGATGGGTATAGAAGAACCTTATATGTGGACGAAGGAGCAGCTGCGTTACCTGCTCTCCCATGCAAGAGAGTTTTCCGGAGCAAGGGGAACCAAAAGAGGGCTTGAAATGTTTGGAAAGCTTTATACAAAAGAACTGCCTTTTGTGATCGAATGGCAGGAATGGCAGGATCATAGAGAAACCCACGGCAGACTGTTAAAAAGCCTTTATGCTGATGACCCATACAGCATTACCGTATTGGTAAGGGCGGAATGTATCAAAACTTACAAAGACCATCAGGCTCTCCTTCGCGTACTGGAGAAGGAAAAGCCCATACAGATGACATTGAGACTGGTAGTGCTGGAGCCTTATATCTTTATGGACAGGTACTCCTATCTGGGCGTCAACAGCGTATTGGGAGAATATGAAAATGCATCTTTAGGCAATAGCAGCAGACTTGATCTTGCCGCAATATCTGATAATGAGTTAGAAGAAATGCAAATGGAAAGGGATAGGTATTAACCATGAAAAATTCGAAGTATTTTCCTTTTGAGAGAAATAATTATTTTTACGGAAAACTGCTTTCCGTAGATGACTTCCGTCTGGAACAAAAGTATGGAAACGATAAAAGGCGCATGCTGAATCGTTTCCTGTATGGCGCCGGTGTCGTTACCGGTATGAATGTAGTGGCAGTGGATGATACCACTGTTTTGGTAGAAAGCGGATTGGCACTGGATTATTCCGGACGGGAGATCGTCATTGACGAACCGGTGGCACGCAGACTGCAGAGCTTAGATGGATTCAGCGATTATGAAGAAGATCGCAATACAGGTTATCTCTATCTCTGTGCGGCATATGAAGAAGAAGAAACCCAGGCAGTACATAGCATCAGCCACAGCGATCAAAAGGAAAATACTTCTTTTAATAAAATAAAAGAAGGATACCGTTTGTATCTGACTCGCAATGAACCGGAGTCAGAATATCTGAATGAAAGAGGGCTCTTTGAGACCAGGCAGCTCGTTTACTGGGATAAGGGAATCCGTGTTTGGCAGACGGCACCCAGATTTGTATGTGGCGGCGATCGCTTTATGTTAAAGATTGAAGTGGAAAATATGGGACAGCAGGAGCATTTTGCATTTTCCTATGAACTGCAGTTACAATGCCTGACTCATGAAGGAAGACAGGATCTGAAGGTGTCCTTTGATGAATTGTTATTTGAAAAGGCAGGCCGGTATGAGATCTCTTATGAACTGGAAGCTTTGCGTGTAAATGATACGCAGGCAGACATCCGGATCCTGCCGGACAGCTTTAAGCTGAGGATCGGTCAAGAGCGGACAGTAGAAAAGGCCGAAGGACAAACTGCTTTAAAAATCTGCAGTAGGAATGTGAGAGAAGAAGTACGCCGTGATCACTATGAAAAGGGAATGGATCGGATCCTAAAAGATGGCAATGTCAATCTCTATCTTGCAAAGATCACTTTGCTGCGAGCCGGAGATGAAGTAGTCATCAATGAGATCGAAAACATGCCCTTCGATCAGTATGTGGCGGGCAGCTTTTTGGAACATGCCATGCTCAGGATGCTGGAGCAGGATAAAAACGATCAGAATGGCTCTTTACAGAATAAAAATGAAACAGGCGCCCATGGGCGAAGGGATACCGGTGGTTTGGATATCTGTGAGGGCGTAGAGGAAATAGAGATAAAAACGGGATCGTCCAAAAATAGAAAATTTTTCTCCAGAGAGATATCACATGGCCTTGGCATCGGCCGTACGACCATCATCCTCAGCATGGAGGGAGAATCCTCACAGGAAGAATACTTTGGTACAGACGGCATATTTAAGACGGAACAGCCCAAAATGGAATTGGCAGCCAAAACAGATTTTGAGAGAGGTGTCTTTGTCATCGGCGTGCATGTGCGGGAAACCACAACAAAAGAGAAGGTCAGAATCCATTGGACCGCAATTCATGACCGTAAGGAGCTGTTAGAAGAAAAGAAGGAGAAAAAAATCTTTATCCGCCCCAATGTACTAAATTTAAATACCAGAGAAAGCTATTATCTGGAGGCTGTATGCAGCAATATGAACGAAACAGATGTGTTATGGCAGGTAAAGGAACATGGGGGGACCATAGATGATAGCGGCATGTATACTGCACCCAATGCAGCAGGTGTTTATGAAGTAACGGCTGTCAGTGCAGCTTATCCGGAAGTGAAAGCTTCTATATTTGTTATTGTCAGAGAAGAGAGCGTGAGTAAATGATCATTCAAAATATAGATAAATGCTATGAAGTCATCAATCGATTCAGCGGCGGGGATAGTATACAGGAATTTCTCTGCAAAGAACAAGAATTAGGAGAAACGAACCTACTGGTACGGATAAAAGATCCGATTCTGGCAAAAAGATTCACCCTGTTTTTAGAAGAAAAAGTCAAAGGGACGGAATTTTCGGATTATCAGGACTGCTTTCAGTGGGAAGAAGCCTTGTATGCTGTTTTTACATACAGCAGCCATCAGACATTGGCACATAAGCTTGCCGGGGAAAATTGTACCCTGGAGGAAAGAGCCGGGATCTTTTGCAATCTGCTGGAAAAGATGCTTCTCTTAGACCCCCATCCCTATTTTATGAAAAATGCGCTGCATCAGGATAGGATCACTGTATCAGACAGCCTGGATGTGGCATGGAACTATCATCTGGATGAAGAGACCGGCTTTGATAACTGTAAGATGGAGATCATATGGGAGAGATTAGAGAATATTTTTGTCCTGCTGTTTGACCGGGAATTAAAAGAAAAACGATCTCCCTTGCTGGAACAATATCTTTATGACCTGACAAGGGGAGCAATTTTTTCTTATATGGATCTGTATCAAGAATTTATGCCTGTGCATGAATCCCTGTGTGCAGAGGAAAACAAAGAGCCGTCCCCCAATCCGTTTCATAGGATTTGGGAGAGCTTGAAAAAGGTCATAGACAAACCGGATTCCCCAAAGGGTTACTTTCGTATAGGCAAACACTACATAGCAAAAAAGGCAGCTGTGGCATTGAGTTTGAGCATTCTCTTGGGGATGATGCTTTTGGTTCTTATCTTTATAAAGATCGGATATCCTTTTATCCAGTCCAGGTATTTGACAAAGACCATGATCGTCGGGACGGAGGAAACAAAAGACTATACAGGCAAAGTACGGCTGATCGAAGATGCAGAAACAGAGAATCTGCGTTATACAGGCAGGCTGACAGAGGGAAAAATGGATGGAGAAGGAACACTTTACTACCCAAACGGAAACATTGAATATAGGGGGGATTTTGTAGAAGATCGATATGAGGGAATGGGAAAATTATACAATGAAGCCGGTGAATTGATCTATGAAGGCAGCTTTCTGGACGGGCTTTATGAAGGGGATGGCATCTATTACTACATGGGTGAGATCATTGCCTATGAAGGCAGCTTTTCAAAAGGGCTGTATGAAGGGAGCGGAACACTTTACTATATCGACGGTCAGATCCGATATGAGGGCGGCTTTTCGGAAGGGCAATATGATGGATCCGGTGTCCTTTACTATGTAAACGGCCTGCCTTCTTATGAAGGGGAATACCAAAAAGGACAGAGATCAGGAAATGGAAAATTGTACAATGAAGCCGGTGAACTGATCTATGAAGGCGGTTTTTTAAAGGATCTGTATGAAGGAGAGGGAACATTATATAAAAATGGCAAGGCGGTCTCTTTGGGTGCCTTTCATTTGGGGACCCTTACATCGGGAGAAACAGCCACTTATGACAAAGAGGGAAATCTGCGCTATCAGGGCAGTATCTATAACGGACTGTATGACGGAGAAGGAAAACTTTATCGGAAAGGTGTTCTGATCTATGACGGGCTTTTTGATAGCGGGGACTATTGCGGCGATGGCAGGCTTTATGACGAAACGACGGGAAGATTGGTCTATGAAGGCAGTTTTTATCAGGACCTGTATGACGGAGAAGGAAAACTCTATGATCCGATAGAAGGTTATCTGGTCTATGAAGGCAGTTTTCGGGAAGGAAAATATGACGGCGCAGGAAAAAGCTATGCAAACGGCGTATTGGCATATGAAGGAGAATTTCTCCTGGGTACTTATAACGGAAAAGGAATTCTTTATGATCAGAGTACGGGAACGGTTGTTTTTGAAGGCGTATTTTATGACAATCAGCCGCTCCAGCCTTCGGACGATATGGAACAAGTGGGACCGGAGGAAAAGGACAAGTAAAATAATGCCTTACATGGGCAAAACGGGAGGAAGGCATGAGTAATTATACCATGATAGCGGAAATAGGAAATGCATTGATCAAATTGTTACGGAAGGAACTGGTGCCGGATATGATCAAAAACGATACTGCCATTGGACTGGCTTCACCGGCAGAAAAAGGAGACATGGCGCTGTGTGTTTATCTTTATGATGTGAAGGAAAGCGAGCGATATCGGATGAGTGGAATGATATCTAACGGGGAAAACAGACAAAAGTTTCCACCCGTCCATCTGACCCTGTCCTATATGATCACTGCCTTTTCTTCCAGTGATGTAAAATTCCGTTCCGATGAAGAACAGCGGATCTTAGGCAGGGTCATTCAAGTGCTGCATGATTATCCTATTTTAAATCCCCACACCATGGAATTCGGAACAGGAGGAGAAGAAGGGATCCGCATGGAAATGGATAAGGCGGACATGGACGAAAAGACAAAAGTATGGAACTTTCCCAATCTCGCACCCAAGCTTTCCCTGTTTTATCATATGGGGCCTGTGCCCATAGAGTCGGCAAAGACAAAGACCATCAAGCGGGTACAGGAAGTGGCATTTCGCTCAGACTATGTATTTGGGGAGAATAGAAGATGAACTATATGACAGTTGGCTTAAAAAGAAAAGTGTCCCTTGCCCTGCTTCCCATTGATGATCTTACGAACCGGATCATTACGGGTTCTTTGCTGCGGGTCTATATCGTAGAGGAAAACAAACCTTCTATCCGCAAGCCGGACGGTTATCATGTGTTCTGTGACCTAAAAGAAACTGAAGTTACCCTGTGTCTGGAAGGACCGATCTATCAGAAACAGACCCTGCGGCTTTCGATCAAACCGGATAAAGTAAAAGTATATCAGATACGGATGCTGCCGGGCATTGCTTATCCGCTTCCGAAAGGGATTACAATTTTGAAAGGCACCCTGCCTAAGGACAGCAGACTCAGAGTGTTTGTTTCGGGAAAAAAGAAAGAGTACAGGCTTTTAGGCGATTATGATCCTGTCAAACAAAAAGATGCCCTTACCCTTTTTTTGCATCACAAAATATCATTGATCGGAAAAGTCTTGTGCATCAGCGGAAAAGAAAAAGAACCGGAATTTTTCAGAGTAACGGATCAGAAGGATCAGGTCTGTATGTTGGAAAAGCCCCTTTCAAAGGCTTATGCAAGGACGGATGCGCTTATCTATCCGGCATATGAAACGGTTTCGGATCAAGATGGAAACTTTTTTCTTCCCATGAACAGCCATCAGGAAGAAGAAAATTGCACTTGTATTTTGATGAAAGAAGACAGGATAGAAAAAACATGGCAGCTTGTTTTAAAAAGCGGAGAAGAAAATCGGATCACAGAAGATATGTGGAAAGGGGATGATTAAATGGGATTTGGCGTATTTGGCGGCGCAACGCTTATGTGCAGCTTCGGTATGGCGCCATCGACGCTGATGGTGCTGCCGGCAGGACGGGTGATGAGTAAGATGCCCATGGCCAGTATCATGGATCAGGCGCCTATGGTCAATATCCTTCCCTTTGGCATGTGCAGTTCCATGGCCAATCCTACCGTGGCTTCCGCAACGGCGGCAGCCTTAGGAGTTTTGACTCCTATGCCATGCATTCCCGTTACAACGGCTCCGTGGGCCCCGGGTAGTCCTACCATCACAGTAGGCGGGAAGCCTTGCTTAAATGACAGCAGCCAGTGTATGTGCGCATATGGCGGGGTAATCCAGATACAAAATCCGGGGACGACAGATGTACAGGTAACATGACGGATAGGGAGGTAGAAACGATGATATCGGCGACACTTGTAATACTGATCATATACATAGCTTTAGCGGCAGGTTTGTTTTATCAGAGAAAAAAGTGCAGGAAACTGGAGAAGCAGCTTGCAGAAAGCCGTTCGAGAGAGGAAGCGGCGGGAAAACGGGAATGTATCTACAGGCAGCTTCTTCCGGACAAGCTGCTGGGATTATTCTGGCAGGATAAACTGGAAAAACTTAAGATCGGGGAAGAGAAAAGTATAAGGGCAGCGGTGTTATCTTATAATATCACAGGCTTTGCAGCCTTTGTCCGACAACAGAGCGGGAAAGAAATATTCGGATTTGTAAATAAGATCTTAAGCCTTGTGGTTCCCTGCATCTTATATGGAGAAGGAGAGATCGATGAATATGTGGATGCAGGTCTGTCAGCATTCTTTCTGGGCGATCCGGAAAAGGCACTGCGGTCGGCTGTTTTCATTTGTGAGTCATTGGATCAGGCAGGCATCAAAGAAACATTTTCCATGGGACTTACCTTTGGTGATGTAATAGTGGGTATGGTAGGGTATGAAAAACGCTTTGGGACCCTGACCATTTCAGAGACCACCGGGCTGGCGGATTTTTTGCAGGAACTGGCAGTGCGGTATCGGGCAAGGATTTTGATCACAGAGAGCTTCAAACAGCAGATACCGGATTTTGAAAAAAGGTACAACAGCAGATATTTGGGGGATATTTATCTGGAAACAGCCGGAATGACCGAAAAACTCTATGATGTATATGACGGCGATGAACCGGCGGATAAGAACGGAAAACGGAAAACCAGACTGCTGTTTGAAAATGGCGTGGATTTGTATCAACATAAAAATTTTCATGATGCAAGGCTGCACTTTATTGAGGTGTTAAAAGTAAATCGTTTGGATGGCGCGGCAAAGGAATATTTTTATCTCTGTAACAAGCATCTTACACAGGATCATTCCGAGTATGACCGCCCCCTTTATTTGGATATCTATTGACAGAACCGGTGCAGTCCGACTTTTGAGGGCGTGACGATGAAAACGACGATTCATGAATTGCTGGAAAAAAATGCGGTATTAAAAGAGGAGACCATCTATTTTCTGGAAAAAGATGAAATAAATCATTTTCCCATGACGGCAGGTGATTTTTTTCAGATAGAGTCTAAGGACAAATGGAAAAAAGAATCCTGGGTGGAAAACCTGTTTCAAAAAAAGCTTCAGATCAAAGAACAGGATCCAGCTTATCAAGAACTGCTGCATGGGGTAAAAAAGATCAAAGAACTGATCGGCAGGATCAAAAATGCCGATCCTAAGGGATATGGACATATGGCACAGCTTCGCAGCCTTCGCTTTGCAAAAAAGAGCATGGAACATGCCATGGAAGAACTCAGACTGACTTATCAGTGGGAAATAAATCAGGAAATGGAACAGGCATACGGCATTTGGGACAGAAAGCTGTTTGTGTACAAAAACACTGTCTGTCTGGGAAGCTTTGAAGATCTGGTAAGGCAGGTACCCGCTTTTCATAAAGTGGAGCATAATTGGATCCGTAAAACACCGCTTTTGTTGAGAAATATCAGAGCCATTCAAGAGGCGGTTGCCAATAAGATCCCTATGGGCCTGGTGGGCGGTCCATGTCTTTTTGGGCTTTATGAGGTGGAGATTTTGGTACAGCACAAGGACGGCAGCCGATTTTCCTATGATTTTTCCAGCGGACATTATTATGATAAAGCGGATCAAAAGACCTTTGGATTTGCAGATCATATCCGACAATATCCGGATAACATAGAAAGCATCCATTTTATTACCCGGAAAAAGGGTATCACAAGCCAGGAAGAGGACAGCCTTGCAATATTGTTTGATGTAGGCGCGGCGCTGGGAGCCAAGGTGGCAGTGATCATTCCCGACATTTCCTATTTGAAATACCTGTCCAGCGTCATTGCGCCTTTGGATCCTGCTATGAAAGAGCAGACCATCAGGGAGTTTCGTACAGAGGCCCATAAGATCGCGGATATGTATTTAAACAGAGTAGAGGAATTAAAAAAGCAGTATGAGGATGTGGAAGTTTTTGTGCTCCATGATCGAAATGAAGAAGCCTGCAGAATATTCCATCAAAGCAGAGAAGCCTATTTTCAAAATTCCGGATTGATCCGCAGGATGACTGCCAAGAGAGAAAAGGCGGATGCGGTTTTTGATTATATTTCCATGTTGGCATTTCCTTACTATTTATGGAAAACGCCCCAGGTCATTCAGGTCGATAATCTGGATGAAACGGATTCCTATAGAAAGTGCAGCAAAGTACACAAAGAAGCTTTTTCCCTGTCTGCCATTCTATATTCGGATAAGCTTTCCAAAAACGGAGAACAGACTATATTCAATGCGCCCCTCCAATATAAGGGTTATGTATAAAAAGGGAAAGAAAGGAATGGAAAGCAGTATGAAGAAGAGAAAAAAATTAAGCCGGAAGATGACCTTCATATGCGGGATATTTGTACTGATCTTAAGCGTTACATTAGGGTTATTGGGTATTTATACCTATAAAACCAATGTAAGGAAGCGATACGAACAATATGTGGAGACCATCATTAAAATAGCCGGTAGCTATATCGACATAGAGGATACGGTGCAGTGTATTGAAACAGGGGATAAAACGGAGGACTATGAAAGGACGCAGGCACAGCTTGATCATATCAAAACCCGTTCCGATGTAGAATACATCTATGTGATCAAACCACTTAATACAGCCGAAAAGGATAATGCCATGTATATCTGGAATGCGACTACTCAGGAAGAAAAAGAAATCTACGGACAGATCGATTCTTTGGGGAACTTGTCAGGGGAAGGCTTTAGCAGGGAAATGGCAGAGATGTTTATGACGGCTATGGATGGTGGAGATGCTGTTACCTATTATGCAAATAAGACAGAAGATTTTGGCTATATGTTGACAGGAATGTATCCCTTGCGGACAGATAGTGGTGAAACCATAGCATTGGCTTGTGTAGATATCTCCATGAACCAGATCTATCAGGATATTTATCAGTATATCCTGTTTGTGCTGGCCGGTACATTGGCGGTGGGAACTGTTTTTCTGCTGGCATTGATCAGGCTGATAAATAAAAGCGTGGTGTCCCCTGTGATCCGAATGTCAAAAAGTACGGAAGATTTTGTAAAGCAGAGCAATAGCGGAATAGATCCGGCCCGGCTTTCTTTCATCGATCCCAAAGTGGCTACAGGAGATGAGATTCAGTTACTTAGTGAAAATTTAAATGAAATGACTTCAAAGCTGGTGGTGTATATGGGAAATCTTCAGGAAGCAGCAGCAGATAAAGAACGCATCGGTGCAGAATTGAATGTGGCCACGGGCATTAAATCCAGCATGCTCCCCAATGTATTTCCTGCCTTTCCGGAAAGATCGGAATTTGATATTTATGCCGATCTAAGATCAGCTGAAGAAATGACGGGGAATTTTTATGATTTCTTCTTCATCGATCAGAATCATCTGGCAGTGGTGATCGGTGATGTAAATGGAATGGGTGTCCCTGCCGCGCTTTTGATCGTCATCACCCAGACCCTGATCAAAAACTATACAAAATTGGGATTTGAGCCGGAAAAGGTATTCAGGGAAGCCAATAATCAGCTGAGTGAAAGCAGTGAAGGTATGACGACTGCAGCCTTTCTGGGAATTTTGGATCTGACAACAGGACTCTTTCGCTATGTGAATGCAGGACACAGCATTCCCCTTTTAAAACATGCAGGCGGTGTCTTTGAGCCGCTTCCGGCCAAAGACTGCTTTGTTCTTGGCAGCATGGCCGGCGTGCCTTATTGGCAGCAATCGGTACAATTGTTCCAGGGAGACATGCTGTTCTTCTATACCAAAGGGGTGATCGATGCGGAAAACAAAGACCAGGTGCAGTACAGCTATGAACATATGCATATGCGCTTAAATCAAATTTTGGGACAAGCCTATGAACTTCCGGATATCTTGGGCATGATGTCAGGGGATCTGGAAGAATTTCTGGATGGGCAGCCTGCAAAAGAGGATGTGACCATGATGCTGTGTCGGTATTTTGGAAGTTGATCTACTAGAAAAACCAACAAAACCCAATGAAAATCACCTTCGAAAACTAATTTTATCCTTTAAAGCAAAAGAGTAAAATAAAAGACAGCGTATTGCGCTATCATTTGGAAACCAAGCTTTAAGGAGAAGAAAATGAAAAGAAAATTGATCTACACTTCTACAGGCCGGGGACTCATTGTCTTTACAGGCCTGTTATTAAATACCCAATTCACTAAAGATAAAAGCATTTAAGGCTATAACTATGTGGATTGGGTATTTTTATTTTATAAGGGATGAAATTATAACAGCAGTGTTGTCAGATGAAATTTAGAAAGGAACATATGATATGGAAACAGTTACTTTTGGACCGGAAGAAAAAGTTGAATTTTTTGATGCTATCGCTGATCGTTATTTTAATCGGAATTTTGGTACGATGTTAAAGGCAGACATTGATACCCTTATCTTTTCTACATATATTGAGCATTGCTTAAAGAAAGGCCTGCCTTATGATGATTATTCGCTTTCTAATTCATTGGGAATAACCGAAAGCCGGGTCCGTTCATTAAAAGAAAGAAAACAACTACAGTATCCTTATGAAAACTATAACTGGAAAGATGCATTTATAGATCTTATTCCCAATGCCAAATACAATGATGTGAAAAAACTTGTACAAATAAACATAGGTGATGTTAATCTGATGAAAGATGTCCGTCACTTTGTTTATGAAAATGGTTGGTTTGATGAGTTTCAACTCAATCCCAGACTATTTCAATGCCGTCTGGATTACTTTCTTGCTCTGTGCTATAAACTTGATGAGATTGATGGCGTTGGAGATGATGTGAAAGAAAAAATATTAGAGCTGGCAAAGAACGAACAGGAGAAATCGGCGCTCAAAAAAATTGCATCGGGCGCTTTTGAGGACGGAATAAAAGCTTTATTAGTAGCAGGGGCAAAAGTTACTATTGCCCAGGTTTTGGCATTGATTCCATTTGGTGCGGCTCTTCAAAAGGGTATTAATATGCTAATTGAAAAATTATAAAATTGGCTTCAGGAACTACCTTTAAAGAGAAGTAGTTGGAATTGTCTGATGATCTGACTATCCCTCACAATCCGGATATTTCTTGTAAGGCGAATAATGCGGGAATGATAGGAATAGTTGCTGTTAAAGGGGAACTGTTAGGGTATATAAGTAAAAAAAGAAAAACCGATTGTAAAAAATCATAAAAGAATATTTCCCTTTAGCATTTAAGATGTATATATAATTGGATAAAAAGTTCCAAAAACTACAAACCAATTCAAGATAACAAAAACTAATATAAAACAACTCAGTAAACCAATTTACATTTTTGATGGAAAAGAGTAGATTGAAAATAATATAATAAATCATATTGAAGTCTATTATTATATTGAAGAATAGCAGAAGGGATAATACTAAAGAGATGGATAAAAAAGGTAAAGAGAGACTGATGTGGGAAATTGAAAAATTCGTTATTACAAGGCTAAGATCATTTCATTTATTACCTTATAGGCATAATAAAGATTATCTTTATGTAAGAGATTATTATAGAAATTGTTATAGAGATTATTATTATAGTTATAAATTAAGTGCGGAAGAGCGGCTTAAACTTATGGATAAATGGTGGAATAAGTATAATGACGGATATAGAAAAAGCCGGGGAGAATTAGTTGAGTTTTCCCAGTTGACAAACCATGAAATTTGCCATGAAATGTTCTGGAATGCATTTAGGGATCATTCCAAAATGTATATTCAGATAAAGAATTTAAACTTTGACGAAGAGACATTTTCCCGTAGATCAGATGAGATGGAAGTCATTACGCTTCAATGTTCATTATTGACTTTACAGATGCTTGATTATGATATTATGATGTTCAGAGCAATGAGTGATGAAGAGGACGAGGAATATAGAGAGGAAGCCAAGAAGTTTTATCGTCCCTACCTTTTCAGCTATGTTGCAGAAATAAATCGGGATCAATATGAAAGATTGGGGGAATTACAAAGAAAAACAGAAAGAAATTTTCCGGTTGAGGAAGATGGACCTTCTCCTCACTTGTGGCTAGCATGTACATTCAACACTGATATTGAAGTTCCTAGCATCGGCCTTGAAGGATATGTTGTTCAAAGTGCCAGCAGTATAAATAAAATAAGGGCAAATCTCTATATAATAGAGAATGATAAAGTTCCCATTGCAACGATAAAGAGTATTTTGGACGAATATGAACTGAGCAATCACTGTTTAAAAGATGACAACTCTTTCACTGATGCAATTAAGAAAAAGTTGGGTAATGATCGTTTATCAACGATTGATGTATATAAGGTTGGTAACGGCAATTGTGTATATGCGCAAGGGGTAGATAGTAATGTGGGCTTTTTTTATGACATAGGATTTAATTACAGACATCGGCCGCAGAAGATTGCTCCTGGAGTGAACTATTCTTATAGTAATACCATGAAGAAAGTATATACAAAAAAGCCGTCTTTCTTTATCTTGTCACATTGGGATATGGATCATATAGCCGGAAGTGCTGCAGCAAGAAAAGATTTTTTTGAGAAAGATTGGTTTGCTCCGGACTGTTATGATGCATGCATAGATGCCCAAAGACTTGCCAAATATCTTGATATGAAACAGCATTTATACTTGGCGAAGCGGCCTCCAAGGAAAGGGAAATGTCCCGGTCGTTTGATTGGTCAAATTGATATTAAAAGTAGCACCATACCATCCACAATACTTGCAACATATAGACTATATATGGGAAAGAAAGTCCCTTGCGACAGAAGCTATCCAAACTGCGAAGGGATCGTCATTGAATATACGGATCAAATCAATGAAAAGGTAGTGCTGATGATGGGGGATGTAAATTACGCATCATTTAATGAAGCACGCTTGTCTAATGGGGATAAAGAATTTGCAGACACAAAGATTGATTACTTAATTGCACCGCATCATGGATCGGAGCATACAGACTATATAAAAATAGCAGGGATTAACGGAAATACAAAAGAAGATATTATGGCGATTATATGTTGCACAAATGAAGAGAATGAAAATCGTCCCAATAAAGGACATAGAGATGAACTAGAGAAACGCTTTGGTAAAAATGTAATTACCACAGAGGAAGCTCTACTGAATTATAATAGTATAAGGATATGCCTATATCCATAACCGTAAAACTTGTATTGACGATAGTAAGGCGATCAATACAGTTGACCTCTGTGAATGATTACAACTTGTAGGTTATGAATACTTTCTTTAAGGATTTTATAAATTATGTGATGATTTTTTTGCAATATAGAAGGCTTAAATTGGGGAAGATAGGGATTATTTATTGAAAATGGTGGGTTATATAATCGATTAATAGTATAGTATTTGAGAGATAATAAATAGTTATCAATTA
>JAFLSW010000002.1 GCA_022510725.1 Lachnospiraceae bacterium
CGCGAACACAATGAGCCAAGCGGCTGCGAAGCAGACATTTGGCGAATGTGCGCGAGCCATGATGAAGCAAAGCGTAATCATGGTATAATATTCGCAAAGGGCAGATGCTTGTTCGAACATTTGACGAGCGAAGCGATCCCGGAAAACCTGTGGTTTTTCGGGATTCTGCCCGTAACTTCTGGAAACATGGTACATAAAGGCAAGAGGTGCAGTCATGTCAAAAAAGAAAAGTCCGAAAGGGCGTAAGAGACAACTGAATGGGGATAAAAAAAGCAGGTTTGGAAAATATAAGCTTTTATGCTGTGTGGTCCTGTTTCTGCTTTATGGAGTCGGCTGCAGCTTTGCCTGGAATGCAGTATCGGTATATGTGTTTGCTTACAGCGGACAGCCCAAAGAAGATATGCAGCGCTATGATGTTCTACTGTCAGAAGGGGATGCTTATGAATATGATATGGCTGCCCCAGAGGCAATCGGAGAAAATGTTACCTTTAAAAAGGATGACTGGCGCCTGATTTTAGTGAATAAAAGGTATAGCATCCCGGATGACTATACCTTTGAGCTGGGGAGAGTGGAAACCTTAAAGGGTATGATGGAATGTGATGAACGGATCATTCCCGATTGGCTGAGAATGAAGGAGGCTGCAAAAAAAGACGGTATTAATCTGGATATTGCTTCTCCTTATCGTGACATGGATTATCAGGCATATTTATTTAACCGGAAGATCAGGCCTTATATGAAGGAAGGCATGACCTATATGGAGGCTTATTCGGCTGCTGCTCAGGCAGTTACGGTGCCGGGAGCTTCTGAGCATGAGATTGGGTTAGCGTTGGATATCGTGTGCGATACTTATAAGAAGCTGGAGCAGGAGTTTGCTGATACCGAAGCCGGTAAATGGCTGGCGGAGCACAGCTATGAGTATGGTTTTATCCTGCGTTATCCTTTGGGCAAGGAATATGTGACCGGTATCCAATATGAGCCCTGGCACTTCCGCTATGTAGGTGTGGAAGCAGCTACCTATATTACCAAAGAAGGGCTTACCTTAGAAGAATTTGTGGAATCCCTGGAGGATTAGAGCGGATATGTACGAACTGCTGAAAAAAGAAGGACGAGCAAAAAGAGGGCGTTTTCACACAGTTCACGGAACGGTGGAAACCCCTGTATTTATGAATGTGGGAACGGTGGCAGCCATTAAAGGCGCCGTATCTACAGAGGATCTGGAAGCCATCGGGACCCAGATCCAGCTTTCCAATACCTATCATTTACATGTGAGGCCGGGAGATGAGATCGTAAAGACCATGGGCGGGCTCCATCGTTTTATGAGCTGGGACAGGCCTATCTTAACCGATTCTGGCGGATTTCAGGTATTTTCTCTGGCGGGACTTCGTAAGATCAAAGAAGAAGGGGTTACTTTTCATTCCCACATAGACGGACGCAAGATCTTTATGGGTCCGGAGGAAAGCATGCAGATCCAGTCCAACCTGGCATCTACCATTGCCATGGCCTTTGATGAATGTCCGCCGGCTCTTGCCGACAGAACATATGTGGAGGCTTCCGTAGCCCGTACCACCAGATGGTTGGAACGATGCAAAAACGAAATGGAGCGGTTAAATGCCTTAGATGATACCATCAACAAAAGCCAGCTTCTTTTTGGCATCAATCAGGGAGCGGTATTTGATGATATCCGCATCGAGCATGCCAAACAGATCGCAGAGTTTGATCTGCCCGGCTATGCCATCGGCGGTCTGGCGGTAGGAGAAAGCCATGAACAGATGTATCATGTGCTGGAAGAAACAGTGCCTTATCTGCCGGAGAATAAGCCTACTTACCTGATGGGAGTGGGTACACCGGCCAATATTTTGGAAGCGGTGGAGCGGGGAATCGACTTCTTTGACTGCGTTTATCCCACCAGAAACGGCAGACATGCCCATTTATATACCCGATTCGGAAAGCTCAATCTGCTCAATGCCAAATATGAGACCGATGACAGACCTGTAGAGGAAGGTTGCGGCTGTCCTGCCTGCAGGCGGTATTCCAGAGCTTATATCAGGCATCTGTTAAAGGCAAAGGAAATGCTTGGTATGCGGCTTTGTGTCCTTCATAACCTGTATTTTTATAATCATTTCATGGAGAAGATCAGGGATGCTTTGGATGAAGGCAGATTTGCGGTATTTAAAAAAGAAGCTCTTTCACTTATGGAGGCAGGAGAGGAAACCTGAAACAGGAAATCATAGGAAAGGGAAAATTTAGAAAAATACTTGAAGAAATCCCCCATTTTGTGTATGATTGGTGTTAGCTGGTCCAAAGACCGGAAGTGTTTTTATATTGGAGGTTATTATGGGAATTTTATTAAGCGAAACAGCAGAAAATACGTCATATAGTCCGGTAAGCTTTATTATTGTATGGCTGGTGGTCATTGTGGTCATGTTTCTGATGATGTCAGGACCCCAGAAAAAAGAGCAAAAGAGAATCAAAGCGATGCTTTCTTCTTTGGAGATCGGAGACAGCGTGCTTACTACCAGCGGATTTTATGGCATGATCATTGACATATCCGAGGATACGGTCATTGTAGAATTCGGTAACAACAAAAACTGCCGTATTCCTATGAATAAAACTGCCATTGCCCAGGTGGAAAAACCCGGTGCGGAATAAGTTTTATTTGAGATAAGAACATGTAAGGCGCTTGTCGCAACGGTCAAATGCCGACTCTGCGTCAAGCGCTTTTTTAGGAGGATAATAAAATGGAATTAAATATTGTATGTATTCCGGGAGACGGCATCGGACCGGAGATCGTGACAGAAGCCAAAAAGGTGCTGGATGCAGTGGGAGAGAAATTCGGCCATACCATGAAATATACTGATATTTTAATGGGCGGTGCCTCTATTGATGTCCATGGCGTGCCTTTAACAGACGAAGCCATTGAAACGGCAAAAGGTGCAGATGCGGTCCTGATGGGCTCCATCGGCGGAGATACGGCAACCAGCCCCTGGTATAAACTGGAGCCGAATCTGAGACCGGAAGCGGGACTTTTAAAGCTTCGCAAGTCCTTACAGCTTTTTGCCAACCTTCGCCCGGCCATCTTATATGATGAGCTTGCCGGAGCCTGCCCCTTAAAAGAGGAGATTTCCAAAGCGGGCTTTGACATGATGATCATGCGGGAACTGACCGGCGGCCTGTATTTTGGAGAAAGATATACCAAAGAGGTAGACGGTAAACTGGTGGCGACGGATACTTTGACTTATTCCGAGGATGAGATCCGAAGGATCGCCATAAAGGGCTTTGATATTGCCATGAAGAGAAGGAAAAAGGTGACCAGTGTGGATAAGGCCAATGTGCTGGACTCTTCCAGACTTTGGAGAAAAGTGGTGGAAGAGGTAGCAAAGGACTATCCCCAGGTGACCTTAGAACATATGCTGGTGGATAACTGTGCCATGCAGCTTGTAAAGGATCCGGCGCAATTCGATGTGATCTTAACGGAAAATATGTTTGGAGATATTTTATCCGATGAAGCGAGCATGGTGACCGGCTCCATCGGTATGCTGGCTTCTGCTTCCTTAAACGATACCAGGTTCGGCTTGTATGAGCCCAGCCACGGAAGCGCACCGGATATTGCAGGAAAAGACATTGCCAATCCCATTGCAACAGTGCTTTCCGCATCCATGATGCTGCGTTACAGCTTTGATCTGGATAAAGAGGCGGATGCCATTGACGGGGCAGTAAAAAAAGTGTTACAGGACGGTTATCGGACAGCAGACATCATGCCGCAGGAAAAGGAAGAGGCAGCTGCTTTTAAGCTTGTTGGATGTAAAGAAATGGGTGATCTGCTGACACAGCGGATATGATGCGGGTGAAAGCAAGATAGATAAGATACAGATACAAAAAACAGAGATACATAAAGGTAAGTATCAGCTTAGGAAAGGATGAGGGAGAATGAGAAGCGACAGCGTTAAGACGGGAACAGCCCAGGCACCCCACAGAAGTCTGTTTAATGCACTGGGATATACAGAAGAAGAAAGACAAAGACCTTTGATCGGTATCGTATGTTCTTACAATGAGATCGTGCCGGGACATATGAATCTGGATAAGATCTGTGAAGCAGTGAAAATGGGCGTTGCCATGGCAGGGGGAACCCCTATCATGTTCCCTGCCATTGCAGTATGTGATGGTATTGCCATGGGACATATCGGCATGAAGTATTCCTTGGTAACCAGAGATCTGATCGCAGACAGCACGGAGTGTATGGCTTTGGCTCATGGCTTTGACGGCCTTGTGATGATCCCCAACTGTGATAAAAATGTGCCGGGCCTTTTAATGGCTGCGGCAAGAGTCAACATTCCCACCGTATTTGTTTCCGGCGGTCCGATGTTAGCAGGAAGAGTAAAAGGCGAAAAGAGAAGCCTTTCCAGCATGTTTGAAGCGGTAGGAAGCGTTGCGGCAGGCAATATGTCCATGGAAGAGCTGGCGGAATACGAAGAAAAGGTTTGTCCTACCTGCGGTTCCTGCTCCGGTATGTATACCGCAAATTCCATGAACTGCTTAACAGAAGCTCTCGGCATGGGCTTAAAGGGCAACGGAACCATTCCCGCTGTTTACAGCGAGCGTATCCGCCTGGCAAAGCATGCGGGTATGAAGATCATGGAGCTGGTGGAAAAAGACATTAAGCCCAGGGATATTATGACGGAAAAGGCATTTTTAAATGCTCTGACAGTAGATATGGCATTGGGATGCTCTACCAATTCCATGTTGCATCTGCCGGCCATTGCACATGAAGCAGGGGTGGATCTGAATGTGGATATTGCCAATGAGCTGTCTGCAAAGACTCCTAACTTATGCCACTTGGCACCTGCTGGACCTACCTATATGGAGGATTTAAACGAAGCGGGCGGCGTATATGCTGTCATGAATGAGTTAAACAAGAAAAAGCTTCTTTATACGGATCTGATCACCGTAACAGGCAAGACCGTAGGAGAAAATATAGAAGGCTGCATCAACAAGGATCCTGAGGTTATCCGCCCTGTGGAGAACCCTTATTCCGAAACCGGAGGCATTGCCGTGTTAAAAGGCAATCTGGCTCCTGACAGCGGCGTGGTGAAGCGTTCCGCAGTGGTACCGGAGATGATGGTACATGAAGGTCCTGCCAGGGTATTTGACTGTGAAGAGGATGCCATCGATGCCATAAAAGGCGGCAAGATCAAAGCAGGAGATGTGGTTGTGATTCGTTATGAAGGCCCCAAAGGGGGACCGGGCATGCGCGAGATGTTAAATCCCACCTCTGCCATTGCAGGAATGGGCTTAGGCGCCAGTGTAGCGCTGATCACGGACGGACGCTTCTCCGGTGCATCCAGAGGTGCATCCATCGGACATGTATCTCCGGAAGCGGCAGTAGGCGGTCCTATCGCTTTGGTGGAAGAAGGCGATATCATCAGCATCAACATTCCTGAAAATCAGTTGAATGTCAAGGTGTCTGATGAAGAGATGGCATCAAGAAGAGCAAAATGGCAGCCTCGTGAGCCCAAAGTCACCACCGGATATCTTGCCAGATATAAAGAGCTGGTTACCAGTGGCAACAGAGGCGCGATCTTAGAGATCAAGAAATAAGATACATAAAGTTTTCATTAAGGGAGAGAGGATATCATGCAATTAACAGGTTCAGAAATTGTAATAGAATGCTTAAAAGAGCAGGGTGTGGATACCGTATTCGGTTATCCCGGCGGCACCATTTTAAATGTGTATGATGCTTTATATCAGCATAGCAACGAGATTCGTCATGTGCTTACATCCCACGAACAGGGTGCGGCCCATGCGGCTGACGGTTATGCAAGGGCGACAGGCAAGGTGGGAGTCTGCATGGCTACCAGCGGCCCCGGCGCCACCAATCTGGTCACAGGTATTGCTACGGCACATATGGATTCCATTCCCGTTGTGGCTATCACCGCAAATGTAAATCTTCCCGCATTGGGAAAAGACTCTTTCCAGGAGGTGGATATTGCAGGTGTGACCATGCCCATTACCAAGCACAGCTTCATCGTAAAGGATGTCAATGTTTTGGCGGATACCCTGCGTAAGGCATTTGATATTGCAAGAAGCGGCAGACCCGGTCCTGTTTTGGTAGATATCACCAAGGATGTAACAGCCAATAAGGCAGAATATACCCCGGTAAAACCGGAACCCGCCAAAAAGGAATCCCGGTATACGGAAGAGGATATTGATACAGTGATCTCTTTGATCGAAGCAGCAGAGAAGCCTTTTATCTTTGTAGGAGGCGGTGCGATCCTTTCAGGAGCAGATAAAGAGGTAAGAGATCTGGCAAAGAAGCTGGATGCACCTGTCTGTGATTCCCTTCTGGGAAAAGGCGCATATGACGGTCACGATCCTTTATATACGGGTATGCTGGGCATGCATGGTACCAAAGCATCCAATTTAGGCGTTTCCGACTGTGATCTGCTGATCGCATTGGGGGTTCGTTTTTCTGACCGTGTTATCGGCAATCCCGGGAAGTTTGCTGAGAATGCGAAGATCATCCATATTGATATCGATGCGGCTGAGATCAACAAAAACATTAAAACAGATGCAGCCATTGTTGGTGACTTAAAAGAGATCCTGACAAAGATCAATAAAAAAATTTCCAAAAAGAAACATAAGGAATGGATCAAGCATATAGAAGCATATAAAGAAAAGTACCCCTTAAAGTATGAGGAGGAAGGTTTATGCTGTCCTTACTTTATTGAGGAATTGGATAAGGCTACAAAAGGCGATGCCATCATTACCACCGATGTGGGCCAGCATCAGATGTGGGCAGCTCAGTTTTATCATTATAAAGAGCCTCGCACCTTCTTATCCTCCGGCGGTCTTGGTACCATGGGGTATGGTTTGGGGGCCTGCATCGGCGCCAAGCTGGGAAGGCCGGATAAGACCGTTATCAACATTGCGGGAGACGGGTGCTTCCGCATGAATATGCAGGAGTTAGCAACAGCAAGCCGTTACAACATCCCCATTATCGAAGTTGTTATCAATAACCAGGTTTTGGGTATGGTAAGACAGTGGCAGACCTTATTTTACGGAAAGCGTTATTCCCAGACAGTATTGAACGACTCCGTAGATTATTGTAAGGTAGCAGAAGCATTAGGCTGTACTGCTTATAAAGTGACTAAAAAAGAAGAGGTGCTTCCCACAATAAAGAAGGCCTTAAAATGTAAGGGACCTGTTTTGATTGAAGTGGTGATCCATGAGGACGACAAGGTATTCCCCATGGTTCCTGCCGGAGCACCTATCAGCGAAGTATTTGACGGAGATGACTTAAAACAAAGCTAAATAAAAAGAAAAGGGATGCTTATGAGAAAAAAGCTTCTGACGGTTTTGGGAATCCTGATTCTGACACCGATCCTTATGGCAGCAGTGATCTATCTGGGGCTGGTGTGGTATTATGCAGATACCTATATGAATGGGATAACCGTCAATGGTGTTTATGCTGCAGGCATGACACCGGAAGAACTAAATGAAATATTGCTTGCCAAGACAGAAAGTGCTTCTTTTACCCTTTCAGACAGAAACGGTACAAGCTATGAGATTCCCATAGAGGAAATGCATTTTTCTTATTCTTATCTGGATGATCTGCAAAGCATTAAGGATAAGCAGAATCCCCTTGCCTGGGGATATGCATTAATAAGCAAAGAGCAGGTGGATCATCAGATCACGCCAAAAGGACAGATCGATACGGCTGCTTTGGAGGAATATCTGATGTCCATGCCGCTTATCAAAGATCAGGCGGATCCTGATAATATCCGGGTTGAGATCGTTTTGGAAAAGAATGGCTATCAGCTTATTGATGATACTACGGATTTGTTGGATACCGATCTTGTCATTGCGTCAGTGGAAGAAGCGGTACTGAACGGAGAGCGATACATAAATTTAAAAGAGTCAGGCTGTTATGTAGAACTGGAATATACGGATGAAATGTTAAAGACCCTTGCTATGTGGGAAAAGGTGGAAGATATTCAGGATGTGGAGATCGTATGCCAGTTTTATGATGGAAATGAGGTCATAGATGCCGGCGTCATCAGTGGGCTTCTTGCTATGGATGAAGAAACGGGTACTTTCATGCTGGATGAAGAAGGAAAACTGGTCCTGGATGAAGAAAAAGTAAACGATTATGTAGAGACTCTGGCGAATCTCCATGACAATACCAACGGCCCCTGGACTTTTAGTCCTACCAGAGGCGGGGTCATAACCATTGAAAAAGGTAACTATGGCTATAAGCTGAATCAGAAAAAAGAAGCGGAAACATTGACCGAATTGATCTATGCGGGAAAGGATGCCAAGACAGAAGCAATTTACAGCCAGAGAGGCTTTGGCTCTACAATGGGAAACGATATTGGCAGTACCTACATTGAAGTAGATATGAGCAATCAAATGATGTACTATTATGTGGATGGTTCATTAAAGCTTTCCACACCGGTGGTAACCGGCAATACCAGTAAGGGAAACGGGACACCGGAGCGGGTATGCTACATTTATTTTAAGCAGAGAAACCGTGTTCTGATCGGTGAAGACTATCGTACGCCGGTTTCCTATTGGATGGCAGTCTATGGCAATATCGGTATCCACGATGCTACCTGGAGAGGCTCATTTGGCGGCAAAATATACCGCACCAACGGCTCCCACGGCTGTATCAATACTCCCATGAAAGCAGTGAGCCAGCTGTATGAAATGGCAGTAGAGGGAACCCCGGTAGTCATGTTTTATTAAATTTGGCATTGACGAAAAAAATATAGGATTGTACAATGAGACTTGGATTTGCCGTCGGAAGACGGCTTACAAGATAGAAAAAAGAGGAGGGACCAAAGGTGTCCAGAGTGTATAATTTTTCAGCGGGTCCGGCAGTTTTACCGGAAGAAGTATTAAAAGAAGCTGCAGAGGAAATGATGGATTATAAAGGGAGCGGCATGTCCGTTATGGAGATGAGCCACCGTTCCAAAGTGTATGATACCATCATCAAAGAGGCGGAAGCAGACCTGAGAGATCTGATGCAGATTCCCGATAACTACAAAGTACTGTTTTTACAGGGCGGTGCCAGCCAGCAGTTTGCCATGATCCCCATGAACCTGATGAAAAACAAGAAAGCAGGTTATATCGTAACGGGACAGTGGGCAAAGAAAGCATACCAGGAAGCTAAGATCTACGGTGAGGCTGTCGAGCTTGCTTCCAGTGCGGACAAGACATTCTCTTATATACCAGACTGCAGCGATCTGGATATTCCGGACGATGTGGACTATGTATATATTTGTGAAAACAATACCATTTACGGCACCAAATATCACACCCTGCCTGATACCAAGGGACATACCTTAGTAGCAGACCTTTCCTCCTGTTTCTTATCGGAGCCTGTGGATGTGGAAAAATACGGCGTGATCTATGGCGGCGTACAGAAAAATATCGGACCGGCAGGCGTAGTCATTGTGATCATCAGAGAAGATCTGATCACAGAAGATGTGCTTCCCGGCACACCTACCATGCTGCGTTACAAGATCCATGCAGATGCGGACTCCTTATACAACACACCTCCCTGCTATGGTATTTATATCTGTGGCAAGGTGTTTAAATGGTTAAAGAAGATGGGCGGCCTTTCCGTTATGAAAGAGAAAAACGAAGAAAAGGCCAAGATCTTATATGATTTCCTGGACGAAAGCAAATTGTTCAAAGGCACGGTAGTAAAAGAGGATCGTTCCTTAATGAATGTACCTTTTGTTACCGGAAATGAAGAATTGGATGCAAAATTTGTGAAGGAAGCATCCGAAGCCGGCTTTGTCAACTTAAAGGGACATAGAAGCGTAGGCGGCATGCGTGCCTCCATCTACAACGCTATGCCCAAGGAAGGCGTGGAGAAGCTGGTAGCATTTATGCGGGAATTTGAAGCAAAGAACGCATAAAGAAGCGAAGGAAAAACGGAAGAAAGAAGGATAAAGCAGTGTATCAGTATTATTGTTTAAATCCCATTGCCAAGATCGGATTGGATCATTTTGGCGAAGGCTATGCAAAAACCGAAGATGTTAATGATGCGGAAGGCATTTTGGTCCGCAGTGCGGATATGCACGGCATGGAATTCTCGGACAAGCTCCTTGCAGTAGTAAGAGCCGGTGCAGGTGTCAACAACATTCCTTTGGATGATTGTGCACAGAAAGGAATCGTGGTATTCAATACACCCGGCGCCAATGCCAATGCGGTAAAGGAACTGGTTCTTTGTGGTATGCTCCTTGCCTGCAGAGATGTCACAGGCGGCATTGACTGGGTAAAAGGCCAGCAGGATAATGCGGATGTGGCAAAGGCAGCTGAGAAGGAAAAGAAAAAATTTGCCGGAACAGAGATCATGGGCAAAAAGCTGGGTATTATCGGACTGGGTGCCATCGGTGTAAAGGTGGCAAATGCTGCAAGGCATCTGGGCATGGAAGTATACGGCTATGACCCTTATCTTTCCGTAGATGCGGCATGGAATTTAAGCCGGGATGTCAAACATGTACTGGATGTAACGGAGATCTATAAAGAGTGTGATTTCATCACCGTTCATGTACCTGCCTTAGACAGCACCAAGGGCATGATCAACAGCGAGACCATCGACATGATGAAGGATGGTGTGGTGATCTTAAACTTTGCAAGAGATGTGCTCTGCAAGGAAGAGGATGTGTTAAAGGGCATTGCATCCGGTAAGATCCGCAAATATGTAACAGACTTCCCCAATACCATTACAACAGGCAAGGAAGGCTGTATCGTAACACCTCATATCGGCGCTTCCACAGAGGAATCTGAGGACAATTGTGCTGTTATGGGCGTAAAGGAAATGAAAGACTATCTGGAAAACGGCAACATCAAGAACAGCGTAAATTATCCCGCATTGGATATGGGCGTATGCGACCAAGCAGGAAGAATAGCCGTATTCCATAAGAATATTGCCAACATGATCACAAAGTTAGCGGCTGCTTTTGGTGATGAGGGTATCAATATCTCCGATATGAGCAATAAGTCCAGAGGTGACTATGCGGTATCCATGTTTGATGTTGAGGCACCTGCTACGGATGAGGTGATCAAAAAGCTTTCTGCTGTTGATGGGGTATTCCGGGTAAGAGTGGTAAAATAAAAGTATTGGAAATTGATATGATAAGTGTGGGAGCAGTCTGATTCAGGCTGCTTCTTTTTTGGTAAAAATTAGTTTGGGGAATGTGCTATATAATCCTCAGTGGGACTGTTTTTTGAAACCAATAAGCCTTTTGGGAAAATCTGATCCGCCCATATCAGAAGCTAATGCAACAGTTCATTCCAATAACTCGCTTCGCTCAAACAGGATTGGAATGAACTGTAAGCTTCTTCTATGTGCAGATCGATTTTTCACAAAAGAGCTTATAAGGTTTTCAAAAAACAGTCCCACTGAGGATAGATAGTGTATTTTATCAAATAATACAAAAAAGAAACTTGTGAAATGGCTGAGCCGGGCGTATATCATTTAAGAGGTAATAGGCCTTAATGGCTTGAAATGTATGGTTGGATATTATATATTTTAGATATATAAATGAGAATTTATATATATTAATTTCATTGGGAGAGTATCAAATCATGAATGCTAATATACCAAGGCCCTGTAATCAAGAGGTAAAAAAATATTTGGTTTTATGGGATTCTCTCGATAATTATGTTTTGCAGGAAAGAAGTTTAGATAAACTTTTTATAGAAACCTTTCCCAATAATACCGAGATAGAAGATATCTTGATAAAAGCAAGTGCATTAAATGATTTCTACAGCACAAATATTTTTTCGATTTTTTCAGTAGCAAAACACATTTTAAGTTTAGATATCGATAAAAGATTAAAAACAGGAGATACTACCTTAGTTTCTGAAATTGCCAATGTTGAGATAAAAGGGAAGAAGAAAGTATTTTATTCATTTGCTACTAAATATTGTTCACATCATAATCCAATAGATTTTCCAATATATGATTCATATGTAGATAAGATTTTAATGTATTTTAAAAGAAAGGATAAGTTTGAAAGTTTTAAGCAGGCTGATTTGAAAGATTATTCAGCTTTTAAAAACATATTATTAAAATTTGCAGAATTTTATGATATCACTACTTACAATCTGAAAGATATAGATAGATATCTATGGCAACTTGGGAAAAAGTATTTTCCTAATAAGTATTGATTACTAAAATTGATAGTATATAAATCGGTAGTTGTGGAGGTAATTATAGTGAATGAATTTAACGAATATGTACATGAGTGTTTTTCTGTAGCCGGTGATATTGTCATAAAATCCATGATGGGCGGATACCTTGTGTACCTTAACGGTAAACTGATAGGCGATATTGGAGATGGGGAACTATTTTTAAAGAGAACGCCGACATCGGACAGACTTCTTGAAGACTCAGAACTGCGTTATCCTTATGAAGGTTCAAAGACGCTGATGCATGTATTCGACAAATTTGAAGATTCAGATTTGATTGCAGAATTACTGGGAGGCATGTATGCGGAACTGCCCGAAAAGAAACCAAAGAAAGCCAAATGAGATTGATAAATTCTAAGTTGTGGTGCTGGGCAAATTCAAATTTGCGGAGGGGAAGGCATTGGATATATTATTATCTATTGCGATTGTAGTGGCAGTCTTTGCTGTTATATATATATTATATTGCCAAGGTTTTGCAGTATTGAGGAGAACTGCTGCAATTATATTTGTGTTTCGTCACGGCAAAAATGCAGATAGAGCAACATTGGATTCCTGTACAGGCTGGGTTAAGCATGTAGGAAGATTTCGTGAAAGTAAGACATACGAGTTCTTCTTTGATGCACAATTGTCAAAAGGAAATGTGGAAGTAATTCTGTTGGATCGGAAAAAGCAACAGTTAATGAAATTAAATCCGCAGTCTATCATATGCAAAATAGAACTAGATGCAAGAAATAGATATTATTTGTGCTGGGAATTTAAAGATGCCACTGGTAAGTGTGAGTTGCGTTGGTAAGAGGAAGCGGTACTTGATGAAAAGGAAATAGGATGATAAACTTTTTATATATATTAATAAATCGAGATGTTAAAACGATAGGCAAGCATATCAATAATGCACTTAAGGAAGAAGTAGATATGTCAACTGTTGCAAAATTTGCGACAGTTCAGTTGGAAGGGGACAGGGAAGTTAAAAGAAATATCAAACACTATAATTTAGAATTGTTTGAAATGATGTCTGGTATAATCAGAGCAATTAAGAAAGAGTCGGTGGAGGTATCAATATGACCGGTAGGATAATCGGTTTTCTGATATGGAGCGCTATCGGATGTCTATTTGTATGTTTGGCCATATACGCATGTCTTTCCAAGAAACCTGTGGGGTTTTGGGCCAATGCAGATGTATTTGAGGTTTCGGATATCAAAAAATATAACCATGCTGTAGCAAAACTATTTTGTATATTTGGTATCGTGCTGATCATATTAGGAATCCCTTTGCTTGCAGGACAAAATTCCGGATGGATACTGCTTTCGGTTGCAGGAGTTATGATAGAAAGTATTGTTGCTATGGCTGTCTATTCACTTGTAATTGAAAAGAAATATAAAAAGTAAGCTAATATATACAAAATGATAAAGGAGAAAAAATATGTCACCAATAGGAATTGCCTTAATTGTAGGATTTATTGTTATTTTAGTTCTTTGCATTATGATCGACAAGAAGGGAAATGAAAAATTCAGGATTATGATAGAGGAAACATATCCTCTGGTAGAGACCTTTGGCTCCTTCTATGTCACAAATAATGGAGAAATATTGCATGAGCTTGTCTCCGGCACAGTGCTGGGATATAAGAAATGGAATATCAGTGACATTGCTTATATTGCTACTCATAGAGGCCAGTTTTCTTTTTTGGACAAGGATAAAAAGGCTATGCGCGGTGAGTATTTAACTCCCTCTAAGAAGAAATATTTAAAAGAAAAGGCCTACACTTCTTTCGATATTGAAATGAGTCAGGTAAATGATTTTGTTGCCTTTCTGAAAAAGTATGGAACCCATATTCAGCACATGGAAAGTGGAAAAGTAGTTGAGGATAAATAAAGAAACTTATGAGAGCAGGTTTTAACATACTTGACAGGAATGAGAAGATCCGTATCAGTATATTTACGATCATCACGGTGATCGTGACAGTGTTTGCCGCCCTGTATGTTTGGGAGTGGTGTGGGCTTTTTGAAGAACCGCTCATAAGCACAGGAGATGGAGATATCATCATTGACGGTGAAAACTTCAATTGGTTCTTTGATCTTATGGCATCCGGTATGAATGGGCTGCTTGTATTGATCAATGGAGCAGCTTATATCGGATTTTTGTTTGTGATGGATCTGTTAGCTTATGGTCTATTCAGAGCGTTTGCATTCCGAAAAACGAATTTTGCAGGTGAAGCCGAATACCTTTTTGCAAAGCGGGTGCTGGCTGTTATATTGATCGTTGGCATTGTGATCTCGCTTTTGCTGGCCCGCTTTCGTTTTCTGATCTTTATTGCATTGCTTATATTTCCTATATGGCTTTTTGGATATTTGTTTTATATTTTGCCTTTAAAACATAAAAGGGAAAAATAAATCTATTGACAAGTCTCTATCTCACATGTCATACTGTATATATCTTAATATTAACAGTTGAAAAGGTACCCCTTATGAAAATTATAATTAAGAATAAATCCGAACTGCCTATCTACGAGCAGATCGAAGAGCAGATCAAGGCACAGATCTTAGAGGGCAAGATCACAGAGGATGAGCAGCTGCCGTCCATCAGACAACTTGCCAGAGACTTAAAAATCAGTGTCATCACCACTACAAGAGCCTATAATGACCTGGCGGAGGAAGGTTTTATTATCTCTGTCACAGGCAAGGGATATTTTGTTGCGCCAAGGAACAATGAATTGTTGCGGGAGCGGATGCTTTGTGAAATGGAAGAGGGGCTGGAAAAGGCTGTGGTAAACGGTAGAAATGCAGGTCTTTCCGATGAAGAGATTGCAGATGCGCTGAAAAGATTTATGGAGGAATGAAGATGGAGAATATTCTTGAGATCACAGAACTGAACAAGAGCTACGAAGGCTTTTCCCTAAAGGATGTCAGCTTTTCACTGCCCAAGGGATATATCATGGGATTTGTGGGGCAGAACGGTTCGGGCAAGACTACGACCATTCGTTCCGTGCTGAATATGGCAAAGATTGATAGCGGGAAGATCAGCGTATTCGGAATGGACAGCGTAACAGATACCATTGCCATTAAGGAACGGCTGGGAGTGGTATTTGACAGCCTTTACCTTGCCAATCATTTGAATGTAAAACAGGTGCAGGATCAGCTTAAGCCGTTTTACAAAGACTGGAACAGTGATGAATTTTTGCGCAGGATCAAGGAGTTTGATCTGCCGGAGGGCAAGAAGATCGGTACATTTTCCAAGGGCATGAAAATGAAGCTGATGATAGCGGTGGCCCTGTCTCACAATGCAGAACTGATCATTCTTGATGAGCCTACCAGCGGACTGGACCCGGTTGCCCGTGATGAACTTTTGGATATTCTTGCCGAGTACATGGAGGATGAAAACCGGGGTGTGCTGTTTTCCACTCATATCACCGCCGATGTAGAGCGGATTGCCGATTATGTGACCATACTCCACAACGGCAGAGTATGGTTTACAGGGACCAAGGACGATCTGTGTGAAAGCTATGCAGTGATCAAGGGGGCGAAAGAGGATATCCCTTCTGATGTCAGAGAAAAATGCATCGGTTTCCATGGCTATCGCAACGGTTTTGATGCATTGATGAAAAGTGAGGATCTGGATCAAGTGCCCCGGTCTATAGAGATTGAAAAAGCAAGTATTGATGAGATATTGGTCTACATTGCAAAGGAGGATAAGAGTGAAAGACATTCTGAAAATGATACGGTTTGATTTTGTATCCGTCAGGTCACTTACCCTTCCTTATGTGATGGGATTTGTTATTCTCAGCTTTCTATTGGCCTTGTTTGGAATCCCTTTGGGGGTATTTTGTGTTGCTGCGATTCTGGCGATTTTTGGACCTGTACAGGAATTGGCTAATTCGGATACCAGAAAAATATACGGCATCCTGCCTGTCTCCGGGGCGGCAGTAACAAGGGCAGCGTTTTTGGAACTGATCCTTCCGTTGTTTGCAGGAGAAATGCTTTCCTTTGTATTTTTGTTCATTAGCAGATCATCGAAGCTGTATCACATCTTTCCGGGGAGCATCGGTGACATTATCGGAAGTCTGTTTGACCTTTCACAAAGTGACAGGGGGATTTCTTTTGAGGGATTATGTGCCATATTGATGGCAGTATCTGTATATCTTTGCATTTTGGCAGCTTTTTTGGAGATGGCTGCCCGGATATACGGATATGAAAGCAATATGAGAAATCTGATGACGGCGATCTTCACCGTAGCAGTTCCTGCAGTTGTTATAGTGCTCGTTATAAAAGGGATCATACCCCCTGTTTGGAGATGGGTGCTCGCTTGGTCGATTTGGGGAAAAGGTCTCTTATTCCTAGGTTTGCATATTATTGCAGCAGGACTGGGCGCATTGTTTTGCGAGATCGCTGTCAAAAAGACGGCAGACTTTGAAATATAGGGGGTTGTGTATGAAAACACTGATCGATCTTATGAGGATTGATATGATCGCTCTGAAAGGCAAAAAAGGCGGCGACTTCATGGCAATGGCAATATTGTTTGTTGTGTGGGGGCTGATCGGTATCTTGTTTTTGCCGGTTTTTTGGGCATTATATGCGTTTGTAGTTGCTGCGCTGACGGTACCAATGATCGTCCATCAAGAGGTGAGAAGGGAGTATGAAAAAACTTTCTGCATTGTGCCTGCTGACAGGAAGAGCATTGTTTTTGCCAGATTTCTGCTGGTGGTTTTGATCGCAAGCGGTGCCGGTATCATACTCTATATTTTGATGCAGATATCTCTGGCCATGGGATTTAGCAATCAAACGGTAGGTGAGATTGGTGAGATATTTGAGCTTTTGGACATATCTACATCCATATCCGAGTTTCATAATGTCGTTTTTAGTGCAGCATTTATGATCGGGATCATGATCATGGCAAAGATGCTTAGAAATTATTTTAAAAACGGAGCAGTGAGCAAAAAGAATTCCTTGTTAAGAAATGTGTTAAAAGGAATTCTCATTTATATCATTTTTATAGTAGTCGTCTCTATACTCATGTACGCATCCACGATACCCTTCGTGCAGACGGCATTTTCACTGATATTTGCTATTTTTTCAGCATTGTCCCGGTCGGCAGACGGCATCTTACTGTGTTTGACCTTTCTTGCTGCAGGATACGGCATGACGGTATATCAGGCAGTATGCGCTGTCCTGGAGTATGACGAAAGAGAGCTTTGAGCGGAGGTGACGGTGATATGAAAAAAAGAAATAAATTATTTGGCAGATTGACGGCAATGTTGTGTGCTATGGGAATAACAGCTTCCTTCTTCCCACTCACTGTCTACGCCACAGAGCAAACCTGTCCTTCCGGACTGCCTTTTGATGATATCGGTACAAGAATAGAAACCGTAGCAAATATGCAAACGGATGTTGCGGCATCTTTGGAGTTGGTGGTATTTTGTGGGGATGAAACACTGTATACCGGATACTTTGGAGAAATAAACAGGGAAAATCATATCCCTGCCGATGAAAATGCTGTCTATGAGTGGGGGAGCATTTCCAAAACCATGATATGGGTCAGCGTGTTGCAACTATGGGAACAGGGCAGACTGGATCTGGATGCTGATATTAGGACTTATTTACCCGATGATTTTTTTCAACACCTTTCATACGACGATCCCATTACCATAAGGCATCTGATGAATCATCAGGGCGGCTGGTGTGAGATTACTTATAGCATGGGTGTCTATGACGAAAATGATATTCCCACACTGGAAGAGGCCCTTCGGGCTACTGAGCCGGCACAGACCTATCGTCCCGGAGAAGTTGCAGCCTATTCTAACTGGGGAGCAGCTCTTGCAGCTTTTGTAGTGGAGCGCATAAGCGGCATGGATTATTGCGATTATGTACATGAAAATATTTTAAAGCCCTTAGGACTGGAGCATACATCCGTATCCGCTTCTTATAGAGATAATCAGTGGGTTTGGGAACAGCGGCAGAAACTGAAATCATATAAATTGAATGGCTTAACAGGAGAATATGAATCCCTTGGAAGCAGGATATCGTATATTACCCTTTATCCTGCAGGTTCCGTAACTGGCACTATAGAAGATCTTGCAAAATATGCGCAGGCATTTGTGGATGAGGATGCGCCCCTCTTTCAAAATAAGGCAACCCAGGATATGTTGTTCTCCGGATCCATATTTTATGGAGAGACGGATATTCCTTCCTTCAGCTATGGCTTTGGGGTAACGGAATATGCAGTGCGCACTTTCGGACATAACGGGGCAACCATTTCCGGCCTTTCTAATATGTTGTTTGACAGAGAGTCTAAGGTGGGCGTGGTCGTCCTGACCAATGAACCGGCAGGCAATGAATTATATGAGCGGATACCTGAATGGATCTTTGGCAAGCTTACGCCGGATCGATATGCACGAGGAATGAATGAGCCTTACAAAACGGATGGCTATTACTTAAATTCACGATCCAATGTTGCAGGACTGTTTAAATTTTATACATACCTGACCGCCATTCCGGGGGAAAACCTGGAGGGCATATCCTGTATAGGA
Source organism: Lachnospiraceae bacterium (assembly GCA_022510725.1). Lineage (GTDB taxonomy): Bacteria > Bacillota > Clostridia > Lachnospirales > Lachnospiraceae > UBA2882. Next base: position 18,722 of record JAFLSW010000002.1, read on the forward strand.
AATGAACTGTATCAGGTAAGCAATGGTGAAGCGACAGTGCTTATGGGCGGCAGGGCATATTCCGGCGGAGCCAGAGGCTTTCAACTGGGCTCAGCGGAACTGATGCCTGAAAAACTGTATATTTTAAAGCTTTGTCTGCTGATCACATTTTTTATGCTATCGGTGATCTCGGTATTTATAATTCTTATTAAGCTTAAGATGAAAAGGGCAGGCAGATGGCAGCATAATACCGGCATGGGCATGCTAACTATGGGACAGATCGCAAAGATCGTCTCGACCCTATCCGTGTTTGTGCTCACTACATTTGCTGCAAGGGAAGGAGATTACGGATTGCCTAAGACTATGGGAGTTTCCATCGGCATCCTGCAGATCATATGCATGATATTATGTGCTCTTGCAATGTTTACTTCTTTCTATGTCCTAATTGCAAGAAAGCCTGCAAAACTAAATAAACTTCGCTATATCTTCAATATTGCAGGTAATGCGGTAACAGTGTTTGCTATTGCTTATTTTGAGATGTATCGATTTTGGGGATGCTGATATTTATTTTATGTGATAAGATGCGATTAGTGGAGGTTATAGTATGTGTGATTTTTGCAAAATAGCAAGGAAAGAATTGCCTGCTCACATAGTATATGAAAACGAGAATGTCATAGCATTTTTGGATTATGATCCAATCCATGAAGGACATACACTGGTCTGTCCAAAAGAGCATGTTGATTCCATAGATAAGTTATCAGAAGAAGTTGTTTTGGACACGATGAAAGCGGCAAGTAAATTAGTTGGAGCTTTTCGGGAAGTCTATGGAAATGACAGCTATGGCATCATGCAAAATGGCGGTAAATGTTGTGACTACGGACATGCGCATTTTCATATTTTTCCAAGATATGATAATGATGGATTTGGCTGGGTATACCCGGAGGGTAAATCAGAGTATTCGGAAGCAATTGCAGAAAAGATCAAAGAATATATTTAAGTCTGACGAAAGGAAAAGAAAAGTAGTGGGAAGTTTATTAAAAAGTACAAAAAATACTCGTGCAATTCTTCCCAACAGTCTTAGATTTGTGCGGAGTGATGTTCCGGATTGCATTACAGAACCGGAAATACAATGGCTTATTAAAAATAATATTGTCACTGTAGTAGACCTTAGGCAAGAGGATGAAAGAGTCAGAAAGAAATGTCCGTTGATTGACAATGATTTGCTTCAATATATCTGTATGCCGGTAACAGGTGGCGATGCCATACCTAAAACAGTTGATGAAGTCTCCAAGTCATATATCAAAATGGTTGATAGTCAAATGGATAAAATCATTGACACCATTATGAATGCCAAGACCAATGTGTTATTCTTTTGTAACGCAGGAAAAGACAGGACAGGTGTTGTGGCAGCCATCCTCCTTCACAAAATGGGTATGGACAGACAATATATCATTGATGATTATATGGAATCGGAGAAAAATCTAAAAGAAATACTGGAAATATATGCCAAACAATTTCCGGAGGCGAATCCGGACATTATTACTCCTCATGTAAGGTATATGAATGAATTTTTAAACTGGATATATAAGAGTAGTGAAATGGTTTAGTATTGCGGAGGAATGCCATTTTTAAATGCAGAGTGTATATTGAGGAATGTTATGAGATTAAGACCTTTTATATCATATTATGATTTTGATGAAATTAAGAATTGGATTTCAGATGAGAGAACACACGCTATGTGGTGTGCTAGTCTTATTAAATATCCGATTGAGAAAGAAAATTTTGAAAATGTTCTGTTGGATTTAGCAGTCAGATTTGGCGATAGTCCGTATGTTGCAACGACAGATGAAGGAAAGGTAGTAGGATTCTTTTGCTATTCAGTAAATTTGAGTACAAATGAAGGTATGCTTAAATTTGTAATGATCGATCCTTCATATAGAGGAAAAGGACTAGGGAAAGCAATGCTCCAACTGGCGATAGAATATGCTTTTCATATAACGAAGGTAGATGCAGTTTGTCTCAATGTTTTTCCGGAAAATATAAGGGCAAAAAAGTGTTATGAAAGTATTGGATTTATGGTCAGAAAAACAGATGCTGATGCATTTCCTTTTCAAGATGAATTATGAGGTAGATGCAATATGGTAATTAAAAAAGTGTAGATTTTGAAGGGGAGTATTGGTAGATTTTAAACGGTGGTTTCATTAGGAAATCACCGTTGTTTTATGATCATACGCGCGTAGGAGACCAGTTATGAAAAGTTAGAAATTTGCATATCCTATGGCAGGTTATGACCGAGTTGTAGATGTTGACGACATAGCAGCACTGCTTGTTTTAACTGCCCCTGGTAGTGAAGCGGTTGAGATATCGATTGCAAAATAAAATATGAGTCATAGCTAAATTTAAATATATGCTTCATGTCCCTGCACTTTTTAGATGCAGAGCCTTATAAGATCTTTCGTGAAAAATCAATCAGCCTATAGAAGAAGCTTACAGTTCATTCCAATACTGTTCGAGCAAAGCGAGTTTATTGGAATGAACTGTTGTATTAGCTTCTGATATAGGCTGATTAGATTTTACCGAAAGGCTTATCGGCTCAAGAATAAAAAGTGCAAGGACATTTAGTATGTATTGAAATAACCATTTTATGAAATCACACTGTTGTATAAGCTCCCAAAATAGCTTATAATATGCATTGGCATAAACCTATCAATAAAAAGGAGCGCATATGAAAAAAACAACGATCGTCAAGATAATCGGAATTGTCGCAGCTTTATTTGCGGCATTTGTTTATTATTATATTACCTTACCTGCCTTCAATCTGCATTCGGTAGGAACCTGGTGGTTTTTGATCACTATCATGTTAGCTGCCATGATATTTGTATCCGTTAAGACCGGAAAGGTCTACGGTAAGAAAGGAAAGCTTGTAGAATGGAAGCCGGGAACAGGGCTGCCTGTCAAGATCCTTTTGGGCGTGATCGGTGCCATGTTTATCACTATGGTCATAGGCAGCTTTTTATCTTCTCCCGTTATCAATGCCAAAAAGTACAGCGATCTGATGACGGTGGAGGAAAGAGATTTTTCAGAGGATATCAAACAGGTGGACTACAATACCATACCGCTGCTTGATAAGGATTCCGCCAGTCTGTTGGGGGATAGAAAAATGGGTAGCATGGTCAATATGGTGTCTCAGTTTGAGGTGGCGGACAATTATACCCAGCTTAACTATAACGGAAAGCCCGTAAGGGTGACTCCTTTGGTATATGCCAGCCCCATTAAGTGGCTGACCAATATGAAAAACGGTATTCCTGCTTATATGATGATCGATATGGCAACCCAGGATACCCAATGTGTACAGCTGACAGAGGGGATCCGCTATTCGGAGTCGGAACATTTTAACAGAAATATATATCGACATTTAAGATTTAAATTCCCTACCTATATCTTTGGGGATCAGATCTTTTTTGAGATCGATGACAACGGCACACCTTATTGGATCTGCCCGGTAAAGAAATTTAATATCGGCCTTTTTGGCGGAGAAACCGTAGGCAGAGTGGTACTCTGCAATGCCATAACAGGAAAGTGTGAGGATTATCCGGTGGAAGAAGTGCCCCAGTGGGTGGATAAGGTATATCAGGCAGAACTTTTGATGCAGCTTTATGATTACCACGGCACATTGCAGCATGGCTATTTTAACAGCTTGTTAAGCCAGAAGGATTGTCTGACCACAACCAATGGTTACAATTATATTGCTTTAGAGGATGATGTGTGGGTATATTCCGGTGTGACCAGTGTCAACGGAGACCAGTCCAATGTTGGTTTTGTGCTGATGAACCAGCGTACCATGGAAACCCGCTTTTATCAGGTGGAAGGTGCCATTGAGGACTCTGCCATGTCTTCGGCAGAAGGTCAGGTGCAAAACTTAGGCTACCGGGCAACTTTCCCTTTACTTCTTAACATAGCAGGGGAGCCCACCTATTTTATCGCCTTAAAGGATGGAGCAGGACTGGTAAAAATGTATGCCATGGTCAATATCCAGAAATATCAATGGGTTGCCATCGGCGATACGGTAAAAGAGTGCGAAAAAGCTTATGGCGAGTTGTTGAGTACCAACGGCATTTCGGCACAGGAGGCAGGCCTGTCGGAGACGGTGACCGGCAAAATAGAAGCTATAGGCAATGTAGTCATAGAAGGAAATACCCATTACTATCTGGCTTTGGAAGGTAAGGAGCAGATCTTTGATGTAGACCTAAGCAGGGGTGAGTTTGCCGAAGTGATCCGGATAAAGGTGGGAGATACGGTGACCATAACCTTTGTACCGGGTGTGGGAACTGTGACTGTAACGGCAATAGAATAGTTTTTTGCTTTGACAATTAGGCATAAAATGAGTAGAATGGACAGTGTGTTATGTTCATAGACAGAGAGGAGAAAGTTACATGTCAGTACCATATAATCACAAAGAAGTGGAAGAAAAATGGCAGAAAATCTGGGATGATGAAAAAGCATTCCAGGTAGGAGAGGATTATTCCAAGCCCAAATACTATGCACTGGTGGAATTCCCCTATCCTTCAGGCCAGGGTCTCCATGTGGGTCATCCCAGACCTTATACTGCTTTAGATATTGTTGCCAGAAAACGGAGAATGCAGGGCTATAATGTACTTTATCCCATGGGTTGGGATGCATTTGGCCTTCCTACGGAAAACTATGCGATTCAAAATAAGATCCATCCCAGAACGGTAACGGAAAACAATGTAAAGCGTTTTAAAGGTCAGCTTCATGGGCTGGGCTATTCCTTTGACTGGGAAAGAGAGGTCAATACCACAGATCCGGGTTATTATAAATGGACTCAGTGGATCTTTTTACAGCTGTTTAAGGCAGGTCTGGCATATAAATCTGAAATGCCTATTAACTGGTGTACTTCCTGTAAGGTAGGCCTTGCCAACGAGGAAGTGGTAAACGGCGTTTGTGAACGCTGCGGTTCCGAGGTGGTTCGTAAGGTAAAAAGCCAGTGGATGTTAAAGATCACCGAATATGCAGATAAACTGATCGAAGGTCTGGATACGGTTGATTATATTGAAAGAGTAAAGGTTTCACAGAAAAACTGGATCGGCAAGAGCCAGGGTGCGGAAGTGGATTTTCCCATTGCGGATACAGAGGACACCCTTCGTATTTATACCACAAGGGCGGATACCCTCTTCGGTGTTACCTACATGGTCGTTTCTCCCGAACATCCCATGTTGGATAAGTATCAGGACCGAATCGGCAACTGGCAGGATATTGTGGCATACAGAGAGCAGGCTGCCAAGAAATCCGATTTTGAAAGAAGCGAGTTAGCAAAGGATAAAACAGGTGTCTGCATTGACGGTCTTTTGGCTGTGAATCCCGTAAATGGGGTGAAGATTCCCATTTATGTGTCCGACTATGTATTGATGACCTACGGTACAGGTGCCATTATGGCGGTTCCTGCCCATGATGAAAGAGACTGGGAGTTTGCCAAGAAATTCGGCCTTCCCATTATTGAAGTAGTGGCAGGGGGAAAGAATGTACAGGAAGAGGTATTTACCGATGTGGCAACCGGCATTTTGGTCAATTCCGGCTTTTTGGATGGCTTGGAAGTAAAGAATGCCAAGGAAAGGATGATTTCTTATCTGGAAGAAAAAGGCATTGGCTGCGCCAAGGTAAATTATAAATTAAGGGACTGGGTATTTTCCAGACAGCGTTACTGGGGTGAGCCTATTCCCATCGTTCATTGTGAAAAATGCGGCTATGTGGCAATTCCGGAAAGCGAACTGCCTTTAGAGCTTCCTGAAGTGGAAAGCTATATGCCTACGGATACCGGTGAGTCTCCTTTGGCTGCCATGACAGATTGGGTCAATACTACCTGTCCCTGCTGTGGCGGGCCTGCAAAGAGAGAGACCGATACCATGCCTCAGTGGGCGGGCTCATCATGGTATTTCTTAAGATATACCGATCCTCATAATACAGAGGCTTTAGCCAGCAAAGAAGCCCTTGATTACTGGCTGCCCATAGACTGGTACAACGGCGGTATGGAGCATACCACACTCCATCTGTTGTATTCCCGTTTCTGGCATCGGTTCTTATACGATCAGAAGGTGGTTCCCACACCGGAGCCTTATCAGAAGCGTACTTCTCACGGCATGATCCTGGGAGAGAACGGCGAAAAAATGAGTAAGTCCAGGGGCAATGTGGTAAACCCTGATGATATCGTAAGGGAATACGGTGCAGATACCCTGCGTACCTACGAGATGTTCATCGGAGCCTTTGATCTTTCCGCTGCGTGGTCTGAAAATGGTGTAAAGGGCTGCCGCAGGTTTTTAGAGAGAGTATGGAAATTGCAGGATATCCTGGTAGACGGAGATGCTTATTCCGAGGATCTGATGACCAAGATGCATCAGACCATCAAAAAGGTGTCCGGCGACTATGAGACCCTAAAATACAATACTGCCATTGCGGCATTGATGACTTTGTTAAATGATGTGGCAAAGAAGGGAGCTATCAACAAGGCGGAGTTTTCCACCTTCCTGATCCTATTAAATCCTGTTGCTCCTCACATTACCGAAGAGCTTTGGGGCGCATGCGGTTTTGAAGGCAGGGTTTATCAGCAGACCTGGCCGGAATATGACGAGGCAAAGACGGTAGAAGATACCGTAGAGATCGCTGCACAGGTAAATGGTAAGACCAGGACAGTCCTTTCCGTGCCAAAGGATATCAGCAAGGACGATGCCATTGCAAAGGCAAAGGAAGCCTTGGGAGATAAGCTTTCCGGCAATATTGTGAAAGAAATCTATGTACCCGGCAGGATTGTCAACATTGTGGTAAAACAGTAATTGCAAATAAACTTATGAAAAAACGGATAAAATGAGCGGTTACCGGCGGGAAGAGACCCGTCGGCAGCCGCCTTTTTATTTTCCGGAATGAAATTTTTGCAGCATTACATCCATCCGCTTTACTTCCTCGGGGGTACTGTGCCGTTTTAATACTTCGATGATCTGTTCCATTTCCCTGTTATCAAAGGATATGTTTTCCTTTTTGGCCCGATTTGCCAGGGCTAGTAGAAAGGGAAGCTTTTCTTTGTCCTTTAAACTATTCATTTCAAATACCAGTTTTTGCAAAAAATCCAGCTTGGAAGGATTGATTTCCCTAAGAGAGGGGTCCTGCATCCAGTTTTGACTTGCCATAGCTGCCTCCTTTAAAGATTTGAACTAAACATTTGAAACATGGAAAGCTGTTCTTCGCTTAAAAATCCCTTCAAAATATCCATATAATCCTCACCGCCTGCATTGTCACCGGTTGTCTGGGACAGGATTTCCAAAATGGGCATCATTTGCTTGAACTGTTCCATGGACTGCAACATATTCCGTATTTTGGAAAGCTTTTGATTGTCCTCTGGGGAAAGATAGGAGGAAATGCTTTCAAAATATTCTTCTAAAGTTTCTTTATCCGGCACGGTATATTGTTCCGACTGCAGTGACCGGCAGGTTTTTCTTAATCCCTCTGCCAGTTCCAGGGTGTGGCGCAATTCCAAAAACTTGATATAGACTGCCAGAAAAGAACGATAATCGGAAGGAAGCAAGGGCATGGAAAGCTTTAAAAGCTGAATCTGGGGATTGGTGTACAAGGTATCAAATGCAAAAATAGGGTCCCGTTCCATGCGAACATCCTCCGTTTTTTATTATCCTATTTTCCTTTTAGACAAAATATGACCGGCTGCAGAAAGAAAGGGGCTGTTCGCCCCTTTCCATGCCGGTCTGTTCTAGAAGAAGCCGTTGTTTCCTCCGCAGCAGCAGGAAAGCAGCAGAAGGAGGATGATCAGATCACAGCAACCATCGTTGCCGTTGCCAAAACCGCCAAAAGACCTGCCATTATTGTTACCGCATAAGCAAAGTAAGATGATGAGCCAGATCAAGCTGGAGCAGCCGTTATTGTTGTCGTTGCATCCGCACTGGCTTGCTGTTAAATCACTCATGATAGAGCCTCCAAAAAATTTTTTATGCTTTATACTATGTAGATAGATTGTCTCTGTTACCTCTTTTTTTCAAGAAAATTTTAAAGGACAAGGGAAAAATTACCGACAAAAAATTCGCACAATATGTTGTTTTGGGCTTGCATATATTCCAAGATATAGTAAAATGGTAAATAGAATATATAATTGACATGAGTATGTGCAGAATGGAGATGCAAAATTGTCTGTACAAAGCCATATAGAAGCGGATCGAGAAAAAATCAGGAAGCTGAAAGAAAAGTACGATTTAGATAAAGACGAGGATATCCTGGAACTTTTTTCTGCCATGCAAAGCGGACAGATCCAGTTCACTTCCCCGGAAGGCAGAGCCTTTGATGATCTGGTATTTGAAAAGGCTGAGGGAGCACGCCAAAGGCGGCGGGAAGCAGCCAAGGCACCGACTAAAGGAGAGAAACCGGGAAAAGAAAAGCAGACTGCCCCAAAGAAAAAGCGGGTGATCGTGCTTACCAGAAAAGAAATGCTGGTGCGAAAGATATCCATGTGGGTATTGTCATTAGTGGCGGCATGCTGCCTGGGATATTTTGCCATATATTGTATAGAAGCCATTCAGACCGACAGGGAAAATGCAAAGCTGCTGCGCCAGAAAGAAAATCAGGCAGTCAACGATATGTATAAAGATGAGGTCGTTGAAGCGCAGGTTGGGGAAGAAACCCGATATTATACGGTGCTGAATCAGTATAAATCATTATATAATCAGCATAAAAATCTAATTGGATGGCTGAAAATTGCCGATACAATAATTGATTACCCGGTTATGCAGACGGGAGATAACGATTATTATCTGGATCATAATATCAATCAGGAGGAAGACAGAAACGGTGCATTGTTTTTGGATACCGACTGTGATATAAAAGGACCCAGCACAAACTACATCATTTACGGACACAATATGCGTTCCGGAAAGATGTTTGGCTCGCTGGATAGTTATGCAAGTAAATCTTATTATGAAAAGCATCAGCTGATCCGCTTCGATACCATATACGAAGAAGGGATATACCAGGTCATGTATGTATTCCGCTCCAGGGTATACAATCAAGATGAGGTGGTATTTAAATATTATCAGTTTATTGATGCCAATTCAGAAGAAGAGTTTAATTCCTATATGGATGAAATGGCTGCGCTGTCCCTGTATGATACGGGGGTAACGGCAACCTATGGAGATCAGCTCTTAACGCTGACCACCTGCGATTACGAAGAAGAAGACGGCCGCTTTGTAGTAGTGGCGAAGCGCATAGAATGATAAAGGAGAGTTAGGTTAGTATGGCTAAGAAGAATGCAGGAAAGCAGAATGAAAAGGCAAAAACAAGGAAAGGTGCAAGCAAGTTAAGAAGAACCGTCATGGGCACATTATCCGGGATTTTCTTGATCTCTGCCTTGATCGTGGCGGCAATTCCTGTGAAGGAATCCGTGGCGGCAGGAGAGGAGATTGCGACAGGGATTACATTTACAGATAAGTACGATGCGAAACCGGATATCCCTAGTTATGAGAGCGCCGACATCTTTTATACTCAGGACGGTATGTTTGGCATAGCCTATACAGAAGAGAATAACAATAAAATAGGCGTTGTGGTTTATTACAATAAAAGAGGTTTAAGTGCCGGAACAAGTGTAGTGATTCCGGCAAATACCGTTGCCTTTGAATATGTTAGTGATGACTATTTTCCTGTTTATAAAACAAGTGCAGGTCGATTTGAACATTTGTATTATATGTCTAAAGAGGCAGTGTACAGTGAAGAAGAGGATGATAACCCGCCGCAAGTGATAGAACCTGCAGAGTATTCAGTTTGTACAGCCAATAACATGGATAAGTGGGCCGTTACAGAAGGTGAAAATGTCGTGTACAAGACATTTTCTGATTCGGATGGCCAAATACCACAGGAGCCTTTAGTCATACCTATTAGGTGTGTGGGAAGCAAAAGATATAATCCGGATTACCAAAAAGAGGGAACAAGTAAGTTTGAAAATAAAGGCGTATTTGAGGAAAACGGACAAATTGGAAGCGTGACTTTTCCTGAGGGATTTTTTGCGATTGGCGATAATGCATTTAAAGATTGTTCAGTAACTTCATTAAGTGTTTCCACCACCGTTGAAAGCATTGGCAATCATGCGTTTGATGGCTGCATCGGATTAACGCAGGTGACATTAAAATCCCCTACCAATTTAACTGAGATCGGTTCCTATGCATTTGCGAACTGCGGTATTACCGAGATCACCATTCCTTATCAGGTTAAGAAAATCGGAAGCGGCTGTTTCATGAACAGCAGATTAAGAAATATCAATTTATATGACAATATAGAGGATGGGGCTACATCATTAAATTATGTCGGAGACGGTTTGTTTTACAATTGTATAAACCTGCAGCAGGTCGCACTGCCTCAAAATATCAAAAATATTGATACTGCAGAGTATTTATTCTATGGCTGTACTGCTATGGAATATTTAGGTTTGCCCAGCGGTGACTGTGAAGTCGGTGGTGATAATGTATTCGGCCATACCAATGTGACCGGGTGCGAAAAATTATGGCATGTAAGTGCTCTCAATACATCCCTTACATTTGAATGCGATTGTAAGGCTGTTGAAGATGAAGACACAGAATACAAAATAGGTGATGGTGCCAAGTGTACTTTTGGTAAGATAAATTTGGGAGCCTTTTCTACCCTTCCTCCCGGAACCTATGAAGTGAGCAAGGATTTCTATATTGATGTTCCCGGACATGCGAGGTCTGAATCTTATACATATGCCAGTGAGCATCAATATGCTGTAAAATATGGTGATACTTTTGAAAGAATCCGCGGTAATTATTATTATTGTGTCGAGCCGGTCACACCCGGTTCCACCAATGGAAGATTGACCAGTTTTGGTCTGAGCAAAGAGGGCGCGGATGAATCCATCGTTTATATACCTGACCAGATCGGTCCCATGCGATTGGTTATGATTGAGCAGTCCTTTAAAAATAATAACAAGATCGAATATATTCATATTCCTGCATCTGTAGAAACCATTGGAAGTGAAGCGTTTGTTGGATGTACATTGTTATCGGAAGTGGAATTTGCTGATGCAACCAAGGTAAAAGAAATTGCACCGGGGGCATTTAAGACCAGTACAACGGATAAAGACCTGCAGCTTCGGTTTGTGGGAACCATCAGTCCCAACAGTGAGCCATATAAGTATGCTATGGATACCAACAATAACTACAATGACAGATCCTTGGGTGTCAGATATATTTCCTATACCAGTCAGTTCCCTTATAATCTGGAAGTAGAATTGCGGGTGGAAAAGGATCCTGTGACCGGTCAGGTGATAAGTGCCGTTCCCACCTTGGTATCAGCACCTAACTTAGAGCAATTCCAGGATCTGAAAAATGGTTCTTTAGGTGAAGATGGAGCAAGAGTAGGAGATAAAGACGGAAGTTATAGTTTATCCTCTTATGACCGTCAGAGGGAAGAACAGAATGCGATTGTTGCAAGTACACGGGCTAAAGTTGCCACAGGCATTCCCTATGGTGAACTGGCGGAAGATGAGCAGGAAGTATATGATGCAGTATTCAGAGCAGCATTGCCGGAAGGCATCTATGCGATGGATCCGGAAGTATATCAGGGCAGAGATTATCTGACCAGTGCTGTATTAAATTCCATTGTGGAAGTACCCGACTATGCTTTTGCAGGATGTACTAAGCTTCAGACCTTTATCATGTACAGTTCTGGTGTAGAAGGCGGTGAAAGACTGGGAGATATGGTGTTTGCTGACAAAGTGCTGGATGAAGACGGAAATGTAATAAAGACATTCCAGCCCAATGAGTCCTTAAATGCTGTGCTTCTCCCCGAAACATTAAGTGAGATGGGCAATGTTCCCTTCTTAAATTGCTCTAAGTTGGAGAATGTTAATTTTAACAGCAACCCTAAGTTCTCCTGTGTAGATGCCATCATTTATGAGAAAAAAAGTGATGGTACATTGAAAATCGTAGAGTGCCTTAAGCCCAGGGGAATTACCATAGGAACCAATACCATCTGGGAAGATGAGTTTGAGAATGTGACGGAGTTAGCACCCAATGCCTTCCGGGATTGTACAGGAATCGTAACGGTAAAATTCGGCAATGCGGAAATCAGTACCATACCGGAGTCCTGTTTTGAAGGCTGCAGTAACCTGACAAATTGTGAGGTTTCTCCCAATACCCGTACCATTGAAAGTCATGCTTTCAAGAATACCAATTTATCCAATATCCGTATTCCGGCAGGTGTCCTTTTGATATCGGATGATGCTTTTGTAAAAACGGATGCGGAAGGAAACGATAAAGATCTTACCGGTCTGAACATTGAGTGTGAGAATCCTTCACCGGCCTATGAATATGCTGTGAGACATGGCTTCGGAACAAGAAATCAGATCGCTCATGTTTATGAAGTTAACTTCTTTAACTATAACGGTACGGCAAAACTGTGTGATCCTCAGTTTATTGAAGAAGGAAAAGATGCCGTGCCTCCGGAAGCGCCCAGCAGAGAAGCAGAAGGATTGGTATTTGATTATTGGTTCCCGGCTTATACCAATGTTACTTCAGATTTGAATATCTATCCCCATTATAAGACGATACCAACCGTATCCGATAATACGGTATATCATACGGTAACCTTCTATAATACGGACGGACAGCAGAAGATCAGTGTTCAGAGTGTGCCTCACGGCGGTTCTGCAACAGCACCCGGTGTAAATCCTGAAAAGGATGGCTATACCTTTACGGGATGGCTGCCTGAGTTTACCAATGTTACCACAGATCTGGATGTATATCCTCAGTTCCGCCAAGGGATATTTAATGTAGATGATCCCAATGGTAACGGAAACGGCAATGGATCCGGTAACAATGGATCAGGAAACGGCGGAGGAAACTCTGTCAGCGGCAACGGAAGCGGCAATGGCGGCTCTGGAAATGGAAATGGAAACGGTGGCGGCAACGGTGCCGGAACCAATGGCGGAAATAGTAACGGCAGCAACGGCTCTGGAAGCGGTGGAGGAAGCTCTGTCAGCGGCAATGGTACCAACAGACCTAATTCTTCCAACCGCGGCAATACGAAAGTAGATGTGAATAAGACTGGCCTTTCCAATACCGGTCTGATCACAGCTACCGTAAACGGTTCTACCGATGATTTCGTAGTAAAGATCACTGACAGTGAGTCTGCAAGAAATGCAGTAGAACAGGCATTGTTGAATGAATATGGTTCCTTAGAGAATATCAGATATTTTGCAATGGATATCAGCTTGTATGATAGAACAGGAACTACTAAGATTCAAAATACAGACGGTATTACTGTAACCATTACCATGCCTATACCAGATGCCCTCAGATCTTACGGCGGCAATAATAAGGCAGGTGCTGTGGTAGGTAATAATACATTACAGAAGCTGGATGCCAGATTCACCACCATTGATGGGGTACCTTGTATCTCCTTTGTGGCAACCCACTTCTCACCTTATACGATTTATGTGGATCTGAACAATCTGTCGGCAAGCGGCATGGTTGATGCTACACCTACGACAGGAGATCCTATCCATCCTAAGTGGTTCTTATCCATTGGTCTGCTGTTAATGTCAATTATGATGTTTTGTATGAAAGGCAGCAAACGAACGGTTGTTAAAGTGATTTCCGGTTAGGAGCTGTTTATGAAAAAAACGATTTTGAAAGGTCTGGGTGCGCTGTTCTTAGCGGCAGCGCTCCTATTGACCCAGATTCCCCCTTCGGGATTGAATGCCAGCAGTTCTTCCGTAAACAACGGATTTGAGATGAATGGCGACACATTGGTAAAGTATACAGGCACGGCAACCTCCGTGTCTGTTCCTAATGGTGTAAAAGTCATCGGTGCAGAGGCCTTTGCGGACTGTACCGGTCTATCATATGTAACCTTTCCTTCCAGTTTGGAAAGAATAGAAAGCGGTGCTTTTTCCGGATGTACCAATCTGGAACGGATTATCATACCGGAAGGAGTAAGAAGCCTTGGAAATGGTGTATTTGCAGGCTGTAAAAAGCTTTCTTCTGTTTCTATTCCCGTATCTTTAACTCAGATCGGTACAAGTGCCTTTGCCGGTTGTAATAGTTTAAAGTCTATCACGATTGCTTCTGACAACCCCAATTTTGTTTGTCAGGACGGTGTGTTGTATAATGATGACCGGACCGTGATCTATCAGGTTTTGGCAGGACGGGAAAGTTATCGTTATATGATGCCCAATACAGTGGAAGAGATTAAAAAATATGCTTTCTGGGGATGTTCTAATCTGCAGGAGGTTGGTTTGAGCGGCCATTTGACCAGAATTGATGATTATGCCTTTTCCAATGCCTCCGGATTGGAGGAGATATCCTTATCTTATAGTATTCGTTCTATCGGAACCAAGGCTTTTGAAGATTGTCGTAATTTGGTAGATGTGCATATTCCTATTTCCGTGACCGATATCGATCCTACCGCTTTTGACGGCTGCTACAAGCTGAACATCAAGGCGGAAGAAGGATCCGTAGCTTCAGATTTTTATCAGGAGTTTGAGATCAATCATGCTGCGCAGTTAGAATATGAGGACAGCATTTCATCCAATACCAACCCGCATTGGGTAGAAGATGTGGAAAAGGTTGAAAAGCCGGAAACCAAAGTCAATATATCGGATGTAGATAATTATATTGAATGGGATGTGGACAGTCCGGGCGTTCTGGGACGCTCCAAGGTAGTATCCCGTCAGGCAGTTATTTTCATGGATTCTGCAGGAGGAACCGTTTATGGAGGCGATGCATCTCTTTCTGACAATGAGGCAGGAAGGGAGCAGGAATCGGCCGGCGCGGCTGAGGCTGCAGCCAAGGCAGAGAGTGCTGTTATTGGAGGAAACACCATTGCTAATAAGGCTTTCTATCAGGATGCATCCTTGCTTTCCTTCCAATTCCCTGCAGGAATCAGTACTATTGGTGATTTTGCTTTTGCAAGAAGCGGCCTGACATCCATTCGTATTCCGAATGGCGTTGAAACTATTAAAAACGGTGCTTTTTATCACTGTGATGATCTGAGTTCCGTTTCCATTCCTTCTACTGTAACGGAAATTGAGCCGGATGCTTTTACCAATACCAAATGGCTGCAGAACTGGTTCCATGGAGGAGATGTGAATGAATTTTTAGTAGTAGGTGACGGAATCCTGTTAGCTTATAAAGGTTCAAATTCTACTGTGCGGCTCCCTTCCAATGTGAAAAGGATCGCACCAGGTGTATTTGCAGATCATGATGAAATATTTCAGGTGGTTTTGCCTGAAAGTGTTCGGGTAGTAGGAGAAGGTGCTTTTGCAGGATGTACGAATCTTACCAATATATCCGAAGGCGGCGGCCTGGTAGAAATCCGGGACAGAGCCTTTTATGGATGTCCCATTGAAACGGTACGGATCCCTGCTAAAGTTGAGTCCGTGGGATTGTTGGCTTTTGGAGGAACGCAGGCAACAGACAGCGTTGTATTCTTAGGCAATACCATTCCTGTCCTTTCTTATGAGGAAAGTGCGACTAGACTTTCTAATGTAGATTACAGAGGTACTGCATTTGACAATATTGAAGTGGCAGTGGTAAATGCAGGAACCGATGCCGGAGATTTAAAGAATACTGTGTTAGACCCTAATGGAGCGGGATTTTCCGGCACAGTCTTTGTGCTTGGCACCAATTCTTCAGCTCAGGCAAGCGTGGTTGCATCTACCATGCCGGAGGAAGAGGCAGAGATTCCCGATGCGATTCGTGTGTATGGCAAGCGTTATACAGTAACCACTTCAGACAGTGTTCTCTATGCCAAAGAAACTACCACAGTATCTGATAATTCCTTACAAGGTTTGCTGGTAGTTGACCATGATAAGATAAGGAGAGATGATGTGGAAGTCGCCTTAAACGGTTCCACTATTAATACTGACGGATATCATTTTTATATTTCTAATCCCGGTCTTGGCGAAAGGGAATTAAAAGAGCAGATTGAAGAATATTATGGACCGGTCAACGCAGATAATTGCTTTACCATGGATCTGTCCATGTACGATCCTACGGATACCATTCCCATTAAAAAGCTGGGCAATAACGCCATTACTGTTACTATGCCCGTCCCGGTGGCTTTGATGGATGATGAGATTTGTGTGATCAGCCTGGACGAAAACGGCAAGCCGGAAGTTACTTTCTGTACTTATGTACAGCGGGATGGAAAGTCCTATATCTCTTTTGATATACAACATTTTTCGCCCTATGCCTTATATGGTGCCCAAGGGCAGTTAAAAGATCAGATCACGGAGAAACGGAGCAGATCATCGTCCTCTTCCTTGTTGGATGATACCCCTGATACAGGAGATACGCTGGATATTCGTGTCATTCTGGCAGTTGGTCTGGCAGCTTTGGGAGGCAGCCTGATGCTGGCAGGATTTAAAAAACCGGTAAGGCGAAGGATTAAGAAAGCATAAGAGCAGAATAAAAAATAACATACCAAAAACTCCCGTCATATCATAACAAAAACGGGAGTTTTTTTGTGGACAGAGTGAGAAAACAGCTGCACCTGGATGAGATTTACCACATGGGCCTGACCGGAAAAGATGTCAATGTGTGCGTGCTGGATACAGGACTTTTTATGCACCGGGACTTTACAGGCAGAGTGGTTGAATTTATAGATTTTACGGGCAGAGGAAGAAAAGGACCATATGATGACAGCGGACATGGAACACATGTATGTGGGATCCTGGCCGGCAGTGGCTATGCGGGTGGCGGTCAGTTTATGGGTATTGCGCCGGAAGCCGGCATCATTGCCGGAAAGATTTTGGATCGGGAAGGAAAGGGCAGCATAGAAGAATTATTTTCTGCCATGGACTGGATCTTATCCAATCAAAGAAGTTATCAGATTCGTTTGGTCAATATTTCTATCGGCATTCCGGAAAAAGATGATTTTATGGAAAATCAGGAAAAACGAAAACAGCTTAGAAGATATATCGAGCTGTTGTACGAGCGAGGAATTTTGCTGGTTACGGCGGCAGGAAATTTCGGACCGGAAAATAACAGCCTGTCCCTTTTAGGAGAAAGTACTCACACTATTTGTGTGGGCTGCCATGACGGAGCAGCAAAATTTGGGAATATCAAAAAATGTGAAAACTACTCGGGGAGAGGCCCCAGCGTATATTCTTTAAGAAAACCGGACTTGGTGGCGCCGGGAACACAGATCATTTCCTGTTCCAACAGGCATCCTGCGGGCTATGTAAGAAAGAGCGGTACATCTATGTCATGTCCCATTGTCAGTGGGTTGGCGGCGCTGTTATTGCAGCGTTATCCGGGTATTTCCGTAGAAGAGCTGATGCAAAAGCTGAGAAAAGGAACCACAGATCTGGGAGAGCCGTGGACGAAACAGGGCTATGGCATGATCGATGGAGCCAAAGTGTTTGGATTTTAATGTTGTATATATGGATTGACAAAATCGGTATAATTGTATACAATTATACAGGAGCCGGCAGCCAGCATAGGCTGTCGGCTTTGTCTATAAAGGAGGCAGAATCATGAATACAGAAAATATGACACGAGAAGATACCTTTGAGAATAGACCCATTACCTTAAATCAAAAGAACAATCTCTTAGAAATAGAAGAGCATATGTACATATTGGATGATGTGAAAAAGCCCAATGTATTTCGCAATATGTTTCCTTATTCCGAGGTGCCTAAGATTCCTTTTAACGACAGGATCGTGCCTCATAATGTGCCTAAGGAAATATGGATCACGGATACTACATTTCGGGATGGACAGCAGTCCAGGGCGCCCTATTCCACAGAACAGATCGTGACTATTTATGATTATCTTCATAAATTGGGCGGACCCAAGGGTATGATCCGCGCCAGTGAGTTTTTCCTGTATTCCAAAAAGGATCGGGATGCGGTATACAAATGTATGGAACGAGGCTATGAATTTCCCGAAGTGACCAGCTGGATAAGGGCCAAAAAAGAAGATTTCCTTTTGGTCAAAGAGATCGGCATGAAAGAAACGGGAATTTTGGTAAGCTGCTCCGATTATCATATTTTCTTAAAGTTAAAAATGACCAGAAAAGAGGCACTGGAGCATTATCTTTCCATTATCCGTCAGTGTCTGGATGAAGGGATCAGTCCCAGATGCCATTTGGAGGACATTACCAGAGCGGATATTTACGGCTTTGTGGTGCCTTTCTGTCTGGAGCTGATGAAACTGATGGAGGAATACAAGATCCCCATTAAGGTCCGGGCATGTGATACCATGGGATATGGTGTAAACTACCCGGGTGCGGTTATTCCAAGAAGCGTACAGGGCATCATCTATGCGCTGCACACTCATGCAGGCGTGCCTCATGCTCTCATCGAATGGCATGGGCATAACGATTTTTATAAGGCAGTAGCCAATTCCACCACAGCATGGCTTTATGGCTGTGCAGGAGTCAATACCTCTTTGTTTGGCATTGGTGAGCGTACCGGTAATACGCCCCTGGAGGCTATGGTATTTGAATATGCACAGATCAAGGGGCATCTAAATGGCATGGATACCACTGTTATTACGGAACTGGCGGAATATTACGAAAAAGAGATCGGATATGAGATTCCGCCCCGTACACCTTTTGTCGGCAAGAATTTTAATGTGACCAGAGCGGGAATTCATGCAGACGGACTCTTGAAAAATGAAGAGATTTATAATATCTTTGATACAGAGAAATTTTTGAACAGACCGGTGTTATGTGCTGTGTCCAATACATCCGGGCTGGCGGGTATTGCCCATTGGATCAATACTTATTTCAGACTGAAGGATGACAAACAATTTGACAAAAATGATGATCTGATCCGAGAATTGAAAAACTGGGTAGATGTCCAGTACGAGGATGGCAGAGTAACGGTCATTACCGATGAAGAGCTTCTTTCACAGATTGAAATAACCTGCAAAAAACTTTCCATCGCGTATCCGGGAGAGAAATCAGAGTAAAAGGAAGTAAGATCATGAGCGATTATAATCTGAAGGAAGAGGTTACGGATAAATATTCCCTGCGGGGTAGGGTATTTCATAAGATCCGGGAGGACATTTTAAACGGCAAATACAAAGAAAATGACGAGCTTAGGGAAGCTGCTATCGGAGAGGAACTGGGTGTATCCAGGACGCCGGTCAGAGAGGCTTTCAGACAGCTGGAATTGGAAGGTTTGATCCGTATTGTACCTAATAAAGGGGCTTATGTAACGGGAATCACCTCAAAGGATGTACAGGATATTTATTTGATCCGTTCCCAGTTGGAGGGCTTGTGCGCCAAATGGGCCACGGAGCGCATTACAAAGGAGCAGATGGAAGAGCTGGAGGAGACGGTCTATCTTGCGGAATTTCATGTGCAAAAAGGCCATACAGAGCAGATCGCGGCATTGGATAACCGATTCCATGAGATCATGTATGAAGCCTGTGACAGCAAGATGCTGGAGCATCTGTTAAAGGACTTCCACCAATATGTTTACAGGATCAGAAAACAGACCCTGGCTCAGGGAGCAAGAGGAAGCGCTTCCAACTTAGAGCATAAGGAGATCATGGAAGCCATCAAGGCTCATGATGGGGAACTGGCATCAAGGCTTGCCACCAGACATATGCTCAATGCCTTTGAAAATATCAAGGAAAAAGGTTTGCTGAACTTTTAATCACTTAGAAAGACATAAAATAGGAGGATGGAAACATGGAAAAAATTCAAATGACAACTCCCCTTGTGGAGATGGACGGAGATGAAATGACCCGTATTCTGTGGAAAATGATCAAGGATGAATTGCTGCTTCCTTACATTGACTTAAAGACGGAGTATTACGATCTGGGTCTTGCATACAGAAATGAGACTAACGATCAGGTGACTATAGACAGCGCCAACGCCACCATGAAATACGGGGTAGCGGTAAAGTGTGCCACCATCACGCCCAATGCAGCCCGCATGACGGAATATGACTTAAAAGAAATGTGGAAAAGTCCCAACGGAACCATCCGTGCGGCTTTGGACGGAACCGTATTCCGTGCGCCCATCGTAGTAAAGGGAATCGAGCCCTGTGTGAGAAATTGGGAAAAGCCCATTACCCTGGCTCGTCACGCTTATGGTGATGTGTACAAAAATACAGAGATCAAGGTACCGGGACCGGGAAAAGCAGAACTGGTATTTACCGACGAAAAGGGAAACGAGACCAGGGAATTGATCCATGAATTTACCGGAGAGGGTATCATCCAGGGCATCCACAATACCAGGAAATCCATTTCCAGCTTTGCCAGAGCATGCTTTAACTATGCATTGGATACCAAACAGGATCTGTGGTTTGCTACCAAAGATACCATTTCCAAAAAATATGACCACACCTTTAAGGATGTGTTCCAGGAAATCTATGATGCAGAGTATAAAGAGAAATTTGATGCAGCGGGTATCGAGTATTTCTATACCTTGATAGACGATGCGGTAGCCCGGGTTATGAAGGCAAAGGGCGGCTTCATCTGGGCATGCAAAAACTACGACGGCGATGTCATGAGCGATATGGTCAGCAGCGCTTTCGGTTCTCTTGCCATGATGACTTCCGTGCTGGTATCCCCTTCCGGCGTTTATGAGTATGAGGCTGCTCACGGAACAGTACAAAGACATTATTATAAACACTTAAAAGGTGAGGAAACTTCTACCAACTCCGTAGCAACCATCTTTGCATGGACAGGAGCTTTGAGAAAAAGAGGAGAGTTGGATGACATTCCTGCTTTGATGGAGTTTGCGGATAAGCTTGAAAAAGCTACCATTTCCACCATTGAGTCCGGCAGGATGACAAAGGATCTTGCATTGATCACCTCTTTAAAGGATGTGACTGTGTTAAACAGTGAGAATTTCATCAAAGAGATCAGGAAAACTTTAGAGGAAATGTAAAAAAGGCGGGAGGCTGTTGCTTCCCGCTTTTCTAAAGTTTTTCAATTATTCCATTTCCTCCAACTGCCCGGATAAATCTTCCCATTCTTCATATAACGATTCCAGTCTGGCTCGTTTTTCTTCGGCCTCCTTGGAGTATGTAGACAGCTTTCCGATATCGGTGGCGATTTCCGGTTTTGCCATGGTAGCATCTAATTCCGAAAGAGCAGTTTCCAATTTTTCGATTTCTTCTTCGGCTTTCTTTAAACCGTTTTCCAGTTTTCTTCTCTTTGCCTGGGCCTCTTTCTGAGCCTGCCAGTTTTGTTTGTTCTCACTGACAGTTTCCGGTTCTGCCGGTTGGGGAGCGGAGGGAGCAGGAGAGGAAACCGCCTGAAGGCCTCCTATAGGCTGCATTCTGGCATTTTCCCCATCATGTTTTTCCAGATAGTAGTCATAATTTCCCAGATAAGAAAGCAGGGTTTCATTTTCCAGATCCAGGATGCGATGAGCGGTGCGGTTGATAAAATATCTGTCGTGAGAGACATAGAGCACCGTACCCTCGTATCTGTTTAAAGCCTGTTCCAAAATTTCTCTGGATGCAATATCCAAATGGTTGGTAGGCTCGTCCAATATCAGAAAGTTAGCGGTGGATAACATAAGCTTTGCCAGGCTTACCCGGCCCCGTTCGCCGCCGCTTAAGTTTTCTATTTTCTTAAATACATCATCTCCTGTAAACAGGAAAGCAGCCAAAGTGTTCCTGATCTGGGTTCCTGTCAGATCGGGATAATCATCGGATATTTCATCAAAAACAGTCTTTTCCATATGCAGTACATGATGCTCCTGGTCATAATAGCCGATCTCCACATTGGTGCCTAAGCGGATCATGCCGTGCTCCGGGTTGACCAGACCGTTGATGATCTTTAAGATGGTAGTCTTACCGGTGCCGTTTTTTCCGATCAGGGCAACATGTTCCCCTCTTTTGATATCTATGGACAGATCGGTAAACAGTCTATGGGAATCATAGCATTTCTCCAATTCCGATACCAAAAGTACATCATTGCCGCTTATCCTGGAAGGGGTAAGGGTAAAATGCATTTGGGGCGCATCCCCGGCAGGCTTTTCCAAAACCTCTACCTTAGCAAGTGCCTTTTCACGACTTTCCGCACGCTTGATAGATTTTTCCCTGTTAAAGGATTTTAACTTGGCAATGACTTCTTCCTGATGCTTGATTTCTCTTTGCTGATTTAAATAAGCGTGCATTGCGCTTTCCATCAGCTGTTGCTTCTTTGCAGCATAATCCGAATAAGAACCGGAAAAGACAGTGGCTTTCCGATTGTCTATTTCAATGATCTTGGTAACGATCTTGTCCAAAAAATAGCGGTCATGGGAGATCAATACCACTGCGCCTTTGTAATTGATAAGAAAGTTTTCCAGGAAACGGATGGAGTCCATATCCAAATGGTTGGTAGGCTCGTCCAAGAACAGGATATCCGGTGCGGTTAAAAGGATCTTGCCCAATGCAAGACGGGTCTTTTGGCCGCCGGAAAGAGCAGAGACCGATTTTTCGTGATCTTCTTCCAAAAAGCCCAGTCCGTTTAAAACACCAAGAACCTCACTTTGATATGCATAGCCGTTTGCCAGATCAAAGGAATGAGAGAGTGTTTCATAACGATCCATCAATGTTTTTAATTCGGTCTCATCCTGCATGGTATGCATTTTTGCTTCCATTTCCCGCAGGGTTTCTTCCATTTGGATCACATCGGCTTTTGCAGTCAGCAGTTCTTCGTAGACGGAACGGTTTCCATCCATATCCTCCTGATGCTGGGACAGATATCCGAAGGTCTTGTCCTTTGAGATCGTGGACTGCCCTTCGTCAGCGTCTTCCAAACCTAACAACATGCGCATCAAAGTGGTCTTTCCACAACCGTTTGCACCGATAATGGCAGCTTTTTCACGGTCTTCTATATGAAAGGAGCAGCCGGAAAACAGCAGCTCCTCGCCAAATGCCTTGGTAAGATTGTGGCAAGATAGTATCATAGTTGTTACCTCATTTCCTTTACCGATTATACTAGATGCCAATGGAAATTACCAGTAAAAAGGAAAAATCTCAATACAATTTATTGCATGTCTTGCTATGGAAATTCTATAATGATATGATAGAAATGAATAAGTATAGAAAGAGGATTTTCTATGAAAAAAAGAGGGATATGGCTCCTTTTGATCATAGTTTTTATTATAAATCTGACTGCCTGCAAAGCAGATGAGCCGGAAGCAAGAGCTGCAAATGCATTTGTGGAAAAGGAAATGGTAAGAGGGCCGGAAATAGAAAAAATCGATATCAATTTGGAAGAGTATTTAACAAAGTCAGACATAGATGCCATGGAGGATTGGCAAAAAGCCTATCGGGAGATCCTATTATCCTATGAATCGGGAAGTCACCTGGATTTTATCCCCCATTTTAATCTGATCTATGTTGATGGGGATGATATTCCGGAGTTGGCTATCATTGATGCCAACAGGCATTTGAATTCGGTTTTGATATATACCTATAATGGGGAAGAAGCCGTCGCCATAGATGAATACGGATATGGGCAATACGGCATCGCCTTTTATGTTCCCAAAGAAAATCTTATTTTGAATTCCAGAGACAACTTTGGAGATGTCTATGACAGCTATCATAAAATAGAAAATAGCACTGATTTAACACTGGTATCCTTTGCTTACTATGAAGATCCCAGCCTGAATGAGCAATTTTTCATAGATCAGGAAGCGGTAACCTATGAAAAGTATCAGGCTGAAATGAATTCTTACATAGAGAACAAAGAAATTTTCACTGTCAGCTATGAGAATTCTTATGAGATCACGGAAGACAACATTGCTACAATTTTCAAAGGAGAATGAGTTATGAAGAAAAAAGTATTATGCACCCTACTCACCTTATTTGTATCTATAGGCTTAACAGCCTGTGGTACCAAGGAGGCAGAAGAACAAAATATAGAGCCGATTCTGGCGGAAGAAAACACAGAGCCAATTGTGGAAGAAGAAAATATAGTACCGACTGCAGAAGAAATGGTTAGTGAAACAGAAAATACAGAGGCGGAGATAAAAGAAGATATTTCCTATGAAAGCTGGCAGGAAGCTTATGAAGACTTTCTTTTATCTTACCAACCGGAGCATGCCGGTCCGGCCTCAAAAGAGGAACCCCATTTTAATTTGGCATATGTGGATGAAGATGATATTCCGGAGCTGATCATTATAGATGGATTGGCTCATAGCCATGGGGGAAATGTCTATACCTGGTATGAGGGGAAGGTTGTTTACATCGGCATGTATGGTCAATATGGAGGATTTGGCTATCTGGATAAAGAAAATCTGATACACGATTCCTACGATGGAGCAGATGTTTATCATGACGGATTTTATAAAATTGAGGGTGGAGAAGAGGTATTGTTGGCTTTTTTTACTACTCGCAGAACCTTGGCTGATCCTGAGGCATTCACAGAAGAAATGGTTACAACTTACTATGTGGATAAAGAAGAAGTAACCAAAGCGGAATATGATAAACAGCGGGATCTATATCCGGAATACGGAGAGTTTACAAGTATAACTTATCATGATTCTTATCCGATAGATGAATCGACGCTTCGATCGGTTTTCGATATGGAAAGGTAGGTAAATGATGAAGAAAAGAATGGTATGTGTCCTATTAACCTTGCTGGTATCTATAAGTTTAACTGCCTGTGGCACCAAAGAAACAGGGGAACAAAATATAGAACCGGCCGTGGAAGAATCTGCTGTTACACAGGAAATTCAGGAAGAAACCGGAGAAAATACGGAAGAAACAGAAGAACCGGAAGAAGCGGAAACTTCGGATGAATCCCCGATAGAGATCACAGGTACGGAACTGGAGCAGTTATATGATCTGACCATTGCTTTGGCAGATTATGCGCCTACAAAGGAAGAAGTCGGCAAGGTATCTGTGGATGAGTGGCTGGATTATATTTTATTAAGTCAGCCCGTTTCGGAATTAGGGAATGTAGAGCAGATCACAGAAACGGTGGATATAGACCTGTTAGATGGGCTGAAAGCCATGTCGGTGCAGGATAAGCCGATCTATGCCATGTCCGCTTATGATGTCATGTGGATCATGAAACATGTTTTTAGAACGGATGCCTATACCATAGCCGATCTGAATGCCATAGAAACCAGAAAGGGAAAGGATTTCTTTATAAACTGTGACAGAGATGTGGTATCTAAGTATTGGGCAAATGAAAATCATGGCAGATATGCGGACTATGAGAAAAGTATCACAACTGTTTTTATTGACACCAATGAAATCACTTTAAAAATGGCATTTTTAGATGATAACGAGGAAGAAATTTCAGATCCCTTTTATATCCATGCCCATTTGGAGGAAAAAGACGGAAAGCTGTATTGGGCTTTTGATTATTGGGGATATGATCTGTCCTATCTGTCAAGGAAGCCGCCCCAGCCCATAGAGGCGGATTGGAAAGAAGCTTACAGGGAATTTCTTTTAAACTATGAAAGCGAATTCGATCTTGTCGAGCCTCGTTTTAATCTTGCCTATATTGATGAAGATGATATTCCGGAGCTGATCATTATGGATGATGATTTTCATGCTGCTTCGGGAGATGTGTATATGTATTACGAAGGGGAGGTTGTTTTTATTCATTCTTATGGAACATATGGAGGTTTTCCCTTTGTGACAAAAGGAAATTATATTATGTCCGGTGGCACCGGAATGGGAGAAGCATATGCCAGCTATCATAAAATAGAGGACGGTAAGGATGTTTCGCTTATTACATTAAGAGGCGCGGCAGATTGGAGTGAAGAAGAATTGGATCCGGAAGAGGATTACTACTTTATCAATGAAAAGCCGGTAACGAAGGCAGAATATGAGAAACAAAGTGCATTATATTATGATGGAAAGGAATTTTTCTCCATATGGTACAACTGGTCTTATGAGATCAATGAAGAGACTGTTGCAACTGCTTTTTAACCTGCTGATTTCTTTGACATATAATTGGCAAAAAGCTATAATATAAGTATTCTTTACTTAGGGGGCCGCTAAGTTGGCAGAAAAAGAGATCTCACAGGCTGTGATCAGCCGCCTTCCAAGGTATTTTCGATATCTGGGAGACTTAAAAGACAGAGGTGTGGAACGGATTTCTTCTCAGGAGCTGAGCGAACTGATGCAGGTAACTGCTTCCCAGATCCGTCAGGATTTCAACAATTTCGGAGAATTCGGACAGCAGGGATACGGCTACAATGTAGATTATCTTTATACCGAGATCGGCAAGCTTTTGGGACTGGATCAAAAGCATCACCTGGTTTTGATCGGTGCGGGCAATCTGGGACAGGCCATTGCCAACTATGTTAATTTTGAGAGAAGAGGTTTTTATATCTCCGGTATCTTTGATATTGACAGGGAATTGATCGGAAAAAAGGTGCGGGACATTCCGGTCTACCCTATGGAGGAACTGGAAAGTTTTTGTAAAGAGCGTGACATTGATATCGGTGTGTTATCCATACCCAAAACGGCAGCAGAAGCCGTAGCTGACAGATTGGTAAAATGCGGCGTAAAGGCAATTTGGAATTTTGCTCATGTGGATCTGAATGTGCCGGAGGATGTTTTGGTGGAAAATGTTCATCTATCTGACAGTCTGATGAAGCTATCCTACAATATCAATCGATATGAGGCATTAAAAAAGCAGTAAAAAAGTAAGAGGTGGTCTTGTGGCAAAGAATCGGGATGATTTTAAGGAGGTCTTATCGGGGAAGAAGCTTCCGTTACTGACTCTGGATAATAAATGGCACCAGATTTTTACCCAGCATTGTAAAGATAAAGAAATGAACAAAATGGTAAAGCAGATCAATGAGCTGGTTGCCAGACAGGGCGGCTTAAACAGTGATATCAAAGATATCCGGAAGCTGAAAGCCAAGCTGATGAATGAAGTAGTTTCCGGTATGGATGGCAAAACACTGTCAGATAAAGAAATGGAAGACCATAAGAGGCTGATCGAGGAGTGCAACGAAAAGATCGAATCCTATCAGGATGAGCTGTTGGATCTGCCCAAGGAGATCGATCAGCTCAACTATCAGTTGATGTTATATACCATGGAGTATTGTTATGATTTGATCGCTTCCAATACAGAGGAAATTGCAAAGATCGGAGAATGGATCAGCAATATTCGGGTAGAATTAAAAAAGAATGTGATCCGGAAGCAGGAAAAAGAATGGCTCAATCATGAGATTTATACATACATGCACAATATATTCGGTGCAGAAGTAATTGATGTTTTTGACATGAAATATGATCCATCCGGAGAGATGTTAAAAAAGGCATCGGATAAAAAAGAAGGTTAAAAGGAGTTTTTTTGGTGAAATATGTGGTTACAACGGCCCAGATGCGGGCTGCAGAAGAATTTACCATAAATCATATAGGACTGCCCGACCTGGTTTTGATGGAGCGGGCGGCTCTTTCGGTTGCAGATCGGATTTGCAGTCGTTTTGAAAGTTTAAAGGATTTACGGGTCTGTATTATCTGCGGAATGGGAAATAATGGTGGGGACGGATTTGCTCTGGGGCGCATACTAAGCGGCAGGAGTGCTTCCGTCTTTCTTTTTGCTGCCGGAGATGAAAGCAAAGCTTCCGAAGCGAACAGGCGGCAGAGACAGATGCTAAAAGAACTGAAAATTGAGGTTAGCACGGGGCAACCTCTGGGAGAATATGATGTAATAGTGGATGCTCTTTTTGGTACCGGATTAAAGCGTGATATAGAAGGAGAGTATGCCGCTCTGATCAATCGGGTTAATGCCATGAAGGGATGGAAGGTTTCCGTAGATATTCCTTCCGGCATTCATACCGATACGGGACAGATTTTGGGCTGTGCTTTTCGTGCGGATATGACGGTTACCTTTGGATTTGAAAAGTGGGGTTTGCTTTTATATCCGGGAAAGAGCTATTGCGGATCGGTAGTATGCGAGGATATCGGTATTCCAAAGAAAGCGGATTTTGGAGAAACTGTTCCGGGTCTTCGATTAGAACATGAGGATAAGAAATGGATACCGGAAAGGATTCTTGACAGCAACAAGGGAACCTATGGCAGAGCAGGTGTCATAGCTGGCTCCAAGGATATGGGCGGCGCTGCCGTGTTAAGCTCTTCGGCAGCTTTGCGAATGGGTACAGGTTATGTGAAGGTCATGACCCATGAGGTAAATCGGACCTTGATCTTAGAAAGGACGCCGGAAGCGCTGCTTTATTTATATGGAGAAGACGGAATCTATCCTGTGGAAAAAATGACGGATTGCCAGGCACTGCTTCTTGGGCCCGGTATAGGCGTTACCAAAGAGACAGAACGGCTTTTAGAGCTGGTTTTTGAAGAATATCAGGGCACCCTGATCCTGGATGCGGATGCGCTGAATCTGATCGCCGGTTACAGCGGACTGAAAGACCGCTTAAGATCTTATGCCGCAAAAATGAGCAAGGCGGGATATTCGGTGATCTTAACACCTCACAAAAAAGAATTTTGCAGGTTGGCAGGTCTTTCCATGGAAGATGGGGAAGAAGTGATCACACAAAAGGCGGAAGAACTGGCGAAAGAATATGGTGTGATCTTAGTGTTAAAGGATGCGGCTTCCAGGGTGTTTACTCCGGAAGGCAGGACATATATCAATACCTCCGGCAATTCCGGTATGTCTACTGCAGGAAGCGGAGATGTGCTGGCAGGCATGCTTTGTGGTCTCTTTGCTTTGGTAGGTGCAAGATGGGGCGCCAGGAAAAACCGGGCAGAAGAGGACGGCATCTATGCGGCTCTTGGCGTATATCTCCATGGATTATGCGGAGATGTGGCTGCACAGGAGAATAATCCTTATGCCATGACTCCTTCCGATATGATAGATACCTTGTCCGTTGTATTAAAAGACTGTTAAATGTAAGATAAATCTGGAAAAATCTCTCCGGAAAAGTATACAACCGCAAAAATGGGCAATACTCTTTGCAAAGATGGAAAGGGGTTGTAATAACTTGAAACGAGGAGATGTATATTATGCCGATTTAAGACCGGTAGTAGGTTCTGAACAAGGAGGCGTCCGTCCTGTGCTGATCGTCCAGAACGATATAGGTAACCGTCACAGTCCAACGATCATTGTGGCAGCGGTCACATCCAGACTAAATAAAGCAAAGCTTCCTACCCATATTGAACTGTCTGCCAATAAATATCATATGGTCAAGGATTCCGTGATCTTATTGGAGCAGCTTCGCACTATTGATAAATCACGATTGAAGGATAAGATCTGCCATTTGGACGGAGAGATCATGGGGTTAGTGGATAAGGGATTGAAGATTAGCTTAGAGCTTCTTACATAAGAGCTTTGTTGACGAATGAGATACAAAATGATATATTCTATTTTGAGATTTTTCTATAAGGAGAAAATGAAATGGTGGAGACCATACAGGCTGCCGCAATAGGGATTTTTCTTTTGCTGCTGGCAGTTCAGGTTATATGTTATGGCTTCGATGCAGCGCTGGAAAATCTGAATACCAGTCAGCTTAGAGAAGATGCGGAAGAAAATAAGAAAAGCGCACTGCTCTTGCAGCTTGCGGAAAAGCCGGATCGGTATTTTTATACCTTTCAGCTTATTATGCTCTGTATTTATCTGGCCATGTGTTATTATGTGGATTTTCTCTCCGGTCTGCTGATCGGCCCACTTAGAAGTTTGCTTCAAGTAACGGAAAGTGATATTGGGGTGGAAATTTATGCATTGCTAATAAGTGCCCTGATCCTGATTCTTGTGATCTTGACATTTGGGATCATGCTGCCCAGGCGGCTGGGTAAAAAATATGCCAGAGAATGGGCTTATGCCTTTGTCAGACCTGCTATGGCCTTAGGTTCTGTATTTTCCCCCATTACCCGTTTTTCCGGTTGGATCGCCGGCTTCATCGGCAGGATATGGGGCATTAAAGACAGCGGTGAAGAAGGGGATGTAACGGAAGAAGAGATCCTGTCCATGGTAAATGAAGGGCATGAGCAGGGTGTCTTATGCGCTTCCGAAGCAGAAATGATTTCCAATATCTTTGAGTTCTCGGATAAAGAGGCAAAGGATGTCATGACCCACCGATCCAATATCATCGGCATTGACGGGGATGTTAGTTTGAGGGAAGCCGTAAGCATCATGCTTTCCGGGGCCAACAGCAGATATCCTGTATACATAGATAATATCGATCATATCATTGGTATCATTCATTTTAAGGATGCCTGCAGGAAACTGGAGCAGGGAAAAGATGGAGCAAAATCCATTAAAAGTATTCGGGGCCTGGTCAGAGAGGTGACATTTATTCCGGAAACGAGGAACATCAATCTTTTGTTCCAGACCATGCAGTCTACCAAAGATTATCTGGTCATTGTCAGCGATGAATACGGACAAACCTCCGGTCTTATTACCATGGAGGATATTCTGGAAGAGATCGTAGGAAATATTTTTGATGAATATGATGCGGAAGAAGCCTTTATTGAACAAAAGGGAAAAGACTGTTACGAGATTGACGGACTGACTCCTTTGGATGAATTGGGAGAGGAGCTTTCCATTGATTTTTCGGGGGAAGAGTTTGAGACCTTAAACGGTCTGATGATCTCTTATCTGGAAAGAATCCCGGAAGAAGGGGACGAATTTGACATGGATTATCAAGGCTATAATTTCAAGGTGCTTTCCGTAGAAAATAAAATAATCAAACGGGTTTTGGTTTCCAGGAATCCGGAAGAACAAAAAGGAGAAAAATAAAAATGTCAGGACATTCTAAATTTGCAAACATTAAACACAAAAAAGAGAAAAACGATGCGGCTAAAGGTAAGATCTTTACCATTATCGGAAGAGAGATCGCAGTAGCGGTAAAGGAAGGCGGTCCGGACCCTGCCAATAACTTTAAACTGGCCCAGGTCATCGCCAAGGCAAAAGCCAACAACATGCCCAACGATACCATCGAGAGAGGTATTAAAAAAGCGGCAGGAGAAGGCAGTGCAGTAAACTATGAGCATATTACCTATGAAGGCTATGGACCCAATGGTATTGCCATTATCGTGGAAACTTTAACGGATAATAAAAACCGTACGGCTGCAGATGTAAGGAGCGCCTTTACTAAGGGCGGGGGCAGCATTGGTACTCCCGGCTGCGTTTCTTTTATGTTTGATGAAAAAGGACAGATCATCATTGACAAAGAAACCTGTGATATGGACGGAGACGATCTGATGATGTTATCATTGGATGCCGGTGCGGCTGATTTCTCCGAAGAAGAGGATTGCTTTGAGATCCTGACAGAGCCTGCAGATTTTCAGGCTGTATATGATGCTCTTGTTGCAGAAAATTTAAGCTTTGTATCTGCAGAAGTAACGCAGATTCCACAGACTTATGTGGAACTGACTGATGAAAACGCCATTAAGCAGTTGAATCGTACGCTGGATCTGTTGGATGAAAATGATGATGTACAGGCTGTATATCATAACTGGGATGAGTGATCATGGAACAACATGAAGAGATCTTAAAAGCGGTTGAAGGGCTGTTTTCTTACGAAGAAATGGGGCTTAGGAGATTTGAAAAGACCACCTATGCACCTTCCTTTGAAAAATTCCAGGAAATTGCGAAGGAGTTTGGAGAACTGCTTGCTTCTTTCTATGAACAATGTGTTGATGAAAAAGGTACAGAGGCAGAACAGGAAGAAGCAAAGGAAGAATTTTGCCAAAGCATTGCTTTGCTCTTTGTTGAAGTCATCCGGGATCGACAGGAGGAGAGCGACTCCAAAATGCAGCGGGAAGAACGGCAGAGAGACCATAATATGTTTATGGCAACTTATGTGTTCCCATATATCATGGAGATGAGAAATCCTTATTATAAACAACTGGCAGCGGCGATTGAGAAAAGCTGGTCGGCAGCATTTAAGAACAGTAAGATCAAAGCGGCTTCTTTTGAAACCGTTATGGGAGGATTCCAAAGGAAGTTTTTGGGTTTTTCCCTGTAGAGAGGAAAAGAAAAATGGACAGATTGGCATTGGTGGTTCCCTGCTATAACGAAGAGGCGGTTTTGGAAATTTCCGCAAAGGAGTTAAAACGGGTCTTAGAGGATCTCATAGGGAAAGAAAAAATTGCAAAGGACAGTTTTATCTTGTTTGTTAATGACGGAAGCAAGGATAGGACCTGGGAGCTGATCGAGAAAGAATATCAGGCAAGCAGCCTTGTTTACGGTCTGAAGCTGGCAGGCAATGTGGGGCATCAGTTTGCCTTAACAGCAGGACTTTTGGCGGCAAAGGATCTATGTGATATTGCCGTTTCCATTGATGCGGACTTGCAGGATGATACTGCTGTGATAGAAGAAATGGTGGATCTGTACCATGAAGGTAAGGACATTGTATACGGTGTCCGCAATGACAGAAAGAAAGATTCCTGGTTTAAACGGACAACTGCCCAGGGCTTTTATAAGGTCATGGCAGCTATGGGGGTAAAGACCGTTTATAATCACGCTGATTTCAGATTGATGAGCAAAAGGGCTCTGGAATATTTTTCCAAATTTGAAGAGACCAATCTGTTTTTGCGGGGCATGGTCCCTTTGATCGGCTATGAAACCGACTGTGTATATTATGAGAGGAAAGAGCGGGTGGCGGGAGAAAGCAAGTATCCTTTGAAAAAAATGCTTTCTCTGGCGTGGAACGGCATTACATCTTTTTCCGTAAAGCCGATCAGCCTGATCACGGGTTTAGGTGTTTTGATCATCATTTTAAGTATCTGCGCCGCTATTTATGCTTTTTTATCTTATTTCTTTGGAACGGTAGAGCCGGGCTGGACTTCTTTGATCCTGTCAATCTGGTTTTTGGGCGGTGTACAGCTCATTGCCATCGGTATGATCGGTCAATATATCGGTAAGATCTATATTGAAGTAAAACACAGGCCCAGATATAATGTGGAAACCCTTTTGACCCATGAGAAGGAGTGATGGTTTATGGATAGGAACGGTATACAAAATGGAGGACAGACCAATTTCATTCCCAATCCGCTGCCTGTGCCAAAACGGCATGAAAAACGGGAACTGGGATACGATCATGATGTACCTCCGGATAAAATGCATTATGATGTTGTGGTAAAACAAACAGATGATTTTGATATCTAGTCTTTCATAAAATAAAATAGTTTGGAACATACTAAAAAGAACCGAAAGGTTCTTTTTGTTTTTGCAAATTAATTCTAAAGGAGACAGATCAATGAATGAAAATGATAAACTGCAAAAAGAACGGGATGTAGAAGAAAAAATAGAAAAAACAGGGCAGGTGGATCTAAATGAAAATGAAGAAAAGCACAAGATTCACATGATCTCCATTATCGGTGAAGTGGAAGGACATGATATTTTAGGAAGTTCCACCAAAGCCACTAAGTATGAACATATCCTGCCGGAGCTTGCCAGAGTGGAAGATAACAGCAAGGTGGACGGTTTGCTTATTTTGTTAAATACCATGGGCGGAGATGTGGAAGCAGGTCTTGCCATTGCAGAAATGATCTCCTCTTTAAGTAAGCCTACGGTTTCTTTGGTGCTGGGAGGCAGTCATTCCATAGGTGTGCCGATTGCGGTCAGCACCGATCATTCCTTTATTGTACCCACTGGAACCATGGTCATCCATCCGGTGCGTTTAAACGGTATGGTCATCGGCGTGGCACAGACCTTTGACTACTTCAAACAGATCCAGGACCGGATCTGCCATTTTGTGACGGGACATTGCAGCATCAGCGAAAAGCGCTTTTTGGAACTGATGATGGAAACCAAAGTGCTGACCAAAGATGTAGGCAGTATTCTGGTAGGAAAGGAAGCGGTAAAAGAAGGGATCATTGATGAGGTGGGTGGAATTCGGGATGCCCTCAAGAAACTCCATAAACTTATTGAGAAAAAGGGAAAATAATGCTATACTATTATAGGTTATGCCTAGGAGGCTAACCTGAATACGGAGGTTATAGTATGGCACAAAATAGAGGTCGCAAGACTTCTTCTAATAGAAATAGCAGCGGCAGAGGAAAACGACAGGTGCAGGACAAATATGAAAACTCGGTAATCGACGAGGTTTTGTTTCTGTTTTCCCTGGCAGTTACGGTGCTGTTATTTTTGTGTAATTTTCACATGATCGGTAAGGTGGGCGATCAGTTAAGCCGGGTTATGTTCGGCTTGTTTGGTTATATGGCCTATGTAGCGCCTATCCTGCTATTTGTTGCTGTATATTTTGGCATTTCCAATCTGGGCAATCGGATCGCTTCCATCAAACTGATTTCCGGTGCAATCTTTTTCTGCATGTGCTGCGTGCTTTTTACCCTGCTTGGGGGAATCGATGCAATAGGAAGCAACATCTCCTCTTATTATACTTTTTCCGCCGGCAATCATAAAGGCGGCGGTGTTGTAGGCGGTTTCCTCGGATACGGCATGCACAATCTGTTAGGAATGGCAGGAACCGTGATCATTATGGTGGTATTGATGATCATCTGCCTAGTATTGGTAACAGAGCGCTCTTTTGTTAACGGCATTAAGAAAGGCGGAAAAGCTGTTATTGATACGGCCAGAAGCGATGTGGACAGGCGTATGGAGATGGCAAGAGAACGAGCAAGAGTCAGGGAGGAAAGAGAAACCGTCAAAACGGATAAAAAACGGCGGATGGACAAGAAGGTATCCGGCGTAACAGGCGTTTCCCAACTCACTTTAAAAGAAGAAGAGGCTCTTGCAGATGCCTCTGATATAAAAGGCAAAGAGGAAGAACAGAACAAGGATGCTATGGATGCCTTAAAAAAAATCCGGATCAGAGGGCTGGATGACAATGCTCCTGATGCGGAGGAACGGGTATTGGGACAGGAGATCGGACGGGCTCCCATATCCTTAGGCAAAAAGAGCAGTACACCCAAAGAAGAAATACAAAATCCTGCCGAGGCGGGTGAGAAAAAAGCAAAGCTTTCTTCTAAGGATCTGGATATCAGTCAGGATATGAAAGCGGCGGCAGCCGTGAAACCCAAAAAAGAATACAAATTCCCACCCCTTTCCCTTCTTAGTAAAGGAAGCAGGCGTACCAATACGGATAATGGAAAGCAGCTTCGGGAAACAGCACTCAGGTTGCAGCAGACCTTGCAGACATTTGGAGTCAATGTAACGGTAACAGATATCAGTCAGGGTCCGGCGGTAACCCGGTACGAGCTTCAGCCCGAGGTTGGGGTGAAGGTAAGCCGGATCGTGAACCTGGCGGACGATATCAAATTAAATCTGGCTGCTACGGACATCAGGATCGAAGCACCTATTCCCGGCAAGGCTGCAGTAGGGATTGAAGTCCCCAACACAGAAAACAGTGCGGTGGCCTTAAGAGATCTTTTGGAATCTTCCGAGTTTCAAAGCTTTGAATCCAAGCTGGCTTTTGCAGTGGGAAAAGATATCGGTGGGAAAACTGTTGTGACGGATATTGCAAAGATGCCTCATGTACTGATCGCAGGATCCACGGGATCCGGTAAGAGCGTCTGTATCAATACCATTATCATGAGCCTTTTGTATAAGGCGGATCCGGACGAAGTAAAGCTGATCATGGTCGATCCCAAGGTGGTAGAATTAAGTGTCTATAATGGCATTCCCCATTTGATGGTGCCGGTAGTTACGGATCCTAAAAAGGCTGCAGCAGCCCTGCACTGGGGTGTTGCTGAAATGACAGAGCGTTATAAAAAGTTTGCAGATCTCAATGTGAGAGATTTAAAAGGTTATAACAAAAAGGTTTCGGAAATGCGGCAAAATGACGGCAATCCTATTCCGGAAAAGCTGCCACAGATTGTCATTATCGTAGATGAGCTGGCTGACTTGATGATGGTGGCACCGGGCGAGGTGGAAGAGTCCATCTGCCGTCTGGCACAGCTTGCAAGGGCTGCCGGCATCCATCTGGTCATTGCAACCCAGAGACCTTCTGTAGATGTTATTACCGGTCTGATCAAAGCCAATATGCCAAGCAGGATTGCCTTTGCTGTATCTTCCGGTGTAGATTCCCGTACCATATTGGATATGAACGGTGCAGAGAAGCTTTTGGGAAAGGGCGATATGCTCTTTTATCCTCAGGGTGTATCTAAGCCTGCCAGGGTACAGGGGGCCTTTGTCTCGGATAAAGAGGTTTCCCAGGTAGTGGATTACATAAAGGCCCAATGTATTGACAATGGATATGCTGCAGAGATAGAAGAAAAGATCACCTCTTTAAGCGCAGCCGGCGGCAGTGGATTTACCAATGATGCCTCTGAGCGTGATTCTTATTTTGTGGATGCAGGCAATTTTATCATTGAAAAAGAAAAGGCTTCCATCGGTATGCTGCAGCGGGTATTTAAGATTGGATTTAACCGTGCGGCCAGGATCATGGATCAGCTGGAGGAAGCCGGTGTTGTAGGTCCGGAAGAAGGAACCAAACCTCGTCGGGTCCTGATGAGCAAAGAACAGTTTGAAGAAATGTTAAATGAGGAGTAGGGGAAGGAGCAGATATGAAATCGGATATTCAGATCGCCCAGGAAGCAGTCATGGAGCCTATTGTTAAGGTGGCGGAAAGACTGGGGCTTAAGGAAGATGATTTAGAATTTTACGGAAAATATAAGGCTAAGATTTCCAATGACTGCCTGGCTTCATTAAAGGATCGTGATGACGGAAAGCTGATCTTAGTGACCGCCATCAATCCAACGCCAGCAGGAGAAGGGAAGACGACTGTCAGCGTAGGCCTAAGTCAGGCTATGGGAAAACTGGGAAAGAAAGCGGTACTGGCTTTAAGAGAGCCTTCCCTGGGTCCTTGTTTCGGCATCAAAGGCGGTGCGGCCGGCGGCGGTTATGCCCAGGTGGTTCCCATGGAGGATCTGAATCTGCATTTTACCGGAGATTTTCATGCTATTACCGCAGCCAATAATCTTCTTGCAGCACTTCTTGACAATCATATTCAGCAGGGTAATACCTTAAATATTGACACCAGACAGATAGTATGGAAGCGTTGTCTGGACATGAATGACAGAGCACTTCGTAATATCGTAGTGGGTCTTGGTGCCAAGGCGGACGGTGTGCCCAGAGAGGACCATTTTGTGATCACTGTGGCATCAGAGATCATGGCTATCCTCTGTCTTGCAGAAGATATGGAGGATCTGAAAAAGCGGCTTGCAAGAATCATTGTAGCTTATGACATGGAGGGAAAGGCTGTGACCGCTGCCGATCTGCAGGCAGTGGGCGCTATGGCAGCTCTTTTAAAGGATGCTATTTTACCCAATGTGGTACAAACCTTAGAGCATACGCCGGTATTGGTTCATGGCGGACCCTTTGCCAATATTGCCCACGGCTGCAACAGCGTGCGAGCCACCAAGACAGCATTGAAGCTGGCAGATTATTGTATTACAGAGGCCGGCTTCGGAGCAGATCTGGGTGCGGAGAAATTCTTTGATATCAAGTGCCGCCTTTCCGGCCTGAAACCGGATGCAGCAGTATTGGTGGCTACGGTACGAGCCTTAAAGTACAACGGAGGCGTGCCAAAGGAAAAATTGAATCAAGAGAATCTGGAAGCCTTAAAAAAGGGAATCTCCAATTTGGAAAAGCATATTGAGAATATCAAGCAGTATGGTGTTCCCATTGTAGTAACTTTAAATTCCTTTGTATCCGATACCCCGGAGGAAATTGCCTTTATAGAGTCTTTTTGTCGGGAAAGAGGATGCCGCTTTGCCCTTGCAAAGGTATGGGAAAAGGGCGGTGAAGGCGGCATAGAGCTGGCAAATGAGGTCTTAAAGACTTTAGGGGAAGAAGAAAGCCGCTTCACCCCTATTTATGAGGATGAACTGCCCTTGGATAAAAAAATAGAAGCGGTGGCACAAAAGATTTACGGTGCAAAGGATGTTGACTTTGAAAAGACTGCTTTAAATCAGATCAAGAAGCTGACGGATATAGGATTTGGCAATCTGCCGGTTTGCATGGCAAAGACCCAGTATTCTTTATCGGATGATCCCAGTCTTCTTGGCAGACCCAAAGATTTCACCATTCATGTCAGGGAGGTATATGTATCGGCAGGTGCCGGCTTTGTGGTAGTGTTGACCGGTGCAGTCATGACTATGCCGGGACTTCCCAAAAACCCGGCTGCCTTTTCCATTGATGTGGATGCTAAGGGACAGATAACAGGATTGTTTTAGGAGGATGGACGATGGCACAGATCATAGACGGTAAGGCGATTTCCGCCGCTATTAAGGATGAATGTAAAGAACGGACAACTGCATATCTGGCCGAAGGAAAAGAAATCTGCTTAAGCGTGATCCAGGTAGGAAACGATCCTGCAAGCAGCGTATATGTGGGGAATAAAAAGAAGGCTTGCGCCTATGTGGGCATCAAGTCCTTAGCCTATGAGCTGCCGGAGGAGACAACCCAGGAAGAGCTTCTTTCCCTCATAGGAGAATTAAACGGGCGTAAGGATGTAAACGGTATTTTAGTCCAGCTTCCTTTGCCAAAGCATATTGATGAGAATGCTGTTATTCAGGCTATCGATCCCAAAAAGGATGTGGATGGTTTCCATCCCCAGAGCGTAGGTGCATTGTGTATCGGACAGCCGGGCTTTGTATCCTGTACACCGGCAGGCGTAATCCAGCTTTTAAAGCGTTCCAATGTGGAAATTGCCGGTAAGCATTGTGTCATTGTAGGCAGAAGCAATATTGTAGGAAAGCCTATGGCCCTTTTAATGCTTCGGGAAAATGCTACCGTATGCGTGACTCATTCCAAAACCCAGAATTTAAAGGAAATCTGTAAACAGGCGGATATCCTGATCGTAGCTATGGGTAAGCCTAAGTTTATTGATGCTTCTTACATAAAAGAAGGTGCGGTGGTCATCGATGTGGGAATCCATCGCAATGCGGAAAATAAATTGTGCGGAGATGTGGATTTTGATTCCGCATCCCAGATTGCGTCGGCGATCACGCCTGTTCCGGGCGGAGTAGGTCCCATGACCATCGCCATGCTGATGAAAAACTGCGTTGACAGTATCTTATTGCAATAGCCGGGAGTGATCATATGAAATGTCCTCATTGTGGCAGTGATATGAAACCAGAGCAGGTTTTCTGTGAACATTGCGGAAAAGAAAGGCTTCTGGTACCGGTTTTTGAACCTGAGATAGAAGACAGCGTGGCAGAGTCCATGTCTACTATCGTACAGGAATTAAGTCCGGAGGAAACTGCCGAAGGTCAGACAGATCAACTGAATACAGAAGAAGATGGAGCAAGATCAGCAGATGAAATTGAGACTATAAAGAATGATTACGAGCCTGTAGAAAAAAAGCACAGTACAAGACCTTTGATTTTTTTGGTGGCAGGGGTACTGGTCATGATAGTCTTAATAGCTGTTTTTTCTGTGACATTCAGCTATTATACCGTGAATTCCTATGACTATCAGTATCAAAAGGCGTTGGAAGCTTATGAAGGCGGTAGATTGGATGAAGCCATGGATTTGGCCAATCGATGTCTGGAATTGGAAAGCAGTTCCTTTGAGGTCAGGATGCTGATACTCCATATTTATCAGGAAATGGGAGAAACGGATCAGGTAGTGGAACGGTGTCTTGCCATGCTGCAGTTGGATCCGGATAATCAGGAGCTTTACGAGATATTATTTTCTATATACATCGAACGGGAAGACTATGAAAAGTTAAGCAGCCTGTTGACTGACTGCCCGATCCAGGCTATTCAGGATGCTTACAGGGAATATGCTGCTACGCCTCCGGAATTTGAATCGCCGGGGGGCATCTATGATTCCGTGCTTTATCTGAAATTGATCGGAGTGGGAACAGGAGAGATATTTTATACCTTAGATGGAGAAGAGCCCAGCCGGTTAAGTGAGCGATACAGAAGTCCCATTAAGCTGGTATCGGGAACCTATGTGGTTTCAGCTTTTTATGAGAATGAATATGGTGTCAAAAGCGATGTGGTGACCCAGACTTTTGAAATCGAAAGCGGGATTTCCATTACGCCGGAGATTTCTTTGGAATCAGGAAGCTATGATATGCCAATGGCCATTCGTGTCACAGTACCGGATATGATCGAAGAAGACTATAAGATCTACTATACCACCAATGGAACCGATCCTACCCCCGACAGCAGTGAATATAGTGTGGCTTTTCCCATGCCTCTGGGACACAGTGAATTTCGTTTTTTGATGCTGGATGAAGCAAATGGATTAGAAAGTGAGGTCATAATCAGAACTTATGACTGCAATCCGCCGGCCAATTTTACTCCGGAACAGGCATGCGATATCTTAAAACAGCATTTGATCGCAAGAGGCGAGATCCTGGATCTGGATGGACGGATGAACGGGACGGATGAGACGAAACAGTATGTATGTAACAGTGCCCTGTCTGCAGATCAGGTAGCATACTATATCATTTATGAATATATACAAAACGGCAGCGGAAGTATGATCCGTTCCGGCAATGTATTCGCATTTTCTGTATCGGATGCGACCATATTCAGGGCAAGTATTTCCCCAAATGGCAATTTGTCCCTTTCGGAATTTTAGACTTTCTATTGCCTTTTTTATGATTTTTAGATAATATTGTAAAGATGATGAAATATCAGCAGAAACTAGGAGGATGAACATGTACAAAATTGTAAATGCCAAAGAATTGACGGCAAACATTTATCTTTTTGAAGTAGAAGCAAAAAGAGTGGCAAAATCCTGTATGCCCGGACAGTTTGTCATCGTGCGCATGGATGAGGATTCCGAAAGAATCCCCCTTACCATCAGCGATTATAACAGAGAGACGGGAACGGTTACCATCGTAGTGCAGACCATCGGTGCAGGTACATACCAAATGAAGTCTTTAAAAGCGGGAGATGCTTTCCGGGATTTTGTGGGTCCTT
Source organism: Lachnospiraceae bacterium (assembly GCA_022510725.1). Lineage (GTDB taxonomy): Bacteria > Bacillota > Clostridia > Lachnospirales > Lachnospiraceae > UBA2882. Next base: position 59,519 of record JAFLSW010000002.1, read on the forward strand.
TGGGACAGCCTTCCGAGTTTGTATATGAGAAGCCGGAAGATCTGAAAAAAGAGAGTATCATCTTTGTAGCAGGCGGTTTGGGAACGGCTCCTGTTTATCCTCAGGTAAAATGGCTCCATGAAAACGGCGTGGATGTGGATGTGATCATTGGCGCAAAGACCAAGGATCTGCTGATCTATGAGGAAGAAATGAAAGCAGTAGCAAAGAATGTCTATGTAACAACAGATGACGGCTCTTATGGCAGGAGCGGCATGGTAACCAAGACCCTGGAGGATCTGGTAAAGGAAGAGGGAAAAACTTATGACAAGTGTGTTGCCATCGGTCCCATGATCATGATGAAATTTGTATGTCTTACTACAAAGAACCTGAATATTCCCACCATCGTATCCATGAACCCTATTATGGTAGACGGAACGGGTATGTGCGGTGCCTGCCGTTTGACCGTAGGCGGTGAAGTGAAATTTGCCTGTGTAGACGGTCCGGAATTTGATGGTCACCTGGTTGATTTTGATCAGGCAATGAAGCGTCAGCAGATGTATAAGACAGAAGAAGGCAGAGCACTTTTGAAATATCAGGAAGGCGACACCCATCATGGCGGATGCGGCGAATGCGGAGGTGACAAATAATGGATGTATTACAAAAAATCCCTGTCAGAGAGCAGGATCCCAAGGAAAGAGCACATAATTTTGCAGAGGTTTGTTTAGGATATAACGAAGAAGAGGCAAAAAATGAGGCGGTAAGATGTATTAACTGTAAAAATGCCCAGTGTATACAGGGCTGCCCCGTTGCCATCAATATTCCCGGATTTATTGAGCAGGTAAAAGAGGGAAATGTAGAAAAGGCTTATGAGATCATCAGTGAGTCCAGCGCATTGCCTGCTGTCTGCGGAAGGGTTTGTCCTCAGGAAAGTCAGTGCGAAGGAAAATGTATCAGAGGTATCAAAGGGGACCCCATCTCCATCGGTAAGCTGGAGCGTTTCGTTGCAGACTGGGCAAGAGAAAAGGGAATCAAGCCCCAGGGCGCAAAAGAATCCAAAGGTAAAAAAGTAGCAGTCATCGGCTCCGGTCCTGCAGGTCTTACCTGTGCGGGAGATCTGGCAAGAATGGGCTATGATGTGACCATCTTTGAAGCCCTTCATGAAGCAGGCGGCGTATTGGTTTACGGTATTCCGGAGTTCCGTCTGCCCAAAGACGATGTGGTAAAGAAAGAGATCGAAAATGTAAAATCTCTTGGTGTAAAAATTGAAACGGATGTGGTTATCGGTAAATCCACCACCATTGATGAGTTAATGGAGGAAGAAGGATTTGATGCGGTATTTATCGGTTCCGGTGCAGGTCTGCCCAAGTTTATGGGCATTCCCGGCGAGCAGGCAAACGGCGTGTTCTCCGCAAATGAATACCTGACCCGTTCCAATTTGATGAAAGCCTTTAAGGAAGATTCCAATACCCCGATCATGCGGGCGAAAAAGGTTGCGGTAGTAGGCGGCGGAAATGTGGCCATGGATGCGGCTCGTACAGCCTTAAGACTGGGTGCTGAGGTGCATATCGTATACAGAAGAAGCGAAGAAGAGCTGCCTGCCCGTGTGGAAGAGGTTCATCACGCAAAAGAGGAAGGCATTATCTTTGATCTTTTGACCAATCCCGTAGAAATCCTTGCAGATGAAAACGGCTGGGTCAAGGGTATCAGATGCATTAAAATGGAATTGGGCGAGCCCGATGCTTCCGGCAGAAGGCGTCCCGTGGAAGTTCCCGGCTCCGAATTTGAGATCGAAGTGGACTGTGTCATCATGTCCCTTGGTACCTCCCCCAATCCTCTTATTTCTTCCACCACAGAAGGCTTAGAGGTCAACAAGTGGCAGTGTATCGTTGCAGACGAAGAAAAAGGAAAGACCACCAAGGAAGGTGTCTATGCCGGCGGCGATGCGGTGACAGGCGCAGCAACGGTTATTCTGGCTATGGGTGCCGGAAAAGCGGCAGCTGCAGGTATCCACGAATATTTAAGCAAGAAATAATGCGATAAGTAAAAAGCAGGGAGAAGCTATGGTAAATCATTATGTATTTTGGAATCTCAATGATTCTTTAACTGCAGAAGAAAAAAAGAAAGCGGCACAGACCATCAAAGAAAAGCTGGAGGCAGTGAAAAAACTGGTTCCCGGTGTGGTATCTTTGGAAGTAAGGATCAATGAATTGGAATCCAGCAACAGAGATGTAGCGCTGATCTCTTCCTTTGAAAGTGTGGAGGCGCTTCAGGGGTATCAGGTACACCCTGAGCATGTGAAAGCCGCAGGTTATGTACGATCTGTCACCTGTGACCGTACCTGCTTCGATTTTGAAGCATAGATAAAGGAGGCAGCACATGGGCTTTTGTCCGGTTTGTAAAAGCGAATATAAAGAGGGTATTACCGTTTGCCACGACTGTAATGTTTCTTTGGTAGAGGATCTTTCAAAGGGTCCCACAGCCATTATGTACGGTGAGGAAGGGGAACTGAATGCGATCCTTGACCATTGTCGGCAAAACGGCATGAAAAGCGGTTTTGTTTCCTTTCATGAAGACAGCGGAAACCATCAGCTGTACTTTGGACAGGATGAAATGCAGGATGCCGTAAAGCTGATCCAGGCATATATGGCAAAAAAGGCAATCCAGAGCATGGCAGATGCGGAAGGCATCGATCCGAAGGACCTGACCCCCGAAAAGATCAGGGAGATTCAGGAGAAAGCAAAAAAAGAAGCGGAAGAAGCCAGAGATAGAGCAAGGTATGGCGATAAAGATGCCTATATTGACAAAAGAGCGAAGGCGGGAGAGTATAAATCCAGCGGTATTGTCTTATTGGGCACAGGTGTTTTAGGGATCGTTGCCCTTGTACTCCTTTATTTAGGCATGATACCCAGCTTAAGCGGTGTCCGCAATAATCCTTTGTTTATGGGTGTCATGACGGTACTCTTCCTTCTTTTTGTAGTGATCGGCTTTATTACCTATTCCAAAGTGTCCGGTATTCTGAGTGCAGCAGAGAAGGATGAAGCGTTGATCGAAGAAATCCGTAACATGATGAAAGAGTCATTGACCAAAGAAGTCATTGACAAACAAGCATTTCAGGGGCAGGATGTTTCCGACATGCCTGATATAGATCTGTATTATAGGCGTGAGGAATATATGCAAGCTGTGTTGAAAGAGGCCTTTCCCGATGCGGACAGCGCATTGTTGGAAATGATGTTGGATGAAAGATATAATCAGTTGTATGAAGATAACGATCATTAGCGTAGGAAAAATAAAAGAAGCCTTTTACCGGGATGCGATTGCAGAATACAGTAAAAGGCTTTCTGCATACTGTCAATTAAAGATCATAGAAGTAGCGGATGAAAAAACGCCGGAACAGGCTTCGGGGGAAGAAAAAAAACGCATATTAAATAAAGAGGGCGTCCGCATATTAAAAGCACTGGAAGGGGAAGGGAAGGTTTATCCCATTGCCCTTGCCATTGACGGAAAACAATATGATTCTTTGGGATTTGCCGACCACCTGGAAAAACTTGCCGTTTCGGGAAACGGACATATTGTATTTATCATCGGCGGTTCTCTGGGATTATGGGAAGAGGTTTTAAATCAGTCCAAAGAAAAACTGAGCTTTTCAAAGATGACCTTTCCACATCAGTTAATGCGGGTTATTTTGTTAGAACAGGTATACAGAGGATTTCGTATTATAAACCATGAGCCTTATCACAAATAAATGTGGAAAAGGGGAGAGGACATGGAAGAAAGAAAAATCTATAAGATCGGAGTCATATCCGATACTCACGGTCTTCTCAGAGATGAAGTGGCAGAACAACTTTTGGATTGTGATGCCATTCTTCATGCAGGGGATTTTGATAATATAAAGGTATGGGAAAGATTAAATGAAATTGGGATGTTATATGCCGTAAAGGGAAACAATGACTATGCTTTGGGAAACAGAGTGCCTTGCAGTCTTCGTTTTACACTGTATGGCATTACTTTCTTTATGGTTCATGATAAAAAGCACATTCCAACGGAGTTAAAAGATGCAGATGTAGTGGTATTTGGTCATTCTCACATGTATGAAGCTTATCATCAGGAAAATATCTTGTTTTTAAACCCGGGAAGCTGCGGAAAAAAGAGGTTTTGCCTGCCTCTTACCATGGTCATTCTTGAAGTGGCAGAAGATTCCGGGGAAATAAGAGTAGAAAAGATATCCCTATCGGAAGAAGAAAATGGAAAAGAAGCATTTATGGGCTCGTGTCTGCCGGTGGAAAGGGATTTAAAGAAGCTGATCAGGGGCGTGATCAAAGATATGGAAAAAGGAAAGGGTACGGAAGCCATCTGCAAAAGAAGGAAAATTGACAAAGAACTGGCAGAACAGATTCAGCGGATCTATGTGACCCATCCCGGTGTGGATGTGGATGGGATCTTAAACAGGATGGAAATAGCGGGGCTGTAAACACATATGAAAGGGTTTTTGAAGAATCATCAGGAAAAGATCAATCAGATCATTTACATATGCAATCGATATTCTTTGCTGCTTCATGCAGGGCTATCTTGCCTGATCTGTCTTTTTACGGAATCAGTATCAAGGCATTCTCTTGTGGAAGCAGTATCTTTTTTACGGGAAACGCCTTTGACTTTTCTGTATAATGCCATGATCATATTTGTAACCTTTCTTTTGGTATACTTTTTTAAGAGACGGACTATGGTAAGGGTTTTGATCTCCTTTATCTGGTGTTTTCTTGGTGTGATCAACGGTGTTGTACTGTCTGAACGGGTTACCCCCTTTGGATTTACGGATCTTAAGCTTGTAAAAGACTTGTTCTCCATGGAAACTACATTCTCCCTGCCCCTGTTGACAGCAGGAGTTCTGGCGGTTCTTTTTGTGTTTTTATGCATTTTGGTCTATCTGTATAAAAAGGGACCCATTTTTCAGGGAAAGATTCACAGAATACTGATGCTGTTGGTTCTGGCATCCTGCTTTCTCTGGATTCCCATGATCACTGAGGCGGCAGTGGAAAGTCAAGTGGTAACCGACTATTTTGATAACATTGCTTTGGGATACGAGCGTTATGGCTTTGTGTATGGCTTTTCTACCAGTGTAGTGGATATCGGTATGGAAGAACCGGAAGGATACAGTGAAGAGGCTGTTTTGGAATTGACTGAGAAAATAGGCATAGCGGATGCGGTCAAAAAGGATATACATGCAGAAGGCGATGGCAGTGCAGGTTTAAGTGTTGTAAACCCATATAGCAGTAAAAGCCCAAATGTGATCCTGGTTTTATTGGAATCTTTTATGGATCCCAGGGAAATCCGGTTTTTGCAGTTATCTGCAGATCCGATACCCAATTTTCGCCGCCTTCGGAATGGATATACATCCGGTTATCTGTCCGTTCCTGTGGTGGGTGCAGGCACTGCCAATACAGAGTTTGAAGTGCTGACCGGTATGTCCATGCGTTTTTTTGGAACGGGAGAATATCCGTATAAGACCATTCTAAGCGAGACCAACTGTGAAAGTGTTGCAGGAGTTCTTTCTTCACAAGGGTATGGCGCTTATGTGGTGCACAATAATTATGCCAATTTCTACGATAGGGATAATGCTTTTTCCATGATGGGATTTCATACCTTTGTCAGCAGTGAATTTATGAATATCAGACAGTTCACACCCTTGGGCAATTGGTCGGTGGATGATATTTTAAGGCAGCAAGTCCTTGCCTGTCTGGATGATACACCGGGCCGGCCGGATTTTATTTATACCATTACAGTACAGGGACATGGCGGGTATCCCACAGAACCGGTCATAGCAGATCCGGAGATCAAAGTAGTGGCGGAAGGTCTTAGTGAAGAAGAAAATAATGCCTGGGAATACTATGTGAATCAGATTCATGAAGTGGATAAATTTGTTGGAAATCTGGTTTCGGATCTGAGCAAACGAGGGGAAAAGACCTTGGTCATCTTTTTTGGTGATCATCTCCCTACCATGGGTCTGGAAAACAGAAATATGATAAGCGGTGATATCTTTAAGACCTGCTATGCCACATGGAATAATTTTGGGCTGCCAAAAGCGGATGCGGATATTACTGCATATCAGCTGATGTCCTATATGCTGAAACAGATCCCGATTTCAGGAGGAACGATGATAAGCTTACATCAGTCTTTTGATGCAAGGATTTCTTCAGAAGACGATGAAACTTATATCAAGGATATGGAACTATTGCAGTATGATGTTTTGTATGGCGAAAGATATGCTTATGACGGCAGAGATGCCTATCCTGCTACACAATTGGAACTGGGATTATATGATACGGTCATCAGTGATGTATTCATAAAGGGAGAAGAACTGGTCATCACAGGAGCACATTTTACGCCGGATTCCAAAGTCTATATCAATGATGAAGCTGTGGAGACCATATCAGTATCCGATACGATATTAAAGGTTTCTCTTGAGGAGGAAAAGCCGCCTGTTTCAGGAGATCGGATCAAAGTATGTCAGTGCAGCGGAGATGTGATCTTAAGAAGTTCGGAAGAGGTAACATACCCTTTTTCAACAAAAAAATAGGGAAATGTTACAAAACGGCTTGACATATTTTATGGAAATTTTTATATTATATAATGTCAACGGAGACAACAAAAAGTGCGTTGTCTCCGCCTTTTTATATATATCTTGTGAAAAAAACGAATAGTGTTTATAATAGAAAAGAGGGGTTTGGATGGAGCAGTTTAATGCGATCATAACAGCAGTAGATGATTTTGTCTGGGGACCGGTAATGCTTGTGTTGTTAGTGGGAACAGGCATTTTTTTGACTATCAGAACCGGGTTTTTGCCTTGGAGAAATCTCCCTTATGCATTAAAGAGCACCTTGAGCAAGGAAGCCAGAAAAAGCACAAAGGGGGAAGGTGATGTTTCCCCGTTTTCAGCTTTGACGACAGCTCTTGCAGCCACCATCGGCACAGGAAATATCGTAGGTGTTGCTACTGCCATGGTAAGCGGCGGTCCCGGCGCTTTAGTATGGATGTGGATCTCGGCTGCCTTTGGTCTGTCTTCTAAATTTAGTGAGTGTATGCTGGCTATCAAATACAGGGAAAGAAATGAAAACGGAGAAATGTCCGGCGGTCCCATGTATACCATGAAAAAGGCATTTAAGAATAAGGGCTTTGGCAAAGTTATGGGCTGGCTGTTCGCATTCTTTGCCGTTGCGGCTTCCTTTGGAATCGGCAATCTGACCCAGGCAAATTCCATATCCAGTTCGGTGGAAGAGACATGGATGGTTCCGACATGGATCACGGGTGTGATACTGACCGTATTTGCGCTGTTTATTATTGTGGGAGGCATTAAGAGTATCTCTAAGGTGTCTTCCGTTGTTGTTCCTTTTATGGCGATCTTCTATGTGATAGGCGGCGTGCTGGTCATTATTTTAAATTATCAAAATGTGCCTTCCGGCGTTTCTCTGATCTTCCGGAGTGCATTCAGCATCAGATCCCTTACCGGTGGTGTTTTGGGTACCATTACCGCTTCCATGGTGAGTGGGATGCGTTACGGCATTGCCAGAGGCATATTTTCCAATGAAGCGGGCATGGGTTCTGCAGCTATTACTGCTGCTGCAGCTACAACGGATAATCCGGTGCGTCAGGGCTATATCAATATGACAGGAACCTTCTGGGATACCATCGTAGTATGTACTATAACCGGTCTTGCCATTGCAAGTTCCGGCGTGTTAGGCAATGTGGATGAAGCAGGAGAACTGGTTACCGGTGCGGCTTTAACCATTTCTGCATTTAGGGCAGCTCTGGGAGAGGCAGGAGGATGGCTTGTTACCGTCTGTATCGTGCTCTTTGCCTTTTCCACCATTTTGGGATGGGAATACCATGGAGAAAAAGCATTTGAGTATATTATGAAGACACATCGTTACAACATGGTATACAGAGTGATCTTTTCTATGGTAGTATATGTAGGGGCTACCTCTGCATTGAATCTGGTGTGGAACCTTTCTGATATTGCCAATGCTTTAATGGCAGTTCCCAATCTGATCTGTCTGCTTATCTTAAGCGGGGAGATCGCAAAGGATATGAAGGAGTTTCAGTCGGTTTTGAAAAAAGAGCAAAAAGAGGCTAAAGAATAATATGTCAGAGTTAAATTTTGCGGATGTAAAAGTACATAACGAAATTGAATATTGTACTGTCTGGGATCAGGATGTAAAGATGAAGATCGAACGGGCTTTTTTAAACAACCGGATCTCCTATTATGAAAAATGGGAAGAGCCTTCTTTTTTGCAGCGTCTTTTGGGGGATAAAGGACAGGGGCGCTGTACGCTTTGCATCAATGGCATGCAGGCGGAAAAAGCAACACAGCTTTTAAATGAGATGCAGCTTGATAAGCAGCATGTAGAAATGGTTATGAAGCGGGTGGATAAAACATTTTTTTAGGAGGTAATCTGTGGAAGATAAAAGATTTGCTCTTTTGATCGATTCCGACAATATTTCGGCGGAATATGTACAAAAAATATTAGAAGAGTTGACGAAATATGGCATCGTGACCATAAAAAGGATTTACGGGGACTGGACAAGAAGCAACAGCAGTAAATGGAAAAACGAACTGCTGTCCAACTCCATTCAGCCTATGCAGCAGTTTGCTTACACAAACGGCAAAAATGCTACGGATTCCTTTATGATCATTGATGCCATGGATATATTATACTCCAATAATGTGGAGGGATTCTGTTTGGTAACCAGCGACAGCGATTTTACCAGGCTGGCAGGAAGACTGCGGGAATCGGGAAAACATGTGATCGGCATGGGAGAGACAAAAACGCCGGATGCGTTTGTCAGCGCCTGTGACCGTTTTATTTATTTAAATAACATTTCCGGTAAAGCGGGAGATGAAAAAGAGAGCAAACATGTTACGCCGATGAAATCTATAGAAAAGGCGATCATTGAGATCTTAGATGAAAACGAGGATGCAGGAAAACCCATGACCAATATTGGAGAGGTGGGGAGCCGTCTGTTAAAGAAATATCCCAACTTTGATGTGCGTAACTATGGTTATACCAAGTTCTCCACTTTTTGTGAGGGATTAAAAAAGATCAAGGTACACAGGAATAACAATATCGTTTCTTTGATCAATGCCTCTAAGCAGGAAGTTAATGCGGAAGAGATCATGAAAAAAGTGATCAAGGAAAATGGCGGCGTCATAGAACTAAGTCTTTTATCCAAAGAGTTGAAGCGTCAGATTCCCGACTTCTCCGTGAAAAATTACGGATATTCCCAATTCAAAAAATTTGTAAAGAGTTTTTCGGCTTTTGTTTTGGAGACCGATGAAAAAAATCAGAACCTGGTCAGATTAAAAGGCAAGGGAAGATGATCATAATAAGGGGTGAACGGCATGAGAATGTATGATTTGATCCGGAAAAAACGGGACGGAGGAATCCTGAGCCGGGATGAGATCGCCTATATGGTAAAGGAATACACCCGGGGGGACATTCCGGATTATCAAATGTCTGCCATGATGATGGCGATCTATTTTAAAGGTATGGACAGGGAAGAGACTCTTTCTTTGACCATGGAGATGGCAAAAAGCGGAGAAATGCTGGATCTGTCTCTGATAAAGGGGACAAAGGTGGATAAGCACAGCACCGGTGGTGTGGGAGATAAGACTTCTCTTGCACTGGCACCTATGGTAGCTGCCTGCGGTGTGCCCGTTGCCAAAATGAGCGGCAGGGGCTTAGGACATACGGGAGGAACCATTGATAAGCTGGAAAGCATTCCGGGATTTTCCACGGCACTGGAAACGGAACAATTTATTTCTCAGGTCAATGAGATCGGCATTGCCATTATGGGGCAGACAAAGGAACTGGCTCCTGCGGATAAAAAGCTGTATGCCCTGCGGGATGTGACTGCTACCGTTGATAATCTGTCTTTGATCGCCAGCTCCATTATGAGCAAGAAACTGGCCTCCGGTGCAGATGCTATTATACTGGATGTAAAGACCGGCAGCGGTGCTTTCATGAAAAAAGAAGAGGACGCTTTTGCTTTGGCAAGGGAGATGGTGCGGATCGGAAGAGGTGCGGGAAGATATACCGCAGCGGTGATCTCCGATATGGATCAACCTTTGGGTTATGCCATCGGCAATGCTTTGGAGGTAAAGGAAGCCATTGATACTTTACAGGGAAAGGGACCGGATGATTTTGTAGAGCTGTGTCTTACCCTTGGGGCAGAAATGGTAATGGCAGGAGGAAAAGCGAGGACGACAGAGGAAGCCAGAGCACTTCTTCATAAAAAAATAGAAGATGGCAGTGCTTTAAATAAACTGGCAGAATTTGTAAAAGCCCAGGGCGGTGATGAGAACTATATATATGAGCCGGACAGATTTTCCATAGCACCTCTGAAAAAAGAAGTGCGGGCTAAGGAGTCGGGCTGGCTGTCCCATATTGATTGTGAAGAGGCAGGTCTATGTTCCCTGATCTTAGGCGGAGGACGCGAAAATAAGGAAAGCGTGATCGATCTGGGAGTAGGATTAGTGCTTGCAAAGAAAAAGGGAGATCAGGTGGAAGAAGGCGATGTACTGGCCACCCTTTACGGACGGGATGAAGAAAAGCTTTCGGAAGCGGCAGCGAAATATGAAGCTGCCTGCCATGTCGGTGCAGAGTCGGTAATAAGACTTCCCTTTATCAAAGGCATGATTCGGGAGTAGGGCTCATATATTAAAATATGAGCGGATTGATATCAAAGAAAAACAGAATACTTCAGGCAGCCAAAGAACAAATGACAGAGACCCTAAAGCTTCCCAGAGAACTGGTCATGGGAGACAGCGTGATCACCATGAGGGGGCAGAACGAATTGTTTATTGAAAATTACCGGGGGATACTGGAATGCTGTGAAACCTCCATCTGGGTATCTACCAAACACTTCAGGCTGTGTATTGAGGGAGTAGATCTAAGTGTTGCCTACTACACCAATGATGAAATGAAGGTTACGGGAAAGATAGAACATGTTTCATTTATGGAGTGATAGGAAATGCTTGCAATAATACGCTTCCTGCGGGGATATGTAAGAGTCTACCTGTGGGGATTTTCGCCGGAACGTTTCATGAATCTGTGCAACAACCGGGGTATTGAGCTATGGGCAGTGGAGCCAAAGGAAGACGGATATGAATTCTTTATGTATATTGGCGGCTTCTTTGCCTGCAGGGACTTTTTAAGAAAGACAAAGACCAGGGTGGTGATCAGAAAGAAACTGGGACTGCCCTTTTTCTTATTCCGCTATCGGAAAAGAAAGCTGTTTTTTGTTGGACTTCTTGGCTGCTTTTTGGCTTTGTTTCTGGCAACGCGGTTTATCTGGGCATTTGAAATAACGGGAAACCGCCGGTTTACAGATGATATGTATCTGGCATTTCTGGAAAGCCAGCAGGTATATTATGGTATGCCTATTGGAAAATTGGATATCGATGAATTTGAAAAGCAGCTCAGGGAACGGTATGATTATATCACATGGGCTTCGGCCAAGATCGAAGGTACCAAGCTCCATGTGATGATCAAGGAAAACGATGTTTTCATGCAGCCGGAAGAGGCGGAACAGGTAACAGGCGATATCCGTGCTGCGGCTTCCGGTACCATTGTCCAGATGGTTACCAGATCCGGTGTACCTGTAACAAAGCCGGGAGATGCGGTGAATGAAGGAGATGTGCTCATATCCGGCATCATTCCCATATATAATGATGATGAGACCCTTCGAACCTATCATGTTACAAAAGCAGATGGGGATGTTTACATTGAAAGTGTCTTTCCCATTTCTGAGGAACTTTTGCTGTATTATGACAAAAAAGTGTATACGGGAAATCGGAAACGGCTTCTTGTGTTGGGCTTTGGAGAAAAAGAATTGAAATTAGGTAAGGTTGAAATGCAGGAGGCCTATGAGATCCTATCTGACAGAAAACCCATCCGCCTATTTGATAATCTGTATCTGCCCATCATTTACGGGCATAATGAATATGTGGGTTATGAACTGGTAAAAAGCACCTATTCCCAGGAAGAAGCAAGGGAGATTCTCAGCCAGCGCTTTTTACGGATTTGTGCAACTTTAGAGGAAAAAGGGGTTCAAATAATAGAAAAAGATGTTAAAATAGAAATCAGAGAGGACAGGGCAGTGCTTTATGGCAGCCTGATCATCAGGCAGAATGCCGTTACCCTGACACCCATCATCGAATTTCCTGAGGAGAACAGTATTGAACAATGATTATACCATGCTGATGGATATGGATGCCCAGTCCATGCAGAAGCTTTTCGGAACCAATGACGCATATGTGCGCAAAGTGGAAGATGAATTTGCTGTGTCTGTTGTAAACAGGGATGGCAGTGTAAAAATATCAGGCGAAAAGGGAAATGTGAAGAAGGTTTACAAATTATTGGAGGAACTTTTACAGATTTCCCACAAAGGTACGGAAATTGAAGAACAAAATGTGAATTATGCGGTCATGATGAGTAAGGAAGATATGGATGATGGTCTTCTTACCATGGACGAAAACTGTATTTGCCATACCATAAGCGGAAAACCCATTCAACCCAAGACTATGGGGCAGAAAAAATATGTACAAGCCATGCAGGAGCATATGATCGTTTTTGGCTTAGGACCGGCAGGAACCGGAAAGACTTTTCTGGCTATGGCTATGGCCATTATGGCATTTCGGAGCAATCAGGTAAGCCGGATCATTTTAACAAGGCCTGCTATTGAAGCAGGAGAAAAATTGGGTTTTTTGCCGGGAGATCTCCAAAGCAAGGTAGATCCTTATTTGAGGCCTTTGTATGATGCGTTGTATCAGATCATGGGAGCGGAAAGTTTTCAAAAGAATATGGAAAAAGGGTTGATCGAGGTTGCACCTTTGGCATATATGCGCGGGCGCACCTTGGATAATGCTTACATTATATTGGATGAAGCACAAAATACTACCGAAGCGCAGATGAAAATGTTTTTGACCAGGATCGGGTTTGGGTCCAAAGTGGTGATCACCGGCGATGCATCACAGAAAGATTTGGGATCCGGCACCAGATCGGGATTGGATGTGGCGCAGAAGGTGTTGGCAGGTGTGGAGGGAATTGCCTTCTGTCAGCTTACCAGCAAGGATGTAGTGAGACACCCTCTTGTACAAAGGATCGTAAAGGCTTATGAGGACTATGAAGCTGGTATGAAACGGACAAAGGACAGGCAGGCAAGAGGTGCCAAAAGAAAAGGGAAATGATCAGATAAAGGGAGCAGTGTGTCGCAATGGGGAAAAAGACAAAGGATAAAAAACAGAGCGTACAGCCTTTTGTATGTTTTGCTGCCGGTATTTTAGCGGCCTGTTTATGGACCGGTTTATGCGGTTATTTTTTGAAATTGTCTGTTTACTCATTGGCGGGTTGGGTGCTGTTAAGCGCTTTTGGAGGTTTCTTCTCTGTTTTTTCCTATTATATCGGGGATAAAAAAGCGACTTTATTCTGGTGGAACAGGAATCGTCTGGGAAGGTATACAATATTACTTATACTGTTTCAGTTTAGCTTTACGGCTTTGTTTTATCTGCCCTTTTTAACCCTTCCTTTATCTGCGGTCTGTGTGATCCTTACTTTGTTTTCTAACGGATTTTGCGGAATGGCGGCTTATCTTTTCTTTTTGATAGAAGCAGCCTTTATAAGCGGTCTTACTTTAAATCAGATCATTGTGTTGACCTTAGCAGGTGTGGCGGGAGCTGCCCTGTTTCAAAGTCTGGACAAGCAATTTCGTTATGGAGGTGTGCTGTTTGCATATCTGATCGGGGATTTTGCCTGCTATAGCTTATACTATGTGGCAGGAGTAACCGGGATGCAGTTGGGAGATGCCATACTTTATACAGCGATCCGATTGTTTGCGTTATGTATCTTGATCCTGGTCTCCTTAAAGTTAGCCGCAAAATTTTCCATTTATCGGGATGATGAGTTCTTTATGAAGATCAACGATCCGGAGCACAGGCTTTTGTCTACTCTGAAACAGACGGACAGGGATATTTATTTTCATGCAGTGCATACAGCCTATCTGTCAGAAAAAATTGCAAGACGGATCGGAGCCAACGCAGCATTGGCCAAAGCAGGTGGTTATTATCATAAAATCGGTGTTTTGCAGGGAGAAGATACGATGCAGAATGCTATTTTGATAGGAAAGGAATATAGATTTCCGGATTCTTTGATGAAACTGCTGGAAGAATATGGTGTCAGGAATCCTTTAACTTTGTCCAGGGAAACAGCCATTGTCCAACTGGCCGATGCTTTGGTATCCTCTATTACCTTTATGTTTCAAAAGAATAAAAACGCAGATCTGAATTATGAAAAGATCGTTGATATCATTATCAAGAAAAAAATGGACAGCGGAGATTGGGCTGTCTGCGAGTTGACCATGGAGGATATCTGTCAGATCAAAGAAGGATTTGCAGAAGAGAGAATGTACTATGACTTTTTACGTTGAAAATGAGACGGAAGGGGATTTTCCCTTCCCTTTGGAAGAAACCATAGACCGTGTCATACAAAAAGCATTGTCTGTTGAGGAATGTCCCTATGAAGCGGAAATCAATGTGCTGATCACAGACTCTGCCGGTATCAGGGAATATAATGAAAACTATCGCGGCATACCAAAGGAGACGGATGTCTTGTCCTTTCCTTTTGTAGATTACGAATGTCCCGGGGATTTTTCGATAGCCGTTTCGGACAAAAACAATTATTTTCATCCGGAAACAGGAGAACTGCTGTTGGGGGATATCATTTTATGCAAGGAGCGGATCTTCTCACAGGCCGAAGAATATGGACACAGTGTTTTAAGGGAATTTGCCTATCTGTTGGTTCACAGTGTATTACACCTTTTGGGGTATGATCATATGGAACCGGATGCAGAACAGCAGATGCAGATGCATCAGGATAAAATCATGGAGGAACTTAGCATCCGCCGGTAAGGGGTACAAAATGACAAATCAGGGAAAAGGAAAAAAAGGGAATTTTATTTCCAGAAATAAATTGCAGGCAGTTTCGGAGATCGCCATATTTTTTGTGGCGGCGGTAAAACTGGTATTTTTATCCAAACAGACGGGGCATCTTGGAATCGGTCTGTACGCAACGGTTTTGACGGTCATGATGCTCATAGGCCTGTTGATAGCGAATACCCTTTCGGAGGTATCCTGCCGGGCAGTAATGTATAGAAAAGCGAGAGGGCAGTATAAAAATGCTGTAAATGTAATGAAAGCAGGGTCTCTCATAGGCTTTGTCATAGGAGGCCTGATCTTTCTCATTCTTTTATTTGCATCAGGAAGGCTGACAGATTCCGTATTTGCCATGGGTGCATATGGAAGGTTTATCATGATATTTTTGGCGGCTTCTTTTCCCTTCTTGTTTATGGGGGCGTCCATACTGGGATGCTTTGAAGGTTTTTCTTTTGATATGGCGAAAGGAGCGGCGAAACTGATCTTTGCGGTTACAGATCTTTTAACCAGCTTTATCCTCATATTTTTGGCTTGTAAAATGGGACAGGCCCATGCCGGACTGCTGCATGATGAAAATATCATATGCGCATTTGGCGCTACCGGAGCAGCGGCGGGATTTTTTCTTTCCAGCATCATCGTTCTGGTGTGGCTGCGGATTCTCTTTCGGGGATTTCGGATTAAAATGAGACAGAACATCGTGGAAGACGGAGGAAAAGGCTTAGAAGATCTGCCGGAGCAGGTTATGGGATTATTCAGTGCCAGTCCGCTTCCTTTTGTTCGAAATATTGTTCTGGCAGCACCCCTGTTCATCGATCTGCTTTTGATCTTCCGTTTTAATAAGACGCTTGCTGCCAGCCTGATGGTTGGAAGTCTGATCTCGGAGCATCTTTTGTGGTTCATGCTGCCGGTGCTTTTGAATGGTATTTTATGCAGCTATTCCCGGGATTATCTGGAAAAAGTCATGAAAAAAGAGGATATCTACCATGGAGGAATGCGGATCATATCTTCTGTTAAACAGTATTTGTGTACCATCCTGCCTATGGTATGTATTCTTTCGGTAATTTATCCTTTGTTAGGCGGAACCCTATTTTATCCGCAGTTTCGTGACTTTTCCGGTACTTCATATAGCGGAGGGATTGCTGTTCTAGCAGGATGTTTTATAGCTCTTTTCTGTCTTTCCGGGCTGATCTGCAGTCTTTTACGGGGTGCAGACAGGGAACTGGCCAGCGTTTTGTGTGGATTGACAGCCTGTGTGGTACAGACCATATGTGCGGTGATCTTGTTAAAGGGTGAAGTGAGTCTGATCAATCTGTTTACCTGTGGCCTGATCTATGCATTGATATTGCTTGTAGGTGCTTTCGGCTGTCTCTTCCCTTTCTGTGTATACAGAAAGAAGCTGACTTCCAATCTGGTCATGCCTGTTGTTGCTTCCGTGGCTGCCCTTGTAACAGCGCTTCTTTGCCAGTTTCTAAAAAATGCGGTAGGGGGATTGCTCGCGGCGTGTCTTGCCATTGTGGTTTCCTTCCTGGTACACAGCGTAACTTTAGTAGTCATGGGCTGTGCAAGAAAAGGAGATGAGTTCCCCCAAGGAGCTTTCCTTAGTTTGATCGCCGGAATACTCGGGATTGATTCCTGAGTTCTAAAGTTTTAAAAACTGAATAAAAAAATCTGAAAAGGCTGATACTGATTATAAAGGAGTTCATGATGAAATACTTATATCGTATCAGTCTTAGTTTTATGATTTTAACCATTCTGTCTGCATTGCTTTTGGGAGTGATGTACTTTTTTCGGCATGAAGACAGTAAAAAAGAAGAATACACCCCTCAGATCAGGGAAACGGTAACCGAGTCCAACATCACAGACTGTGATACGGAATATGTGATCCTGGAACTGAATGTCAACACAGGGGAAAGTGTTTCTTTGGTAGAAGCCATTCCTTCTAAGTATATTGGAAAGACCAAAGAAGAACTGATCAGTATTTTGGAGGAAGAGGAACGATCTCCGACTTTAAGAGAAAGGCAGAAAGGACTACAGACCGTGCGGCTGTCTGCTTTTTCTGATAAAAGGGTGGTGATCGTCAAAACTTATGGTGTTTTGGCGGAGGATGTCATTACCACCTCCTTAACGGATTCCGCCTTATCCATTGGGGGAGAGACTGTTTCGGGACAGGAAGGAGCAGATCTGGCAAGAGGGGAACAGGATGGTCTGATCAATACGGGATCTTATTATCTTATGGCCATGGACGGCATGATCTGGGTTTATCATGAAGATATGAAAACGGTATATTTGACCACAGGTATTTTATTGGACAGTTTACCGGATGAAGTAAGGCAGGAAATACTGGATAAAAAATATATAAAAAATGAGGAGGAACTGTACAATTTTCTTGAATCTTACTCCAGTTAGAGGTACAATTTTAATATCTATGCATGGAGGAAACGGCATGAGAAAATCCGTATGTGTCATAGGCGGAGGCGCTTCCGGTATGGCAGCGGCAATAGCGGCCGCAAAGGCGGGAGCCCTGGTCACTTTGTTGGAAAAAAATCCGCGAATGGGAAAGAAAATACTGTTAACAGGCAACGGCAAATGTAATCTGACCAATCTGGATATGGATATATCGGCATATGGCGTTTCCGATCGAAACTGTCTGGTGGGAAAGATATTGGATCAGTTTGATGAAAAATCCCTGATGGCGTTTTTTTCTTCGATCGGCATGCGCTTTACAGTCAATAAAGGAACATATGTCTATCCCGAAAGTGAAGCTGCTGAAACAGTGTTACAGGTTTTAGAAAGAGCTTTAAAAAAATACGATGTACATTGCTGTGACGAAACAAAGGTAACCCATATTCAAAAGACAGCAAAGGGATTTTTGATAGAGACGGATAAAGAAGATCATATTGCAGATCGAGTGATCCTTTCCTGCGGCGGTTGTTCCTATCCTAAGACCGGATCTGACGGAGCCGGATTTAAACTGGCAGAAGATCTGGGAATAGAAGTATTGTCGCCCTATCCAGCTCTTACAGCTTTTGTTTGTCCCACAAAAGAGCAAAAGCTTATAGCAGGACTTCGATCCCATGCAAAAGTTTCTTTGTACATAGAGGACAAATTGTCCATGGAAGACACAGGACAGGTTCAGTTTACGGATTATGGTATTTCCGGCATCCCTGTTTTTCAGGTAAGTACTTTGGGAGCAAAGGCACTGGTTCTATATGGGCAGGAAGTTACGGTAAAGATCGATCTGTTTCCGGAGCAGACCAAAGAAGAAGTGAAAATGGAATTAGCAAAGCAGTTGGAGCGCTTTCATAGCCTTTCTTTAACGGAAGCCCTTGTGGGTTTCCTGCATAAAAAATGGATTCATTTTTTAGATAAGAGACTGGGATTTTCTTCCTGGGGAAGGGCGGGAACGATATCGGAAAAGCAACAGGAAATGCTGGTAGAAGAATTGATGGGATTGACCTTTTTGGTCAAAGATGTAAAAGGCTTTGATTTTTGCCAGGTTACCGGTGGCGGCGTTGCAACTCATCAGATTGATGAAAATTTGATGGTAAAGGCTGTTCCCGGCTTGTATATCACAGGAGAAATGTTGGATGTGACAGGAAAATGCGGCGGATACAATCTGCAGTGGGCATTTTCTACAGGCTGTCTGGCAGGTGCACACAGTGCAAGGTGAATTTTATGATACGGTATCAACAGTTAAAAATGCCTCTGCATTATACGATAGAGGATGTGAGACAAAAGATCGGGGCATCCCTGCATATTGACCCAAAGTCTATTAGGAACCTGACGCTTTTGCGGGAATCCTTGGATGCCAGAAAAAAGCCGGAGCTATACTATGTGCTTTCTGCAGCTTTTTGCTGCGATAAAGAGAGAGCACTGTTGCAAAAATATAAAAAAGGCGGATTGATCTTTCCCTATGAGGAAAAGAAACTGGTCCTTCCAAGGTTAAGTGAAAAGCAGAAAGGCCAAAGGCCTGTTGTGGTAGGAAGCGGACCGGCTGGACTATTTTGTTGTTATTATCTGGCAAAGGCAGGACTTTCGCCCATATTGATCGAACGGGGCAGAGATGTTACCAAACGCTCAGAGGATGTGGAACGCTTTTTTGAAACAGGCATTTTGGACCCGGAGTCCAATGTGCAGTTTGGCGAGGGAGGGGCAGGCACCTTTTCCGACGGTAAATTAACCACATCCAACAAAGATCCCTTAGGCTATCAAAAAGAGATATTAAAGCTCTTTGTCAGCATGGGAGCGGATGCAAAGATCCTCTATGAGCAAAAACCCCATATCGGTACTGACAAACTGATAGAAGTGGTAAAAAATCTGCGGGAAGAGATCATAAACCTTGGGGGAGAGGTTTTGTTTGAAACCAAGGTTACGGATCTGATCATAGAAGAAGATGAGGAAAAACGGATCAAAGGCGTGGTCTTAAACGGAGAAAGACAGCTTTTGTCAGATCAGGTGGTCCTTGCCATTGGTCACAGCGCCAGAGATACCTTTTCCATGCTATATGAGAAAGGTTTTTTCCTGGAAGCAAAGCCTTTTGCGGTGGGGCTTAGGATCCAGCATTCCCAGGAGATGATAGATGCATCCCAATACGGAAGCATCCATGCAGAAAAGTTGGCTGCCGCATCTTATAAATTGACGGCACAGGCACAAAACGGCAGAAGCGTTTTTACCTTCTGCATGTGTCCCGGCGGATATGTGGTAAACGCGTCCTCTGAAGCAGGTGGACTTTGTGTAAACGGTATGAGCTACAGCGACAGGTCAGGAGAAAATGCCAACAGTGCCGTGATCGTTTCCGTTACACCCGATGATTTTAAAGATAGGGATCCTCTTGCGGGAATCCGGTTTCAAAGAGAACTGGAAAAGAAAGCCTATGAGCTTAATAAGGGAGCCATTCCCATCCAGCGCTATGAGGATTATAAAATGAACCGTCCCACCGGCAAAGCAGGCAGCATAAGAGTATGTGTCAAAGGACAATATGCTTTTTCCAATTTGAGAGGGTTGCTGCCCAAGGAAGCGGAGGAAGCCTTTTTAGATGCCATGGGGCAGTTTGACAAAAAGCTAAAAGGCTTTGCCCATCCCGATGCGCTGCTTTCCGGCGTGGAAGCGAGAACTTCTTCTCCGGTCAGGATCCTTCGGGATGAAAGCGGACAGGCTCTTATCGTAAAGGGTGTTTATCCCTGCGGGGAAGGAGCAGGCTATGCAGGGGGTATTACTTCGGCGGCGGTAGATGGATTAAAAACAGCCATTGCCCTGCTAAAGAATCTGGGAGGAATATAAAAGTGGATATACGGGAAGCAATACGAGATAAAAAAAGAATTGTGATCAAAGTGGGTTCTTCATCCATACAGCACCAGGAAACGGGTGGATTAGACTATATTAAATTGGAAGTGCTGGTGCGGGAAATATGCAATCTAAGAAACCAGGGCAAAGAAGTTGTTTTGGTCACATCCGGTGCCATTGCGGTAGGAAAAAGAGCGGTAAGGCTGGGAGAGGATGACGATCCCATTGCGGTAAAACAGGCCTGTGCGGCCATTGGACAAGCAAGGCTGATGATGACTTATCAAAAGATCTTTGCAGAATACAACCATGTAGCGGCGCAGATTTTGATGACTAAGAATACCATTGTGGATCCTTTAAACAGACTGAATGCCCACAATACCTTTTCGGAGCTGTTAAAGCTGGGGGCAGTACCTATTGTCAACGAAAACGATACCGTAGCCACTTACGAGATTCGGTTTGGTGATAACGATACCTTATCTGCTATTGTAGCAGCTCTGGTGGATGCGGATCTGTTGATCTTGTTATCGGATATAGACGGATTGTATACGGACGATCCCAATCAAAACCCCGACGCCAGGTTTATCAGCTATGTGGATGAATTGACAGAAGATCTCTATCATATGGGTAAAGGAACCACAGGAAGCAGTGTGGGAACCGGTGGGATGAACACCAAGCTGCAGGCGGCAAAGATCGCTACCAGTGCCGGAGTGGATATGATCATCGCCAATGCGGATGATATGCGGATCATACATAGGATCATGGACGGCAGGAAATACGGAACCTTTTTTAAGGCCCATAAGGATGAAAACTTTTATCTGGCAGACTATGTCAATGCCATGGAACAGGTTTAGATATGGAACAGGAAGAAAAACAGGCAAAACGAAACAATATCAGAAAGCAGATGAAGAATAAGCGGGAAGCTCTTCGGGATGAACAGGTCACAGACCTTTCTCAGATGCTGACGGAGGCTGTGGTTTCTCACTATGATTTTCTCAAAGCAAAAAATATTCTGATCTACCGGAATACGGGAAAGGAAGCCCGGACCGACGGCATCATCGCCTACGCTTTTATGTTGGGAAAACGGGTTTTCATTCCAAGAGTGGAAGGAAAAACCATGGACTTTTATGAAATTCATGATATTCATGAATGTGTTTCCGGCTTCCGAGGTATACCAGAGCCCCCTGAGGAAGCGAAAAAATTCGTGTTTTTAAAAGAAACACAGGAAGAGGATGTCTTAATGATCCTGCCGGGCCTTTCTTTTGATAAACAGGGGAACCGTCTCGGATACGGCGGCGGATATTATGACAATTACCTGAAAAACAATCCGGCTTGCAGAAAGATGGGAATCGGTTATGATTTTCAGATCGTGGGAGAGATACCCGTATGTGAATGGGATCAGCCCGTTGATATTGTGATCACGGAAAAACAGGTGATTTTGCCGGAATAGATATGAGAAAGGGAGAAATCAATGACGAATCTAACGGAATTGGGAAAAAAGGCAGTAGTCGCCAAATATGATATGCAGCTATTGGATGAGGAAACCAAAAACAGGGCTCTACTCTGCGCTGCGGATCGATTGATACGGGATCAGGATGCTATTTTACAGGCTAATGAAAAGGATATCAAAAAGGGTGAGGAAAACGGTATGCATCCGGGGCTCTTGGACAGGCTTCGGTTGACACCTGAGCGCATTCTTGCCATGGCGGAAGGGCTGCGTGAGATCGTGACACTGCAAGATCCTATAGGAGTTGTTTTGGATGAATTTACCCGTCCTAACGGCCTTCGGATCCAAAAGGTCAGAGTGCCCTTGGGAGTGATCGGCATCATTTACGAATCCCGTCCCAATGTAACGGCAGATGCCTTCGGTCTTTGTTTTAAGGCTGGCAATGCCGTGATCTTAAAGGGCGGTTCCGATGCCATCTGTTCCAATATTGCTATTGCCGCCTCCTTAAGGAGCGCCCTAAAGGAATGCGGCCTCAATGAGGACGGGCTGCTTTTGATCGAGGATACAGACAGGGAAGTGACCAGACAGTTCATGGGGCTAAACAGCTATGTGGATGTGCTCATTCCCAGAGGAAGTGCAGGTTTGATACGGACTGTTGTGGAAAACAGCACCATTCCCGTCATCGAAACAGGAAGCGGCAACTGCCACATCTATGTAGACGAAGAGGCGGATATAGAAAAAGCTATTCCCATCATCATCAATGCCAAGACTCAGCGGATCGGCGTGTGCAATGCCTGTGAATCTCTGGTAGTCCATGAAAAGATCAGCGAAAAGCTCTTACCTGCCTTAGAAAAGGCGCTTAAGGAAAAACAGGTAGAACTTCGGGCTGATCAGGCGGCGGGCAGGTATCTGACAGAATATGTTCCCGCCACAGAGGAGGATTTCAGGACAGAATATCTGGATTATATTTTATCCATCAAGACTGTAGCGGATGTGAAGGAAGCCATTGACCATATCAACAAAAACAACACCAAACATTCCGAAGCCATTATCACGGAAAATAAAGAAACCGCAGCCCGGTTTTTAAACGGTGTGGACGCTGCCTGCGTCTATGTCAATGCATCCACCCGCTTTACCGACGGCTTTGAATTCGGTTTCGGGGCGGAGATCGGCATCAGCACCCAGAAGCTTCACGCAAGAGGTCCCATGGGCCTGCCGGAGCTGACTTCGTATCAATATCGGATCATAGGAGACGGGCAGATACGACCCTAGAAAGGAAAAGGCAATGAAAGAAGCCCAGATACAATACGAATACATAGAAAAAGCAAAAAAGATCGTAGAAAGAGAAAGCGCAAAGAAGGGCAGAAAGCTGACTTGTTGTGTCAATACTTTTGGCTGTCAGATGAATGCCAGAGACTCGGAAAAACTTTCCGGCATATTGAAGGCGGCAGGTTTTGTGGAAGTGGAAGAAGAAAATGCGGATCTGGTCATCTACAATACCTGCACGGTGCGGGATAACGCTAACCAGAGAGTGTACGGCAGATTGGGTGTATTAAACGGATATAAGCGAAAAAATCCGGATATGAAGATCTGTTTGTGCGGCTGTATGATGCAGGAAGCATCGGTCATAGAAAAGATTAGGAAAAGCTATTCCTTTGTGGATCTGATTTTTGGCACCCACAATATCTTTAAGTTTGCAGAACTGTTAGTCAGGATGTATGAATCGGAGGATATGATCGTGGATATCTGGCAGGATACGGATCAGATCGTAGAAGAACTGCCCGTAGAGCGTAAGTATCCCTTTAAATCCGGCATCAATATCATGTTTGGATGCAACAATTTCTGCAGCTACTGCATCGTTCCCTATGTGCGGGGCAGAGAGCGGAGCAGAGAACCGGAGGAGATTTTGTCAGAGATCCGTTCCCTGGCAAAAGACGGCGTGGTGGAGATCATGCTTCTCGGACAAAATGTCAACTCCTACGGTAAAAACCTGTCAGAGCCTGTTTCCTTTGCAGAATTGTTAAAAAGAGTGGAAGAGATTGAAGGCATAGAGCGGATCCGTTTTATGACATCCCATCCCAAGGATCTGTCTGATGAATTGATCCGGGTCATGAAACATTCAAAAAAGATATGCAGACATCTTCATCTCCCCTTACAGTCCGGATCTACCAAGATATTAGAGGCCATGAACCGTCGTTATACCAAAGAGCAGTATTTGGCTTTAGCAGAGAAAATACGAAAAGAGATTCCCGATATTTCTTTGACGACGGATATCATCATAGGCTTTCCCGGAGAGACCTATGAGGATGTGTGTGATACCATAGATGTGATCAAAAAGGTGGAATATGATAATGCTTTTACCTTCCAATATTCCAAGCGGACAGGCACTCCTGCAGCCGCCATGGAAGATCAGGTGGATAAAGAAACGGTAACCCGCCACTTTGATGAAGTATTAAAGGTAGTGCAGGATACCGCCAAAAATCGGGCAGGACGGCTAAAGGGAGAGATCCATCAGGCCCTTGTAGAAGAAGAAAATGATAAAGAACAGGGGCTTATGACCGGACGCCTTGGCAATAACATGATCGTACATTTCCCCGGAGAGAAAGAACTGATCGGAAAGATCGTCTCTGTCCGCTTAACGGAATGTATGGGATTTTACTATCTGGGGGAAATGATTTAGGAGGAACAAACGGACTATGGCAGAATTGTCACCTATGATGCAGCAATATATGGAAACCAAAAAACAGTATCAGGATTGCATCCTTTTTTATCGCCTGGGAGATTTTTATGAAATGTTTTTTGAGGATGCCCTTACTGCATCGAAGGCTTTGGAAATCACTTTAACAGGAAAAAACTGTGGTCTGGAGGAAAGGGCGCCCATGTGTGGGGTACCTTTTCATGCCGTGGATTCTTATTTGACCAAGTTGGTATCTATGGGCTATAAGGTGGCCATTTGTGAGCAGACGGAAGATCCCAAGCAGACCAAAGGACTTGTAAAACGGGAAGTAGTGCGGATCGTAACACCGGGAACTAATCTGAATCTGCAGTCTTTAGAGGAAAGCCGCAATAACTATCTGATGTGTGTGGTGTATCTGGATAAGATCGGCATATCCGTAGTAGATGCTACTACAGGTGACTACTATGTGACTCAGGTTGAGGATGGGAAAAAACTGTATGATGAGATCATCAAGTTTTCTCCTGCCGAGATCGTCTGCAATGATGGATTTATGGTAAGCGGTTTTGACTTAGAGGGGCTGCGTTCCAGACTTGGCATTACCATTTATCAATTGGATGCATGGTATTTTGATGATGATACCTGCAAAAACCGTCTGTTAAAACATTTTGGTGTAAAGAATCTGACAGCTTTGGGATTGGATGATTTTCCAGTAGGAATGATCGGAGCGGGAGCAGCACTTTCTTATCTGTATGAGACCCAGAAGACAAGTTTGGCCCATATTACCCACATTCATCCCTATGTATCCAGCAAATACATGCTCTTAGACAGTTCTACCAGAAGAAATCTGGAACTGGTGGAAACCTTGCGGGAAAAGCAGAAAAAAGGTTCTCTGCTATGGATATTGGATAAGACCAAAACGGCCATGGGTGCCAGAACTCTTCGAAGCTATTTAGAGCAGCCCTTGATCGTGAGAGAAGATATAGAGGAGCGGCTGAATGCAGTGGAGGCCTTGTGCAGACAGGGAGTGAACAGAGATGAACTGCGGGAATATCTCCATCCCATTTATGATCTGGAAAGGCTTCTCGGAAAGATCAGCTATCAGTCTGCCAACCCCAGGGATCTGATCGCATTTTCCCGTTCTTTGTCCATGCTGCCGGCTATCCGTATGGTGTTAGAAGACTTTGATTGCAAAGTGTTACAAAATATCAGGGAAGATATCGACCCATTAGAGGATATATGCAGTCTGATCGATGAGGCCATTGTGGAAGAGCCGCCCATTTCCATTCGGGACGGCAATATGATCAAAGTCGGTTTCAGAGAAGATATCGACCACTTTAGAGAGGCCAAGACACAAGGAAAGACATGGCTTTCCGAATTGGAATCAAAAGAGCGGGATCGGACCGGCATCAAGAACTTGAAGGTAGGATATAATAAAGTATTCGGCTACTATTTTGAGGTAACCAATTCCTTTAAGGAACTGGTTCCGCCGGAATGGATCAGAAAGCAGACCTTAACCGGCGGAGAACGGTTCATGACGCAGGAATTAAAGGAGTTAGAGGATACTATTTTAAATGCGGAAGATAAGCTTTGCACTTTGGAATATGACGCTTTCTGTGAAATACGGGAAACTATTTCAGATAATATTGCCCGTATCCAGAAAACTGCCAAAGCCATAGCGGCTTTGGATGTATTTGCCTCTCTTTCTTATGTGGCGGAGCAAAACGGGTATGTGAGGCCATCCTTAAATGAAAAAGGGGTCATTAAGATCAAAAACGGCAGACATCCTGTTGTGGAGAAAATGATCGAACACGACATGTTTGTGGAAAACGATACCTTTTTAGACGGAGGAAAGAATCTGATCTCCGTCATTACCGGTCCCAATATGGCAGGTAAATCCACTTATATGCGGCAAAGCGCCCTGATCGTATTGTTGGCACAGATCGGCAGCTTTGTGCCGGCAAAAGAAGCGGATATCGGTATTGTAGACCGGATCTTTACCAGAGTAGGCGCTTCCGATGACCTGGCCAGCGGACAAAGTACCTTCATGGTGGAAATGAACGAGGTAGCCAATATCTTGAGAAATGCAACCTCTAAAAGCCTGTTGATCTTAGATGAGATCGGCAGGGGAACTTCCACCTTTGACGGTCTTTCCATTGCCTGGGCAGTCATTGAGCATATCAGTAATAAAAAACTTTTGGGGGCAAAGACCTTATTTGCTACTCATTACCACGAGCTGACAGAACTGGAAGGCAAGATGAGCAATGTAAACAATTATTGTATCGCCGTAAAGGAGCAGGGGGACGATATCGTGTTCCTTCGTAAGATCATAAAGGGCGGTGCGGACAAAAGCTATGGTATTCAGGTGGCAAGGCTGGCAGGTGTTCCCGACATGGTCATTGATCGTGCCAAGGAAATTGCAGGGCAGTTGACGGATAACGATATTATCGAAAAGGTACAGAGCATTGCCACGGATCAAAAAAGTGATGGAAAAAAAGCAAAGCGGTATGATCAGGTGGATCTGGATCAGATCTCTTTATTTGATACGGTAAAGGATGAAGATATACTAAAGGAGCTGGAAGAAATTGACATTTCCAATCTGACTCCGTTGGATGCCTTAAATACCTTGTACCGTTTGCAGAATATGCAGAAGAATCGGTGGAAAGGATAGGAAGACATATGGGATACATACATGTTTTGGATTCGGAAACAATAGATAAGATCGCGGCAGGAGAAGTGGTGGAAAAACCTGCCAGCGTGGTAAAAGAATTGTTGGAAAATGCCATTGATGCAGGGGCAGATAAGATCACTGTGGAGATTAAGGATGGTGGTATTTCCTTTATCAGGGTAACGGATAATGGATGCGGCATTGCAAAAGAAGATCTGGCCAATGCATTTATGCGTCATGCCACCAGCAAGATCGAGAAAGCGGAAGACTTAGAACATATCGTAAGCCTGGGCTTCCGAGGCGAAGCATTATCCAGTATCAGTGCCGTTTCCCAGGTTGAGATGATCACCAAGACGGAATATGATCTGTTGGGATATAAGATCGCCTGCAACGGCGGAGTGTTGGAAGAGCCGGAAGAGATAGGGGCACCTGACGGCACCACCATTCTTGTAAGAAATCTGTTTTATAATACGCCGGCAAGAAAGAAATTTCTTCATGCATCCATGACGGAAGGATCTTATGTGGCAGAACTGATGCAGCGCATTGCCATGTCTCATCCGGATATTGCCATAACCTATATTCAGAACGGGCAGACGAAGTTTTTTACCTCCGGAAACGGGGCCTTATCGGAGATCATTTATCGGATCTACGGCAAAGATGTATCCGAAAACATGGTTCCGATCCAGGCGGAAAAGGATGGGATACAAATAACCGGTTATATCGGCAAACCGATATTAGCGAGAGCTAACCGAAATTATGAAACCTTTTTTATAAACGGCAGATTTGTGAAGAGCAAAGTGATCTCTACTGCTTTAGAGGAGGGCTATCGCTCCTTTTTAATGCAGCATAAATATCCCTTTGCCGTTTTGCATTTTACATTTTCGGGTCAGGATATCGATGTGAATGTCCATCCGACCAAGACGGAAGTGCGCATTATGAATCCCATGCCTTTTTGTTCTTTTCTGCAGGATACGGTGCGCACCACATTGAGCGGGCAGATCCTAATGCCCGCCTATGCGGAGAACGACCGGAGAGAAAGCAGGGAACAGCAGAATAAAGAAGAACAGAATACAGAATTTCGGGAAAATAAACAGTCTGTGGAGAGGACAGAGGGCGCAGAAGTCTACGCTGCCAGCTATAAGGATAGGGAAAACAGCAATAATATTATCAAATCAGAAAAACATTTTCCGCCGGAGCCCTTTGAAGTAAACAGGGCTGTGCAGGAAGAAATCCCAATGGGCTTTAAGATTCTAGGCAATCCGGAACGCAAGAAAACCACACCATACAGAGGAAGCGAGTACGGCCCCGGTCAGGATGAACAGCCGGTTATGGGCAAAGCGGAGCAGATGGAACTGTTTGCAGAGGGCCTGAACCGGGCTGACAGCACTCGTTTGGACAGCCTGCGGATCGTAGGACAGATCTTCCGTACCTATTGGATCGTGGAATTTGAAAACAATATTTATTTTGTGGATCAGCATGCGGCTCATGAAAAGGTAAATTATGAGAATTGGCTGAAGCGGATCGCCAGGAAAGAAACTACCACACAGATGTTGATGCCGGCACAGATCATTACCGTCAGTCCCAGGGAAAAAGTAACCATTAAGCAGTATCAGGAGGTATTTGAAGAATTGGGCTTTGACCTACAGCTTTTTGGAGGAAGTGAGATCGTGTTAAGAGGCGTGCCTCAGGATCTTTACGGCTGCAATGAGGAAGAAATGTTTAAAGGGGTGCTGGATGAATTGATGATGAAGCCGCCCAAAGGAACACCGGAGACCATTCTTGCAAAGGTTGCTTCCATGTCCTGTAAAGCGGCGGTAAAAGGAAACCAGGGGATTTCTCTTATGGAGGCAAAGGCATTATTAAAGCAGTTGTTCTCCCTGGAAAATCCGTATCATTGTCCTCACGGCAGACCTACCATGTTTTCCATGAGCAAGTATGATGTGGAAAAGAAATTTAAAAGGGTTTTATAAAAAGAGGAACTTATGGAAAAAAAGAAGCAGCTCATCATATTGACCGGACCTACGGCAGTGGGGAAAACAGAATTATCTATCGGACTGGCAAAAGCCATTGGAGGAGAGATCATCAGTGCGGACTCCATGCAGGTATACCGTCATATGGATATCGGCTCTGCCAAGATCACAAAAGAAGAGATGCAGGGAGTGCCCCATCATCTAACGGATATTTTGGAGCCTTTTGAAGAATGTAATGTGTTTTTCTTTCAAAAGGCGGCGAAGAAGGCTATGGAAGGCATCTATGAAAGGGGAAACATCCCCCTTATCGTAGGTGGGACAGGCTTTTATATCCAGTCGGTGCTGTATGATATAGCCTTTCATGAAAATGAAACGGATCTTTCTTATCGGGTAAGGCTGGAACAGTTGGCAGAAAAAGAAGGAGCCGAAGTCCTTCACCAAAAGCTTAGGGAAGTGGATCCTGTTTCGGCGGGCGAGATTCATCCAAACAATATCAAGCGGGTCATTCGGGCATTGGAATATTATCATCTGAACCATTTGCCAATTTCTCTCCATAATGAAGCCGAAAGACAAAAGGAATCGCCTTATGATTTCCGATATTTTGTACTGACAGATGACAGGGCGGTGTTATATGAGCGCATTGACAAACGGGTAGATAAAATGATGGAACAGGGACTTCTTGATGAAGTCAAAAAATTGAGGGAAATGGGCTGTGACAGGGAATTGGTTTCCATGCAGGGGCTGGGCTATAAAGAGCTTTTGGGCTACCTGGAAGGAGAATACGATCTGGAACGGGCTGTTTATCTTATCAAACGGGACACCAGGCATTTTGCAAAAAGACAGCTGACATGGTTTAGGCGGGAGAGAGATGTGACCTTTATCAATAAAGGGGAGTTTGGCTATGATAACGAAAAGATCCTTGCCTTTATGACAGAAAGTATCAAGCAAGAAGGAAGACAATAAGATGGAAAATTTATATAAAGAGTTAGGAATTGATGAAGATGTATGGCAGCTGGGGGAAAAGATCTGTGAATGCTTAAAGGAGCGGTTTACAGAGATCGATGCCACGGCGGAATACAATCAATTAAAGGTATTGCAGGCGATGCAGGCGGAACGAGTTTCTGAAGCCTGCTTATCAGGCAGTACCGGCTATGGATACAATGATCTGGGACGGGATACCTTAGAGCGGGTTTATGCAGGCGTATTTCACACAGAGGATGCCTTGGTAAGACCCCAGATCACTTGTGGTACCCATGCCCTTGCTTTAGCACTTATGGCTAATCTGCGCCCCGGAGATGAGCTGCTTTCTCCGGTAGGAAAGCCTTATGATACCCTGGAAGAAGTCATCGGTATCAGGGAATCTAAAGGAAGTCTCAGAGAATACGGGATCAGCTATGCCCAGGTGGATCTGCTTCAGGAAGGAGAGCCGGACTATGAAGGGATCAGAAAAGCCATTACTACTAAGACCCGTATGGTCACCATCCAGCGATCCAAGGGCTATGAGCCAAGAAAGACATTGTCTGTTGATAAAATAGGAGAGATCATATCTTTTATAAAATCCGTTAAAAATGATGTGATCTGCATGGTGGACAACTGCTATGGAGAGTTTGTGGAACGGATCGAGCCTACGGATGTGGGAGCGGACCTGGCGGTGGGATCTTTGATCAAAAATCCCGGCGGAGGCTTGGCACCTATCGGAGGTTATATCGCAGGCAAAAGAGAATATGTGGAGCAGGCAGCATACAGACTGACTTCTCCGGGACTGGGAAAAGAAGTGGGGGCATCTCTGGGGATCATGCCTGCCTTCTATCAGGGACTGTTTTTGTCCCCTACGGTAACGGCATCCGCTTTAAAAGGTGCGGTTTTTGCCGCCAACATTCTGGAAAGCCTGGGATTTCAGGTATTGCCTGACGGGAAGGAAAGCAGGCACGATATTATTCAGGCGGTAACCTTTGGTACGCCGGAAGGGGTGATCGCCTTTTGCAAGGGAATTCAGGCGGCAGCCCCGGTGGACAGCTTTGTCAGTCCCGAACCATGGGATATGCCCGGCTATGACAGCAAGGTGATCATGGCGGCGGGTGCCTTTGTATCGGGAAGCTCTATTGAATTGTCTGCAGACGGGCCAATAAAACCGCCTTATGCAGTCTATTTCCAAGGTGGGCTGACATTCCCTCATGCCAAATTCGGTATCCTAAAAGCAGTGCAGGAATTGAAGAATTCTGGTATAATAAGGCTGTAGTGCTGGGGGTTTTGGTCGAAAAAAAATCCTCAAAAGAAGTATACATATATTGGCTTGTGTGGTAATATACTTATAGTTTTACTATGAGAGAAAACGGAGGTTTTCATGAAGGGAAAAAATAACTGGGCATGCTTTTTGATGATCTTAGCCGGTATTGTTATTGGCGGTTTTATCGGCAGCTTGTTTCCCGGAACATTTTTGAATTTTGGACAAAGCTTTGGCTTGACCTCTCCGCTGGTGTTGGATCTGGGGATATTGGTCCTTACCTTTGGACTGACTATTAACATCACCATCGGAAGCATTATCGGCATTATCATTGCCATCATTATTTTCAGGTTTTTGTAGTGTGTTTTCCTGTTCTGTCCGGAGAGGGACGGGAGGAGCATGGAAGAAAAACTTATGAATGGGGAAAAGCCCTATGACAGATTCTTAAAAGCAGGTCCGGCCGCCTTAACAGACACGGAGCTGCTTGCCATTATTATAAGAACGGGTCACAAAGGGAAGGATGCCTTGAGTCTGGCCAGAGAAGTCTTACAAAAAGCAGGCGCTTACGGGATCGCAGGTCTGTATCATTTGTCATTGGATGATCTGATACAGATCAAAGGGATCGGAGAAGTAAAAGCGGTAAAATTAAAGTGCATTGCCGAACTTTCCAACCGCATTGCCAAATCCAAAAGAGGAGAAAAGATTGTGTTTCATTCTCCCGGGGATGCGGCGTTATATTATATGGAGCAGATGCGGCATTTGGAAAGGGAACAGTGTCTTTTAGCCTGCCTGGACGGCTCTATGGGGCTTTTGCAGGAGCACTGTATCAGTATCGGTACAGTCAATGCCTCTTTGATCTCCAGCAGGGAAGTGTTTAAAACTGCTATTCAGGCAAAAGCCGTCAATCTGATGCTGTTACATAATCATCCCAGCGGCAGCATTGAGCCCAGCAGTGCAGATGAGGAGATGACTAAGAAACTGTTTCAGGCATCCATGATCATGGATATTCCCCTGATCGATCATTTGATCATCGGAGATAACTGCTATTACAGCTTTCGGGAAAACGGAAAGCTACAATAAAGAACATAGGAAAAGAAAGGAGTACGGGATATGGCTTCCAGTGCTTACGGTATCGATCTGGGTACCAGCAACATTAAAATATTTGCAAAAGGTGAATCGCAGATCTTTACTGCTAAAAATATGATCGCCATCCAAAATAAGGACACGCTGTTTTCTTATGGAGATGATGCCTTTGAAATGTATGAAAAGGCACCTGCAAACATCCATATTTCTTATCCCTTATGCAACGGCGTTATTGCAGATATTAAAAATATGCAGAGTCTGGTCAGATGCTTTATCGGCGATCTTTGCAATAACAATATTAAGCCAGCAGATTATTATATTGCCGTACCCCATGATGTAACGGAAGTAGAACAGAGAGCCTTCTTTGATCTGGTTAAAAATGCCAATGTGAAAGCGAAAAAGGTCATGGTAGTGGAGAAGGCCATTGCCGATGGATTGGGCATGGACATTGATGTAAAAAATTCCCAGGGCGTCTTGGTGGTGGATATCGGTTATGATACTACAGAGATCTCCATTCTGTCCTTAGGAGGCATTGTATTAAGCCGTTTGATCAAAGTAGGAGGACAAAAATTTGACGATGCTATCCGCAATGCGGTGCGCAAGGAATACAATCTGGTGATCGGCGCCAAGACCGCAGAAAAAGTAAAGATGGCTCTTCATGAGTTGGAAGCGGAAAGAAATCCTGCTGTCGTTTACGGAAGGGACATTGTAACAGGCCTTCCGGTTGAGCGGGAGATTCCGACAGAATTGGTAAATGAGGCGTTAAAAGAGCATTTTGATACCATCATTGACCACATTAAAGTTATTTTGGAACGGACTCCTCCGGAACTTGCTGCGGATATCTATCGCCATGGTATTTATCTGACCGGCGGAGCATGCCAGGTATCTCATTTAGACGCCTTGGTAAACGAGGGTACAGGCTTAAAGATCAATATGGCGGAAAATCCCATAGGCAGTGTTGCATTGGGACTTTCCAAGGTTATCAATGATGAGAATTTCCGGTCTGTAGCCTATGTGTTTTCCGGTAATGGAGGAAAAGGATGAAACATAAGCGGACTAAGTTTACTTTACAAAGTAAATATCTGCTGTTGATCCTTACCGGTCTTTGTATCATCTTAATGGCAGTGACCTTTACCACAGATCTGTTTACGGGAGTGGTGGCGGATATTTCCGGTCGTGTGACCGTTCCCTTTCAGCGGGGGATCAGTCAGGTGGGCAGATTTCTGTCGGACCGTTCCGATGATCTGGCGCAGATCAGGGATCTGCAGGCACAAAACAAAGCTTTGCAGGAACAGATCGATCAGTTGACCATAGAAAATAATACCCTTACTCAGGAGAAATATGAGTTAAATAATCTTCGAACGCTGTATCAGCTGGATCAGGAGTATGAGGATTATGAAAAAATAGGAGCAAGGGTCATCGGAAAAGATACCGGTAACTGGTTCAACACCTTTATCATTGATAAAGGAACGGATGACGGTCTTGCCGTAAACATGAATGTTATGGCAGGAAGCGGCCTTGTGGGCATCATAACGGAAGTGGGGCATAACTGGGCAAGAGTTACGGCGGTCATTGACGATACCAGTAATGTCAGTGCCATGGTCTTGGCTACGGGAGATAATATGATCGTGTCCGGTGATTTAGAATTGATGGAGGAAAATCGGATCCGCTTTTCCAAACTGATCGATTCCGCAGGAAAGGTGAGAGAAGGAGATAAGGTTGTTACCTCCAATATCAGTGACAGGTATCTGCCGGGACTGTTGATCGGATACATAACTTCTATTGATTCCGATCCCAGTAATCTGACCCATTCGGGTTATATTACACCGGTAGTGGATTTTGAACATATGGACGAGGTGCTTGTCATTTTGGATCTGAAACAGCAGATAGAGGATGAGTAAAACCGCAAAATGAGATAGATGCTATGAGATATAAAATTCTTAGGATATGTACAGTTCTATTAAGCTTTATATTGCAGGGGACAGTATGCCGGGCCATTGCTTTCGGAAACATCGGTCCTAACCTGTTGATCATTGTTACGGCGTCCTTTGGCTTTATGCTGGGATCGAAACCCGGCATTCTGGCAGGTTTTTTTCTGGGACTTTTAGTGGATGTTTTTAACGGAGGCGTTCTTGGATTTCATGCCTTGTTATATATGTATATTGGATATTTTAACGGCTTTTTTAAGCGGTTGTTTTTTAAGGATGAGTTAAAACTCCAGATTCTTCTAGTAGCCTGCAGTGATTTTCTGTACGGGCTGGTCTATTACATTTTGATGTTTCTTCTCAGGGGGAAATTCCATATTGGCTATTATATGATGCATATCATTTTCCCTGAGGTGGTATATACAGTATTATTGACCATAGTGCTCTTTTCCGTTATGACTTTGATAAATCGGGTCAGGGAAAAGAGAATAGACAGGAGCAGCGGAGAAGTTGTTTAAAAATATCAGAGATTCTATCATCAATTTCATAACCTCTCGTTTTTTTGTGCTGATCCTGGTTTTTATATTAATGGGCAGCATTTTGGTGCAGCGGCTATTTGTACTGCAGATCGTCAACGGAGAAGAATATTTAAACGAATTTACCATGACCATTCGTAAGGAACGGACCATAGCTAGCACAAGAGGACAGATTTTTGACAGGAACGGAGAACTTCTGGCCTATAACGAACTGGCTTATTCCGTTACCATTGAGGATGTATATGAGTCCGGCAGAGGAAAAAACAAAAGGTTAAATGCTACCTTAAAGACCTTGATCGAAATGATCGAAGAGAATGGGGATAATGTAGTCAGCGACTTCAATATCATCATCGGAGAAAACGGGGAATTTGCTTTTGCCGTATCCGGTACGGCCCAGCAGCGTTTTCTGGCGGATGTATACGGAAAGGTCTATATTGACGATATGAGTTATGCCCAAAAGACATCTACTGCGGATGATGTGATCAATTACCTGGCCGGCACAAGCAGGTTTGAAGTAGGAGAGTATGAGGATCCGGATAACAGAGAAACGGAGTTTATCGTAGGAAAAGGCTATTCCAAGGATATGCTGTTAAAGATCATTACGATCCGGTACGGAATGAGCTTAAACAGCTTCCAGAAATACATTCCTACCGTTGTAGCAAAGGATGTGTCGGATAAAACGGTAGCTGTCATAATGGAGAATTCCTTCCGTCTGGATGGTGTAGCCATTGCGGAAGATGCAGTAAGAAAATATGTGGACAGCGTTTACTTCTCCCATATCATCGGATATACGGGTATGATCTCACAGACAGAATTGCAGACTTTGTCCGAGACGGATGATTCCTATATCATGACGGATGTGGTTGGAAAAGCGGGAATTGAAAACTATATGGAATCCTATCTGCAGGGAACCAAGGGTTCTGAGATCGTTTATGTGGACAGTCTTGGCAAGATCATTGAAACAAGTGACCGGGTAGAGCCGAAAGCAGGAAATGATCTTTACCTGACGATAGATAAAGATCTGCAGAAGGCAGTCTACAACCTCCTGGAGCAAAAAATCGCAGGTATTCTGGTTACCAAGATTAAGCCGGTAAAGGAATATATACCGGATGAAAATGCCTCTGCCAGTTCCATTATCATTCCTATTGATGATGTGTATTATGCCCTGATCAATAACAGCATTATCGATATCAATCATTTTTCACAGGATGATGCAACGGAACTGGAACGGCAGGTGTACCAGAGCTTTTTGGATAAGGAAAATCAGGTTTTTTCAGAGTTGAAGTACGAACTGAATGACAATCCCCAGGCATATAATACCCTGCCGGATGAATATCAGGTCTATAATTCTTACATAACCACATTGTTAAACCGGGATGGGATCATTTTGACTACTGAGATCAATGTGGACGATGAAGTATATCTGGCATGGAGAAATGATGAATCCATTAGCCTGAAGGAGTATCTGCTTCATGTTATCGCCATGAATTGGATCGATATTTCCAAACTGAATCTGGATAGCCAGTATTCCGATTCGGAGAAGGTCTATCAGGCAATGCTTCAATATGTCTTTGACAGACTGAAGAACGACACGGACTTTCATAAACGGCTATATAAATATATGATCCGGGATAATCAGATAAGCGGTAAACAGATCTGCCTGCTGCTTTATGATCAGGGGATCATTTCCGGCACCATGGCGGAGAGGGCTACGGTAGAAAACGGAACCATTTCTCCCTATGACTTTATATTAAATAAGATCTCCAACCTGGAGATCACACCGGCTCAGTTGGCCTTAGATCCCTGTTCCGGATCTATTGTGGTAACGGATGTGAGGACGGGAGAGGTTCTTGCCCTGGTATCCTATCCGGGCTATGATAATAACCGCATGTCCAATTCGGAATATTATGCCAGATTGAACTCCGATCTATCCAGACCTTTATGGGATTATGCTACCCAGCAGACTTCGGCTCCCGGATCCACCTACAAAATGGTAGTGGCAGCGGCGGCCTTAGAAGAGGGAGTCGTTGGATTGGGTGAGACAGTAACCTGTCACGGTATCTGGGATACCCTGCCTCCCTTTAATCCTCGATGCTGGATCTATCCATCTGCCCATGGCGCTTTGAATGTAGTAGGCGGCATAGAAAATTCCTGTAATTATTTCTTTTATGAGATGGGCTATCGGCTTGGCAGAGTGGGAGGTACCTACAATTCGGATGTAGGTTTGGAAAAACTGGCAAATTATGCCGATTTGTTTGGATTGAGTGAAAAATCCGGTGTGGAGATTGCGGAAGAAGAACCAAAGATCTCCGATACAGACTCGGTCCGTTCTGCCATCGGCCAGGGAACCAATAACTTTACCACGGTGGGACTTGCCAGATATGTGACCACTGTGGCCAACGGAGGAACCTGTTACAACTTATCGCTGATCGATAAGGTGACGGATTCAAACGGCACATTGATTGAGGATTTTACCCCCACGGTGCGCAACACCATTGCATTTTCGGATAGCACATGGAATGCCATCCATGCCGGTATGCGCAGAGTGGTTCAAGATAAAAGCTATTATCAGGGATTGGGTGTAAATGTTGCAGGAAAAACAGGTACGGCGCAGGAAAACCGAAACCGTCCCAACCATGCTCTGTTTGTCAGCTATGCCCCGTATGAAAACCCTGAGATCAGTGTGACTACCCGTATTGCATTCGGGTATGCATCTGATTATGCGGCAGAGCTTACACGGGATGTATATAAGTACTATTATCATTTAGAGGATGAAGATGTTTTGATCAACGGTACAGCAACAGATACCAATGCCAATGTTTCCAACGAGGAATAAGGAGGTACAAGCTTTGACAGGAAATGTGATACTAAAAAGCTCCCAAAACGGAATCCGGGTTCTTCTTTCTGAGGAAGTGGATTTTGAGCAGATCGTCAAGGAAACAAAGCAAAGCTTTCAAGATGCATCCGGCTTTTTCCAAGATGCTTCTGTTGTGATTTCTTTCCAGGGGAGACGGTTAACAGAAGAGGAAACGGATGAACTGTATCATGCCATCATAAGTGCATGTAATCTTCATATTATCTGTCTGGTATGTACCGATGAGGGTGAAAATGATTATTATACCAAGGTAATTCAAGGAGTCAGAGCATTAGAGTCGGAGCCGGATCAGACCTGTCAGTTCTATAAAGGAACCCTGAGAGACGGAGAACTTTTTGAATCTGCGGCAAGTGTTGTTGTTTTAGGGGATATCCTGGAAGGAGCAGCGGTCATAGCAAGGGGAAATATCATTGTATTAGGCGGGCTCTACGGAACTGCTTATGCAGGGGTGGACGGTAGCAGAAACCGGTTTATTGCAGCGCTCTCTCTGGAAGCGGAGCACCTTAGGATAGGAGATGTAAAATACAAAAAAGAGTGGAAGGACAAGCTTTCCATAAAGAAAAAGCAAAACCCAAGAATGGCTGTGATCAGCAAGGATAAAATGATCATCCGGGATTTGGACTTTACCAAAGAATTGCCGGAAAATAATCTGCTATAGGTTTTTCGGTGGACGATAATGAAAGGCGGAGGTTTTTATGAGTGAAGTAATTGTCGTCACATCAGGTAAAGGTGGAGTCGGTAAGACGACCACAAGCGCAAATATAGGAACAGGACTTGCGGTTTTAGGCAAGAAAGTAGTATTGATCGATACGGATATCGGGCTTCGGAATCTGGATGTCGTCATGGGACTGGAAAACCGGATCGTATATAATCTGGTAGATGTGGTGGAAGGAAACTGCCGCATCAAGCAGGCTCTGATCAAAGACAAACGATTTCCTGGATTGCATCTGTTACCCAGTGCCCAGACAAGGGATAAAACGGCAGTAAATCCGGAGCAGATGCGAAAGCTGACAGAACAGTTAAAGGAACAGTTTGAATACATAATTTTAGACTGTCCTGCAGGAATAGAGCAAGGTTTTAAGAATGCCATTGCAGGTGCAGACAGAGCCATTGTGGTTACAACACCCGAAGTATCAGCCATTCGGGATGCAGATCGGATCATCGGCCTTTTAAATGCCTATGAAATGGGACAGATCGATCTGATCGTGAACAGGCTTCGGCCTGATATGATCAAGCGGGGCGATATGATGAGTGTGGATGATGTGGTGGATATCTTATCTGTTCATCTGTTGGGCGCTATTTATGATGATGAAAACATCGTTGTTGCCACCAATCATGGCGAACCCCTTGTATGTTCCGATACTCCTGCGGGAAAAGCATTTATGAATATCTGTAATCGGATTTTAGGACAGGATGTGCCTTTATATTCCCCCGATCGGGAAAAGTCAATTTGGTTTCGGATTAACGGCATTTTTCAGAAATTGTGATGGGGGTAAATAATATGGGCAAAATATGGTTCTTTAGAAAGAAAAAATCCGGAGAGATAGCCAAGGATCGACTGAAGATATTGCTGATATCAGACAGGATCGACTGCTCGCCGGAGGTTATGGAAATGATAAAACGGGAGATCGCAAAGATCCTGTGTAAATACATGCAGATTGATACCAGTACATTGGAATTGGAGTTTTCCAGAAGAAAGATCAATGTTTTTTGGTAATAGGAGTGGGATAAATTGTTAAAAAGATACCGTGTCAGAGATTATGATTTTAAATTGGTGTTTATGTTGATTGCCATATCCATTGTGGGTATCCTGGCAATCAGCAGCGCCAATGAAGAATATCGTTCCAGGCAGATCATCGGTCTTGTATTGGGGCTTTTTGTCATGGTTGTTTTGTCTTTATTTGATTATCATGTGTTTTTAAGATTTTATTGGGTGGTATATTTTGTAAATCTTGCTTTATTGGTCCTGGTTCACTTTTTTGGAGATACCACCAACAATGCCCAGCGTTGGATCACCATTGCAGGAATCCGTTTTCAGCCCTCGGAGACGGCGAAAATACTATTGATTTTATTTTATGCACAGTATATTATGAAACATAAGGAGCACTTTAATACCTTTAGAAATCTGGCGATCATGGTTCTGTTATTTATCCCCCAATGGGTTTTGATCTATAAACAGCCTGACTTATCTACCAGTATTATGATGATCGTGATATTCTGTATCCTTTTATATATTGGGGGATTGAGCTATAAGGTGATTTTTGGAGCATTTGCTATCATCATTCCTCTTGGAGTCATTTTTTTATCCCTGGTACTGCAGGAGGATCAGAATCTGATCAAGGATTATCAGCAAAATCGTATTATGGCATGGCTTCATCCTGATGAGTACGAAAATGCCGAAGGGTATCAGCAGACCAATTCTAAGATCGCCATCGGTTCCGGGCAGTTGTTTGGAAAGGGATTAAACAACAATGAGATCGCTTCCGTGAAAAACGGAAACTTCATTTCCGAACCCCAGACGGATTTTATATTTGCCATAATCGGCGAAGAATTGGGATTTATAGGAGGCTGTATCGTTGTTGTTCTGTCTTCTTTGATCAGCTTGGATTGTATTTTTGCGGCAAGGCGGGCAAGCGACTTAGGAGGCGTCATCATCTGTACCGGTATGGCGGCATTAGTTGGTTTTCAAAGTTTCTTTAATATATCCGTGGCAACGGGCATTATCCCCAATACCGGATTGCCTCTGCCCTTTGTCAGTTATGGACTTACCTCATTGGTCAGCTTGTTTATGGGGATGGGGTTTGTGTTAAATGTAAGATTACAGGGAGTTCGTAAATTTAGTTAAAAGGGAGTACAAGATATGAACATTGCACTGATTGCCCATGACGCAAAGAAAAAGCTGATGCAAAATTTCTGCATTGCCTACAGGGGTATTTTAAGCAAAAATGAACTATATGCGACAGGTACCACCGGCAGGCTAATCGAAGAAGTGACCAATTTAAATGTGCATAAATTTCTGGCCGGACATTTGGGCGGAGAGCAGCAGATCGGCGCACAGATCGAACATAATGAGATCGATCTGGTTATCTTTTTGCGGGATCCTTTAACTCCCAAAAGTCATGAGCCGGATGTCAATAATGTAGTGAAACTATGTGATACGCACAACATTCCCTTAGCCACCAATCTGGCTTCGGCGGAGTTGCTGATCAAATCACTGGATAGAGGAGACCTTGAGTGGCGTGAAATGTACAAGTAGAAAAAGAAAGCGATCGATGGCTTTAGGATTATCCCTTCTTTTGCTTTTCTCCCTGACGGGCTGTGGAAGCAAGGGGTACAGTATGGAATATGATGGTGAGTATGCGGCTTCCGCATTCCGTTTTGAAAGCGGGGATCATGGCAGCCGTGCAGATGCTTTTGCCAAGGACCTTTGTGTGGGAAATGAAGATGTATCCGTTAACAGCGTCAACACTTCCGAGTCTGAGGCTGCTTTGTTGTGTGATCTAAATAATGGTGAGATCATATATGCCAAAAATATTCATGAACAGTTAAATCCTGCCAGTCTGACAAAGGTTTTGACTGCTATCGTAGCTTTGAAATACGGCAATCTGGATGATATGTTGACGGCAACTGCCAATGTGGAGATCAAGGAGTCGGGAGCCAGCCTTGTGGGGATTAAGGAAGGGGATACCATGACCTTGTCCCAGGCTCTTCATGCATTGCTGATGCCGTCCGGAAATGATGCTGCCGTTATGATCGCAGAGCACATCGGAGGAAGTGAAGAGGGCTTTGTGGAAATGATGAATGAAGAGGCAAAAGCTCTTGGGGCCACCAATAGCCACTTTATGAATCCTCACGGACTGACGGCGGAAAATCATTATGTGACCGCCTATGATATGTATCTGATTTTTCAGGAAGCCATAAAATATAATGAGTTTGTGCAGATCATAACAGCCACGGAATATACAAGTGTTTATCATGACAGGGCAGGGGATCCCAAGGAATTGTCCTTTGGCAACTCCAATCAGTTTATTAACGGTAATCACGAAACACCGGATGGTGTTGTAGTCGTAGGTGGTAAAACGGGAACCACCAATGCCGCAGGCAACTGCCTGATATTATTATCCAAGGATTCCAAGGGTAATCCTTACATTTCTGTGATCTTGAAGTGTTCCCAGAGGGATTATCTGTATGATACCATGTACGATCTGATGGATATGGAAAACAATTGAGTTAAAGCGGAGGGACGGAATATGATCGAATGCATTACAGGCAGAAAAGGAAAGGGCAAAACGAAGCATTTATTAGAGAAAGTCCGCCTGCGTATGGAGAGAAGAAAAGGCAGTGCAGTATATCTGGATAAGAGTACAAAGCATATGTATGAGCTGGATAAATATGTAAGACTCATTGATGTGACGGAATATGGCATCCGTTCAACAGAAGGATTTTTGGGCTTTATTTGCGGCATCCTTTCTCAAGACAGAGATTTGGAGGTTATGTTTTTAGATAGTTTTCTGACAATTTCCTTCTGTAACAAAGAAGAACTGCCGGAAGTTATAAAAGAATTAGAAAAGATCAGTGGACAGTTTTCTGTGGATTTTGTATTGAGCATCAGTGCTGATAAAGAAGAACTGCCGGAAGAAATTTATGAAACGATCTGTACAGCCTTATAAAAGGGAGTCCTTGCATTGGCATCAAGAAAAAAAACGATCAATATAAATAAATATCGCAGACCCTTAAATATAAACATCGGTATTGTGATCTTTGCCGTTATGTTTGTCTATATCCTGATCTGTGTCGTGCTTTTTTTCACAAAAAGCCATGTGAATCGCTATGAGGTACGGTCAGGTTCTTTGAGTATTTCCAATGTTTATGAAGGTGTGGTCATTCGGGAGGAATATATTGTTTCCGCCAATTCCTCCGGCTATGTCAATTATTTTGCAAGAGAGGGAGCGCATCTGGCCCAGGGAGATCTGGTGTATACGATAGACCAGAGTGGACGAATGGCAGAAATTTTTTCTAATAACGACAGTGAACTCCTTCTATCGGGAAATGATCTTTCGGAGTTAAGAAGTGATTTCGTTCAGTTTGCCCACAATTACAATGACAGACGATTTGGTCAGGTATATGATTTTTCCTATGATGTGGAAGGAACGGTCTTAAAACTGACCAATTATAATATGCTTGGCAATCTGCAAAGCATAGAAAACAGCGGCGCGGTACAATTTTGCTATGCACCCAGAAGCGGCGTGGTGGTCTATCATGTGGATGGGTTGGAAAATCTGACTCCTGAGTTGGTAAATATGGATAATGTAAGCAGCCAAAATGAGGAGAAAGAACAGTTTGTCAACAATTCCCTGGTAGGCAGCACCGATCCCGTATATAAAATGATCACTTCGGAACAGTGGTCTTTGGTAGTTCCCG
Organism: Lachnospiraceae bacterium; assembly: GCA_022510725.1. Classification (GTDB taxonomy): domain Bacteria; phylum Bacillota; class Clostridia; order Lachnospirales; family Lachnospiraceae; genus UBA2882. The sequence goes on from JAFLSW010000002.1 coordinate 102,581, forward strand.
TTGAAAATGAAAGAATTGCCCGATTGGAAAAGGAAGGATATGTGGAGATCAAGTTTCTAAAAAATCAATACACTTCCTGGGCAAAAGTCAATGTGCTTGGCAGGGATGAGGATCATACCTTTGTGGAATTGCAGTTTAACAACTCCATGATCACTTTTGCCAAGGATCGATACCTGGAAATTGAAATGATCCTGGATGATGATATTGGATTAAAGATCCCCAACAGCGCCATTGTAGAGAAAGAATTTTATATCATTCCCAAAGAATATCTATCTCATGGCGGAAATGGTTCTGAAACCGGATTTATGCGGATCGTCTATGATGAACAGGGACAAAGGAGTGAAGAATTTATTGCCGCGTCCATCTATTCGGAAAATGATACCGACTATTATGTGGATACTTCCAGTCTTCGTCCGGGAGATTACATCATTATGGAGGATTCTCAGGAACAATACCCTATCAGCAAGGTAGGAACTTTGGTGGGAGTATATAATATCAATAAGGGATTTGCGGATTTTAAAGAGATCACGGTTTTGTATTCCAATGAAGAATATTCCATTGTAAAATCCAATACCCGTTATGGCCTGACGGAATATGACTATATTGTTCTGGATGCGGAAAGCATCAATGAAGATGATTTTATCTATGAATAATATAAAAAAGTTATTTTACTGACATAGGTTCTGTAAAGGGAAAAGAGGTAAGACATGCTTGCGGATAATTATGATCTGGTAAAAAGCAATATAGAAAAGGCTTGCAAAGACAGTGGGAGAGATAAAGAGGATGTTACGCTGATCGCAGTCAGCAAGACCAAGCCGATCTCTATGCTTCAGGAAATATACGATCATGGATGTCGGCATTTTGGCGAAAACAAAGTGCAGGAACTGGTAGAAAAATATGAGGCACTGCCCAAAGATATTAAATGGCACATGATCGGCCATCTTCAACGAAATAAGGTTAAATATATCGTAGATAAGGCAGCATTGATCCACAGTGTAGATTCTCTGCGGTTGGCAGAAGAGATCAGCAAGGAAGCTGTAAAAAAGCAGGTTGAGGTGGATATTCTCATAGAAGTCAATGTAGCAATGGAGGAGAGCAAGTTCGGTACTTTACTGGAAGAATCGGAAGAATTGGTCAGACAAGCTGCGAAACTGCCCGGTATCCATGTAAAAGGACTAATGACCATTGCTCCCTATGTTGAAGATCCGGAGGATAATCGACAATATTTTGCCCAGTTAAGACAATTATCTGTTGACATAAGTGAAAAAAACATTGATAATGTAAGTATGGATATTTTATCCATGGGTATGAGCGGCGATTATCAGGTCGCAGTGTCAGAAGGTGCCACTTATGTACGGGTGGGTACCGGTATATTTGGTGAAAGACAATATACAGTGTGAGAAATGTGTAAGGAGAATAGAACATGAGCGTAATGGACAAATTCTTAAACTCGTTAAAGTTAAATGATGATGAGATGGATGACGAGTATGATGATTATGATGAAGAGGATGAAGTAGAAGAGGCTCCGAAAAAGAAAGTTGTCGCAAAAGTGGATTCTGAGGAAGAGGAACGCCCCAAGGTAAAATCCACCCCTAAGGTAACTCCCATGAGACAGACCAGAAGGACGGGGAGTGACGGAATGGAAGTATGTGTGATCAAACCCACTACCGTAGAAGATGCCAGGGAGATTACCGAAACCCTTCTGGCAAATCGTACAGTAGTATTGAATCTGGAAGGATTGGATGTGGACATTGCCCAAAGGATCATTGATTTTACATCCGGTTCCTGTTTTGCTATCGGGGGGAATTTACAAAAGATTTCCCATTACATATTTATCATTACACCGGCAAGCGTGGATATCTCCGGCGATTTTCAGGAAATTCTTTCCGGCTCCATCGATGTATCCGGAATCAGTACCGGTTTATAAGTTTATCGAGATCAGGAAAATAAGGGAGCGTTGTAAAATTGCTGTTTTACAATGCTCTTTTTATGTATGACCGTCATAAAGGAGGAATAAAGCCGTGAGTAATCGATTAGCGGTAAATAAAGATAAAAAGTTTTGTTACGATATTGTATTGGAACAGGATTTTTCCAAGCTGCCGGAGGAGTTAAACCGGCTGGATTGGGATTTAAAAGAGAAAAAAGCCTGCATTGTCACAGACGATAATGTAGAAAAGCTATATGGGAAAGAACTGGCGAATCTTTTATCGCCCTTATTTGATAAAGTGGAATTGTTTTCTTTTCCGGCGGGAGAAGAGCATAAAAATCTGGAAACCGTTCAAAATTTATATACGGTGCTCATTGAGAAGCAATTTAACAGAAAGGATATTTTGATCGCTTTGGGAGGCGGTGTGGTAGGCGACCTAACGGGATATTGTGCCGCAACCTATCTGCGGGGCATTGATTTTATTCAGGTGCCAACCACTTTGTTGGCCCAGGTGGACAGCAGCATCGGCGGGAAAACCGGTGTTGATTTTTCTCAGTACAAAAATATGATAGGTGCCTTTCATATGCCCAAGCTTGTATATATGAACCTTTCTACCTTACAGGAGCTGCCTAAGCGGCAATACTTTGCAGGCATGGGCGAGGTCATGAAATCTGCGCTGATAAAGGACGGTTCCTTTTATGAATGGATCTTAGATAAAATGTATGAGATCTGTGAGTTGGAACCGAAAACCGTAGAGGAAATGGTACTTACCACCTGTACCATCAAAAAGAATATTGTTGAAAAAGATCCTTATGAAAAAGGCGATCGGGCTCTGTTAAATTTGGGGCATACTTTGGGGCATGCTATTGAGAAATATAAAAATTTTGAATTGCTTCATGGAGAATGTATTGCTCTCGGTACGGTTTGTGCCGCTTTCATTTCCTGGAAGAGAGAACTTCTATCTGATGATGAATATTATGAAATCAGGGATATGTTTGTCCCTTTTTACCTGCCTATAACCATAGAGGATATTGAGCCGGAGAAGATCGTGGAATTGACCCATTCGGACAAAAAAATGGAGAAAAGCGGTATCAAATTTATCTTGTTAAAAAAAGTTGGCAAGGCTGTGATCGATAAGACTGTAACTGATGAAGAAATGTTGGCTGCACTGGGTGAGATCCATTTTACGGATGAGGATAAAAAAGCGTAGAGGATAAGAGCCTTATCACAAAGGAGTTTTTATGAAAACCAATAAGACATTCAGAATCCTTATGAATATCGTTGTGATCATCCTGTTGACGGCAGTAGATCAGTATTTAAAATATCTGGCCATTCTGCGCTTAAAGGATCAGGCACCTTATGTGCTGATTGACGGTATATTGGAGCTGCACTATCTGGAAAATAGAGGTGCTGCTTTTGGTATGTTGGAAAACAAAAGGACTTTGTTTGTCTTTATGTCTGTTGTTATGCTGACTGTTATATTTTATGTGCTGTATAAGCTGCCCGGGCAGAAAAAATACAGGATATGGCAGGTCTTTTTGTGCCTGATCTGTGCAGGGGCGGCAGGCAATATGATCGACCGCATCAGATATGACTATGTGGTAGACTATATTTACTTTAAGATCATTGATTTTCCGGTGTTTAATCTGGCGGATATCCTCATAACCATTGGAACAGTATTGTTTTTTATTGTGGTGCTGTTTTTTGTAAAGGAAGAGGAACTGCAGTTTTTGCGTCTTAACATCCGAAAGGAAAAGTAACATGGCATATGAAGAACTGGACGGGAAAGAAAGAGAAGTGGTGTTTGAGGCCTCTGAGGGAGACTGGGATGAGCGCATTGATAAGGTCATTGCCGCCGCTTTTACAGATCTCTCCCGTTCTTATTTGCAAAAGATCATCAAAGAGGAACAGGTTTTTGTTCATGAAAAAAGCGTGAAGGCTAACTACCGGGTAAAAGAAGGGGATGTGATCAGATGTAGGATCCCTGCCTGTGTGGAACCGGAGATTCCGGCAGAAGATATTCTCCTTGATATTGTGTATGAAGATGAAGAAATTCTTGTGGTAAATAAGCCAAAGGATATGGTAGTCCATCCGGCTCCCGGTCATTACAGCGGTACCCTTGTAAACGGTTTGTTACATCACTGCAAAGGGAATCTGTCCGGCATAAACGGCGTTTTCAGGCCGGGTATCGTTCATAGGATCGATAAGGATACCACAGGACTGCTTTTAGTCTGTAAAACAGAAACGGCACATCGGTTTTTGGCAGAGCAGTTAAAAGAACATACGGTGCAGAGGGCATACAGGGCCATTGTATACGGAAATTTTGATGCAGAAGAGGGAAGCATAGACGCTCCCATTGGCAGGGATAAAAAAGACCGTAAAAAGATGGCAGTCTGTTATCAAAACGGAAAGCCGGCTGTAACCCATTACCGTGTTTTACAACAGTTTGATGGCTATGCTCATATTGAATGTCGTTTAGAGACCGGCAGAACCCATCAGATCCGCGTTCATATGACATCTATCGGACATCCTTTATTGGGAGATGAGGTTTATGGAAAGAGACAAAGCAAATTTAAACTGGAGGGCCAGTGTCTCCATGCTATGACCTTGGGATTTGTTCATCCGGTTACAAAGGAATATATGGAATTTTCGGCTCCGCTGCCGGATTATTTTGAACATTTGCTTACAATTTTATAAGGTGATCAAAATACAGGGGACGGCAGCAAGATGCTTGTCCCCAAAATCATGGCAAAACAGGCATAAATCGTCAATTTTTTCTTGTAATTCATTATGTAGTATGCTACAATTATCCTAGTTTGTGATTACGGAATTTTATTGATTTTTAAGAATTGCAATTAAAATTTTATAGGATTGACGAAGGGGCTTTTTGATGAAAACTGCAGAATATCTGGATAGACTCCTTCTTTGCTATGGGGATACATTCGATATCTACATGCCATATCAAATACATGGAAAGGAGTATCCGGCATACGGATATTTTTTTTCGTCCGAAGAAAGATATGTTTTGGTCAGGGAAGCCAATATGTGGACAGCAAACAGGCATGAACACATCCTGTTTATGGAAGTAGACAAGATAGAAGAAGAGACCATAAAGGAAGCGGCAGATATCATAGAAACTTATCTGGAACCGGAGCTTGTAAGAGCCGGCAGGAAATATCCGGACAAGGATCACATGTACAGCTATCTGACTGTGGCCATCTTGTCAGAAAAGGCCATAGACCGGGATGTGGTTAAAAAAATTAGCCGGTATCAGTTTGAACGGGGATATCTGTTTAATTTCCGGGGGTTTTCTCAGGGCAATCTGATCTGTGCTTCCATGGAGGATGAGAAAATCGTCTCCAACTATCAGGGAAAGCGCATGAAAAAGATGTATCAGGGCATATTTGCCGATGTTCATGAGGGCAAAAAGACTTTCAGCCAGGCTTGTAAAGAAGAAGGCATTGAGCCCTTTAAACAGCAATAAAATATGATATGAGGCAGCTTGCTGCTTTATATAAAAATCTCACATATTTTTTTTAAAAATTTTAATTAGGAGGGATTCGTGTGAGTGCAGTTGTATTAATCATTCTTGCCATTGTGATCTTTATCGTTGCATATCTTACATACGGTAGATACTTGGCAAAATCCTGGGGCATTGACCCTAAAAGACCGACTCCTGCTCATACCATGGAAGATGGCGTGGATTATGTACCTGCTAAGACCCCTGTCTTAATGGGACATCATTTTTCATCCATTGCCGGTGCAGGTCCTGTTAACGGACCGATCCAGGCAGCATTCTTTGGATGGGTACCCTGTTTCTTATGGATTGTGATCGGAGGTATTTTCTTCGGTGCAGTACAGGATTTCGGTTCCTTATTCATTTCCATTCGTCATGAAGGAAAATCCTTAGGCGAGGTTATTGAAGCTACTATCGGACGGAAAGCCAGAGTGCTGTTTACAGTTTTTGCATGGCTGGTACTTTTGCTGGTTATCGCAGCTTTTGCTGATATCGTAGCAAATTCCTTTATCGGAGCAAGCTATGGCGGAAGCACTTCCAACGGTTCTGTTGCTACAGCATCACTGTTGTTCATTCCTTTGGCAATCTGCTTTGGTTTTGTAGTATACAGAAAGAATGCGCCTATCGTTGTATCATCTATCGTAGGTGTGATCTTACTTGCTGCATGCGTAGGTTTAGGCCTTGCATTTCCTTTGAATGTTCCGAAGGGTGTATGGATCGGATTTGTATTTGTGTACATCATCATTGCATCCGTAACACCTGTATGGATCTTATTGCAGCCCAGAGATTATTTAAGCTCCTTCTTGCTTTACTTTATGATGATCGCAGCGATCATCGGTATCATCGGAGCAACTATTTTCGATCCTGCGTCAACACAGTTTAGCACTCCTGCATTTACAGGATTTAGTGTAGGCGGTTCTTTCCTGTTCCCGACGCTGTTCATTACCATTGCCTGTGGCGCGGTTTCCGGTTTCCATTCTTTGATCGCATCCGGTACCACATCCAAACAGCTGGATAATGAAAAAGATGCATTGTTAGTAGGTTACGGTTCCATGCTGATCGAGTGTGTGCTTGCAGTGATCTCCCTGATCGCTATCGGTACTTTATCCGTTGACGGTACACAGGCTTCCGTACAGGCAGCACTGGGATTAGAGGCAATTTCTCCTACCATCATCTTTGGTACGGCAATTTCTAATTTCTTCGCAGTGATCGGTCTGCCTGCAGGTGCAGTAGAAGCTACCAAGACCATTATCATGCTGGCAGTTTCCTGCTTCTGCTTAACTTCTTTGGATACCGGTACCCGTCTTGGAAGATTTATGTTCCAGGAGCTGTTTGCTACCAGCAAATCCGGTGAGAAGAACATTCTTTCCAATATGTATGTGGCAACCATTATCACAGCAATCTGCGGATTTGTTCTCTGCCTGGCAGGATATACAAAAGTATGGCCTCTGTTCGGTGCAGCAAATCAGTTAGTTGCAGTACCTGCATTCTTAGCAATTGCAACTTACTTAAAGAAGGTTGGAAGAAACAACAAAATGTTGTATTTCCCTATCATCTTTATGGCTTGTGCTACCATAACATCTTTGATTCTTACCTTTAAGAACAATCTGATGAGCATTATCAATCAGACAGCTGAAGGTACAGCATTGTTTACCTGTGTACTGCAGGACATCATCATCGTTCCTTTGGTAATACTTGCTATCATCCTGATCGTTGACGGCGGAAAAGTATTGATCAAAAAAGAGGAAGCAGCACAGGCTGAATAATATATTAGGTTCTAAGTCGAGTTAGAATAATATATAGGAGAGCAGTCTATTTCTTGTATGCAAATGCAGCGGGAAATAGGCTGCTTTTCGTTTGTGCAGAGGGCATGTCATGTCTGGTTGGCTAAATGAGTGAAAATTTGTGTAAAATGCATATATTTGTTGCAAATTTTAAGAAAATTTAATATAATTTATACATAATTGGTAATATACCATCGGAATGGGGGAATCAATATGAATACAATCATTACAATCGGAAGACAATTTGGTTCCGGCGGAAGAGAGATCGGAGAAACCCTTGCCAAAGAGCTTGGCATTCCTTTCTATGACAGGGAGTTGCTGACAAGAGCAGCAAAGGAAAGCGGCTTTTGTGAGGAGATGATCAAAGTACATGACGAGCGTCCTACCAACAGCTTTTTATACAATCTGGTCATGGATACTTATTCCTTTGGTTATAACTCAGCAGCCATGGTGGATATGCCTATGAGTCAGAAGGTATTCCTGGCACAATTTGATGCCATTCGCAAGATTGCCGATGAGGGTCCCTGCGTTATTGTAGGCCGATGTGCGGATTACGCCCTTGCAGAATATGACAACTGCCTGAATATCTTTATTCATGGCAATGAGAAATGCAAGATTGAGCGTATTATGAAAAAATATGAGCTGCCTTTACAAAAAGCAAAGGATATGATCATCAAAAAGGATAAACAGCGTCAGAGCTACTATAATTATTATTCTTCCAAGAAGTGGGGCAGGGCCGATTCCTATGATCTTTCCATTAACAGCTCCGTTTTGGGCGTGGAAGGCTCTGTGAAGCTGATCAAGCAGTTTATCATGGACTTTGAGGAGAAGAAATAGAAATAGAGAGGAAGCGATGCTTAGTCAGCATCGCTTCTTAATTTTACCACATTGGCAGCCATACGGCGGCGGGAATCAGCCTGGGCCGCATAGTGCTTGCGGGTGGTGTTGACATCCTTATGACCCAGCACATCTGCAACCAGGTAAATATCCCCGGTTTCCTGGTACAGGGTAGTACCGTAGGTGCTCCGCAGCTTATGGGGGGTGATCTTCTTTAAGCTGGTAACCTTGCCGGCATATTTTTTTACCAGATTTTCTACGCTGCGGACAGTAATCCGTCGGTTTTGCATGGACAAAAACAGCGCGTCATCATGGCCGGTTTCCGGAATGATTTCCTGCCGCTGTACCAAATAATCCCGCAGGGCTTTTTCTACTTCATCGCCAAAATACACAACGGCTTCAGCACCGCCTTTTCTGCGGATCTTAATACCATTGTTGTTAAAATCCACATCCTTGATATCTAAACCCACACATTCCGAAACACGGATACCGGTGCCAAGGAGCAGGGTCAGAAGAGCCAGATCCCGGACTTTTGTTTTGGCATGATATTTTAACTCGGATTTGGTCAGATTTTCTCCGTTTTCTACGGCATCCAATAGTGCCGCCACTTCATTGGGATCCAGGCGGATGATCTCTTTTTCATGAAGCTTGGGCATTTTCATCAATGCGGCAGGGTTTTTCTCAATCAGTTCACTGGTATAGAAATAATTGTAAAAGCTGCGAAGAGAAGCCAATTTTCTGGATTTTCCCCGCTCATCATTGGTATATTCCTTGCCGTCTTTTATGTAGTAGGAGAGATATTCCATGTATTCCTCAATATCTTCCTTGGATATCTGATCTAAAATGCTTAAGGGAAACTTGGTGATCTCCGTATCTTTTAATGCGCTGTTATTTTCATGGAGGAATTCAAAAAAGATGCGCAGATCCAATGCATAGCCCAACTTGGTGCGGGCTGACATGACATTATCCATGCCCCGGAAAAAGTTGCGGCAAAAGGGCGGGAGAGTGGTAAGGACCTCCCGAAGCTTTAAGGTCTGTTCGATCTGTACCTGATCGTGATAATTTTTATCCTGATTGTTTCTGGGATTACTCATATAAAGACCATCCTTTCAATTGATTGGTGATCGCAGTAAACATCCGGTTTTTTACGCCGGGATTTTCACGGTTAAGCTGTTTTAAAAGTTCTTTTACATATTCCCGTTTGGTATTGCCGTCGGCAGGGCAAGGGCTTTTTACCACAGGGATTTGATATTTATTAACAAAACCGATCACATCCGCTTCCTGGGCGTAGATAAGCGGGCGGATCACGGTCAGATCCATCTTGTCAAGATAAGTGCAGGGAGAAAAGGTATGAAACCGTCCTTCAAAGATCAGGGACATCATCATGGTTTCTACCACATCATCCTTATGGTGAGCATAGGCTACCTTATTGCAGCCTAATTCCTTGATCTTTTGATTCAAGGCGCCTTTTCGCATTTTAGCGCATAAAGAGCAGGGATTGCTTTCCTGTCTGTCGTCAAATACGATATGGGCGATATCCGTCTCCAAAATAGTATAAGGCACATCCAGATCCGCACAAAATTTTTTGATGCCTTCCAAATTCAGATTTTGAAAGCCCAGATCTACGGTAATGGCATGGAGGGAAAAAGCTTTGGGATAAAACCGCACAAGACCTTTTAAGGCATATAAAAGGGTCAGGCTGTCTTTTCCTCCGGAAATGCCGACGGCGATCTTATCGCCTTCTTCAATCATGTCATAGTCGTCTATGGCCTTTCTGGTATAGCTGTACAGTCTCTGGGCGTCCATTCTCGTTACCTCTTGCTTGTTTCTCTGTGTCCATTATACACCTAAACAGAGCAAATTACCAAGAAAATGAAATGATGACAGAAATTTGTAAAAAGATAAATTTTTTACAACATCTAAACCTACGATATGGTATAATGTTCGAGAAGGGCAGAGTAAAATGACGAGGACGCATATGCCGAACTTGTTCGAGCAGATGTGTGCGAGGGCATTTTACGAGCGAAGCGATCGAGGAAAACCGAAGGTTTTTCGAGACTCTGCCTTGATTTCTCAGAGCATATGTGGAGGTGCCGATCTTGAAATTCCGATTCGACAAAAAATATTTATATTGGGGACTGACAGGTTTTTTTTCAATAGCAGGAGGTATTCTGTTTTATTTTTTAATCTTCCATACAGCGCAGTTACTGGTAGCATTTTCATCTCTGGTACAGGCGTGTATGCCTATTATCTGCGGATTGATCCTGGCTTATCTGCTTAGTCCCATCTGCAGCTTTTTTGAAAGGAAGGTGCTGTATCCTGTATATAAACTTTTTAAGATCGACACAGAGCGGGAGAAGACAAAGAGCAGGATCAGAGGGCTGGCTATTCTGCTGACCATGTTTTTAACAATTTATCTATTGTATATCTTCTTTTCCATTGTTTTAAGTGAGGTCATTGCCAGTGTACAAAGCATTGTACTGCAGTCCTCCATTTATTTTAACAATCTGACTAAATGGTTGGAAAATACATTTTCTTTCAGCGATTCGGTAGAAAATACAGTCAGAAACCTGATTAATACCTATTCGGATGAGCTGAACCAGTGGTTGAATTCGGATGTGATTCCCAGATTCAATGTGGTGATCAAGGAAGTATCCCTAAGTGTGATCGGTGTTGCAAAGGGCTTGTGGAACATGGTGATTGGCCTGATCATCTCCATTTATGTGCTGGCCAGCAAAGAAAAATTTGCAGGACAAGCCAAAAAGATAGCTTATGCAATTTTTAACAAAGATACTGCCAATAGCGTAATCTCTGATTTCCGTTATGCAAACAAGACCTTTGGTTCTTATATCAGCGGTAAGCTCATTGATTCCGTAATCATCGGCATTTTGTGTTTTATTATTATGAGCATTCTGGATTTGGATTATATCATATTGATCAGTGTGATCGTTGGTGTGACCAATATCATACCGTTTTTCGGGCCCTTCTTGGGCGGTATCCCCAGCGCCTTGCTGCTTTTAATGGTAAATCCCTCCCATTGTTGGAAATTTATTATTTTGATCGTGTTATTGCAGCAATTTGACGGCAATATATTGGGACCTAAGATTCTGGGAGATTCCACGGGGCTTTCCAGCTTTTGGGTTATTTTTTCCATTACCGTATTCGGAGCCTATTTCGGCATTGTTGGCATGGCCATCGGTGTGCCGGTATTTGCCCTGATCTATGCGGCCATCAGGCGTCAGTTAAATAAAATGTTAAAGAATAAAGGATTGGCGACAGATACCGATCCCTATATGCTGTTGGATCGAATAGAAGGGGACGAGATGATTCCTTTGACAGAAGAGAAGCGGCGGGATGCAAGAAGATCCGATTATTCCGCATCCAGAAGAAAAGAAATGAAAAAGTTAAACGGTAAGATCAAGGATAATATTAAAGAAAATATTGCAAAGACCAATAAAGAATCTGCCGTTAACAAAAAGAATAAATCAGAATAAAGGATAAATTTTATGAGATTTTTGATACAAAATGTGCAAAATGCATCGGTTGAGGTTGATAAAAAGGTCATCGGCAGCATTCAAAAGGGGTTCCTTGTTTTTATCGGCATCAATCAGACGGATACTGTGGAAATTGCGGATAAAATGATCCACAAACTGTTGAATCTAAGAGTTTTTAGGGATGATCAGGGAAAGACCAATTTAAGCCTTTCTGATGTATCGGGAGCCCTGCTATTGGTTTCCCAATTTACCTTATATGCCGACTGCCGTCATGGAAACAGACCTTCCTTTACAAAGGCTGGCGCACCGGATGTAGCCGAGCAAATGTATGAATATATTATTCAAAAATGCAGGGAAAGTGGCCTGACTGTGGAAACCGGAAGCTTTGGAGCAGATATGAAGGTAAAACTGGTCAACGATGGTCCTTTTACCATCATGCTGGATTCGGAGGAAATCATAAAATCTGTATAATTTGCAAACTCTTCTGTTATAAAATAAAACAGAAGAGTTTTTTTGAAAAGGATGATATCTATGAAGAAAAAGATCATAGCGGCGGGGCATATTTGTATTGATATTACACCAGTATTTTCAAAAAAAGATGCTTGTTCCAATGTAAGCGAACTGCTAGAGCCTGGTAAATTGATCCATATGGACCGGGCAGATGTCCATACAGGCGGCAGCGTGGCCAATACGGGACTGGCGTTGAAAATGCTGGGTGCTGATGTACAGCTTATGGGAAAAGTTGGAAATGATGCCTTTGGAGACATGATACAACAGATTGTAAATCATTATGATGCAGGTGGTCTGATCGTGGATCAGGATAGTTCTACTTCTTATTCGGTGGTTATTGCCATTCCGGGAATTGACCGTATTTTCCTTCATAATCCTGGGGCAAACGATACCTTTTCCAATGCAGATATACCGGAAAAGGATCTGGAAGATGCGGTTTTCTTTCACTTTGGCTATCCGCCCATTATGAAGAAGATCTATGAAAATGATGGAGCGGAATTGGTAACAATTCTAAAGCGCATGAAGGGAAAAGGCATTGCTACCGGTTTGGATCTTGCCGCCATTGATCCGGATTCCGAAGCAGGCAAAGCTGACTGGCAAAGGATATTGGAAAAATCCCTTCCTTTTGTGGATTTTTTTGTGCCCAGCTTTGAGGAATTGTGCTTTATGCTGGATCGGAAAAAATATGATACATTGCTCCGATCGGGGAAAGATATGACAGAAATACTCAGTATGGAAAAGGATGTAAAGCCTCTGGCAGATGAGTTGCTTCATATGGGCTCTAAGATCGCTCTCATAAAATGCGGCACTGCCGGCATGTATTGCAAAACAGCGTCCCAGAGCGCCTTAAAAGAGGTAGGAAGCCGCCTTGATCTGGATGTGGCATTATGGGCGGATAAAGAAGGAATACAGCCTTGTTTCCGGGCGGATACCGTATTATCCGCTACAGGTGCGGGCGATACCAGTATTGCAGCATTTTTAACCGCTGTGCTTAGGGGATACGGACCGGAAAAATGTGTGGCCCTGGCTGCTGCGGAAGGCGCCTGCTGTGTGACGGCGTATGATGCCTTAAGCGGTTTGAAATCCTTGGAAGAATTAGAAGAAAAAATGGGATCAGGTTGGAAAACCAGGGGGTAAGAAATATGTTGGTAACAATGAATGATCTGCTTTTGCCTGCAAAAAGAAATGGCTATGGAGTGGGATTTTTTAATGCAGTCAATATGGAAATGGCCAGAGCGGTCATTGAAACGGCGGAAGAGTTAAATGCACCTGTTATGGTAGGAACGGCGGAGGTGCTTCTACCTGCCATGAGCCTGGAAAATGTAGCCACCTATCTGATTCCCATGGCGAAAAAGGCAAAGGTTCCTGTATGCGTGCATTATGACCATGGACTAACTTTTGAAAAATGTATGGAAGCATTAAAACTGGGTTTTACCTCTGTTATGTATGATTGTTCTACCCTGGATTATGAAGATAATGTAGCTAAAGTAGCTGAAATGGTAAAGATCTGTCATGGAATGGGCGTGACCGTAGAAGGCGAATTGGGACATGTGGGAGACAATGAAGGCACCGGAAAGCTGGATAATCCCAGTGATTATTATACAGATCCTGATGTGGCAGAGGATTATTGTAAGCGCACAGGGGTGGATTCACTGGCAGTAGCAGTAGGAAATGCCCATGGAGACTATAAATTTCCGCCCAAACTGGACTTTGAGCGTATTCAAAGCATTGCTGATAAAACAAAGCTTCCCCTGGTACTTCATGGAGGAAGCGGTTTGTCAGATTCGGATTTTCGGATCGCGGTACAAAAAGGCATCTGCAAAGTAAATATTTTCACGGACATAGACAAAGCTGGAAAAGCTGGTATCGAACAAGGCTTACAAGCCGGTGCCAAAACTATGATGAATCTGATCCCCTATGAAATAGATGCCATGAAAAAAGTGGTTGCCGATAAAATAAAATTGTTTGGTTCTGTAGGTAAAGGATAAGCATTATGTTTTAACACCAAAAAGCAATATGTAGTGGGCATATATCGTGTGTACTACATGATGTTGCGCCAACATTTCGTTAAACTGTCCTTTTGCGAATAGTTAAATCCGTCAGGATATCATTCATTTTCAATAAAATCACTCTTCACTTCCGATATTTTTTGAACAAATCGGACGCAAAAATGCAAATTATTTCATCCTGCTATTCGGCATAATATGGAATGATAATGTAATTACCAATTATTAATTTATCATTTTTCATACCGTTAATGGATTTGATCTCATCAATATATGCGTTGATGGATTGATAATGTGTTTCATCCATATTTTCTTCAGCAATACTCCATAAGGATTCACCGGGCATGATCATATGACTGGTATAATACTTAAATTCATTTGCCCCTTCAGAGGTATTTGCCTTTGCAGACAAAGAAAATACAGATAATGCAAATATTAAGACAAAACATCCTGTCATTGCACCAAATGCCATCTTTTGCATCATTCTTCTTTTTGCAGCTCTTCTTTTTAAATTGGATCTTCTATTCATAAAAGTGCCTCCTTTGTATCTCAAACATAAACTTAATCGAACATCCGTTGCAAACATTTGTTCTGATATATTTCATTATACGAATATGTGTTCGGATTGTCAAGTAAAAAATCGAACAAATTTTCGGAATATATGTTTGCTTTTTTGAAAAAATAATGTTATACTAAGATAAAATATAAGCATATGCTAAAGAATGATATGCGTTTGCTAATATAAAGGAGGTCTTTATGGCACAGAGGATTTCAGCAAAGCAACAGGAAATTTTAGAATTTATAAAGGAAGAGATATTAAAGAGAGGCTATCCCCCGGCTGTTCGGGAGATCTGTGAGGCGGTTCACTTAAAGTCCACCTCTTCTGTTCACTCTCATTTGGAAACTTTGGAGAAAAACGGTTATATCAGACGGGACCCTACCAAGCCCCGTGCCATTGAGATCGTGGATGATAGTTTCCAGATGGTAAGACGGGAAATGACCAGTATTCCCATTGTCGGTACGGTTGCTGCCGGCATGCCTATTCTGGCACAGCAAAATATTGAGGGCTACTTCCCTGTTCCTGCTGATATCGTTCCTACCGGCGAGACCTTCGTATTAAAGGTTCAAGGTGACAGTATGATCAATGTGGGCATTTTTGATGGGGATCAGATCTTTGTACAGCAATGCAATACTGCCAGAAACGGTGATATTGTTGTAGCTCTGGTTGAGGATTCTGCTACGGTTAAGACCTTCTATAAAGAAAACGACCATATCCGCTTACAGCCGGAAAATGACTCTATGGAGCCTATTATTGTTGAAGACTGTGCTATTTTAGGAAAGGTATTTGGCGTATTCCGTTTGTGCCGTTAGGATTTTTTATCACAGCTCATAAAGTAAAATAAAAAGAAGGGTGTTCTGCCCTTCTTTTTTCTTTGCTTACAACTGCTCTTTTTCGATCAATGTACCGTCTCTCCAGATTCGTTCCAGATCATAAAAGAAACGATTTTCCGTATCAAATATATGAATTACGATATCCCTGTAATCTAAGAGAATCCAGTTTGCATTATCATAGCCCTCACACTGCTTATGGGATATCCCCATTTTCCCCAGCTTTTCTTCCACATTGTCGCATAAAGCCTGTACCTGGTTGCGGTTGCTGCCGGATGCAATGATAAAGTAGTCTGCAAGGGTGGAAATCTGACTGATATCGATAATGCGGATATCTTCTCCTTTTTTATCTTCCAAAGCTTCAATGGCTGTTTTGGCTATTTCTTTTGATGTGTAGGTTTCGCTCATAATTTCTCCTTTTATCGTGTTTTATAATAATCCCATGTTTCCTGAGTCAGGGGATCGATCATAATCTTCTTATTTTTCAGATGGGATAATGTATTTTCTAAGATCTTTGTCATAGTCTGATCCAAGTCTTTAAATGCCATACCACGGATCTCCGGTAGTCCGGGCAGCATACGCCGATTGGGTTCCATATAGTCGGCTATGTAGACGATCTTCTCTAAAGTACTCATATCAGGTTTTCCGGTAGTATGATAGCAAATTGCGCTTAAAACAGCCCCATCTTCGATCTCAAACCGGTCCTTTGCCAAAGCGGCTCCCAATTTAGCATGAAGCAGGTCGGGATTTTCTGCTTCTGCTTCGTTTGGCTTGATTCCATGCTTTTTGCAAAGGGATAATTTTTCTTTTGAACTGAGACATTTTGCATTATCGTGTAGCAATCCGGCCAAATAGGCGCTTCCTAAATCCTCCCCATGTGCCATAGCTAGGTTTAGGGCTGTATAAGCTACGCCCATGGTATGAACATAACGTTTCTTGTCCAATTCTTTTTTCAGTTTTTTTTGTATGTTTTTATAGAGATGGTTCTCCGTACTAAATCCATCCATTGTTCTATACCTCATTTTGATATAAATGATTTTGGGTAATATATTCTGCCACTTTTTTGGGGAGCATTTCTTTAACATCCTGTGATTGGTAAAATTCCTCTCTGATCCTGGTAGAGGAAATATCTACCTGTTCCATGGAAAGCAGTCTGATTTCACCTCCAAACAGCTCTATAAGCCGTTCTTTTTGCTCATGTAAGGCTTCCTTATCACGCCCCTCTCTTACTGCGGCCAGAATAACGGCATTTTGTAAGATCAGCTCAGGGTGTACCCAATCTTCCATATTAAATAAAGAATCTGCTCCTACAATAAAATAAAGCTGTGTCTCTTTTGGAAAGTTTTCCTTTAATGTTTCAAGAGTCTGATAGGTATAGGAATCCCCTGCAGCTTCTATTTCTACCAAAGACAATTCAAATGCTGGATTGTCCTCTATGGCAAGACGCACCATATTCAGGCGGTGTTCAATGGCCAAAATATCCCTGTTCCGTTTCATCCAGGGGGTATGGTTTGGCATAAACAATATCCGGTCAAGATACACCTCATTCAGCGCATGTTCTGCAAGCTGTATATGGCCTAAATGGATGGGATCAAAGGTTCCTCCCATAATACCAATGTGCAACATATGATCTCCTATGCTTATTTGGGAAGCTGGATTTTTTTGTTATCCTTGCTTTCCTTATATAATACGATTTTTTTACCGATTACCTGGACTACCTGGGATCTGGTCCGCTCCGCCAAGGTCTCGGCAATGACCTTAGGGTCATCCAGACAGTTTTTTAATACGGTGACCTTGATCAGTTCTCTGGTGTTAAATGCCTCTCCCACCGCTTCTGTCAGTTCCGGGGTCAGGCTGGATTTCCCGATCTGCATTACGGGATCAATATTCATTGCCAGACCTTTTAAATATGCCCTCTGTTTGCTTGTCATAATCATTCTCCATTATTGTTGTCTAAATGACACTGCATTTATTTATAGTAATCAAATTTTAAACCGTACATTCTGACGGTATCTCCTTCTTTGATGCCAAGTCTTTCCAATTCATCTAAAATCTCGTTGTCTTTTAAGAATTTCTGGAAGAAGGCAAATCCCTTTTCGCTTTCTAAATTGGTATAACCCAGCATTCTTTCAATACGGGGACCTTCCACCACATATTCATCCTCTTTTTCGTCGTAGGTAACTTCGAAAGGTTCGTTGGAAACCCTTAAGACCTCGTCGGGAATCATTTCCGGTTCAAAAATGATAGGTGGTTCGTGGATGGCATCCAACTTTTCCTTGACTGCATATAACAGTTCCTTGATGCCTTTGCCGCTGACAGCGGATATGGGGAATACCTGAATACCCTGAGGTTCAAATTCCTCTTTTAACCGTTTAATGGGATCTTCTCCGTCCCCATCATAAATAGCGTCGATCTTATTGGCACCGATAACCTGAGGTCTTTTTGCGATTTCCTCATTATATGCGGCTAACTCCTTATTAATGGCATAGATATCTTCTACCGGATCTCTTCCTTCCGTACCTGCCGCATCCACCATATGGATAATGACACGGGTTCGCTCGATGTGGCGCAAAAAGTCATGCCCTAAGCCTACACCGTCGGAAGCTCCTTCGATAAGTCCCGGAATGTCTGCAATGACAAAGCCGCCCTCATCCATGTCTACTACGCCCAAATGGGGATTTAAGGTGGTAAAGTGATAGTTTGCTATCTTGGGTCTGGCATTGGTCACTCTGGAAAGTAAGGTGGATTTTCCTACATTAGGAAAGCCCACAAGGCCAACATCTGCAATGCATTTTAATTCCATTAAAAGATTTAACTCTTTTGCAGGCTGTCCCGGCTGGGCGTATTTTGGTGCCTGCATGGTGCTGGTGGCATAATGTTGGTTGCCGTTGCCGCCTCTGCCGCCTGTCAAAAGGACCATACGGCGATTCTTGCCGGACATATCCGCAATGATCTTGCCGCTTTCTTCTTCACGCAAAACAGTGCCTTCCGGCACTTTGATCACAATATCCGTTCCGTTTTTTCCCCGGCAGTTCCTTTTGTTGCCAGGTTCCCCGTCCTTGGCGCAGTATTTTCGGATATGGCGAAAATCGGTCAGGGTATTTAAGCCTTCGTCCACTTCAAAAATAACGCTGCCGCCGTCTCCGCCGTCTCCACCGTCGGGACCGCCGTTGGGAACATATTTTTCACGGCGGAAGGAAACATGTCCGTCTCCGCCCTTGCCGCTTCTGACATATATTTTTGCCCGATCTGCAAACATAGCTGCTCACCTCATAAATAGTGTTTGCGAAAAAAAGGCTGCCATACCAAGTATGACAGCCTGATGATCCAGATTAGTCTTCCACCGGATATACGGAAGCCTGTTTTTTATCTCTTCCTTTTCTTTCAAATCTTAATACGCCGTCAACCAGAGCAAAAAGTGTATCGTCTCCGCCCTTGCCGACATTGACACCGGGATGAATCTTGGTTCCGCGCTGTCTGTATAAGATATTTCCGGCCTTTACAAACTGTCCGTCTGCTCTTTTTGCTCCTAATCTCTTGGACTCGGAATCTCTACCGTTCTTGGTAGAACCTACACCCTTTTTATGAGCAAAAAACTGAAGGTTCATTTTTAACATGGGTATTACACCTCCTTGTAGTTCATGGATACAAATTTCTCATATTCTTTTGCGATCTCTTCAAATCCTATACGAGCTGCTTCCAACAGCAACGCAGCATCATGTCCCGGCCTATCCTTTAAGATAAATTCCATAAAGCCCCTCTTTTGATCCTGGGACTGGGAAAATGCATCCTGACATAGACGCTCAATGGCATTCTGGGTGTTGATAGCCAATACGGAAACAGCGGCACATACCACATCTTCCCCGGCTTTTCCGGCACCTGCATGCCCATGGATCTGAAACCCTTTTATCTGTTGGTCATTTTTATCGCAAATCATCGTTATGGCTGTCATATTCTGCCACCGGCTTATTTCGCATTGATCTTATCAATCTTAACCTGTGTGTATGCTTGCCTGTGACCGTTTTTCTTGTGATAGCCTGTTTTTCTCTTGTACTTGTAAACGATGACTTTTCTTGCTCTGCCCTGTTCCATAACAGTACCTGTCACGGTAGCTTTGGCAACATCGGAGCCAACTTTTAAGCCCTTATCGCTTACTGCAAGAACACGGTCAAATGTAACAGTGCTTCCGTCTTCAGCGTCTAACTTCTCTACTCTGATGATATCGCCTTCGGAAACCTTGTACTGTTTTCCACCTGTTGCAATAATTGCGTACATAAGGCACCTCCTAATTCCATTACTCGCTAACTTTGGTGACACCCATTTGGGCATACTTATACCTCGTTATGCGGCATACCGTTGTATCATAGCATGCGGGATCAGATTTTGTCAAGCCTTTCAAAAGCATTTTCTGTAAAGAACCAGGCCATGATCTGGCTTCTGGAAGAAAAGGCTTCCTTTTCTAATAATGCCTGACACTCTTCCTTTGTATAAAGGGCTGCCTGGATCTGTTCGTTTTCTGATGTGTGGTCTCCCAAAGTGCCTTCTGCTTCTACAATAACGATCTGGGTGCGGATATCGGAAACTGCAACCGCCGCAAAGGAAGGAGGCAGGATCTTGATGATCCGCTTTAAGGAAAGTCCCGTTTCCTCATACAGTTCCCTTTTGACACAATCCTCTATGGTCTCACCAGGTTCGATCAGGCCGGCACATAAGTTGTACACCGTCCGATTGACACCCATGCGGAATTCTTTTAATAACAGCAATTTGTCATCCATAATGGCAACGATGGAAATGCCGCTCATGGAAGTGCCCAGGTCAGCAGGAGTCTTCAGTTCGCTTCTGCTGACGATCTCATATTTTTTCTCTCTGCCGGCTTTATTTAAATAAGTCAGCTCATAGCATTTTAAATATTTGCCGTCCCGGACCTTCTCAAGATTTAATAGCTTCATAAATGCCTGCCTCCCGCAATTGATCTTGTAACGGAATATCCCTTTTTTGTCTGGTGATCTCTACCAGACCTAAAGGCGTGATATCTACCACATCTGTTTTTACATAATCCTTCGCCGTCAATACACGAAGCTGCTTTAACAATTTTTCATCTTCTTTTTTGGAATTGGTGCTGATAAAATCCACCAATATGATACCGGTCAAATTTCGGGATGTCAGAATATAGGGAATGGCTTCTGCCGCTTCCTGATTAGTCAGTTTGCAAAGGGCGGCTTTGCTCATCTTTTTGATATTTTTTCCCGAATTCACATCAATAACAGTCAAAGCTTCTGTAGGCTCGATCACCAAATAACCGCCGGATTTCAGCCATACCGTCCGGCTCACTGCCTCTTTCAGCTTTCCCTTCAGACTATGAAGTGCCTGTAAGGGAAAAGAAGCATCTTCATATAATGAAAGCTTAGGTAATAGGTGCCTTGGTAGCGATTGACTAATTGAGTCAAAATCTTCTTTGGAATCGGTAACGATCCTTCCGGTCTGTAACAGATCGATCTTTGACAGCTGGCTGATATAAAAAGGGCTGCCGGGATACATCAGGGAATACATGGTCCGGCTTTCTGATTTTGTAAGCAGATCTTTTAGCTGTCGGCTTAATTCTTCCGCTTCTTTGATAAGAAACTCCAAAGAAGGCATCCCCATCTCATCGTTTTCCGGCGCATGATCCCATAAAGCAGCTGCGTTGCTCCTGATGATATAAGAAAGAGCCGGATCTACAAGGGGCTGTAAACTCTCCCGGATATTTTCCTGTAACGCCAAAGATAGTTTTTTGGAAAAATGGATGCCGCCCGGACTGCTTGTTACAATACAATATAGACCTTTTAAGGACAATTCTCTGGAAAGCACTGCCTCCTTGGTCTTAATCGCATCCTTTTCCACCTGCACCGGAAAAAAGGTATTACATTTTAGCTGTTTTAATTCCTCTGTTCTAAGAGGAAGAAAACCTGATACGCCCTTTTGATACTCTACAAAGGCAGCCTTTAAATTAGGCATGATATTGGTGATCTTTCCGATAAAGATCTTGTCTATATCCCGCTTATTTCCGGTATCAAAAGAAGCCAGATGAAGCTTTGAATCTATGATGGAGAAGAAACCTCTCTGCTTTTCCACATCGGTAAAAATAACAGTCTGTTCCATATCAGCTATCCTCTTCTATATCCATGCCAACAGCTTCTAAGGAAATAAAGCTTCTTTCCTGATCTTTTGTATAGGTTTCTTCTCTGGTAACGATGAAATCCATTTCACCCGGCCTTTCGCCCATAAAGCTGTAATAGGCTTCCATGATCATGGATGGTTTCAGGTTACCGCTGCTGCTGGCATCTAACAACAAATAAATGCTCTCTTCCAAAACTTTATAGTCAAAAATGCCTTCTTTCAGATCCAGAAGCTTTTTGCTCTTCTTGGTCTCTTTTTCATAGGGAATGGTTTCCTGTGCCATAAAATCATCAAAACGACTGCCAAAGGAAAAAGAAGGCTCATGACCGGGACGCAGTTTTATGGTATATCCTGCGGCGGCTACGCTTGCCATGGCATTGCCTGCCTCATCAGGAAGGGCTCTGACAGATAAAATGCGCACTCCCTCGGCCATCGTGCCGTTCAATCTGCGGCACATAGGTTTAGTAGGTGCTTTTTCGGTCAGTTCTATGTCCAGGTATTCTCCATTGCTATATAGACCTACGCCCAAAGGAGCGGCAAAGGACATGATCTGATGGGGAGAAAAACCGGTAGAATAAGCGATGGGAATTTCTGCCCGTCGGATGGCTTTTTGAAAATAGCGCATCATATCCAAATGCCCGATAAAGATCATGGAGCCGCTTTTGGAAAATTTTATCCGATATTTCATACAGTATCCCTTCTCGGCACCATACAGATGCCGGTTCCAAATCTGGCTGCGCCGCAGCCCTGACATGCAGCTTTACAGTTAGGGGTTACTTCCTCTTTGATCGCACGCTCCCATTCCCTTTGCAAAAAGACCTTGGTCACGCCGCAGTCTATAAAATCCCAGGGGAAAAGCTCATCAAGGCTTCGTTCCCTTGTGGTATAAAAGTCCATGGAAAGACCGCATTCCTCAAAGCAATCCACCCATACATCATGCTTGTAATATTCGCCCCATGCATCGAAAAGACAGCCTTTTTGATAGGCAAGGGCGATCACATCCGCTACCCGTCTGTCCCCTCTTGCAAAGATACCTTCCAAAACCGATACATCTGCTTCATGCCAGTTGTATTTGATGCTTTTTTTGTTTAACTGCTCCAATACGGCGGCTTTTACCGTCGCCGCTTTATGGATAAACTGTTCCTTTGTGCACATAGGTGCCCATTGGAATGGTGTAAAGGGCTTGGGAATGAAAAAGGATGTGCTGGCAGTGATCTGCACCTTTCCGTTTCGTTGCTCCTTTGGAACGGTATCGTAGTATAATTTGGCGATCTCATTGCAAAGAACCGCAATGCCTTTGGCATCCTCTTCTGTTTCTGTAGGCAGTCCCAGCATGAAATACAGCTTTACCTTTTGCCAGCCTCCTTCAAAGGCCAGTTTTGCGCCATTTAGGATCATCTCCTGAGTCAGGCCCTTATTGATCACATTTCGCATCCTTTGGGTACCGGCTTCCGGTGCAAAGGTAAGGCTGCTCTTTTTTACATCCTGGACCTTACTCATTACATCCAAAGAAAAAGCATCGATACGCAAAGAAGGCAGGGATATATTCACATGTTCTTCATGACAGATCTCAATGAGGTAATCCATCAGCTCCGGCAGATTGGAAAAATCACTGGAGCTTAAAGAACTCAGTGAGATTTCTTCGTGTCCCGTAGAACGGATCATGGAGAGGGCATATTCCTTCAGAAAATCCAGAGAGCGTTCTCTGACCGGCCGATAAAGCTGCCCTGCCTGACAGAAGCGGCATCCTCTGATACAGCCCCTTTGCAGTTCCAACACCACTCTGTCCTGGGTTACTTTGATAAAAGGGACCACAGGCTTTTTGGGATAAGGAATCTCGTTCAGATCCACAGCCAGTTCTTTTAAGATCGTTTTTGGCATGTCCGGTTTTGTGGGATAAAAATCCGAAAGGGTGCCATCCTCATTGTAAGCAGCCTCATAAAAACCCGGCGCATAGATGCCCGGCAGTTTTCCTGCTTCTTCTAAAAAGGCATCCCTGCTTTTCTTTTCATTCTTATACTGCAGGTATAAATCCAACAGATTCCTGTACAGAGTCTCTCCTTCTCCGATATAAAAGAGATCAAAAAAAGGAGCAATGGGTTCCGGATTGTAGGCACAGGGACCGCCACCGATGACGATAGGGTCTTTATCCGTTCTGTCCTTTGCATACAAAGGAATGCCGGATAGGTCCAAAACCTGCAGCACATTGGTATAACACATTTCATATTGAAGGGTAATCCCCAGAAAATCAAAATCCTTAACCGGATCCTGGGATTCCAGCGCAAACAGCGGAATATGCTCCCTGCGCATGATCTCGTTCAGATCCATCCAGGGAGAATAGACCCGTTCACACCAGGTATCCTCAAACCGGTTAAACATATCGTATAGGATCTGAATGCCAAGATGTGACATGCCTATCTCGTATACATCAGGAAAGCACATGGCGAAACGGATCGCCACCTGCTCTTTTTCCTTCATGACAGAATTGATCTCTCCGCCGATATAACGGGCGGGTTTGTCGATTTTTAGTAGTATTTCATCACTTAGTGCTAGTTTCCTCATACTCTAAAGTATAAGTGAAATCCTGTACAAAATCAATGACATTGTGGGAGTAATCTACGCTGAAAACTTCTTTCAGATCATCTATGATGGTAAATTCATCCGCACCGGTTGTTTGCTTACCGATAAAGAGAACAGCAAATATAACAAGACATAAAATCAGACGAAGTTTTCCGTAAAAACTGCCGGAAAGCCCCGCCTGGTCATGATCCTGTTCTCCTTCCCCATCATAGGAGTCACCTTCTGCAATGCCTGCCATTGCATTAACATGGCTTGTATTGTTTTCCTGATATTCTCTAAGCTGTAAGATCTGTTGCAGTTTTTCGTCTCTGCTGATCGTTTTTGCCATAGGTTATCCGCCTTTTCATACGCTTTTTTATATGGTATGCGTATGCTTGGCTTAATATGAGACAAAAGCTTGTTTGACATGGATTAAAAGTCAGCGTTTGGCCAGATCGGCTGTGATTTCTTCCCAGGTAACGCCCTTTTCTACCATCAAAACCATCATATGATAAAGGAAATCGGAAATCTCATATTTGATCTCTTCCGGATTGGGATTTTTGGCTGCAATCACGATCTCTGTAGCTTCCTCACCCAACTTCTTTAAGATCTTGTCGATGCCTTTATCAAATAGATAGTTGGTATAAGATCCCTCCTTGGGATGGAGCTTTCTATCCTTGATGATATCCGTTACTTTCTCGAATACAGTAAGGGGATTGTCTGTATTTTCTTCCTCTAGGGGGATCAGATCCCGGTAAAAGCAGCTGTAATTGCCGGTATGGCATGCTGCACCGATCTGTTTTACTTTGGCAAGCAGCGTGTCATTATCGCAATCAATGCTTAACCCTTTTACATATTGGAAGTGGCCGCTGGTCTCTCCCTTGATCCAGAGAGATTTCCTGCTCCTGCTGTAATAGGTCATTTTCCCTGTACGGCAGGTTCTGATATAGGCTTCTTCATTCATATAAGCTACCATCAGCACCTGGTTTGTCTGATAATCCTGTACTACAACGGTTAATAGGCCGTCAGGTCCCAATTTAAAATCCGAAAATGGCATCTGGGGTTCAAACAGATGGACATGGATCCCTCTTTGTGCCGCTATCTCCTTTAAAGAAACCAATTCCTTGATATTTTCATTGACCAAAGCGCCGGAAATGCCGCTTAATCTGCCGTTCTCCAATAATGACAGCATCTTATCCAGTGAAATTTCAGGCAGCATGGCTACAATGGGCAGAGGACTTATGGTAAGAGATTCCTTTAATTCCCGCTCATCCAAACAGAATAATTCATCCACATACTGCTCTAATTCTTCTTCATGGGTTTTGATCTGGTCAGTGCTTGTAAAGGAAGCACCGATCTTCTCTCTGCCAAACTTATTGGAAACTTCAGAGAGGATTTCAAAGGAAGCGGGTTTGCTCATATTTAAAAGGGCTTTTTTGCAGCCGGCATATAAAAGCTTTTTTACATCCTCCATGCGCTTGATATTGCCTGCACCATAGACGGGAATGCCTATGCTTTCGGCGATCTGTTTGATGATCAGGATGGCATCCTCATGGGCAGCATCCTGATTGGACAGGTCAAACACAATAAGGGCATCCGTTTCTGCATCACCGTAGGATACCGCAAGGGAAACCGGGTCTTCAGACAAAACGGTATGATCGGACAGTCCTTTGACTGCTTTTTTATCTAATAAATAGATACATGCTGTAAATTTCTTGTTCATTTTATTTCTCCGTTCTGTATTGTAGGGGCTGTTTAACCCAGAATGCCTTTGGTGCTGGGCACACCCTTACATCTTTCATCCATGGACACGGCCTGGTCTAATGCCTTTGAAAAGGCTTTAAACATGGCTTCCACAATGTGATGATCATTTTCACCGGACAGCACTTTGATATGCAGGTTCATACCGGCACTATATGATATGGCATAGAAAAATTCTTTTACCAACTGGGTATCCATATCTCCCACAAATTGTCCCTTCAAGGAAGCTTCCATGGAAAAGTAAGGTCTGCCGCATAAGTCAACGGCACAAAGCACCAAAGCTTCATCCATAGGCAGGATAAAGCTGCCGTAACGGCTGATCCCCGCTTTGTCTCCCAGGGCTTTTAAAATGACGCTGCCCAGTACGATACCGCAGTCTTCTACTGTGTGGTGTGCATCCACCTGCAGATCGCCCTTTGCAACTGCTTCCAGATCAAAATAACCGTGTCTGGCAAAACCGGTAAGCATGTGATCTAAAAATCCCACACCGGTATCCACCTTTGCCTTACCGCTGCCATCCAAATTTAAGGTCATGGCAATATCAGTCTCTGCTGTTTTTCTCTTTATGGATGCTTTTCTTCCCATTTTTCTTCCTCACTTTCTAAAGATATTCTCTCAATCGATAGATCAATTCCTTGATCCGGTCTGCCTCCATTTTCATACTGACCTGGTTTACGATCATCCTGGCTGATAAGGGACAGATCTCCTCTAATACCTTCAGACCGTTTTCCTTTAGGGTGGAACCGGTCTCCACAATATCTACGATCACATCGGAAAGCCCTACAATAGGTCCTAATTCCACAGAACCGTTTAATTTAATGATGTCTACGGTCTGGTGTTTTTTGTTGTAAAAATAATCCTTGGCGATCCGGGGATATTTGCTGGCTACCCGGATCATTTCATGGTGCTTTAACAACTCTGCAGCGCTTTCCGGTCCGCAGACGCACATCCGGCATTTGCCAAAGCCCAGATCCAAAACCTCGTAAGCTCTCCTGCCTTCTTCCAACAGGGTATCCTTCCCTACTACGCCGATATCCGCAGCGCCGTATTCCACATAGGTGGGTACATCGGGAGCCTTTGCCAGGAAAAATTTCAGTTTCAGTTCTTCGTTTACGAAGATCAGCTTTCTGGTTTCTTTATCTTTCATTTCTTCACAGGTAATGCCGATCTTGGCTAACAGATCCAAGGTCTTCTTGGCAAGCCTGCCCTTTGCCAGCGCAAAGGTAATATATCTCATGTCTTTACTCATTTTATCATGTCTCCTGGAATTCGTACAGTTTCTTTATCCCCTTCTGGGTCATCTTTAAAACAGCCTTTTTTTGTTCTCTTTTTGCCAGATTGATGAAGGTTTCTTCTTCCTTATCACAAAGAAGGAGTTGACATGCATCTCCCAATTTTCGCAGCTCATTGGCATAGCGGATGGCTTCGGCAGCGGTTTCCTCATCATATAAAAGCAAAATGGTTTCCGCTTTTAATTTAGGCAGAAGTTTCTTGGAGGAAAGGGCTTGCACCACCCCATCCACATGGATGACAAAACCGATGGATGCCGTATCCTTTCCAAAGAAAGAAAGCAGTCTGTCATAGCGGCCTCCGGTAACGATAGCATCACCTACGCCATAGGTATAGCCTTTAAAAATAATGCCGGTGTAATAATGGTATCTGCTGATCAGTCCCAGGTCGAAGGAAACATATTTTTCATCCCCATAGAGCTTTAACAGCTCATAAAGCTTTTCCAGCCGTTCCAAAGCCTGTTTGCTGCGCTGATTATTTACCAGACCTTTGGCATCCTCCAAAACCTCACAGGAACCGAACAATTCGGTGATCTTTAGGAAGGACTGGATCTTTTTCTTAGAAAGCTTCCGGCTGTTTAACAGTTCTTCCGCACCAAAATAATCCTTGTGGGAAATATAATTGCGAAGCTCTTCTTCCGTTTCTTCCTCTAAGCCGGCTTCCTCGCAGATTCCTTTAAAAAATCCGATCTCACCGATGCTTATCTGAAATTCTTTTAAGCCTGCCGCTTTTAAGGAAGCTATAGCCAGATGTACGGCCTCCGCATCAGCCATCAGGGAATAATCTCCGATCAGCTCCACGCCCATCTGGGTGATCTCCTTTAATTTACCCTGCAGATTGGATGTATTGGTATAGGTGTTGCCTAAATAGGTTAAACGCAGGGGAATGGTACGCTCCGAAAAGTATTTTGCAGCGCATCTGCCGATGGAGGGTGTAAAATCGGGACGCAATACCAAAGTATTGCCTTCTTTATCAAAAAATTTGTACAGCTCCCTGCTGGGGGTTGTCCCGATCTGGCTGCCGAATACATCAAAAAACTCAAAGGTAGGCGTTTCAATATCCTCATAACCAAAGCTTGCAAAGGTCTGATGGATCTGCTCCTGAATCTGTCGCTTCTGACGACATTCGCTGCCATATATGTCCCTTACACCTTCCGGTGTATGTATAAAACTTTTCATGTTTTGTCTCCTTATGTCACTTTAGTGCGGTAATGTGATAACATGGTAATTCGTTAGCAAATAAAACTAACGCTAGTATACAGGAAATTTCATGCCATGTCAATCATCCCGCCTGTCTAAATCCTTTTGGATCATATCCAGATAGGGAACCAACAGTCCGGCATGTTTATCAAATTGAAAATCGGGATCCAGTTCATCAAAACGAAAGCTTTTTCGCCCGCCCTCTTTTGCCCTCTTCCAAAATACAAGGAGCTGTCTTAGGGTCAGATAATACAAAATGTCCTTGTGGGTATAGTGAATGATAAAAAAGGCGATTCCCTTCTGCTTTTCAAAATCCACCATAAAATCCACCTGATGCTCATGGATGTTTTGTAAAGCAAAGGTATCCGCACTGCATTCCTTGGCATCAAAACAGACGGGAATGCCCTGTACGGAACCAATATAATCCACCGTGGATTTTTGGTCAAAATAAGCCAGGGTGATATGTCTTGTTGCCTGGTCTATTTTGATGGGCGTAATAGGGGTAGGCACCTTTTGGATCAGTGCCAGTCCGCCTTCCCGATATTTTTCATTGGTTCTGTTGATCAGTTCCTCCAGGGTAGAACCTCGTAGGCCTCTGCTATTCCATGTTCCCATTTTGTAATTCCTTTAGTATATGCTTATAATCATAAGGCGGCTCTGCGGTTATGGTTTTCCCTGATAAATAGGAAAAAGTACCTTGGGTTTCGGGAAAAGATACCTGATAGGCATGGAGAAGCTGTCTTTTTACAGCAAGGAGCCTATTGCCGGGCTGGTCTTTTCCCATAACATTCATGCTGCCGCCATATTTTTTATCTCCCAGGATCGGATGTCCTATGGAGGATAAATGCGCCCGGATCTGATGAGGTTTTCCTGTTATAAGATGTACGGATAATTCCGTATAGGTTTCATGGCCGTATTTATATTGACTGATTGGGTCTATCTCTGTTTTTACAAAAGAAGCATCTTCCTGTTGCTCTCGCACAACGCTGACCTGATTTTTAACAGTATCCTTAGAAAGATATCCTTCCAATAATGCTTTCTCCGGGATGCTTCCCTCAGCAATACAACGATAATATTTTTCTAATGTCCTGTTTTTGATAATATCCGACAAATATTGAAGCCCCGGTAAGGTTTTACCGCATAGGATCAGACCGGATGTATTTCGGTCCAGGCGATTGACGGCAGCCGGCTTAAATGTTTGCAGCATTTCCGGTGTTAGTTCCTTTTTAAAAAGCAGGTAACCGATCAGATATTCGTTGACGGAAATATCTTCCCTTCCCGCTTTTTGAGACAACATTCCCGCCGGTTTATTTAGTACCAGAATGTGGTCATCCTCATACTGGATATGTAGTTTATTCGTAACCAGATCTTCTTTGGTATAAACGGTGTAGGCATCATCAGATGGCGTTACTCCTGAAAATTTATCAAATGTCTCATCAGCTAAAAACAAGTGTACAGTATCCCCTGTTTTTAAAATCTCACTGCCCTCTGCCTTCTTTTCGTTTAAGGTGATATTCTTCTTGCGAAGCATCTTATATAAAAAACCGGAAGAGGCATTTTTTAGCAGCTTCTTTAAATATTTATCAAAACGCTGTCCGGCCTCGTTTTCCTGAATGCTAAATTGTTTCATACTTTCTATAATGAAATCTGATATAGCAGTGTCATCAGATTTTTATCCTTTTCCTCATTTTCTGTTTCTTTTTCAGAAAGAACTTTGAGCCGCTCTAAAAAATCTTCCGCTTTTTCATACATGGCTACTGTAGCCTTCTGACTATCCTGCTTGGCGATCTGGGTAATATGTTTTTCCAGATCCTCATGCATTTTTTTGTGATTGGTCAGATATCCGCATATGTAGCCGTTTTTCACAATACAGCCTGCCACTTCATAAGTTCTTTGATAGGAAGTAAAGACTAATCCGTAAGCCTTCAGATCAAAAGCATCCATACTATCCTTTAACAGTTCATGGTCTTCGCTGCTGCAGCCGTGAAAGCGCAGATATAAGATCATATCCACACAGCTTTTGCTGGCAGGAAGCAATCCCAATACAGCGACGATGGTCAATAAGTTGGCCTTTGTATTGGTAGCAAGATATCCCGCAATAAACAAAGAAAGGGGCACAGCAAAAAAGATGATGGTTTTGAGGATCACTCTGGCTCTTTGTTGATTAAAATATTCATAATCCCCTTGTTTATATTTTGATTTCATAAAGCATTTCCTTCTTTCGAATGATATTGTGTTCGTAAGATCAGACCATACGATCATATATACTTAAGGCAAAACCTGTCGGAACGATCTTTCCGATCAACTGCAGGGCCTTCATGGGCAGACCGTATACAGCGAGCTGCTTTCTGGCTCTGGCACATGTTAAAGCATGAGCGACTACTTTTTCCGGTTTGACCATAATGAACTTTTTGATCTGTAAGGTATAACCGGTCTCTTCTGCAACAGCAAAGAAGTTGGTTTTTACCGGACCGGGGCAGACCGCTGTAACGCTGACCTTTTTAGGGGCGAGCTCATAGTGGAGTGCTCTGGAAAAGGAAAGCACAAAAGCCTTTGTAGCGGCATAGATGGCAAAACGCATCTGAGGCATAAAAGCTGCGGCACTTGCCATATTAATGATATAACCGCCTTTTGCCATATAAGGGATACAGATATGACAGGCTTTCATCAAGCCGCTTACATTTAAAGAAACCATGTCTTTTTGCATTGCTAAAGGGATTTCGGTAAATTTGCCCATCTTGCCGAATCCTGCGCTGTTGACCAACACCTTGATCTTGGGATCCTCTGCCTTTAATTTCTGGGACAGAGTTTCAAATGCCTCCTCCTTAGAAAGATCAAGAGGCAGCCTGATGATCTTTGCCTTGGTATCAGGAAGCTTTGTTTCTTCTATGGTCCTGGAAATAGCCCAAATCTGGTCCAAGTCATTACATGCCTTATCTAATTGAATTAAAAACTCCTTTCCGATTCCACTTGATGCACCGGTTATGACTGCAATTTTCATACTTCTTTCCCTTCTTTATCTAATAAAAGAATTTGTTTTTCTGCCTCTGTTAGTGGACGAAATTCGCCGGGATTTAAATGCTCATCCAATGTCAATCCGCCAATGGACAGCCGCTTTAAATAGGTTACCTGACAGCCTAAAGCTTTTATCATCCGTTTAACCTGATGAAATCTTCCTTCATAGATGGTCAAAGTGCCGGAAACCAAAGCATCCTCTTCGGCCATTACAGTTAGTATGCCGGGTTTAGTAAAAGCTGCATCTCCGATATCCATTCCCTCTTCCACCTGCCTTACGGCATCGGTTGAAAGCTTTCCTACAGCTTCAAAGTAGTAGGTTTTTGCCACATGTCTGCGGGGAGAGGTAAGATGATGAAGAAAGTCACCATCATCTGTTAATAAAAGCAGCCCCTCCGTATCTTTGTCTAAGCGTCCCACGATCAAAAGCTTTTTGGAAAGAGGCGCATCAAAGTATTCTAAAACGGTTTTCTGGGACGGATCTTTTAAGGCACAGACACAGCCTGCCGGCTTATGGAACATATAATAGAGTCCCTTTGTAAGAATAAGAGGGGTACCTTTAAAATTGATCTTATCCTGCTTGGTCACTTGTGTGGCACCGTCTGTAACGATCATTTCATTCACTTTTATCAGGCCTTGTCTGATATAGGCCTTACATTGGCTTCGACTGCCAATACCACAGTCTGCCAGGTATTTTTCCAAACGCATAGACATTCCTGCATGAAATATTAATATTTTTAATATGTTTAAGTATACACTATTTTTTCGTGATACGGGTGTTTTTATGAAAACTTTTAGAAAAAACCTGTTCTTAACATTAGGTTTAGGCATATTACTCATTTTTATCCTCTGCTATTCCGACTATGCAAAGCAATATGCCTATTTAGGACTAAGTGTTTGGTTTGAGCAGATGATTCCGTCCCTGCTTCCTTTTATGATCTTGTCCTCTTTACTCATTAAATTGAATCTGGATGAACTGCTGATCAAACCGATTGCGGGAATTTTAAGGCATCTATATCACATAAATGATGCCGGGATCTATGTATTGGTTATGGGATTTTTATGCGGATTTCCCATGGGAGCCAAAACGGCAGCAATGGAATATGAAGCAGGAAAGCTTTCGCGGCGGGAAGCAGAATTTCTTCTGGCATTTACAAATAATATCGGGCCCGCTTATTTCCTTTCCTTTGTATACGGCAGTATTTATGTGGCTATGCCATTGTATGCAGGCCTTTTTTGCTTATATGGCATTCCTCTTTTATATGGCCTTTTTCTGCGCTATACCGTTTATAGCGATCTGCCTGAAACAGATTACCATGTAGAAAAAAGGAGTACAAAAAAGTATTCCTTTTTATCCGCTCTGGATGAAAGTGTGGAGGGCGGCCTTTTTCAGATTGCCATGTTAGGAGGTTATATGGTGCTATGCAATCTTTTGGTGCTGATTCCTAAGGTACTGTTTTCTTCCCATATATGGGCCGGTTCCTTTTGTCACAATCTTTTGGAAATATCCGGCGGGTTATTGGCAATTAAGCAATCAGCACCTGCGCCCCGTGCAGCCTTCTTTTTTGCCCACATATCATTGGCATTTACAGGCATTTCCTGTCATTTGCAGACTTTCCACATACTGGGAGATACAGGCCTTTCCAAACAAAAATATATGCTGCACAAGCTTATCCTGTGCAGCATAGTGGGTATCGTCATTTATGTATGGCTTAGACCTTTTTAGGATATTAGATGATATCCAGACCTTCCTTTTCCTTTTCTTTTTCTTTTTCGGCAGGTTTGCTGCTTTCCTCTGCTTCATCCTCTTCTGCCATGGCTTCAACAGGATATAACTCAGCTCTGTTTGCAGTAACAATATTATAGCAGTCAGCCAAAGAATTGGACAGGCTTTCATATTTTGCAGCAGAAGTTTCTAAGGAGTGTCTTAAAATGTTTTCTATATTGGCAAGCATGTCATCTGTATATTGGATAGCAGAATCTCTTACTTGATTTGCCTCTATGGTGGCATTATCCAAAATTTCCTGAGCCTGTCTGGAAGCAAGCTCTACGATTTCCTGCGCCCGTTCATATGCCTGACGCATGATCTCCTGTTCATTGATCAACTCTGTAGTTTGTACTGTAGCATCATTTATGAGCTCTTCTGCCTTTTTTCTGGCATCATTTAAGATAGCTTCCCTATTGCTGATGATCTGCTGATACCGTTTGATCTCATCAGGTGTTTTCATGCGAAGCTCACGCAAAAGTTCATCAATTTCCTCTTTCACCACAATAATCTTATTCTTATTGAAGGAATGAGGCTTGCAATTATCGATATAATCTTCAATCTCATCAATCAGTTGCTCAAGTTTGCTGCTCATAGTACACTCCTTACACGGTTAATGATGGTATTTACAATACAGTTCTTTCGCCACAAAATCCGGCACACAAGGGGAAACATCACCGTTAAAACAGGCAATTTCCTTTACACTGGAAGAGCTTAAATATGCATATTCCAACGATGTAGTTAAAAACATAGTATCCAACTCGCCACCGGACAGTTTATGATTGGTCTGGGCAATCTGCAGCTCATACTCAAAATCGGTAATGGCACGCAGTCCCCTGACGACTACATGTATGTCTTTGCTTTTGGCATAATTGATCAACAGGCCGCTAAAAGAATCTACTGTTACATTGGGCAGATCCGAGACAGCCTCTTTAAGCATTTTAACACGTTCTTCCACTGAAAACAATGCAGATTTCCCAACATTATTTAATACACTGACCGTTAATTCATCAAAGATATTAGCTGCCCTGTGGATCACATCCAAGTGCCCAAAGGTGACCGGATCAAAGCTTCCGGGGTAGACTGCTCTTTTCATGTTGTACTCTCCTTTTTTACAAATACATGCTGATTGGTTTTGTACTGTTTGATCTTTACGATTTCGTAGGGCAGATCCTCCAAAAAAGATAGATCTGCATCCAGTGCTTCCTCAAAAATGATCAGCGTATGGGGCCCTGCCAGAGAGGAAACAGTGAGATATTCCAAAACCTTTTTGGCAAGCTCCTTATGATAAGGCGGATCCATAAAAATAATGTCAAAGGTTTTGCGGTATTCCAAAGAAGTCATTGCCACAAAGGCATCCTGTTTCAATATGGCAGCCGAAGCATCTAATTTGGTATGTTTCAGATTTTTCTCAATACACAGGCAGGCTTCTTTGCCGTTGTCCACAAAAACAGCTTCCCTGGCACCGCGGCTCAAAGCTTCAATACCGATACCGCCGCTTCCTGCAAAGAGATCCAAAAAAGCAGCGCCGGGAATGTCAAATTGTATCATATTGAATAAGGTTTCTTTGATCCTGTCCGTAGTAGGCCTGGTATCCAAACCTTCAGGGGTGACCAGCTTTAAACTTCTTGCCGTTCCTGCTATGACTCTCATAGGTGTTCTCCTGTACTTTCATGACTATAAGCGTACCTTTGTGCCTTTGCTGTCACGCTTTCCGGGTTTTAATTTATTCAGCTCCAATTGCTTCTCTTTATATTCAATGACGGTTTCCACCGCATTTAAGGTATAATAGACATTTTCTACATAGTCTCCGTTACCCAGCTTCATACCCCTTACGCCAATGGCACCTTTTTTCTTTTCGGGAATTTCTTCAATGGGAAATCTTAAGAAATATCCTTCTTTCGTCTGGAATACAATATTGCGGGCATCAATGAGCATCTGAACGCTTACCACCTCGTCTCCGTCAGACAGTTTGGTGGCGGCAACGGTTCTTTTTGCCACATCAAACTCACCGCCGTCAACAACTTTACACATAGCCTGTTTTGTCACAAATACGATCCGGTACAGGTTGACATCGCTTTGAGAGCATACAAAGATGAGGTTTTCCTGATCTGACTGGAAGTTGCTGATGTTATCAACAGGCACGCCCTTATCTCTGAATTTTCCAAATGGGATGTCAGAGACTTTGATGGTATGCATCTGTCCCTGAGCAGTAAACAGGCAGACCTTTCCTGTATTCTTGCAAAGGAATACATAACGGTTTTCCTCGTGAGCCGTCTCTTTATTCCTTTCATAAGTGGCCGTATCGATGCATCTTGCATAGCCGAACCGGTCCATTAAGAAATAAACATCCATTTCCTCCTGTTTCTTTTCTACATAAACCGCTTCTTCTGCATTGGTGATCTCGGTCTTGCGTTTCTCGGAAAAGGCTTTCTTATAACCATCCAATTCCTGGATCAGCACCTGGGTCATGGAGGAATGACTGGCCAGAATATCTTCGTATTTGTAGATATTTGCCATGGTCTCTTCATGTTCTTTTAACAGGGCATTGACCTCTAAGCCGATCAAACGATATAAACGCATATCCAATATGGCATTGGCCTGTTTTTCTGTAAATAAAAGCTGGGTTGCCATGATCTTGGATTCCCTGGACTTAAATTTGATGCCATCTACCACACCGTGAACCAGACACTCTTTTGCCATAGCCCGGTCTGTAGACCCCCGCAGGATCTCTATGATCAGGTCGATCAGATTGCATGCTTTGATAAGACCTTCCTGAATTTCTCGTTTTTCTGTTTCTTTATCTAAGAGGTTTTGATACTTTCTTGTAGCGACTTCAAACTGGAAATCGGCACAATGGCGGAATACATCCTGCAAGCTTAAGGTTTCGGGGCGTCCCTTTGCCACGGCTAACATATTTACCCCAAAGGTATCCTCCAACTTGGTCTTTTTATAGAGCATATTGATAAACTGCTCTGTATCCGTATCTTTCCGGCATTCGATGACGATGCGGATGCCTTCCTTGCCGGACTGATTGGTAATATCCACGATATCGTTGGTCTTTTTATTTTCTGCAAGGGAAGCCACATCCATCAGGAATTTGGAAATATTAGCACCAACCATGGTATAAGGAATCTCAGAGATCACAATATTGACATGACCGTTTTTGCCCTTTTCCACATCCACTTTTCCCCGAAGCTTGATCTTACCGGTGCCGGTCTCATAGATCTGTAAAAGTTCGTCCTTGTTGCAGACAATACCGCCTGTAGGAAAATCAGGCCCTTTTACATATTTCATCAGATCCCTGGTGGTTAAAGTGGGATCCTGCATATATGCTTTTAAGCCGTCAATGACCTCGCCCACATTGTGGGGAGGAATGCTGGTAGCCATGCCTACCGCAATACCTTCTGCGCCGTTTATGAGCAGATTGGGGATCTTTACAGGCAGGACCGAAGGCTCTTTTTCCGTCTCGTCAAAGTTGGGAAGAAAATCCACCACATCCTTATCCAGATCGGATAAAAAGGCTTCCTGGGCCACTCTGGCAAGGCGCGCTTCCGTATAACGCATTGCAGCGGGGCTGTCCCCTTCAATGGAACCGAAATTGCCGTGACCGTCTACTAAGGGCAGACCCTTTTTAAAATCCTGTGCCATAACCACTAAAGCTTCATAAATGGAGCTGTCACCATGGGGATGATATTTACCCATGGTATCGCCTACGATACGGGCACATTTACGGTAAGGTCTATCATAACGGATGCCCAATTCGTGCATATCATATAAAGTACGCCGCTGAACCGGTTTTAAGCCGTCTCTGACATCGGGAAGTGCCCTGGCGATGATCACGCTCATGGCATAGTCGATATAGGACTGCTCCATAACCTCGGAATATTCAGTTCTTATGATGGTTTCATTTGTTCCGTTCATTGGTGCCTCCGTCAAATGTCAAGCAGCGCTTCGTTGGCGTGCTCATAGATATATTTCTTTCTGGGCGGTACCTCTGTACCCATAAGCATTTCTGTGATCTTATCAGCCTGGAAATTGTCATCGATCTCAACCAGCTTTAATTTTCTGGTTTCCGGATTTAAGGTAGTCTCCCAAAGCTGTTCTGCATCCATTTCTCCCAGACCTTTGTATCGCTGCAGGGTAAAGCTGCCCTTATGAGTCTTACGATATCTTTCCAAAGCCTTATCGTCATAAAGGTACTCTTCTTTGCCCTTTGCAGGCATAGCCTTATATAAAGGAGGCATAGCAATATATACATGTCCGGAACTGATCAATTCCGGCATAAACCGATAAAATAAAGTCAAAAGCAAGGTGGAAATATGGGCACCGTCCACATCCGCATCGGCCATGATGATGATCTTGCCGTAACGAAGCTTACTGATGTCAAAATCGTTGCCGTAGCCTTCGGAAAAACCGCAGCCAAAGGCATTGATCATGGTCTTGATCTCAGCATTGGCAAGTACCTTATCTATGCTGGCCTTTTCCACATTTAAGATCTTGCCCCGTATGGGAAGAATCGCCTGATATTTGCGGTTTCTGGCGGTCTTGGCGCTTCCGCCTGCGGAATCGCCCTCTACGATAAAGATCTCACATTGCTTTGCATCCTTAGACTCGCAGTTTGCCAGCTTTCCGTTGGAATCAAAGGAAAACTTCTGCTTGGTCAGCATGTTGGTCTTGGCTTTTTCTTCAGTCTTTCTGATCTTTGCCGCCTTTTCCGCACAACTAATGACAGATTTTAAGGTCTCTACATTACGGTCAAAATACCGGACCACCTCTTCGCCGGTGATCTTGCTGACTACCTTTGCCGCATCCTGATTGTCCAATTTGGTCTTGGTCTGTCCCTCAAAACGAGGATCGGGATGCTTAATGGATATAATGGCGGTCATACCGTTACGCACATCCGCACCGGTAAAGTTCTGATCCTTCTCTTTTAAGATGTTTAATTCCCTGGCATAGGTATTGATCACATTGGTAAAGGAGGATTTAAAACCGGTAATATGGGTCCCGCCCTCCGCATTGTGAATATTGTTACAAAAGCCCATGACATTTTCATGAAACTCATTTACATATTGGAAAGCACATTCCACAGTAATGCCTTCTGCTTCACCTGTAAAGGAGATCACATCGCTGACAGTTTCCTTGGTGCCGTTCATGGCCTTCACAAAGCCTACGATGCCTTCCGGTTCATGGAAAACGGCTTTGTCTGTAATCTCTCCTCTCCTGTCCTCAAATTCAATGGTCAGAGCAGGATTTAAATACGCGGTTTCATGGAGCCTGCTTTTGATATCATCGGCTTTAAAACGAGTGTGGTCAAAGATCTCGTCATCCGGCATGAAATTTACGGTAGTGCCTGTCTCTTTTGACTTGCCCACAACAGGAAGAAGCCCACCGGAAAGCTCTATGGTGGGAATACCTCTTTCATATTTATCCTCGTATACATGTCCGTTTCTGGAAACCCGTACCGTTAAATAGGCGGATAAAGCATTTACAACAGAGGAACCCACACCATGAAGACCGCCACTGGTCTTATAGGCAGTATCGTCAAACTTGCCTCCTGCATGGAGGGTGGTAAATACCAGACGCTCTGCGCTGATACCCTTTTCATGCATTTCCACGGGAATGCCTCGTCCGTTGTCCACGATGGTGGCGGAACCGTCTGCTTCCAGATACACCTTGATATTGGAACAAAAGCCTGCCAGATGCTCGTCCACCGCATTGTCTACAATTTCATAAATTAAATGGTTTAGACCCTTGGTTGAAACGCTGCCGATATACATACCCGGTCTGACCCGAACTGCCTCCAGGCCTTCCAGCACCTTAATACTGGATGCGTCATAATCTGTAGTCTGTGCCATGATTTACAACTCCGTTTCTTCGCATTTACATAGGCAGAGACCCTAAAATGCTTCGCATTTCAGGGCTCGCTTCGCTCGTCAAATGTCCGAACAAGCATCTGCTCGAGCAAGCTTGGCATCTGCTTGTCCGACCACTTGACTCTGCCCTTTCCGAACATTATACCATAACTTGGATAAATTTCAAACAAAAATACAAAATGTTGTGTTTATGACTCGGTCACCTGTAGACAATCCCAACCTATTACGAATTTCTTTAGGCAGTGTCATCTCAAATATTTATAAAAATCTCTTTTACAACATCATTTTGATCAAATTCTATGGCAAGGCGCGGTCCCAAATCAGAATCCTTGGTTCCGTAATATACATAAATATTTGTTATTTCAGAAAGCTTTGCCCGTTTCCCATATCTTTCAATCACTTCCTGTTTTGTTGTCTTGCCCGGCACAAAGCCGTCTATGGAACAATCATCCGTTTTAATGCGGATCTCATAGATCATTCCCTGATCTTCCGCACCTTCATAGTAATTTTCCGCTACCGTATGGAAGCATTCTTCATCATGGAAATAAATGGTAACAGCTCCCGTTCCATCAGACCGAAGGGATGCATGATCGGTCTTCTTCCAGGTAAATCCTTCCCCCAAATCGCACAATGCCAGAGGGAGTTTTATGTTCTGTCCCTTTACTATGATTCTTTTTAAAGCCCGCTTTATCTCAAAATCTTTTATTTCTTCCACATCCGGCTCTTCCTCTTCCGGTTCTTCTTTATCCTGTTGTTTTCCAAGACGAGGAACGCATTCTGATAGTACTATTAAAAACATTGCGCCAAGAAGTACTAATTTGTCTGTTCTTATGGAATCCCATGAATCAATAGCCTCCCAATTCAACTCCCCCATATCGATAAGATTCATGTCTACCTTATTTTCTGCCGCATTATATGAAAAGAGGGGCGGGTCCAGGTTTAACTGTTTGACAGTAGCCTTAAAATATAATATGGCCAAGATGACAAAAATTAATAATTTGATCATTCGCTTCATGAGCAGCACCTCATGCTTTTTGCTTAGTTATCAGTATTATCCATATTCTCTTGTCCGAACAAGCATCTGCTTGTTCGAACGCTTGACTCTGCCCTTTACAGACATTATATGGTGTGCAGATATCCGTTTTGTATCACATCCTGCCATTTAGATCTTAACAGTTCGTTCTCCGGATCGGAAAGGGAGGGGTCTTCTTTTAAAAGTTGATCCACATCCTCGCTTGCCAGATACAGCATATCCGCATCCTCATAAATATCTCCGTAAACAAAGCCGGTATCGCCGCTTTGGAGGGTTCCCGATAGTTCGCCTGGCCCCCGCATCTTCAGATCGGCGTTGGCAATTTCAAAGCCGTCATTGGTCTTTCCCAAAATCTCCAGCCGCTTTTTGCTTTTGTCATTTCCGGTGGTGTCCACAAAAATGCAATAGGACTGGTGTTTTCCCCGTCCCACTCTGCCCCGCAGCTGATGTAAGGCAGCCAGGCCAAAGCGCTGGGCATTCTCGATCATCATGACTGTGGCATTGGGCACATCAATGCCTACTTCGATCACTGTGGTAGAAACCAAAATATCGTAATTGCCTGCAGAAAACTCCTCCATGATCCGGGTCTTTTCCGTTCCTTTCATTTTTCCGTGGAGAATGGCGATCCTGACAGAGTCGCCGTAAACACCTTTTAATTTCTCTCCGTAGTCCTCTACATTTTCCAATTCTTCCATGATCCCGGACTCCACCATGGGACAGATCACATAGGCTTGTCTGCCTTTCTCAATTTCATCTTTTATAGATTTGTAGGCTGTAGGACGATATTTGGTATCCACTACCGCATTTTTAATGGGAATACGACAGCTTGGAAGCTCCGGAATGGTAGATACCGCTAAGCCTCCATATAAGATCATAGCAAGGGATCTGGGAATGGGGGTGGCGCTCATGACCACGGTATGCACTTCTCTTCCTTTACCGGTCAGCACAGTGCGCTGTCTGACTCCAAATCGATGCTGTTCATCCGTCACGGCCAATCCCAGGTTTTGAAAGACCACGCCCTCTTCCAAAATGGCATGGGTTCCGATGACCAGATTGGCTGTACCGTTGGCAATGGCTTCATAGGCTTCCCGCTTTTCTTTGGCACGGATACTGCCGGTCAAAAGGACGGGTACAAAGGGAAGCTTATAGGATTCCGTCATTTCCCGTATCAGATTAAAATGCTGTCTTGCCAATACTTCCGTAGGCGCCATAAAAGCTCCCTGTTTGCCGTTACTAACACAGGCAAGAAGGGATAAAACAGCGATCATGGTCTTACCGCAGCCTACATCACCCTGTAAGAGCCTGTTGCAGACATTTCCGCTGTATAAATCCGTTTCTATTTCCTTCCAGGCTTTTTTCTGGGAAGGCGTCAGCTCAAAGGGCAGAGCCTCGATCAGGCGGTTTGTCTGGGCACAGGGAATAAACCGGTTTTCCTCCGTTTTTAAAATATCATGGGTCTGATTTTGTCTGACTGATAAAAGAAAATAAAAGAATTCTTCATAGGCAATTCGTTTTTTTGCATGGTAAAGTAACTCCATAGAAGGAGGATTGTGCATGATGCTTATGGTTTCTACATAATCAGGAAAATCATGCTTCTCTAAAAGAGCTGACGGAAAAGGGTCTTTTAGGGACTGTTTTACCGATTCAAAACCAATAGAAACATATTTGCGGATCGTATCATTAGAAAGTCCTTTGGTGCAGGAATAAATAGGAATATAGCCCTCTGTCATCTCCTGATATACATCGGGTTTATACATTTTAGGTTGATCCATTTGCAGATGATCCGCCACAGTTAATACTTTTCCGTAAAAAATATAGGAATTTCCGGGCAAGAGGGTCTTCTTTAAATAGGGCATATTAAAAATACGCACATGAAAGGGAGTGCCTGTTTCATCTTTGGCAATAAAGCGAATGATCTGATATCCTTTAGCACGGCTTAGCGTAGGCTGGGTGACGACAATGCCTTTTACCGATGCACGCTCTGATTCCATGGCCTGCTGTAAGGTAACAGGCTGAGAATAGCTTTCATATGTCCGGGGAAATCGATTTAAAAGATCGCCAATGGTATCAATATTCAATTTATGAAAAAGGGCACCGTTTTTTTCACCGATGCCCTTCAGTTCCCTGATATTGGTATTCATGTTCATAATGAATGCCCTACCTGCCTTACAATTTATTCTACTGAAACAACATAATAATAAACGGGCTGGCCGCCAAGCTGTAATTCCACATCACAGTCAGGATAAGCTGCACCTACCTTTTCACAAAGGGCCTCAGCATCAGCCTTTTCCACATCTGCACCATAATAGATACTGATCAATTCCGCATCCGAATCCTCCAACATCTTTTCTATCATTTGGATGGTCGTATCCTGAATATCCGTACCCACTGCCAGCATTCCCTTGTCGCCGATACCCATAATATCATTTTCATGAATGGTCATACCGTCAATTTCCGTGTCTCTTACTGCATAAGTGACCTGGCCGGTAGAAACGGCACCCATTTCTTCTGTCATGGTTTTTTCATTTTCTTCCGGGGTCAGTCCAGGCGTATAACCGATGATAGCGGAAATACCCTGAGGAATATTTACTGTGGGAATGACAATAACCTGTTTATCCTGCACCATGGATTTCGCCTGATTTGCTGCCATGATGATATTTTTATTGTTGGGAAACAGGAATATAGTATCCGCATTTACGCCGTTGATGGCGCTTAAAATATCATCGGTGCTGGGATTCATGGTCTGACCGCCTTCAATGATACGATCCACACCCAGATCCTTAAAGATCGCATTTAATCCGGCACCAATGGAAACGGAAATAAATCCCACATCTTTGTGCTCTGTCTGCTGAGATTCCTCTGCCGCTTCTATAACAGCGCCTTCTTTAAACAGCTTCTCCTGATGCTCTAGGCGCATATTATCAATTTTCATATTGGATAAGGAACCATAGGTCAAAGCCCGCTGAATGGCAAGGCCGGGATCGTTGGTGTGCACATGGACTTTCACCAGATCATCATCCGCTACCAATACGATGGAATCTCCGATAGACTCTAAATACTCTTTAAAATCTTTTTCATGCTTCACATTGAAGACTTTCTCAGTCATGATAATGAATTCCGTACAATAGCCGTACTTGATATCAGAGGTATCGGCAGCAAGGCTGTTGACCTTCACTCTGTTTGGTGTTGCCATAGAGGGATCGATGCTAAAGTCGATCTCTTCGCCACGAAAAGCTTTTTGGGCGCCCAGTAAAAATTCGATCAGTCCCTGTCCGCCGGAATCTACGACGCCGGCCTGTTTTAAAACCGGCAGCATCTCCGGTGTGCGCTCTAATACTTCTTTTGCATAAGTAATGATCTCATCCATGCATTCGTCCAAAGAAAGCTCCGGCTCTTCGGACAACTCAATAGCTCTTTCACAAGCGCCTTTGGCTACAGTTAAAATAGTACCTTCTTTTGGTTTCATAACCGCTTTATAAGCGCTTTCCACTGCTTTTTCACATGCAATGGCAAGACACTCTTTATCGATCTCTTTTACATCCCTGATCACTTTGCAAAAGCCTCTGCAAAGCTGGGAAAGGATCACGCCGGAATTTCCTCTTGCACCTCTTAAGGAACCGGAAGAAATGGCTTTTGCGATCACATTCATGTCAGCATTTTCAGGCAGTTCGGAAACTTCCTTTGCAGCAGACATAATAGTCATAGTCATATTGGTTCCTGTATCTCCATCAGGAACGGGAAAAACATTCAGATCATTAATGTACTCTTTGTTGGCCTCCAGATTTTTGGCTCCTGCCAAAAACATTTTGCAAAGGGTTTTATTGTCAATGGTATTTGCAGACACAACCAAAACCTCCTTAATCGATTACTCGAACACCTTCTACGAAGATGTTGACTTTTTCTACTTTTAATCCTGTAAATTCTTTTACCTTATATTTTACTGTGTCGATCAGGTTATCTGATACAGTCAGAATATTAACACCATATGCCACGATCAAATGAAAATCCAGACTGATGCCGGAATTGGTTATATTAACGGAAATGCCTGTGGATAAGCTGTCAGGCTTTAACAGCTTTACCAAACCATCCTTTACATTAACGCTTGCCATACCTACGATACCAAAGCATTCTACGGCAACGCTGCCGGCATAATTGGCAATGACATCCCGATCTATTGCAATGTTTCCCAGGTGTGTATTCATCATACTTTTCATATTGATACCTCCTCGGTCATAATAACTTATTATAACAATGATTTTTAAAAAATGGAATATATTTTGAAATATTAA
This sequence comes from Lachnospiraceae bacterium, assembly GCA_022510725.1. Classification (GTDB taxonomy): domain Bacteria; phylum Bacillota; class Clostridia; order Lachnospirales; family Lachnospiraceae; genus UBA2882. The sequence goes on from JAFLSW010000002.1 coordinate 146,988, forward strand.
ATTTAATACTTGCCAAACCTTCCCAAATCTGATAGTATAGTCATGTTGTGAGTCGATTTTTTTGATTAGGAGGTGCAATATGGCTAAATGTGATATCTGTGGTAAAGGCGCTCATTTCGGAAATAACGTCAGCCATTCTCATAGAAGATCTAATCGTATTTGGAATGCAAATATCAAAAATGTGAAATGCAAGGTTAACGGTGCCAACAAGAAACTGCATGTGTGCACATCTTGTTTAAAATCCGGTGCTGTAGAAAGAGCGTAATGATTTTAATATGAAATAAAAAGGATCGTGAAAACGGTCCTTTTTATTTTTCCTTTTTATAGTTCTCTTTTAAGATCTCATACTCTTTGTTGATGCAAGCTACGGTGAAGGCGTCTCCATTCTTGTTATCAGGATGATAGATCTTCATTAATTCCTTATAGCGTTTCTTTAAAGAGGTAGCGCTTGTTACACCACAAAAAAATCCCGGTCCCCTGATGCCTTTTGGAAGAGAGTCCTTATCTATACGCTTTTCTTTTTGTTTTTTAATATCCGCTTGAAACATCTCTTTATCAGCTGCAAGCTTTCGAAAGCCCATTTCCAGCACTTCTTTCTGCTGATCAAAAACCTTTCGCTCTCCAGCCAGTTTTTCCTGCTCCAGTTTTAAGATCTTTTTTTGATCTTCCAAATCTGAAGCCAGTTTCTGTAAGCGGATATTTTCCTCAAATAGCCACTTTTTATCCATTTTTCCTAATTTGCAATTGCTCTTTAATCCTTGCAGCAGAACAGATTATATCCCACCAGTAAAAGGATTGCGATCAAAATTATCCCAATAAATACATTATCTATAAACAGCATGATGAACATGCCCACAGCTATGAAAAAACAACATAATCCCAACATTTTTTTCATGGACCGGCAACCCGAATAAAGCAATTAGTATACTATATGCTTTTCCATGAATAAAGATACCTGATGCACTTCTTTCTAGGAAGCGCTGTCGGGGAAAGCGATATCCACTGCTTCGTCATCGCTTACAGGCATATCTTTCGGCTGTGTAAACCGATCTACCAGATCAGGAACCATATCAATGATCTTTGTGATAGAATCCTGGTTTTTGATATTGACCAGTTTGGTCTGCCCATTTCTGATAACCAAAACCGCACTGGGGGTCATCTTTCCGCTTAAGGCACCACCGCCAAAATTTTTCTTGTCGTTGGAATTGGCTCCGGCACCTACGCCAAAGGTTACATCCACCAAAGGAAGGATAATGGTATCACCGATCTGAGTAGGCTCTCCTACCACCGTTTTGGTGGAAAGAAATGTTTCCATTCCCTTCATTAGTGATGTTACTACATTTCCGAAATTGTTTTCGCTCATGTTGTTCCTCCATTTAATATATCATTTACTTCTGCATTCAGTTTCCTTAAATACTTCAGATCTTTATCAAATAAAACTTTCCATGCCACATAAATAAACTTGATGCCGCGGATATGTCCTTTAGCCGTAAGGGAAGCCTCCAATACCCGGTTTTCAAAATCCGGTACACAGATCAGATGCTCTCCCCATAAACCGATAAACATCCAGTAATATCCCATGATCTTTCCGGTAAGGCTGGGATCGTCAAATCCCAATTTCACATAGGCTTTCCATTTTCTGGGAAGGATATGCAACAGCAGGGAAATGATCTGTCCTTTTGCTTTACTGATCCCGTTCTTTGTCTGCTCCCGCCCTAATACTGTGATCCATGCATCTGCCTTCTTCTTCAGATCAAGTCCTTTTTGATAGATATCTTTTACTTTTTGGATCAAGGTAAGGATCGTTTGCTTTAACTGCTCAAACAGTTTTTTGAGCCGCTCTGTCAATTTCAGTTTTTCTTCCTGTTCTCCCTGATCCTCCTGATCGAAAACTTTTTGATCAACTTCGTTTTCATTTATCGTCTGATCCATGTTTTTCTTTTCTGTACTTTTAATATCCTTGGATAGTGCAGGCTTGGTATCAGTCTTTTTTGCAGGCTTGGCTTTTTTAGGCTTTTCAGACTGCTTGTTTTTCTTTGGCTTTGGCCGCAGAAAATCTATAATGGGAATCCCCAAAATGCGGAGAACACATTTCTGTTTTTCCTTTTGGTAGCTTAATGTAACGGTAATAAGATAAAAAAGCCATCCTACTTTTACTTTTGCATTGATCTCGGTTTCATAAGCAGCATTGATACGATAAGTGACCGGACAAAAAACCACCAGTACCAATAAAAGCAGAATCAGGCCGATCACCACTAGCAGCAGGATTCCGATTATTTTTAAAATCAACAATACTACATCCATATTTAATATTTCCTGTTATATCCGGTAAAATTCATTTCCTTTTCCTGTAAAAACAAATTTTTGAATTGACAGGTTCCGTACCTTGCAGAAAAATCTTCTATCATTTTTATTACCAGCTCTACAGCGCTGTCATAGGTAGCGGCAAGCCCAATGATCAATAGTTCCTGAACGGGATAGGCTTTTTGTTTAAAAGAATAGCCGGGAATCAGGTCAAAATAATCTTCTCCCGCTGATACTGTGATCACATAGACCCCGGTAAGACCGCCGTGATACTTTAGTTTTCGTATGATCTTTTTTTTGCGGGAATCCGTTTCCCCATCACAATATAGTTTTTTATAAATATGCATACTATCCCCCAAAGTGCCACTAACACCAGTTTATCATATGCGCCATAAAAAAGGAAGGCAAAAAGCCTTCCCGATTGCTTAAAAATATTTTTTGTTTCCCCACAGATTTGCTTTTTTCAAATCCAGATACTCGTTATAGGCCCTTTCCAAAATCTGCTTTTCGTTTTCAAACTTCAGCAAATGGTATGCTTCATGAAATTTGTAAAAACCGGAATCCATGAAATGCTCTTCCCGCTGGGGTTTGCTGTAATAGCTGTCTCCCATCATCAGATACCAGTGCACTTCCTTCAGAACCGTATCTTCCGGTACATGGAAAGAATATTCGCTTTTTCCTACATATTTGATCACAGATGCCTTTGCACCGGCCTCTTCCATGACTTCACGCAGCGCCGTATCTGCAAATTCTTCGCCTGCTTCAACGGTTCCTTTGGGCAAAACCCATCCTTCATATTTGTATTTGATATTTTTGTATAAAAGAAGGATCTTTCCTCTATATATCACGATGCCGCCACAGCTTGTTGCTTCGATCATTGCAATTCCTCCTGCAGCCGCCTTATGCCGGATGCTGATATTTTATTTGGCAGCCATTTTGGAAATGACCGAAATGATCTCTGATTTATCGAATGGCTTTGTCAAGAAATCATCCGCACCCAGCTTAATGCAGTCTATCATTTTACTTTTTTGTCCTGCTGCGGTAATCATGATCACTTTTTCATCAGACTTCATCGCCTTGATCATTTTTAAAGCTTCTATACCGTCTAATACAGGCATGGTAATATCTAAGGTAACGATATCCGGCTTGTTGGCTTGAAATTTTTGTACACCTTCTTGTCCGTTTACCGCTTCATCTATGACTGTATGACCACCTTCTTCCAATATCTGTCTTAAGATTTTCCGTGACGTTCTGGAATCATCAACAATTAAAATGTTTGCCACTTCTAAACCCTCCCTAATCTATAGAAATATCTGAGTCTACTGATAAAATAAAATTAATATGATCATCACCGATGGAGATAGGGAACACACAGAATTGCCGTCCCTTTAATACTACAGGGTGATCATAAAATTCCGGAGGAACCATGTCGATATCCAACCCATCCGCACAAAGGTCTGTTGCAAAAAGACCGTTAATACAGTTGGTGAATTCACCTACCGCATCCAGTGCGTCAATATCTACCTGCTCAAATTCTTCTTCCCCAAATGGAACAGCAATAGATAACAAACTGTTTCCGGATCCGGCAAACCCGGAAATGATCTTGTGATCCCCAACCATCATCTGCATAGCAAAATTATCTGCATTTAACTCGTCCACGAGAAATGCTTTGGATACAGATGCATAGGAATTGATCACTCGCCGCAGTGTCCTTACCGCAATAGCACAAAGTTTGTCGTATAATTCCGAATTGGATGGCAAAAACAATTTAACAGTACGATCTATATCGCCGCTTACTAAAGCATCCATATCCGACTGGGTAAAACTCTGTTCCTCCTTGTATTCAGTTAATGCTTCATCCACCTCTTCCAAGGTCATCGCATCCTCATCAATCAGAGTCTGTACAAAAAGCATATATATGTTTCCCTGCTTTTTTAACAGCTGAGAAACCTGTTCTTCTGTAAGATATCCCCTCTCTACCGCAATATCGCCAAAGCGCTTATCCATGAGCGATTGCAAATGATTTACTTCATCCGCCTGCTCTTTGGACATCAACTTTTCTGCTACAGCAATTAACCCCAATTTCACTCTAGCTTCTCGCTCTTGTTCGATAACCTTGGAAAGCTGCTCTTTTGAAATACGTCCTGTCTGGACCAAATAGTTACCGAATATTTGATCAAACATACCCATACCCTCCTTTGGTAAATTACTAATATTTTACTATAATTCTCAAAAAAAAGATAGTCATTTTGAAAAATATACATCAAATAGTCTTTTTGCCATGGGAACGGCATATTCTCCGCCGGAACCGGCGCCTTCCACGATAATGGTCACGCAGATCTGAGGATCATCTACGGGAGCAAACCCCGTGAACCAGGCATGGCTGTCTTCTTTATTTTCACTGTATTCGGCGGAACCGGTCTTTCCTGCCGCCGTATAGGACTGCCCCCTTAGTCCCTTTGCTGTTCCGCTTTCCACTACACCTGACATCATATCTGTTAAAAAGGCCGCCTCATCTTCCGTCATAATGGAAGCATAGACTTCCGGACGATACTGTTTCACCGTACTGCCGTTATAGTTTTGGATGGAATCGATCAGATAAGGCGTCATGACCACTCCCTCATTGGCAATGGCACAGGTGATCATATTTAACTGCAACGGTGAAACCTGGGTCTTTCCCTGTCCGATGGAGGTCTGCATCACATCATAAGATGTGGCATTTGTTCCAAGGACATAACTGCCTTTTGCAGTGGAATAAGGCAATCCCAAACTTTGATTAAAAAGCAGATCTTCATTGGTAGTCATAAGACCTGTCAGATCCAGGGATACGCCAATATTGGCAAAGGAGGAATTACAGGATTTTTCAAAGCTTTCCCGAAACCCTACTCTGCCATGAGCGGAACCGTGATAACAGTTGATCCGGTGACCTTCATAAGTGAAGGAGCCTCCGCATTGATAGTGATAAGAAGAAATATCTCCCCCATTTTGTCTGTAATATGCCAGGGCGGTTACGATCTTATAGGTAGAACCTGGAGGATATAGTCCCTGGGTAGCACGATTTAACAATATACTGTTCCCCTCTTCGTTGGTAACCTCATCCCAAATTTCCGCAATCTCATTGGGATCAAAATCCGGTTTGGAAACCATGGCTAAGATCCTGCCTGTAGAGGGCTCTGTTACAATGATCGCTCCATCATATACGCCTAATGCATCATATGCAGCCTGCTGTAAGGAGAGATCCAAAGTGGTAACCACATTGTCTCCGATATTTTTCTGGGCAGAAAGCTCATTTTGGATTTTCTCGTTAATAGATGCGTTGGAGGTTAAAAGAGCAATATTACCCAAATATTCCACACCTGTTTTTCCTTTGGTGGAATATCCTACCACATGGGAAAATAAAGAACCATATGGATATACCCTCTTTTCGTTTCCGTCATCACCGCGGACTGTTTGGGCCAGGACTTCACCGTCTGCAGTCAGTATCTTACCCCTGACATTTTTGGAAGCCAGCAGTTCCTGACGGGGATTATAAGAATTATTGATAGCAGTTTCACTTTTTGCATAAACAAAGTAAATCTCATTACCGATAACGGCAAACATCAACAAAACAAACAAATAGGTAATGATCCACAATTCTCTGTTGCGATATTGTTTCTTTTTTGTTTTTTTCTCCTTTGTGTTTTCCTGATTCAACTTTTCTTCAGTATCTGTTTTCTTTTTTGCCATGGCTCTCTCCTTCTTCAACTTGAATGCCATATAAGCCCTGAATCACACAGAATATGATCAGGGAGGTCAACACACTGCTTCCGCCATAGCTGACCAAAGGCAAAGTAACACCGGTCAAAGGGATCAATCTTGTTCCGCCGCCGATGGTTAAAAATATCTGAAATATATAGACAATGGCCAGTCCCGTTGCAATAAGGCGGTAAAAATCATCTTTTAAATGCATTGCCACGCTCATAAAAGCAATAAAGCAGCTGACACATACCAACACCAGGCAAATACTGAAAAAGACGCCTAATTCTTCAGCAATGGCGGAAAAGATAAAATCCTCTTCCACATAAGGAATAGATGTGGGATTGCCCTGATAGAGTCCCATACCGAACCATCCGCCTGTACCGATGGCAAAAAGAGACTGGGTGATCTGATAACCGGAGCCGTCTATATGGGTCCAGGGATCCGTCCAGGCCTCCAGCCGCACCTGTACATGAGAGAACAATTTAGAGGCAATGATACCTGCTCCGCAACCGGCTCCGATGCCAAGAATAAAATAAATATAGTTTTTGGTTGCCACAAATACCATGACCACATAAACCACAAAGAAGATCAGAGCACTTCCCAAATCCCTGGAAATGACTAAAATGATCACATGAAGCGCCGCTATTAAAGTGGTAATGCACACCTGTAAGAAATCTTTTGATTTGGAAAACATGCCTGCTGTAAAAAAGACAAAAAGTATTTTAACAAATTCTGATGGCTGGAAGGAAAACCCGGCGATGGTATAAGATATTTTAGAGCCATTGGTAACGGCTCCCAATACCAGTACGACAGACAAGGCCAAAGCTCCAAGCAGGCCATACAGCCAGGTAAATTTATCCAGAAATCGAAATTTCTTGATCAGGTAAGGTATGAACATGCAGACAAGCAGGGACACAGCCGCAATTTTAAACTGTCTCACTGCCCTGTCAAAATGCAGTCTGGTCAGCATGACAAAACCAATAGACAGCAACATGCACATATTATTTAGCAGCAGCTTATTGGAATTGCGGTAAATAACCCGGAAAAGCGCAATAACAGAAAACAATAAGATCTGTTGAAATCCATAAAAAATAATATAGCTTAAGTCTCCTGTTTCCAGGCATATGGCTGCAAAGGAGACAAAGTGAACAATGAACATACAGATGATCTGTCTGGTATAAATGCCTTCTTTGCGAGTTTCATCCTTCCCCCTGAATGCGGCAAAGGATTCATAGGTAAAAATCGCCATAAAGATTGCAATGACATATTTGGATAAGTCAGAAATGATCAAAGCCATTTTTATAGGATTCCTTTCTTGTAGTGCCCTTTTGTAAAGTCAGCAGGGATATGAGGTCTGGAGCCCAAAAAGCCGTCAAGCACTGCATTTACCTGCTTTTTATTTTCTATGGTAAAGGAAATTTTTAAAGTATCACAGCAGATCCGTTTCCATTCCGCATGAAGGGAGACGGGTACACTGTTGTATATGGTGTTTTCACAAAGCCTGCAATCATTTATTACAGGCAGATTTTTCCCCATTCTGTCTTTGATATAAAAGATATCGCTTGTATGGTTACATCGATCACAGGTTTTTTTTATGCAGTTTGCAGACTGCATAAAAGGAATGTGACCATATATGAGATATTCTGATTGCAATTCTTCAGTATCAGGAAGTTGTCTGATCTTATCATACAGAGCATGCCATTCTTTTTCGGAAAGCTCATATGGAGCCGTTATGCGGGAAAGCCCCCATTCCTTTAATAAGCATACTGCCTCATAATTGGCCGCATACAGGGAAAAATCTCCTGACAGCGTTTTGGTTTCCGGAAGAATGCCGCTGTTTGCCAGTTTTTCTTTTATATAGCAGAGTGCATCCAGGCTGCCACAGTAAAATCCATGAAAAAATGCAAGATCTTCATCGTGCAACAATTCATCGCAATACGCAGCTGCCCGTTCTCTGAAAACCCTTGGCAGAGACAGATGACAGGAAAGCTTATGAGAAGCACAGCATTTTTTTATGCGTTCTCTTTGCTCACATTCCTCCCACAGGGAAGTGGAAATAACCAGGTTTACCTCTCTGCCGGACAGATTTACCCGATCCAGAAAATCCAGTATGCCGTAAAGTTGTTCCATGAACAATATATGAATGGCCAAAGCCCTATCCCCTGCTTTTGCCTGTTTCGCTACAGCATGAGATTCTGCTTGGAATAATTGCCCTATTTTCCCATCGGTTTTAGAACGCTCATATTCTCCTGCAAGAAGAGAAAAGAAGGCATCTAAGGCATCCCGTCTTAAGGCATTTAAGTCTTTGATGGGAATAAATACATCTTTGCTCATTATAACTGAAATATCCATAAAATGAAACGGGGTATTTCCTGTTTTTTCAAGCTGTCGTATCATTTCATCTTCAGTAACAGGACGATTCACCGCTTTTTCTACAATCTTTCCCTCTGCTTTCAAACAGATGCCTTTTTCAGTTTGGATTTCTAAGGCAAGGGGATATCCTTCTTTTGCAAAGAGTTTTCCTGTAATGGGGAGCTGTCTGTTTTTATCCAGAAAACATTTTTTAATCCACTCAAACTCTTTTTCATCTCCTGTTACATAGCCCGGTTTGTCAAAAGTAATCATTTCTTTTCCGTTATGACGCTCATAATAACCGTTTTCTAACTCGGTGCGTACATAGAGATCCCTTAGAAGCTGCAGATCCTTTGGATCGATCTTGACGGATTCTATGGGCATTGCTTCCCGGTTTTCGCCGCAATTTTCATATAGATCCAGATATTTTCCGTATATTGCCGTAACGCCGGCAACATAATAGGGATTTTTCATTCTGCCTTCTATCTTGAAAGAATCCATGCCGGAAGAAACCAGTTTAGGAAGGATAGGCAGGGTACACATATCCTTTAGGCTTAAAGGATACCCCTTATGTCCAAATGCTTCATAAGGCAGGCGGCAGGGACCGGCACACCGTCCTCTGTTGCCGCTTCTCCCTCCCAAAAAACTGGAAAAGAGGCACTGACCTGAATAACAGTAACACATGGCGCCATGGATAAAGGTTTCTATTTCTATACCGGTTTTATCCTTGATCCGGACCAGTTCCTCTATAGATAGTTCCCTTGCCGGTACGATCCGGCTTACACCATATTCTTTTAACAACGCAGCACCGTAGGAACCGGTAATACACATCTGGGTGCTGGCATGAAGCGACAGGCCGGGAAAAACTTTCTTGATCAGAGAAAGCGCGCCAAAATCCTGTACAATGACTCCGTCTAATCCGGCTTCATAAAAAGGCATCAAAAAATCTGCAAGGACCGAAAGTTCCTGTTCTTTTATGAGGGTATTGACCGTTAAATAGATTTTGATACCAAATAAATGGGCATAGCGGATGGCATAACAGATCTCTTCCCCGGTAAAATTAGAGGCATAGGCTCTGGCACCATATGCTTCTCCGCCCAGATATATCGCATCCGCCCCGGCATTGACAGCTGCCATAAAGCAGTCCATATCCCCTGCCGGAGACAGCAGTTCTACTGTTCTCAATATAACGCTCCTTATCTTACGCCTTTGCGTAAAAAAGACTGCTGCAAGATCCTGCAGCAGCCGTATTTGATTGGTTTTATCTGCTATTTTTCAATTCAGCTTCCATGCGCATCATCTTTCTGGTGCCTTCATTTAATTCTTCCTGCATGGATTTAATGCCTTTTTCCGTATTTTCAAGTTTGATCTGTGTGGAAATCAGATCGTGCTTTAGGTCATAAAGCTCTTTTTCTTTGCGCTCCAGTTCCTCTTCTAATTTAGCGATCTTTTTCTTTGCCTGAAAATAATCGTCTGCAATATTTAACTGTACCAATACATTTTTATAATCAACAGATTGTTTGCGGAAACTTTCTAATTTGTTGTATTCCGCAATTTTATTATTCAGATAAATGGCCACACGCTGCAGATACTCTTCGCTTTCACTGCCTCTTAAGGTATATACCTTACCGCCGATCATGACCTCTGTTTCTGTTTTTACTGACATACTATCTCTCCCTCGTACACCGCAAACACAAGATGTGCCGCCTCATCTTCAATCAGATACCATATCTATTATAGCAGAAACCTGAAAGAAAACAACCGTTTTGGGAGAATTTTCTATTCTTTTTAATGATTTTCCGGTTTGGACAGCCCAAAATGGAGATATGCAGCCTCTGTAACCACCCTTCCCCTGGGGGTTCTGTTGATCAATCCGTTCTGGATCAGGTAAGGTTCATTCACATCTTCGATGGTGCCGGGATCCTCTCCGATAGCCGCAGCCAGGGTATCCAGACCTACCGGTCCGCCACCGAATTTATCGATCATCATCATCAAAAGATTCTGATCCACTCTATCCAGACCAAGCTTGTCCACTTCCAAAAGATCCAGCGCAGAGGAAGCCACTTCTTTTGTAATAATCCCATCATAGCGCACCTGTGCAAAATCTCTGACCCGCTTTAACACCCGATTGGCAAGCCTGGGAGTCCCACGGCTTCGTCTGGCCATTTCCAGAGCGCCTTCCTGTTCAATGATCACATTGAGGATGCCTGCAGAATGTAAAATGATCTGCACCAGTTCCTCTACACTGTAAAATTCCAATCTGTTGATAACACCAAAGCGGTCGCGCAAAGGAGCGGATAACAGACCTGCACGGGTCGTAGCACCTACTAAGGTGAACTTGGGCAGATCCAAACGGATGGATTTGGCCGTAGGTCCCTTTCCGATCATGATATCGATACAATAATCCTCCATGGCAGGATATAAAACTTCTTCTACCTGACGGTTTAGGCGGTGTATCTCATCCACAAACAACACATCTCCGTCGGAAAGACCGCTTAAAATGGCTGCCATATCTCCCGGTTTCTCAATAGCCGGTCCGCTGGTAACCTTAATATGACTCCCCATTTCGTTGGCAATGACACCGGCAAGAGTAGTCTTACCAAGTCCGGGCGGTCCATAAAATAAAATATGATCTAAAGGCTCATTCCGCTTCTTGGCAGCCTCAATATACACCTTCAGTGTCTCCTTCGCTTTGGATTGACCGATATAGTCATCCATCTTTTGGGGACGCAAGGTCTTTTCAATACGCTGGTCCTCTTCGGTTAAAGAGGTCTCGATGATTCTCTGTGCCATGTTTTCTTCCTCTGCTAATCTAGACCATATAACGCAGGGCCTGTTTTAAGATATCCTCTGTGGTAGTATCTTCTGAGATCGGAACCTGGGAAACAGCCTTTGCCGCATCACTTATGCCATATCCCAAAGCTGTAAGGGCATCTACGGCTTCTTTCTTGATCACATCCATATCGCCAGTAAAGATCGGTGCTCCTTCGGATTCACCTGGAATCGCTGTGATATCCGATAAGGATACTTTATCTTTTAGGTCCAGGATGACCCGTTCTGCCGTTTTCTTACCGATGCCGGGAGCTTTTGCTATAGCAGCAATGTCCTGGCTGTAAATGGCAAATCGAAGATCATTGGTGCTCAAAATAGAAAGAATGGACAACGCACCCTTTGGGCCTACTCCGTTTACGGTGATCAGCTTCTGGAACAGTTCCAGCTGATCCTTGGTATCAAAACCGTATAATAAAAAGGCATCCTCTTTCACATAGGTATAGGTATGGATCTTTAACTGCTCGCCCTGTTTAAAGGCATATCCATAGGGAACCCGGATGCGAAACCCCATGCCGTTATTCTCTACAATAATGGAATCTTCCGATACTTCGGCAACTATGCCGATCACATATGCAATCATAATAATCTCCGTTTTATCAGTATTTCTCCTGCCATGCCCATCAGGTAACCGCTCACGGCCCCTGCTATCAGCAAGATGGGCAGATACCCAAAAATGGCAGTGTTTTGTACAAACATAAAGGCGATCAACAATTGTCCTATATTGTGAAATACGCCGCCGGCCATGCTGACCCCTTCCATATCCATCAGTTTTGTTCTTTTTAAAAGAATCATGACCATAAGACTGATTGCGGCACCTGCCAGGGAATAAATACCGCTGTAAAAACTTCCGAATAGCAATGCCGTCAAAAAGATTCTGGCTCCCTGGTACAGAATACATGCCCTTCCCCCATAGGAATACAGCAAAAGCACTGCCAAAATATTAGCCAGTCCGATCTTGATCCCCGGCACTGACGGAGCAATGGGAAACAGGGATTCCACATAGGATAGGATCATCCCAAGGGCCAATAATAAGCCTAACTTCGCAATTCGTTCAGTACGCAAGGGCATCCACCTCCCCATCTCTCGATTCGATGGAAATGATCAATTTGTGAGGAAGACAGGCAATGACTTCCCCCGGCCGGGAAACGGATCCCGTATGAACACAGGTCTGATTAGAGCAGTTGGCTTCGCTGACGCTGACTGCACCATCGTCCACCCGGATAACATTAAAACCGCCCTTTCCGTCTTCAACAGTAATTGCAGCCCCTTCATCCAATGAAAGCGTTTCATAGACTTCCCCGTCCAGGGTGATGATGATCCTGCCTGCTCCTTTTCCTGTCTTTGAAAAGAAAAGAAACGCCCCTGCAATGAAAAGAATAAGCAGTAAAAAGCCCAAACTAAATATCCGCTGCATTTTGGAAGCCTTATATGTTTCTTCATCTTTTTCTATCCTAGCACAATCGAACATATGTTTCAAGTCTTTCTGAAATATTCCTTTTAGAAGTTACATCTGTCAATGATTTACTGTTCCAAAGGCAATTTTTTTAACAGCGGATCCTCGATCTGTTCCTGCAAAGGCAGCACTCCGTCTTCCAAAAAAGAAAGAGGTTCTTTTAAATAGCCTTTTTCTACAGCAAGCTTGGCAATCTCTCCGCAAAGGGCTTCAATCAACAGGGCAGTTTCATATTCTTTTGCTCCCTCCATTCCGATAGGAATCAAAGCCACTCCTTGATTGGAGACAGCCAATGCTTCCAAAAGCATGAGAATATTTTGATCCTCCACAAATGCCTTTAAGCCCGTAAAAGACCATTTGTAAAAAGGCATATACCTGCCATGGAGCAGAAAAAGAGCAGACATGGCATTTTTTAAGAAAAGGGATAAGGCAAGCTGGGAAGCTACCATATCCCCTCTGTTTAAGCATCGGCTATAATTATATTGTCCCGCCTGTGCCATAACGGCAAAACGGGAGGCCAATTTTTTTAAGACAACATCCTTGGGATAAAATGCCTGAAAGACTCTTCTCATTTCCATAAAAAGGTCTTCTCCCTCATGAAAAAGCCTGCCGTTTGTAGCCATAGCAAGCCTTTCTTCGGAAAGCTGATACCACTGGAATGGATTTTTGGGCACTTCATCCAGAGAAAGGCTGGCAAAATAAAACTCTCTGGTGTTGATAACACCCACTCTGTTTAGTCCATGGGAGGAAGGATTGCGGCTTAAATCCATAAATTCTTTGGGAAGATCTTCATAAAACTGTCTCAAAGCTTCACCGTGTTTTTCTTCCATTTCATCATCCAAAAAAATACAAAAGCCGGGACCAAAATCATGATCTTTGGAAATCTCATCATCAAAGCCAAAGCACTCTGATCCCTGTCCGCACAGACCGATAGAAACCTTATGAATATCCTCTTTCAAAAGGTCCTTTATCTCCTGTTCATGTGCCTTGAAAAATTGTTCCGACAGTTCCAACCCCTTCATATTCGAGCCTTTCTTTGTTATGATAAATGTTTCTTAACCAATTCTGCATTCTGTAAAAGCAGCTGATAGCTTTCGTTCTCTCCGAAATGCAGCTTCACTTCCTCTGCCGCCCTTTCATACAAGGACAAGGCTTCCGTATAGTTTTCTTCCTTAAACGCTGCTTCAGCCAGTCCGGAAAGAGCTGCAGAATAATGAGGATCATTTATTTCTCCCTCTATGGATTCATAACGGTCCAGCGCGTCCTTTAAGAGTTTCTTTGCCTCCTCATCCCTGCCCAGTTTCAAATAGATCAAAGCCAGGTTGGTCCTGGTGGAAGCTTGTTCGGAAACACATTCCGGTATGGCATCGATGACTTCCATAGCCCGTTCGGAAAAGATCACCGCTTTTTCATTGTCATTTAAGGATTCCAATAAAAGACTGATATTGTTATACAATCCGGCGAAGCGGTAGTCGCCCTTTGGCAATAGCTGTTCATACAGCTGCAACGCCCTGGCATAGTAAGAAAGGCTCTCATTGAGCCTTCCTGCCGCCCGATAGCCGGTTGCAACATTTAACAAGGTGGTGGCAAAATGCTCGGTTCCATCCAATTGCAGCTCTTCCATCAGCATCAAAACATCCTCGGAAATCCGGAAACAGTCCTCGTAACGGGAAATGCTGCGGTAAAATCCGATCATTTCATTTCCAATGGAAGCATATGCACCGTAATCCTTTTCTTCCTTTGCCTGTTCTAAGGCGCTAAGAAGATAAGCATCGATTTCTTCCGGCGTTTTGCCCTTTGTAAACATTTCATCCAAGGTCCGAAAAAATCCCTGTATATCCATGTTAAGCCACCTCTTTTTCCTATCAGCCTTTGGCGTTGATATAGTTTACCAGTCCTTCTGCATCAATGATCTTTTGCATAAAAGGAGGGAAAGCCTGACCCTGATATTCTTTATTTTTGGTCAGATCATAGATCTTGCCGGAATCAAAGTCCACTTCCACCTCGTCTCCTGCCTCAATATCTTTTGCCGCTTCCGGACACTCGATAATAGGCAGACCGATGTTGATGGCATTGCGGTAAAAGATCCTGGCAAAGGTCTCTGCAATGACGCAGCCCACGCCGGAAGCCTTAATGGCAATAGGCGCATGCTCTCTGGAAGAGCCACAGCCAAAGTTTTTGGCTGCAACAATAATATCTCCCTGTTTTACCTTTTTTACAAAATCCTTGTCAATATCTTCCATGCAGTGCTCCGCCAGCTCTGCCGGATCGGAAGAATTTAAATATCTTGCGGGAATGATCACATCCGTATCTACATTATCCCCATATTTTAAAACTGTTCCTTTTGCGTTTTTCATGGTTCAACCTCCTATAATCTGCAAGGGCAGGAAATCTTGCCTGCAACAGCGCTTGCCGCAGCAACAGCCGGGCTTGCCAGATAAATTTCAGAATCCACATGTCCCATACGGCCCACAAAGTTGCGGTTGGTAGTGGATACACATCTCTCACCTTCTGCAAGGATACCCATATAGCCGCCTAAGCAGGGCCCGCAGCTGGGGGTGGAAACCACTGCTCCTGCTTCAATAAAGGTCTTTAACAGACCCTCTTCCATTGCCTGCAGATAAATAGCCTGGGTAGCCGGGATAATGATGCATCTCATGCCCTCTGCCACATGTCTGCCTGCAAGTACTTTGGCAGCACATCTGAGATCGTCGATCCGTCCGTTGGTACAGGAACCGATCACTACCTGATCGATGGCAATATCCTCCGTGATCTCATCGATGGTCTTGGTATTCTCCGGTAAATGGGGGAATGCTATGGTAGGACGAAGAGAACTTAAATCGATGGTATAAGTCTCATCATATATCGCATCCTCATCCGCTTCGTATACGGTAAAGGGTCTGTCAGAATGTTCCTTCATATAAGCCATCGCCAGATCATCTACCGGGAAGATGCCGTTTTTGCCGCCGGCTTCAATAGCCATGTTGGCAACGGTAAAACGATCATCCATGGAAAGGCTTTTTACACCCTCTCCCGTAAACTCCATAGATTTATACAATGCGCCGTCCACACCGATCATACCGATGATATGTAAGATCAGATCTTTGCCGCTGACCCATTCCGGCAGACTGCCTGTCAGTTCAAAGCGGATAGCACCAGGCACCTTAAACCATGCCTTTCCTGTTGCCATGCCGGCTGCCATATCCGTACTGCCCACACCTGTGGAAAATGCACCCAAAGCGCCGTAGGTACAGGTATGAGAATCTGCACCGATGATCACATCTCCCGCAACGGTTAAGCCTTTCTCCGGCAAAAGAGCATGTTCAATACCCATCTCTCCTACCTCAAAGTAATTGGTAATGTTATTTTTGTGTGCAAATTCTCTGACGCATTTACAATGCTGGGCGGATTT
The DNA here is from genome assembly GCA_022510725.1 of Lachnospiraceae bacterium. Classification (GTDB taxonomy): domain Bacteria; phylum Bacillota; class Clostridia; order Lachnospirales; family Lachnospiraceae; genus UBA2882. Next base: position 163,079 of record JAFLSW010000002.1, read on the forward strand.
GATGTCCTTGTTGGGAACAAAGTGGTCCGGTACAAGGGCAATTTTATCTTTATCAAATACTCCGTCCACCTTCATTTTTTCCATTTCTTTAATGGCAACGGGGCTGGTAATGTCATTTCCTAAAACCAGATCCAAATCTGCCTCGATCAACTGTCCGGCTTCTACTTTGTCAAGTCCGGCATGTGCAGCAAGGATCTTTTGTGTCATTGTCATTCCCATTTTTCGTTCCTCCTTTAAAATCATTCTGTTCCTATACTACCATATTTTTTATATCGTTGTCCAATCCGGAGATGTGATGAAGATATATGTTTCGAGAAAATCTAACCAGCCCATATCAGAGACTAATACAACAGGTCATTCCAACAAACTCGTTTCACTCGGACAGTGTTGGAATGACCTGTAAGTCTCTTCTATGTGCTGATTGATTTTCTAACGAAAGATCTTAAAAGTTCGCAAAGAAAAGCGCCTCATCTGCATAATATTTTTTACTCTTACCTATACATGTCAACATGTTTGTATCAAGTTTTTAATCCTCATCATAACCATTTATCCAAATGGCATGTCTTGATAACTCACTTCCGCATATCGGACATTTTCGGGATGGCAGTTTTTTCATGGCACAAGTTATCTCAGACCAATTTTCCATACATTCAAATAGGCTAGAATTAGATGGATTTGCGACAATTCCTGTCCAATCGCATTTCAAACATTGGGCATTTTCTAATTTTACTCTCCGCCACTCTCCCTCATATTTGTATATTAAGCACGGGACCCATTCACTATGCCGTTTATTTATTAAAGTAAATATAATATCGAAGTTTCTTCGGTTACGAATAAACTCCACATCCCACATTATGCCCTTGCCCTTTTCATGTTTTAAAATTTTACTTAACTCATCTAAATTGTCTATCATATGCCTATCTAGAACATATGCTTCCTCTTCATCGATAGTTTCAATTCTATTCGTTATCTTTGTTATATCTTTTATTTTCGTTTGAATCCTCTCCCCAAAATTGTCATTAAATATTCTTTTACTGAATCTGAAAAAGAACAACTCACTATATAAACTGTTCTTTTTCATAACCAAACAGGTGTAATTGCTTAATATATCTCATTTTACTAATATTTAAATATAGAGTTTATATCATAAGCAATTCCTAATCAGCAGTATATGTGGTAACCAGCTCCCAACCACAAACAGGACAGCATCCGACTTGATTATGACCCTCAATACTCCAATTCATCTTTGCCTTACAGATCTTACATTCCATAGTTTCTCCGATTATAAAAATGAGAATTTATTGATAAAAATTGGGAAACCATTTTTTCCAATCTCTACCCATTAACCTTTCAATAATGTGCGTATTTTCCCATACAGCACATACTTCTAGGTGTTTGCATTCTTCTTCAGTTGCATGGCGTATTTCACCAAAATCGTAAATACTGTATTTTCCTGTAAAAATATCTTTCATTTGATAACAAGGAGGGCGTGAGTCCGCAGGATTTGTAAATAGTCTATTTTCAATAAAAATCCATTCTTTGAAACAGCTCCTATGCACCCCGACAGTAAATTCATATTCTTCTTCGATTGGTAAATCATCGATATTTTTTGTGCGATATTTGTAAAAAGCAACGCTTGTTTCTTGTAATACTCTACCAAAAGCGTATGTATTATCAGGAAGATGAATTGCATACAAATCACCCACTTTTTTCCTATGTGCCATAAATAATAATCTCCCTAAACTTCGGTTTATTTATATGATTATATCACACCCACACTCCGTCCGCCATAAAACAACAGAACATCAATCCACATAAGATGTGGCAATACAGATAAAACTTGTATTTCCAGGTCGATATGTTTTCATTGTTTCCCTCCATAAGTATTCAAATTAATTTTATATTCACTCAACACAATTTACTCCAATACACATATTAATGATCGCTGCCACCAAACCAATTAAAGGAAGTGATGTGCGCAAAATGATATTCAGCACAATAAACGGACAAAAACCGGGGATCAGACGAAGTATCATAAAAGGAACCAGTGCATATACAGAGACCAGATACATATTCTTATCCGATATATTTTTTCCAAAAATAAGACACACCAGACTTCCGATAAGCCTTAATAGAAAGGCACTTATGCGATACCATATGGGGGCAAGCGCTGCTGCTATAAGATATCCGATCGTAATTGCAATAATAAACTCAATATTTTGCAGATATTCAGCAGACATAAATGGATTGGATAAAGCGAGCATTATGACATCTGGATTAACTAAGATCAAAAACATCGTTCCCAAATAAGCCACACCTATATAAAGCTTGGAAAACCAATTGATGAATTCCTTTGCCTGTTCTATGGTCATATTATTATAACAATGATATTGAAAGGGATTAAAAGCATGTATAACCTGCTGCTTACGAGTAAATAAGACTTTATATGCACAAGGATTAGTTTTGTACTTTTGATTTATATAGGAATAATCCACACTTCCCAAAGGAAGATTTTCTACATTTCCGTAGGATGATGCCTCAAAGTCGTCAAAACCTCCTGGCATCATAAAATCATCTTCTGCCTGAACAGATGAGACTATATTATGATTGTCACTATTCGTAGCATTTTCATTAGATGCGTGATAGGTATTCATCTTTTCTCCCCATAATTCAAATTTTCATATCTTTCTATCATAAAGAAAAGCGATAAACAAGTTGCGGATAACTCAACTACTTTCGTGTAGAATACAGCTCTCTAATCGTTTTGTCCTGTTTTTTCGCACAATAATTCATATAGCCGCTTTTGTGCCGACTTATCATATGCAGACCCATTTGCACGAACTTCTCGTAAATTTTCATCATAAAGAAATCCACTGTAATCTTCTGTCGTTGCCAGAGCAGTATAGACCTTTGCCATTTCCTGTGGAGAAATTGAGAACTTTGCTTTGGCTTTATACATCTGCTTGAGAATAGGGTTGATATTCTGATAGCGTGACATATCAATTTTAACATTGGTAACACGAACAGCTTGCACTCGCACATCGCACTGGATCTCTGCCAAATAGAGTGAGAACATTAGCAATGCCAATTTGTTCTGATAATATGTTTTTGCAGGGCTATAGCTATGTTCACTATTCAAATTTTGGAAATTGAGTCTTATGAATGGGTACACACACAATCCCTTTGATGAGATGTTGATAATCCGTCCCTTCTTGGATTTAGCCAGTGCATCAAACATCAGTCGTGAAAGCAAGAAAGGCGCAACCACATTAGTAGCAAACTGTTTTTCCATACCGTCTGAGGTCATGATAGGAGTTTTGATGGATAAATCAAAGTCTGCTGCGTTGTTAATTAACACATCAAGTGAGTCGTGGATATCAAGGTACTTTTTGGCAACGCTACGGACCGCATCCATTTCAGATAGGTCTGCAATAAGATAATCTACATTTTTATTACCAGTATTGAGCGTAATTTCCTTGCAGGCATTTTTTGCAGATGTTTCATTTCTGCAAATCATTGTCACATTATATCCCTTTTCAGCAATTTGCATTGCCGCTTGAAATCCAATTCCACTGTTTCCTCCCGTAATGATGCAGTTTTTCATAATCAGCTCCTTAAATGCTCATCCTTGATTCTCTTAGCTAAATTCCAGTTTATTTATCTGATCATATCACACTCACACTCCGTCCGCCATAAAACAACAGAACATCAATCCACATAAGATGTAGCAATACACATATAAGTAATTGTTACGATCACATCAAGTGATTTGATGATTCCAGCTGCGATAAAAGCTGCCACTGTATTCGGTATCAAAAAAGGAATGCACAATAAGATCCTGAATGGCACAAAAGTATAGATGGATATGATATACAGATTTTTGGGTGATACTTTCTTTCTTACAATCTTTAAGTAAAGCTTTCCGATCTGGCGTACGATCATGGACCAGAATCGATGATGGATAGGCCAAAGCAAGATCAAAACAGCAAGTCCAAATGACAAGGCGGTGAATATTTTCAAGATCCACTCTATGGCTATAAAAGGTTCTATGATAGGAGCCACAGCATTCTTCAGCCAAAGATTCATATCCGGATTGATAAACAAAAATGCAATGAATGTGAGTAAATATAAGAAAATCATATATGGACTGAGATCTTTTACAAAACGCCGGGCCTGAGGAATGGAAAGAATTGTATAATTGCCATACTTATTAGGCAAAAAAGAATACCATAACTGCTGCTTAAATGTAGGAAGCGGCTTGGGATCATGCATTATGAGTTTCTTAGCCTGCATATAATCATAATCTATGCTTCCCAAAGGAAGATCGGTTCTAATTTCCACCGGATCAGGGGAATATGCATTACTATTTTCCGGTTGATATTTGTTCATTTTTCCTCCGAAATATTCAAATAACTTTTATACTTATTCAATATAAAATATGCCAACGCACATATAAAGAACAGATATGATGATACTAAACAGATCACATAGGATCAATAGTATATCATATAACAAAGGGAAACCGATGAAAAAGAACGGTATAAATTGCAGGAAAAAAACAGGTACCATAGCATACAGGGACACTAAATATAAATGATCGGCCTGTATATCCTTATGGAAGATCTTACATACAAGTTTACCCGGCAGCCGCAGGAGCCATGCGCAAAAGCGATAAATAAACGGATATAGAAATGCTGTTACCAGCATACCTGCTCCATACAGGATAATAAATACAGGATGCTGCAATGTCCTCACTGTGCTGTTTGAACCGTCCAATATGGCTGCAACTGCAGTGGGATTGATCAAAATGATAGTGATATGTACAACATAAGTGATCGCAACATATAAAAAGGATATGCCTCTTACAAAGGCTTTTCCCTGCTTCTTTGTCATGTCGCGGTATGTTCCGTAATAAAAAGGCAGCAATGCGCTCAAAAACTGTTTCCCAAAAGATGGTGCCGCATTGGGAGTAAATTCATATGCATCCATCATTTTTCCTCCTTTGAAGTGTAAATAATATCTTACCACAAACAAAAGCGATAAACAAGTTACCCAGCACTCTCACTTAAAATTATTGGCTCTTTTCAAAGCTAAAGAATCGCTATTGTTACTGATCGAGAGGCGAAAACAGCTATATTCATTTTTCTTTTCTCCATAAATTGAAATTTATCGGTCAAACGGTTTATTGAATGAGCCAATTTCAATTAAATTTCCTTCGGGGTCAGCAATATAGCAGGTTCTTTGGCCCCAAGGCTCGGTAGTTGGCTCTAAAACAGGCGTTGCTCCCTTTGCAACAACCTTTTCGTACTCCTTATCGACCTCATCAAAAGTATCTACATACAGTGCAATCTCGAAGTGACCGTTGAGACCTTTCAGGTATTCGTATTT
>JAFLSW010000020.1 GCA_022510725.1 Lachnospiraceae bacterium
ACAAAGGCTCATCCATCAGGAATACTTTAGGGTTACGAACGATTGCACGACCCATCGCAACACGCTGTCTCTGACCACCGGACAAAGCCTTGGGTTTACGATCAAGGAGAGGAGTTAAGTCAAGGATTTTAGCTGCCTCATTTACCATTTTATCAATCTCATCTTTGGGAACTTTTCTTAATTTCAGACCGAATGCCATGTTGTCACGAACGGTCATGTGAGGATACAGAGCGTAGCTCTGGAATACCATCGCGATATCTCTATCCTTCGGTTCAACATCGTTTACCAGTTTGTCGCCGATCCACAGCTCACCGGAAGAGATATCTTCCAAACCTGCGATCATACGAAGCGTTGTGGACTTACCACATCCGGAAGGACCAACGAAGATAATAAACTCCTGGTCGCTGATTTCAAGATTGAAATCTTTAACTGCTTCGAATCCGTTAGGATATACTTTGCAGACATTTTTTAATGATAAGTTTGCCATTGTTAATTCCTCCTAAACTAATGTAGTCACGCGGCAATTTTGCCCTATGAAAGTAGTATATATGAATGCTTGTTTTTTGCCTATGCTACTATTACACAAAGTTTTTTTTTATATTTATACACTTTGCCCAAACTATTCCGGTTCCTTATAGAATGCCAGTTGGTTTTTACCCCGCTGTTTTGCCGTATACAGCGCTTTATCAGCGCATTTATACAGATTTTCAAAGTCTGCCGCATCTCTGGGAAAGACGGCGCAGCCGATACTGGCTGTGGCAGAATATTTTACATATCCTTCCCCTGCCTGAAAGTGCTGGAAAAAGTATTCCACTTTTTTGGCTTCCCGCAGAACAAACTCATCTTCTTTAACGCCTTTTAGGAAAATGATAAACTCGTCTCCGCCCACACGCCCCAAAATGTCCGAGGAACGAAAGAGCACTCTGACCTGCTGACCGATGGAACGCAGCACCTCATCTCCAAATGCATGTCCCCTTGTGTCATTGATCTTCTTAAAGTTATCAATATCCAAAACAAACAAAAGGCTTTGCATGTCTGAATGGGTTTCTATGAATTCCTTGATCTTGTTCTCGGTGGTAACTTTATTGTACAGACCCGTCAGCTGATCTCGTTCTGCCAGCTTAAGGAGATCTTCATTTTTTGCTTTCCCCCGCACCTTATCCATGATGCTCATAAAGACGACCACTGCCAGAAACAGCACCATGCCAAAGGCAATCCACTTCAACATGTCAAAAATGGTCTCCTGCTCCAATTCTGACTGTGTTTCGATATAAGAAGGCGGCACGCCGATGATCACACTCCAATTATCTATGCCAATGGACTTATAGTAAAGCAGCTGATCTCCGCTTGCAAAGGACAGGGTAGCACTTCCCGATGTTTTTCGGGAAATTCCATCCAACACCCTTGCTACATCGGCATCCTTGCTCTGGTAAAGCATCTCAAAGAAATCCCTGTCTACTCCCAGATAATCAAAATTCTTTCCGCCGAAGACATACATGATGATTCCTTTATTATTAACAACAATGGCCCAGGCATCTCTGCCAAAATTAAAATTAGCAAAACGGTCATCCAGTTTATATGTCTCATATTCCAATAAAAGCAGTTGTTCCATGTTCCCGTCCTTCATAACCGGTGTAATAACTGCAATATTCCCGTTTTCCAAATAATGATAGGTGCTGATACCCATATACAGATTATCAATATAATAGGATGGATCGTAGTATACCGATACCCCTTCTTCATTAACCCCTTCTCCATCCATATCAAGTAATGCTGCTTTGTCCGCACGAGTACTGCTTACAAGAGCGTCGAGAGCTGTTTCCTCCAGTTCAGGGCTGCTTTCATTCCTGCTTAACATCTGCCCCGCCGTCTCCACAGCTTCTCCCAAGGTTATGAGCTCCTGCTCTATCTTGGCACTATAGATATCGGTATTGGCGGTGATCTGGGAATCCATGCTATTTTCCTGAATATCCATTAGCTTATCCACATGTATCCACAGCACGATACTGACAAAAGCAGCAAACATCAACACCAAAACGATCATTCGGATAAAAATATTTTTATTTGTCCCTGACTTTGCTCCCATATTACTTACCCCTTATTACTGCTCAGGCTCTTTTTCCTCCGCTTTAAGACTGCTTTCTTCCCCTTGGCCGTTGTCTTCGATTATCTTATCAAAAAACTTATTCATAAAACTTCCATTTACATATGCCACCATAGAAAATCCACACAGTATCAAAAGCGGAACCCATTTTATGCTGCTAAGCACCAATAAAATCGGAATAGCAGAAAACACCAGCATCAGCACCGTTATAGGGAACTTAGCCAGTGAGATCAGCAGACTGTTCATCGCTGTATTCAGTGTGGTATTTTCAAATTTGCTCATAATAGGAAATGCATATAATAAGGTAAATGCGATCAAAACAATGGGAATGCCAATGATTCCCATTGCCACATGAGCATAAGAAAGATCCGATGATCCAAGAACATAAAAGGTATATCCAAATAAAGAAAGCAACAGACCGCAAATGATCCAGATCACTGTTGCCTGTTTGAAATTGCTTATGAATGCTTTAAAATAGTCTTTTGTAATATAGGATTCCTCATCCGCTACTACCTTCATGGTCACAGAATACAGGGCAGCCGTAGCTGCTCCTATGGTAAAAATCGGTATAGAAGTCAAAATATACAGAAAATTCAGCCACATCAAGTCGGCGAGCTTTGTCAGCCCGCGAATGATTGGATTGCTGTCACTGAAAAACTTTCTCATTTTTTCTCACCTGTTTATTTTCTAATAAATTTTTCATACACCAGCTTATACTGGGTTTCCAGCTTTTTGTACAAGCGCAGGATCTCCTCTTCTTTCTGATTTACCTTCGCCTTGATATCGTCATAGTTTTCGACCAGGATATCCACCACCTGTTTGGACAAATGGCCGGCTTCCGCCTCCTGCTTTAAGATATTTTTAACTTCCTCTTTATCGGCAGCCTCTTTATAGTGTCTTTTGTTGGTCAGGCCGGTAACGGTATCGGCCACCTGCAGGATCTTTTGGGACAGATTTAGCTCAGCCTCCCGCAATCCCTTGGGATAACCACTGCCATCCAGTCTTTCATGATGGGTCAGCACAATATCCAACACTTCCTGATCCAGACGGTCTTTTAAGATTTCCTCTGAAATGGATACATGCTGCCGCATGACCTTGATCTCAGCCGCTGTCAGCTTCCTCGCTGCCAGAAGGATCTCGTCAGGAATGGCAAGCATGCCGATATCATGGATCAAGGCACCATAATATAACTTCTCTATCTCTTTTTCACTGAGGTTTAAGCGTTTTGCCAATTCCTCACAGACACAGATATTGGTAACGCTGTCCATCACCTTGATGGAAGTGCGCAGCCCCAGAGCATACATCTGCATTTCCATATAACTCTTTTTCTCTTCATTGGTGAACATGATATAGTCCATGAGTTCATCCAGTTCTTTTTCATATTCCTCTGTCTCAATCTTATGGAAAATATCATGCTCTCTGTTAGCCTGCCCAAACAGCACCAAAGCCTCTCTGGAATACTTGGTATCCGCATAACGATGGAAAACGGAAATATCAAATTTATCTCCCAGCGCTTCTTTGTATATATCGATTTTTTCCGCAAGATTCAGCATGGCCGCTTCTTCTTTAAATTCATAGTTCAGATCCCGGATCTGTATGTAATCCACATGATGCCATAGTAGGATCTTGGCTTTTTCCGACATGGGAGAAAGGTACTTCATAAAAAGATAACCGTAAACGGAATGGGCCATATAGTTTCTGGCTTCAAACCTCATGTTATCTTTAAAATCATCTGTTTTATAAGCTCCAATATCATGAAGGGTTGCCAGCATGACTAACTCCGCCATCTCAAATTTTTCATAGCCGCCTCTCTGCTGCAACATCTTATACAGGATGTAACCTGTCCTGGAGCCGTGCTTCATGATCTGCTTATCCATTAATTTTAAGGTGTCCCTCGTAAGAAGGAAAATGTTTTTACTGCTGATAAAATCCATAATTACTCCTTAAAAAATCCACGACATGGGAGTATATCGTATCCCATCTTTTTTTTGCTCAATATTTGTATCTACAAAGCCCACTTTATGATAAAAACCCACTGCACAGGGAGAAGCATTTACCGTTAAACGATAACAGCCCATATCCCTTGCTACTCTCTGCATCTGATTGATCAGCTTTCTTCCAATCCCCATTTTATGGAAGGCTTCGTCCACAAATAACAAAGATATATGCTCTTTATTCCGAAGAGATACCACTCCTACGATTTCTCCCCGATAAAAAGCGCCATATAATATATATTGCCCTGTAAGGAACATTTTTCTCAAAGATTGGTCCGTTATAAAATCCTGAAAATTTTTGATCCCTTCCGGTTCATAATCATTTCCTTCAAACTTTAAGAAAGTTTTCCAGGCAAGACCCATTGCGTTTTCCCACTCCTCTACAGCAGCAGGACGGACCAGTACACTATCAATGCCTATATCCATTGCTTTCTCCTACATATGCTCATAAGCATTATACCACTTTATTTTGAAGGGGCAAACCATTTTCTAATGCATATGCATTCTCTAAGGTTGCCACAGCAATAGCCTCCATGGCTTCCTTTGTAAAAAAGCCCATATGAGAGGTAATGAGTACATTGGGAAAAGTCATCAATCTGGTAAGGACCTCATCTTCCACGATATCCATAGAACGGTCCTCATAGAAAATGCCTTCTTCTTCATCATATACATCCAGACCTACGCCTCCAAACTTTCCAGAAACCAGGCCGTCGATCAGATCTTCGGAGTTGATCAGAGCACCCCTGGAGGTATTGACCAAGTACACGCCGTCCTTCATCAGCTTAATATTCTTCTTGTTGATGATATGCTTTGTGTCTTTTGTCAAAGGGCAGTGCAGAGTAATGACATCCGACTGCTTAAATAATGTTTCCAATGACACATATTCTACGGGAAGTCCCTCTATGGGATAGGGATCATAAGCCAATATGTCCATTCCAAAGCCTTCCAGTATCCGGATCACAGCCTGGCCAATCTTACCGGTTCCGATCACGCCTGCTGTTTTGTGATGCAGGTCCATTCCCATAAAACCATTGATGTTCATATTAAAATCTCTTGTCCTGTAATAGGCTTTATGGATGCAGCGGTTAATTGACATGAGCAGTCCCACTGCATATTCAGCTACCGCTTCCGGAGAATAACTGGGCACTCTAAGTACCGTGATCTTACCCTCTGCAGCCTTGATGTCTACATGATTAAACCCGGCACTTCTTAACAGGATCGCTTTTACATTCATATTATAAAGTTCATCGATCATTTTGGCATTAACCATGTCATTGACAAAGATGCAAATGGCATCATACCCTTTTGCCAGAAAAACAGTCTGCTCATTGCAGGGCAGTTCAATAAAATGAATATCAAAGCCATACTCTTTGGCAAGAGGTTCAAACCAGGTGCGGTCATATGGTTTCGTGGCATAAAATGCAATTTTCATAGCAATTTCCCTTTCCGTAAAATGTAGGATTTCATTATCATCTTCCGCAATTATTCCATTTTTATTCTGAAATCCTGATCTTTGGAATCAACCTCCGAATAAGCCTTTAAAGAAATTTACAATGGCATTACCGATTCCGGAAAAGAAATCTCCTACACTCTGCCAGAAGCCTGCGTCCTGTACTTTTTCAAACAATTCATCTCCAAACTTATCATATAAGTCTGCCGCCTGATCCAAAAGCGTATTGGGATCCAATCCCAATTCCTTGATCTTCATCATCAAGTCTATGATCTGCTGAATTTCTTCTTCGGTCAGGCTGACACCAAATTTCGCCTCTGCCTCTACAATAGCCTTGCGGATGTCTTCTTCTGTTTCCAGTTCTCCTGCAGCCAGCTTTGCCTTGATATAGGCGATCAGCTCTTCTACTTCCTCGCTGCTGGCGCTCTTTTCTGCAATCTCTCCCGTAGCGATCAACTCATTCATCGCAGCATCCAGAGTTGTGTCGGAAATATCCTCCCCCGAAACCTCCTCATAGGCTTTGATGGCACCGATCAGTGCTGCCGTTCCGGAAAGTTCTGTTGGTCCTACAACTAGGATGTCTGCATCTTCTACTCCTGCTGTCAGCAAAGCATTTCGATACATACCGGTGGTGCAGTAATTAATATTTTGTGTGGTAACCACCACGCCATGTCCTGGTTCTGCCGGCGTAACCATAACACTGGATAAAGCTCTTGTTCCGATAACGGAAGAATCCATATAGGCATCCAGATACTGATGCTCATCTGCGTTGGTAATAGTAATGACCCGGTAGTTAGGCAGATCCTCTTCACTTACCCCCATCAGGTTCAAAACCGTAGTCCTCTGCTCCGGTGTCAGATCCGCTCCCAGCGCAATGATACTCTCATCCGTAGGTGCTGCAGCAGATACTGTCATACCCCAAAGACAGGATAACAATAATGTTATCACTAAAACTCGAATCAATTTTTTCATCTTATTTCCTCCTTTTTGTCTAAATGATAGATAGACGATTTCTCAATCTCTATTTTTTTCGTAGATCACTTTGGTAAGCCAGTTATAAATATCCTCATATGTCTGTTCTTTCTGCTTCTCATGAAACAATTCATGGCGTGCATCCTTATATAGCTTCATCTGCACTTTATTGATATCCATATTTAAAAAGGTATCATATACCTCTTTAACCGCTTTTCCATAGTTTCCTACCGGATCTTCCGTTCCTGCCAACAAGAGGATCGGCAGTTTTTTTGGGATTCCGGCAAGATAAGATCTTTTTCGCAACCCTTCCGAAAGACGGGTCAGCGTATTGAAACCGTTCACGGTAAACAAAAACCCGCATCCCGGATCGTTCATATAGGCAGCTACTGCACTTTCATCGGTAGAAAGCCAGTCAAAGGAAGTTCTTTTCTTGGTACGCTTGTTGTATGAGCCAAATACAACTTCATCCATAAAGGCACTTTTCTCCCTATCCTTGCCGCCCAGTTTCAGAATACCGGTAAGGATCTCCCCCATAACGAGTGTAAATCTACTGTTGTTGGGAGTAGAACAGATAACAGCTCCGTCTATACCGGTACCATAACGGCATAGATAATGGCGCAACATTAAGGAACCCATACTGTGGCCTAATATAAAATAAGGCAGATTCCCAAATTCCTTTTGCATGATCTTTTTTAATCGATGCTCATCCCGCACCAATACAGTTACAGAATCCTTCCTGCAAAAATATCCATAGTCCCCAAATTCCTTGGCCGTGTCACCATGCCCCAGATGGTCATCTCCCACCACAACAAAGCCCCGTTTGGCAAAGTATACTGCTACTTCTTCGTAGCGGGCGATATACTCAGCCATTCCGTGCACCAACTGTAAAACGCCAATGGGCTCCGTTTCATCGGACTGCCATCGCATAGCGTGGATGGTATGAAAACCATCTCTGGATGGATAAGTGAAATAGGTCCTGTTTACCATAGCACTCCTTTAAGCTTTAACATATCTCAGCTCCTGCAGGCATAGGCTTCTCCGGTGTTACCAGCGCCAGATTTCCTTTGTCGTCTTCCGCACAAAGAAGCATTCCCTCTGACAAAACACCGGCCAAGGTAGCGGGCTTCAAATTCACAAGCACCATAACCTGTTTGCCTACCATTTCCTCCGGACTGTAATATGCCTTGATGCCGGATACGATCTGTTTTACTTCATTGCCGATCTTTACTTTGGAACAAAGCAGTTTCTTGCTCTTTGGAACAGCCTCGCAGGCAATGATCTTGCCTACTTGAAACTGCAGCTTTTCAAAATCATCAAAGGTAATCTCCGGTTTCTTTTCTATCTCGATAACCGGTTCCTCTTCCTCTCCTGAGGGCATGCCTGATTCCTGTCTTCTCTTTTCAAACATGGCTTCTGCTCTTTCAATAACCTCTTCTACATCCTGTCTCTGGAATAAGATCTCCGGTTTCTCACTTACCTTGTTTCCGGAAGGATAAAGACCAAAGCTCTGCACCTCATCAAAACCTCTCAGCTTGGTATTCAGAAGTCCTGCGATCTTTTCTGCTGTTTCCGGCATGAAAGGTTCCAAAAGGGAAGCACCGATCATAATGCCTTCTACCAGATTGTATAAAACAGTAGAAAGCCTATCCTGTTTTGCCTCGTCCTTGGCGATCACCCAAGGCTCTGTTTCATCAATATATTTATTGCAGCGTTTAAATAATGCAAAAATATCTGTCATGGCATCTGCCACCCGAAGCTCATCCATTTTGGCTGCCACATTTTTGTATGTGCCGGTCACTACAGCCTTCAGATCCTTGTCGATAGCTGCCTGCGTTGCATCATCGGTTTCTCCTTTATCGGAAACAACACCTCCGAAATATTTGTTACTCATGGAAACCGTGCGGTTTACCAGATTGCCCAAGGTGTTGGCAAGATCGGAATTCATACGCTCTACCATTAGCTCCCAGGTAATAACGCCGTCATTTTCAAAAGGCATTTCATGGAGCACAAAATAGCGTACCGCATCTACCCCAAAGAAATCCACCAAATCTTCTGCATAGATCACATTGCCCCTGGACTTGCTCATCTTACCGTCTCCCTGCAAAAGCCAGGGATGACCAAAGACCTGCTTAGGCAGTTCCTCCCCCAGAGCCATAAGGAAAATAGGCCAGTAAATAGTATGGAAACGAATGATGTCCTTGCCGATCAAATGGAGATCCGCAGGCCAGAACTTGTGATACTGATCGCTGCTGCCATCCGTATCATAACCGATTCCGGTAATATAGTTAGTCAGCGCATCCAGCCACACATAGACCACATGCTTATCGTCAAAGTCCACCGGAATGCCCCACTTAAAGGAGGTACGGGAAACGCAGAGGTCCTGTAGTCCCGGCAAAAGGAAATTATTCATCATTTCATTTTTGCGGCTTACCGGTCTGATAAATTCCGGATGGGTATTGATATGCTCAATCAGCCTGTCTGCATACTTACTCATTTTAAAGAAGTAGGCTTCTTCTTTGGCCGGCTTTACTTCCCTGCCACAATCAGGGCATTTGCCATCTACAAGCTGGGATTCTGTCCAAAAGGACTCGCAAGGAGTACAATACAAACCTTCGTAAGCCCCTTTATAAATATCTCCCTGGTCATATAATTTCTTAAAAATCTTCTGAACCTGCTTTTCATGGTAATCATCCGTTGTACGGATAAATTTATCATAGGAAGTATTTAACATATCGCAGATGCTTCTGATCTGCCCTGCCACATCATCTACAAGAGCCTTGGGCGTGGTACCCATCTCTTTTGCTTTCAGCTCGATCTTCTGCCCATGTTCATCGGTTCCTGTCTGGAAAAAAACATCATACCCTTCTTTTCTTTTAAACCGGGCAATGCTGTCTGCCAGTACGATCTCATAACTGTTGCCGATATGGGGTTTTCCCGATGTGTAGGCAATGGCTGTCGTAATATAATATTTCTGTTTGTCCATCTTAATTCTGCCTCCTATGACAACGCCTTTTTCCATAATAAAATACGGTAAAAGGCAAATATTTTCCTAATTATTAGACTAACACAGCCTCCATTTCATGTCAAATAAAGGTTATAGGTATTTGTGACAAGCAGCATATCATATGAATATAGAAAAAACGGTGTGATTTAACAGTGAAACCAAAAAAACGCGCCACTCTATTATTATTCTGTTTTCTGGTCATTTTTAGTCTGGGAATCAGTTCCTTTGTTTACCTACATACCACCCGTGATCGGGCATTTCAAAGGCTGACAGAAGAGCTGCTTTTGGAAAATCTGGAACAAAACTCTTTGCTCACTCATTTTCTGGTAAAGAATCCCGATAAGCTGGAGCTTTCGGAGGAAATCTGCCTGCCTATTTATTCTAAAGATATGGAAACAGAGCGGATTTTACGGCTTCAAGATTTGTACGACCGCTTAAATGCCCTGGATCTGTCTAAAGCTGATTCCAATGAGCTGCTTCTTCGGGACTCCTTGTCCTTTTATCTGGCACACAGCTTAAAACTATCGGAGTTTTCTTATTTTGAAGAACCTTTTTCGCCTTACAGCGGTGTACAAAACGAACTACCCATACTCCTGACAGAATATTCCATGGAAAGCAGAGAAGATATAGAATCCTATCTGGCTATCCTTTCCCTGCTGCCGGACTATCTGGACAGCTTGTGCCAATATGAGAAGGAAAAAGCGGCAGCCGGCATGTTTATGAGCGATGCCATTGCCGACGAGGCCATTGCCTCCTTAGACCATTTCAGAAATTTAAATGAAATGGATAACCCTCTACTTACTTGTTTTGAAGCAAAAGTAAAAGCGCTGCTTTCTTCCGGTGCCATTACCCCGGAAGAGTATGCCCATTATATAGAAGAGAATACTCGTTTGGTTACCACCGTGGTCCTTCCTGCTTATGAGAAAACAGGAGATGTTCTGGTACTGTTGAAGTCCGGTGCACGCACTTCCCAGCAAGGTGTCTGCACCTATGAAAACGGCAGGCAGTATTATGAAATCCTGGTTTCTTCCCTGTTGGGAGAGGATATCAATGTGACCGCACTAAAAAATGCCTTTACGAGACAACTAATGGAAGATTATGCAACACTCAATAAATTATTGGAATCCAATCCGGAATATTTTATCTCTATGATAGGAAATGAAAGAACAGCAGACCCTTTACGCCAGCTATCTCCGGAACAATGCATTGAAATCTTAAAAAATATGATCAGCAATGATTTTCCTGCTGTAGACGAATCTCTCTATCCTTATCAGTTAAAGGATGTGGAGGCATCCATGGAAGGATATACCAATCCGGCTTATTATTTTACACCACCGATTGATGACTCCACTCAAAATGTAATCTATATCAACCGCAGTCAGACTCCCGAGGGAATTGCCTTGTTTACCACTCTTGCTCACGAGGGTTTTCCCGGACATCTTTATCAATCAGTAGCAACAGCTAACTCATTTGCAAATAACAATCTGCCTTCCCTGTCAGGCATTTCCTATTTTGGCGGTTATATCGAGGGCTATGCCACTTATGTAGAATTGTTATCCTATGAATATGCCAAACAGGCGGCTGTCAATCTGACGGGAAATGAAGATGCTTCCCTCTACTATGAATACTTGTATTATAACCGTCGGATCTGCTTGAACCTCTATTCCATTTTGGATATCATGATACATTATGAAAATGCCTCTATCGGAGAGATTCGCCCGTATCTCTATAAGATCGGCATTACAAGTGATGAAGATATCCGTACTGTATATAACTATATCGTTATGGAGCCGGGTACCTATATCACCTACTATGGAGGCTATATCAAGATCTTGGAATGTAAGAACCTGGCCAAAGATTGCTGGGGTGACGCATACAGCGAAAGGGCTTTTCATACCCTGCTACTGGAGTTGGGTCCCCAAAGCTTTGATAACATCAAAAAAGCCATACGACAAAGGGGCGGAACCATATCCGGTCCCCAGGCTTGACTTTTACCTCATATCCATCAACCGAGCAAAATACTTGTATATAAAATCAGCGCTATCGGGAAAATATCATTTCCCATAGCGCTGATTATGATTGCAGTTCCAAAAAGTATTTATTCAGATCCCCCAGACTTTTTGCCAGGATCTCCTGTTCCTCTTCGTTCAAACGATCAATGACAGACTCGATCATTTCTTTATGAAAGGTTTCATGCTTTAAGTATGCCTTTTTCCCTTTAGATGTCAGGGAGACCAGTACCACCCGCCGATCCTCTTCCGAGCGGACCCGTTCTACAAAACCTTTTTTGACCAAACCGTTTATAGCAATGGTAAGGGTTCCTACCGTTACATTTAAGGCCTTTGCTACGGAAGACATATTCTTGGCCTGATCTGTGCCGATGGCATCGATCACATGCATGTCATTCAATGTTAAGTTATGAAATTCTCCCGTCTTGATCTGCTGCTCTTCAATATTGTTGATATCTCTGAAAAGCTCCACAAACAAACGGTTCAGTGTCTCTTTAATATCCACCCTGTTACCTCATCTGCTTTCTAGCAACAGTATATCGAAAACTGTAAAAATCCGCAATGAAATTCTGCATTTACAGCTTTGCGGCCAGATATCCGATATTTTTGATCAGCACGGATACACTGCCGTCCTCCTCCGTTATAAACTCCACGCTGGAGGGATCATTGTATTCCTTCATAGGGATTTTGATCTCTATGCCGGAGTCTGTCTTTAATACCTGGGTCTCATACTTTTTAACGGTCTTTTCGCTCTGAGGTTTGATCTCCTCATGGACCATATCGTACTTTTCCATTTTTTCCTGAAATTCCTGTTTCAACTCAGGCTTTGACTCAAATATCTTATCTGCAATGCCTTCTACCGTAAAGCTGCCCTTTTCCTGCAGCTCCTGATGAATGATATTCTTTGCCTTCATATTGGCTTCAAATTGTTTGGTCTCATCATAATAACCGTTTTGCACGCTTTCCACCGCTTTTGACACGATATTCAGCTTGGACTTGTGAGAAAGACGGCTGGCACATTTTAAAAACAGGTATGTAAAATAATTAGTCTTTTCTCCGTTTACATCATATTTCTTTTCAATGGCATAAACACTTAAATCGGAAAGATCCACAATGGCCGCTTCCTGAAGCCGCTGGCTTTCCGTAGGGAGAATGGATTTGTATTTGATGATCTTATTCTCATTTCCATCCTCTCCCGTCTGAGTCTTGTGGGTATAAAATTCCTTAAAATTCATTTTTAAGATGGCAAGATATTTTTTGTCTCTTTCGTCAAAGCGGACTACCATCAGGTCAGCCGGCGGAATATCGATATTGCTGTTCATGATCTGATACAGGAAATTGGCCATGTCCTTGCTCACATCTACAAAATAATCCTCCCTGTATTGGGCAAGCATCTGGTAGACCTCCGATTCCTCCTGATAGAATCGGCACATTTTACAGTCGTCTCCGGATATGATCTTAAAAATATGTTCCTTTAAAAAATCAGACAGTTCGGAGCCAAATTCAATTTCTCTGTCCGATAAAACCGGCATCCCTACCGTAGAATCCAAAATATGAACGATGACTCTTCTGATCCTGATATCGTCTCTGTACATGCTTTATCTCCTGTTCTTTTGATTTAAATGGTTCCCAGATATCTCAATATAAACATCCAGAAAGTAAGGGTAATGGAACTGAAAAAGGTAGTAGCGACTACCGTACTGGATGTCAGTGTGCCTTCATGCCCCATATTTTTTGCCATGATATAAGAGCTTGGAGTAGTAGCAGTGCCTAACATGATCAAAATAGCTACCAGCTTTTCTCCTGTAAATCCCATATGCAGTGCCAGGGGCAAAAACAAAGCAGGAATGATCAACAGCTTAGTGGCGGCACAAACAGCAGTGGGCCGTATCTTTTTTAAAGCCTTTCTTCCTTCAAATCCGGCTCCCAATCCCACAAGAGCCAAAGGAGAAGCCATGACCGAAAAGTTATGTATGGTTTTATCCACAATAGGTATAAAATCCAGTTTCAGCAAGGAAGCAATGATGCCTAAAAGGATGCTGATAATAATGGGGTTTTTGGCAATGTCTATGAGAGAATGCTTCAAGCTCTCTTTATTTAATACATGTTCTCCCGGTCCTGTAAAGGAAAGGAGGATCACCGCCATCACATTATAAAGAGGCACCGTTCCGATGATCATAAGAGGCGCCATGCTGCTTGTCCCATAAATATTCTGGATAAATGCCAGGCCCAGGACCGCTGCACTGCTTCTGTAACAGCCCTGGGTAAATTCTCCGATCAAGTCCTTTTCCTTTAAAAGCAAACCGGAGAGCACCCAGATCACCACAATGCTGGTTAAGGAAACACCAAAACAAAATAAGACATATTTCACATCCCAGACCATGGTAAAATCCACCCCGGATAAATCCTCAAAGAGCATAACGGGAAGAGTTACCTTATAGTTAAACTTATTTAGTGTTTTTACGAAAGAATCGTCTATCATCCGACTCTGCTTAAACAAATAGCCCAAGACCATGGTAAGAAAGATCGGAATGGTAGCATTCAAAGAAAAGATTAAATGTTCCATAATATGACAATTATAGATTTGTTAAAGAAAAAAGTAAAGTCATAAAAAGGAAGCAGCTGCTTCCTTTTATACGATCATTCCTGCCAAAACAATGCTGGCAATGGTCCCTGCCAGGGTAGCCAACATTGCTCCCGTTAAGGTCCATCTGGTCTTTTCCACCTTTGCCACCATAAAATAAACGGACATGGTGTAAAAAATAGTTTCTGTGGAACTCATCATTAAAGATGCCATCATCCCCATAAGGGAGTCCGTGCCAAACCGCTTGAAAACATCCAGCACCAGCCCGGTGGCTGCAGAGGAAGAAAACATCTTTACCAGGGTCAGGGGCACCAGCTCTCCGGGAAAGCCTAAAGGGCTTGTTACCTTCCCCAGCATTTCTCCCAAAAATTCCAGAAAACCGGAGGCCCGCAAAATGCCTACCGCCATCATCAGACCGATCAAGGTGGGGGTGATCCCCGCCACCGTCTTCAGTCCGTCTTTTGCCCCTTTGATAAAGGCCTCATACACATTGGTCTTGGCTGCCATACCGTAGGCAACGATATAAAATATCAGAACAGGAATCACGATATTGGAAATATTTGCAAGTACGCTCATGTTGTCCCTTTGTACATACTTCTTACCACAATCTATGATAGGAAAGTCCAAGTTATGCCTGTATCATGAGAGACTTGTTATTTCCATTACATAGAAGGATCCGGCGCAAAAGATTTGGGATCGGATATGGTAAAGTATCCTCCCATGCTCCTGGACTCATCATATCGAATCTTAAATACAATTCCCTCCTCTCGGCTTTCCATATACAAAAGCAGCTTTAGCTGATCACCCTCATATTTAACGGTAAAGGCCTTTTCTTCGTAATCCTTGTTGGGAACATTTTCAAGTAGCACCTGACCCGTCCCTTTGATATAAATGCTGATGCTGTCTTCTTGACTGCCGGGTCTCTCTTCGATCAAAAGAGAAAGCTCCTGTTCTATGGCATCCATATCCAATATAGTGGCTTCCATGGTTCCATCATCCAAGGTTTCCAAAACCACTAAGGAAGGAACATATTTTGCAACCTGCTGCCTATCTCCAAAAGCGCCATCCCTGTATGTGACTTCACGCAGTCTGTCTATGATCACAAACTCTGTTTCCGAGTCTCCGTCCACATCCAGGTTCCACATGACCGGCAAAGACTTGTCATCCCGCCAAGTAGCCCAGGTCTCCCAATCCCAGTCAAAATAATTATAGGGATTTTTTCCGGAAAGTTCATTGACCAAAATTACCCCACGGTAACCATAATCAGGACTGGTGCAACCGTATACGGTCACTGAGCCATCCTTACTGGAGTTCAGATATGATAATCCATATCCCGCTTCTTTTACTGTCAGATAGCCATATTCATCCCTCTCCGCCATCTCTGTCAACAGCTTCATCGTATTATATAACCCACGCTGTTTTTCTGCTTCCGCCTCTGCCTGCATCGCAAGGAGATTTTCTTTCTCCTGCTCCATGATCTGCCTTTCTGCTTCCGCTTCCGCCTGCATCGCAAGGAGATTTTCTTTCTCCTGCTCCATGATCTGCCTTTCCGCTTCCGCCTCTGCCTGTAATGCAAGGAGTTTTTCTTCTTCCTCTTTCATCGCAAGATATTCCTGATCCGCAGCGATCTCTTCCTCTTTTAGTTTCTTGGCATCGGTAGCAAAAAGCAGGATTAGGACACCTATAAGCACTAATCCCAAAACTGCGGCAGCAATGCCGCCCTTCTTTGATTTCAAAATATTAGTGATTCGTTTTTCCACATTATTTTCTCCAAAATATAAAGGTCCCGCAAATTGTCTTTTTTCGACAGCAAAGGATAACAGCAGCCTGCTGTAATCCTTTCTTTTATCTTCGTCCAATCCTTTTATGACCTTCTCATCACAGCTCATTTCCATATCCTGACACATAAAGTGATACGCTATCCAGATCAAAGGATGGAACCAGTAAACCATTGCTAACATATAGGCAGCATATTTGATCAAATGGTCGCCTCGCCTGATATGTTCCTTTTCATGCCTTAGAATATAATCTCGTTCTACTTCTTCTAAAGAGAAAGGTACATAAATTCTGGGGCGCAGAACACCAAATACAAAAGGCGATTTTATGCCGTCCGCTTCATAAATATTATCCTTCCACAAAACAGCTGAAGTAAGCTGCTTTTTCATACTTATGATCCTAAAAAGGGTATAAAAGAACAAAATTCCTACGCCAAAAAGCCAAATGATCGGAGCAATCATGGGCACTCTATCTCTTATTCCTACCGCCATACCTCCTGCAGTCATATTTTCTGTTGCCATGTTACCTGTTGCCTGTGTTGCTGTTTGCCTCGGACTTAACTGTACAGGTTGTTCTTCTCTTTTAGGAGGCGCTTGTACAGACTCATCCTCGTTTGTCAGATCGGAAGTCAGATCACTATTTTCCACTACAGCTTCTGTCCTTATACCCGGTAGGCTTGACAGATTAAAAAAACTAAAGGAGGTGGAAACAGACACCGGCACTAACAGTCTAAATGCCACCAGGCTCCAAAGGATATAAGAATAAATCTTGGGGCATTTGCGCAGCAGAAATCTGGCCAGCATTACAGCTAAGACTACATAACCTGCCATGATGCTCATATATAATCGTTGTATAAAGATCCCGCTTAAGATCATGATTTCATCGTCCTCCTGATTTTTATCAAGATATTTCCAACTGCAGATCCGCAACCAGATAATATGCTTTTACTATTTCAAATTTATCGTTATCAGCTTCTTTTATAACAAACAAAATTCTGTCATATTCATCGTTACGACAATGGTAACTAAAATCAGAAAGTACATAATAATATATTTCTCCTTCGATCTTTTGCTCCATAACCCTTGGCTTATAAAGATTGTTGGGATCGTGAGCACTATCATAAAAACCGAAGAAATCCTTTTCCTGCTTTTTCCAGCTGTCTTTGGCATCCATCAGATCGATACCTTCCAGAAATTTCTCATCCTCTAGCTGCGTATTGCTGTAAAACTCATGGGATGTATAAGCTGTTGCATTTCTTTCTACACTGACTTCAGTCCAACTTCCATTTCTTGGGTCATAAAATCCCATATAACTATTTGTCAACATAAAGTATTTGCCATCTATCTTCAATAATTCTGTTTTACCCACACCGGGTTCGGGGCCTATCCTATAAACCTCTTCCACTTCCCCATCTTTTGTATCATAAATGTGAAACCATGTTGCTCCATTCCTGTCGTTGTATGTTTCTGCTATACATTCTTTTTCATTATCATAATCGATATCCACAAGCATAATGCCTGAAACATTAAATACATCCAAGAAATACAGATCATCAAGATCTGCAAACTCTGCAATTTTATCTATATCATCCGGATCAATGTGGATATAGCCCCCCTCCAGATAAGTATCAATGGAAATATCGTCATCCGCCAGATAATTCTTATAAGTCTCAGCAAATGGTTCTTCATCCCAATTGCCATTATTCAATGCTGTCAGCACATCTATGATCTCCTTGGGAATATAGTCATCCGTTACCCGATCTTCCACTTCGTACTCATGGCCAAAGCTTCTTCTCTCAAGATAAAAGTCATCCCAGCTTTCCCGCACTTCCTCAATATTGATTACATTTTCATAGACATAACTATAATCACTTTCGGATTCTGTATCGGATGTTGCTGCATTATCCACCTTTTCTCGGATCTGTGGCTGATCAGGCAGCTCTATTGCCACCCCTGCTTCCATTTTGGATTCCAGATCAATATCAATACCTGTTCTAACATTTTCACCAGTTGCCTTCTTTGCATCCGTAGCAAAAAACAGGATCAAAGCTCCTATGAGCACTACGCCCAAAACTGCCGCCGCAATACCGCCTTTCTTGGACTTCAAAATGTTTGTGATCCTTTTTTCCACATTGTTTTCTCCAAAGTACAAAGGCCCTACAAACTGCCTTTTTTCTGTGGCAAAGGACAATAAGATCCTGCTGTAATCCTTTCTTTTTTCTCCATCCAGTCCCCTTATGACTTTTTCATCACAGCTCATTTCCATATCCTGACACATAAAATAGTATGCCATCCAGACCAAAGGATGAAACCAGTAAGCTATCGCTAACATATATGCGGCATATTTAACCAGATGGTCGCCTCGCCGGATATGCTCTTTTTCATGCCTTAGGATATAATCCCGTTCTACCTCCTCTAAGGAGAAGGGCACATAGATCCTTGGACGCAGAATGCTAAATACAAAGGGTGATTTTATGCCGTCCGCCTCATAAATATTATCCTGCCACAGGACTGCTGAGGCAAACTGCTTTCTCATCCCGATTACTTTAAAAAGAGTATAAAGAAGCAAAACTCCCACACCAAAAAGCCAGATAATAGCGGCAATCTCAGAGAGATCTCCTATGGGTTCCTCTATCTGCGGATCCTGCTTTTCTATTTTCTGCCTTTCCGCCTGCTTTGCTGTTTGCCTGGGATTTGACTGTGCAAAGGGCAGTTCCGTGTTAGAGGGCTCTTTTATGGTCTCACTTTCAGTTGTACCATCGGAGATCCGATCAGTATTTTCCACTACAGGTTCCAATCTCATATCAGGCACAGTCGACAGATTAAAAAAACTAAAGGAAGTGGAAACAGACACCGGCACCAGCAGCCTAAATGCTACTAAACTCCAAAGAATATAAGAATAAATCTTGGGGCGTTTGCGCAGCAGGAATCTGGCTATCATTACAGCTAAGACCATGTAGCCTGCCATCCTACTCATATATAATAGTCGTATAAAAATTTTACTTAAGATCATAATGTAATCACCCTAATTTCATCCTTTGTGTTCATCGATCAGCTTTTTTAATCTCTCCGCTTCCTTTTCGGATAAGGTCTTTTCTCCTAAAAATGCAGTTAAAAATCCAGGCAAAGAGCCTGCAAAGGTTCGTTCCACAAAGTATTCCGTTTCACTGGCCTGCACTTTTTCCCTGGGGATCAATACGGAAACAAGTGCATTTTCATTTTGAATAAAGCCTTTTTCACACAGCTTTTTAATAACGGTATAGGTAGTGGACTTTTTCCATCCCAATTCTTTTTCACATAAAGCAGCCAGCTCTCCCGACTTCACAGGTGCGTGCTCCCACACGATCTGCATAAACCGATAATCACTGTCACATAATCTATTTTGCTGGTTTACTTGTTCCATTTTTCTTCCTCCCGATCCAACAATAAAATGGTCGATAATCATAGACCTATGATTAGTCTATAACTATCGACCTAATATGTCAAGGGGAAAATCAAATTATTTTTGTGCTGTCTTTTCTCTCATAAATTCTACCGCATGTTTCCGCATCCATATGGGAAACATATTGCGCTGGCAAGCGTAGTTTTCACGCTCTTTAATACCGATGGCATCGAAGAATTCACACCAAAGCGATCTATAACCATCCTGGATCTCCTCAGTTTTTGATAAGGTTTCCCATTCCTCATCAGTCAAATACTGCATATAGAAATCCTCATCCTTGGGATGAACTACAGCAGTCCTTCTGCAATCGTCCACAATGATCCAGTTCTCGGAAGGCATCCTGTCCGAAAAATGCCATGCCAAAGGAATCAGACAATTATTTTTGGGCTCAATATGGCTGACATAGGCAGAACCCTTTATCCCGGCAAAGCGGATAAACTCCCGAAAAGAATGGGCTTCGTTTCCCACTCTCCTTTGCAGCTCCATGACCCGCAAGACTTCCGGATGAGTCAGCATGCTCGTAACCTTCCCGCCATGTTGGAAGCCCAGGATCAAAAAGCGGTATATGGCATCCGGCGCATCTGCTTCCGCAGACAGGGTAGTATAAAAAATCCAATCGTATGCCTCCACAGATATCTTATGGATAATGGAATTTTGTACTTTTTCCGCCTTTATGGGATCTGCTTCGATATGAACATAATTGGAAAATAAATCAGGCTGTAAAACAGGACCCTTTTGCAGGCGCACATTGTCATGGCCCAGCCTGCTTGCCCAGGCATCATAGATACAAGTAAGAATGCTTTCATAATTGTCATCACAGGTAAATACGGTCATTTTTCAGCCTCCGCCTCCTGCCTGTCCCAGACCGAAATCATCAAATAAAGACAACTGGCTGTAGCCCGACTGATGAGCGATCTGCCAATTCTCCTTTTGGTTGACGGCGGTCAATTGTCTTGTAATATAGTTTTCCTCTATGGGGGTCTTGTACATCATTTTCCCGTTGCAGGTAATAAAGTAATGAGCCCTCTTTAATACCACGCCCATCCTTTTTAGGGAATCAAAATCCAGCCTTCCGTATCTGCGGGCTGTCATGATCCTCCCTGCCGATTTGGGACCGATGCCGGGAATGCGCAGGATCAGGTCATAAGGAGCCGTCTGCAGCTCTACGGGAAACAACTCCAAATGGCGCAGCGCCCAGCCGCACTTAGGGTCCAGTCGCTCGTCAAAATTAGGATTGTCTTCGGAAAGCAGTTCATTTGCCGTAAAGCCATAAAAACGAAGAAGCCAGTCCGCCTGGTAAAGACGGTGCTCCCTTAACAATGGCGGCGGCGTGCCGATAGTAGGCAGGTAGGAATCCTCATTAACAGGAATATAGGCAGAATAAAATACTCTCTTTAAATCGTAAGTCTGGTACAGCTTTTGAGTAGTCTGAATCAGGTTAAAATCTGTCTCCCCGCTGGCTCCGATGATCATCTGGGTACTCTGCCCCGCAGGAGCAAAGGGTCTTGCCGCTTCCTTAAGAGAAAGGGCTGTATTCTTTGCCGTATTCTCTGCCGAGGTCTCTATCCCCTGCCCCTTAAAAATACTCGTCCCCAGATAGCGATTGCTAACTGAACGCTCCATTTTGGCATCCTTGCCAATGGCAAGCCTGTGGGCAGCAATGGTACCGCTGACCTTTCCCATAGGTGTCAAAATAGATTGAAATGTCTTGTTGGGCGCGAGCCTCTCTAAGCTTTCTGCCGTGGGCAGCTCTAAATTAACGCTGATACGGTCTGCTAAGTGTCCTGCCTTTAACAGCAGCTCATCCGGCGCACCGGGAATGGCTTTGACATGAATATAGCCGTTGAACTTATATTTATCTCGCAATAGGGAAAGGGCTTCGCATATCCTTTCCATGGTGTAGGTAGGATTCTTTAAAACACCGGAACTTAAAAACAGTCCTTCGATATAATTCCTTTTATAAAACTCTACTGTCAAATTGCAGATCTCTTCCGGTGTAAAGGTTGTCCGCACCACATCATTGGAGCTGCGATTAACACAATATTTGCAATCGTAAATGCAATGGTTGGTCATCAGGATCTTTAACAGAGAAATGCAGCGTCCGTCGGAGGCAAAGCTGTGACAGATGCCGCAGGCTTTGGCATTGCCAAGCATCCCTTTCTGACCTCTTCTGTCAGAACCGCTGGAGGTACATGCTACATCATACTTTGCCGCATCTGCCAATATATGCAATTTTTCCTGTAGGGTGGGCTCTTTGATCACATCGTTCATATATCCATTATACAAACAAATGTTCGATTGCGCAAGAGGTTTTCTTCTAATACTTTCGATCTTTTACCTTGCAATAGATCACTGCTGCCAGAGTGCTGAAAAATGTGGCAATGATGGCCGGTGCAATAATGACCGCCGGATCCACGCTTCCGTACTGGCTCCGATATGCGATCATATTGACCGGAATCAATTGGAGAGAAGAAATATTTAATATCAAAAAGATGCACATCTCGTTACTGGCCGATCTCTTTTTACCAAACTTTTCCGGATGCTCCCATTCCTTCCCCTGCCGCTCCTTTTCTAATTGACTTAATGCTTCCATGGCTTTTAGACCGGCAGGCGTGGCCGCCCAGCCAAGGCCCAGTACATTAGCAATGATGTTTAAAGAAATATAGGAAAATGCAGGATGCTTTTCCGGAATCCTGGGAAACAGGAATTTTAAGAAAGGGCGCAGTCCCTTTGTCAGCCCGGCTACCAGACCG
Source organism: Lachnospiraceae bacterium (assembly GCA_022510725.1). GTDB lineage: Bacteria > Bacillota > Clostridia > Lachnospirales > Lachnospiraceae > UBA2882. Next base: position 22,091 of record JAFLSW010000020.1, read on the forward strand.
GACTCTTTGGCAATCTCCATCATGCCCGTCCAAAGGGCGACAACCCCCAGCATGGTGATGCAAAGCTGCACCGCTTCTTTGGAGGAATCGATCACGCCATTTGATATTGCTGCCATCTGCCCCGTAAAAGAACCGTAAATGATCCCCGCTGCGATCATAAAGACCCATATGTAATTAAGCATAAAAATCCCCTGCCTGTACTATCTTACCTCTATCCTATGACAGGCAGGGGAAAATCATGTATGAAATCTTAACCTTATTTATTCCCTGTTTTATTATGGCCTCACTAAAAGTTTTGTTTATAAAGTTGCTTATAAATTTCCTCTATACTACGATCAGAACTATAATATGGAACCGCAGGAGGATTGTAGAATGTTTAAATTTGAATCACCTACCAAACAGCAAAATAAACAAGAAGTTCCTAAGTCTTTGTCTGCCCACACCATTTCACCGGATGCAGATCCATCAGGCAAGAAAATCCTTTATTGTCTGGAACAGTTACCTTCTACACCGGCGTATCTGCCTCAGGATTTCAAGGCGGAAATGCAGCAAAACGGCATTGCACGAGGAGCTGTAAAAGTCTTTCAAGACCATGGCCTTGAGGCATGGAGACAGAGAGCTTATGCCAGAGGAAATGAAATCCATGTGGCTTCCAATATTTCTCTTAACTCGATAGAAGGCAGACATATCCTAAGACATGAATTGGCTCATGTTATACAGCAGGGAAATAACCTGTTAAATAGTGGATCGGAGACCGATTGGGAACACCAGGCGGATGCGCTCCATACCATACTTGACAAAAGAAATACTGTGCCTTCGGGAACAGTCGGTTATCCTGCACAAGGTATTGACAAATTTAATATCGAAATGCCGCTGCCGGAAGAATACCAAAAATTGAATGACTTAATGAAAGATTTTGATCAGATAGATTACTCAGATGATACGGCCACACCCCAAACCAGGGAGACTATGTTTCGCTTATTGCATAATATTGATTTAGAAGTCTATAGAATGCTAAATCTTGGTATGGATGTGCAGTCAAGGATATTCTTAAAAGAAATTCCGGAATATGAAGTTTTACAAAAGATACTTAAAATATCCGACAAAAACTATACAGAACTCGTAGGAAAGATTATCAACACTCCCGGATATGATGGAACAGAATTTCCGGTTGCTCTTGATGATGCTGATGATGCTGATGAAATTCGCATCATTTGGCAACGGCTTTTTTCAAAAGATTCCAAGATAAAAGTACAAACTGAAAGGCTATCTGATGAGTTCAGAACAAAAATTTATTCATTTATGGGAAAAATGCTTCATTATGATACAGGAGCCCAACTGCTGATAACGGCTTTATCAGGCCCGCATAATATTCAAATTGAACCCAGTGACAAAGGTCCACAGTCAATCGTAAAAAGTGACGAAACTCGTGACTTTTCATTTAAGGAGCTGAAAAATGTTTCGGTAGACGAGAAAAATCAATATGGTAACACAAAGGCGTTTAAGGATGACTTTTTTGAGCTATTACGCAGAATGGCCGTTGGTACAAATTATTTTTCTGTTGATGGCCAAGAATATGCAAAAGGAGCCGGTAATAATGTATTGTTGAAAATGCCGCTAAAGCATGATTCTTTTGATACAGGAACTGGCAATAAGCAGGCACAATCCGCACCATGGCTTATTTTTGCCCATGAATTGGGGCATGCAGTAAAGTTTAGTTACGGAATGCATTTTAGCAACCATTCTCTCTATCCCGATAAAGAAGTAAAAGACTATTATGAGGATGGACTGAGTACTGAAGAATATGCCAATAATTGTTTGGTGGAAAACCCTCTTCGCAAAGAAAGCGGTATGCGGAAGAGAATAAAATATGAGGGTCTGGGAAGAATTATGGCTCGAAATTTCCGACGCCAATTGTTGTCTGGTGAACTTGCAAATTCCTTTAAGGCACTTGAAATTTTCAGTAATATGGCCGTTGATGAAAACAATGAAAGGAAAAAAATATTTTCTATTTTAAATAATTCCAAACTGGTTCAAGAGGAAATTATGAAAAATCCGTATGTGATTGATGAATGGCGTAACTATCTAAAAGCTCTTCCGCCTACTAATAAATGCACTTTGATTTAGCCTATTTTGCAAGTGTTGGAAAATGCGCATCCCGCATTGCTTTCACTCTCTTTTTTAATTGAGATAAATTAAGGAAGGAACCCTAACAGTTCCTTCCTCTATGTTAAGCCTATATCTGATCCATTTCTTCCCGAGGAGTAGTCATATCGACTTGCCCCAATCTATCCCGTCTTTCTTCAGGAGTTTCAGTTCCGGGTTCAATACGCTCCGGAGGTACACTCGGATTGGATGCCGCAGGTGTGCTGGACTGTTCCGCAGGATCGGGCTGAGCAGGTGCACTGGGTTGTACCGTAGTGTCGGATTGAGCTGGCGCACTGGGCTGTGTTACATTGCCGGTAGAAGCATTACTGTTGCTGTTTCCGCTGGCATTGGAGCCGTTACCCTTGCTGCCGCTGCCCTTGCTGGATGCCTGTTTCTTTACGGTCACGGTCCTTTCAGCAGTAGCTTCATTGCCTGCCGCATCTTCGGCTTCAACGGTCACATCCAAGGGTTCGCCCTCAAAAGTGAAGCGGTCCGCCCTGGTGCCGTCAGGAAGGATGAAGGTCACTTCCACTTCCTGTAAGTCGGTCACGGTAACGACATCTGCGGTCACTTCCGTACCTGCTTCCAGTACCATGTCCTCTACCTCGATAACAGGTGCGGTGGTAAAATGAAAATGAAAATATTCAAACTAGCCAATTTAGCATATTATAACACTTGTCCTCCACATTGTCTTGTATTTGTTTAAATGACACACAAGTTACGATCATTAGCAGGGCCACCAATAAAACTCCGATTCATTACCATGATTTATGGTATACACCTTTAATCTCTTTTCATCCCCTGCCAGGATCTTTTTTTCCAGCCCGTAAACACAATTACTGATCACATACTCCCCATCATTGACATAGACTTCAACCAAATGCTCATCCACATAAATATCCAGGTCATAACCATCCTTTAGTTCCGGGGTCTGAAACTGCATCCGATAACCATCTATGGCAGGAAAAACATCTTTTCTGTCAGTACAGATATGATTTCCTTCCCGATAGATTCGATAGCCGCCTATGCTGATCTCTTCTCCCTCTTCTAAGGAAGTGAGAATGCGAAAACCATTTTCGTCTGCCTCCTCCAAGGTAGGTATCTCTTTAGAAAAATGCTTTTTTACACTGGGATGCACCGGAAAATAAATATGCCCCTTCTTGACTTCTACCAGCCTTGGCAGGCAGAACATGCCACTCCATTTTCCATCAACCGGCTTTGGCATCCTAAGCCACGCAATAATGACCCGATTTCCGTCTTGATCTGTGGTACTTTGGGGCGCATAGAGATCCAGTCCGTAATCAAAAAATCGGTACTCATCCGATATGTCCAGTTCACAAGTCTCTTCACAAAAATCCGCCAATACGCAGACAGCTTGACTGTCCTCCCGCATCTGATCCTGCATCAGCCCCAAAGGAGAAAAAATAAAGACATTTCCTCCCGGCGTTTCCACATAGTCAGGACATTCCCACATCCAGCCAAGATCCTTTTCCTTATAAGCCTGATTGACATATTCCCACTGAGACAGATCCTGGCTTTGGTAGATCAAGACCTCTCCTTTTTTATTCTTGATGGTGCTTCCCAACACCATATACCAGCCCTTCTTTCCCCTAAAAACCTTAGGATCCCGGGTATTGGTCCGATCTCCTATGGCAGGATCCACAATAGGAGGGATGATCACTTTCTTATCTGTTATATTGTGAAAAGTAAAGCCATCTTCCGAAGTTATCATAAGCTGTGCCGCTTCAAAATCTCCATCAAGAGCGACATGAATATCCTTCGGATCTTCTTTTTTATAATGCACACCGGTGTAAAATAGATAAAGTTTTCCATCTTTCTCTACGGCACTTCCGGAAAAGCAGCCGTTGGCATCTTCATATCTGCTGGGAAATAAAGCGATTCCCCGGTGCTCCCAGGTAAGCAAGTCCTTACTTACCGCATGTCCCCAATGCATGGTGCCCCATCTGGGTTCGTAGGGAAAATATTGATAAAACAAATGATATTGCCCTTTATAGTAAATAAATCCGTTTGGATCATTGATCCAGTTATCCGGCGCTTTTAAATGTACTTGCTGTATCATGTTGGGATTCATCTTATTCTACCTTCCGTATCAGAACACTATTTTTCTGTTACCATATTATTCCTCATATAAAAAGTCAATACTTTAAAGATTTTTTATTGAAAAAACCGCAAGAATTGTCTATAATATAGTTGCGCTAGTTTTTTGGTGTAAGCACTATGTAAATATAACGCAAGAATACAGGAAAAGAAGGAGTTTATTATGAGGTTAATTACGCGTTCTGATTTTGACGGACTTGCATGTGGGGCATTATTAAAGGAAGCAGGCATCATTGACAGTTGGAAGTTTGCTCACCCCAAGGATCTGCAGGATGGCCTGGTAGAAGTAACTGAGGACGACTGTCTTGCCAATGTACCTTTTGTGGAAGGCTGTGGTCTGTGGTTCGATCATCACTCCAGCGAGCATGAAAGATTACAGCTGGAAGGTAAATATAAAGGAGAAAGCCGCATTACTCCTTCCTGTGCCAGAATTATTTATGAATATTATGGCGGTAGAGAGAAATTCCCTCAGTTTGATGACATGATGGAAGCAGTAGACAAAGTGGATTCCGGTAACCTTACCATTGACGAGATCCAGAACCCCAAGGGATGGATTCTTATTGGATTCTTAATGGATCCTCGTACCGGTTTAGGTCGTTTCCGCAACTTCACCATTTCCAATTATCAGTTAATGGAAACATTGATCGATGCATGCCGCACCATGACTACAGACGAGATTCTTGCTCTTCCTGACATTCAGGAGCGTATCGAGATGTACAATGAGCAGACTGAGAAGTTTAAACAGATGGTAAAAGCTTATTCCTGGGTAAAAGGTAACCTGATCGTTACCGACTTAAGGGGCGTTGATCCTATTTATACAGGCAACCGTTTTATGATTTACAGCTTATATCCCGAACAGAACATTTCTGCATGGATCGTCAGCGGTAAGGGCGGCGTTGGATGCTCCGCAGCAGTAGGCTACAGCATCATCAACAAAACCAGTGAAGTAAATGTGGGCAGCCTGATGTTAAAATACGGCGGCGGCGGTCACAAGAAAGTAGGTACCTGTCAGTTTACCGATGAGAACATGGTAGAAGATCTGCCCAAGATGTTGGATGAATTAAGCGAACTGGCAAACAGCTAAAATACATAAAAAGAGACCATTTAACGGTCTCTTTTTTATTGCTTAAGTTTATCTTCATTTACCATTCCAAAACAGCAGCACTCCAGGTAAGTCCGCCTCCAAAGCCTGCCAATACAAGCTTATCGCCTTTTTGCAGCATTCCCTTCTTGTTCACCTCATCCAAGAGAATGGGCACACTGGCTGCAGAAGTATTGGCATAGTGCTCCAAAGTGGTAGGAAATTTATCCGGATCCGCTTTCAGCCTTTTTGCCACCGACTGAATGATCCGCATATTAGCCTGATGCAACAGGAAATATTTGATGTCGGAAACGGCAAGGCCTGCTTCCTCTAACACCTGATTGATGCTGGCAGGCACTGTACTGACAGCAAATTTATAGACCTCCTGGCCATCCATATCCACATAGTGCAGATCCTTGGAGTTTTCCACAAGTGGGTTATTGTTCAATCTGTTTTGACAAGCTAAGACCATTCCCTTTGCACCATCGGAATTCTGTACAAAGCGGATCAAACCTGTTTCATCGGCTTTCACAACAGCAGCGCCGGCGCCGTCTCCAAACAGGACACAGGTGCTTCGGTCTGTCCAATCCATGATCTTACTTAAAGTCTCCGCCCCGATGATCAGGGCATTCTGATAAATCCCGCTTTGAATATAAGCATATGCAGTATTCATGGCAAACATGAAACCGGAACATGCTGCATTGATATCAAAAGCCACCGCATTTACGGCACCGATCTTACTCTGCACTTCACAAGCGGTAGAAGGGGTGACATGATCTCCCGATACTGTTCCCAAAATGATCAGATCCAGTTCCTCCGCTTTCATCCCAGCTTCCAAAAGAGCCTGCTCTGCCGCCTCTGCAGACATTTCTGCAGTCGTCTCATTTATGACCAGATGCCTTTCTCTGATACCCGTTCTGCTGGAGATCCACTCATCAGAGGTATCCATGATCTTTGCCAGATCATCATTTGTTACGACTTGTTTCGGAAGACAGCTTCCCGTTCCTACGATTCTGATGGTTGTCATCTTTTATTCCTTCCCAATATGTACATTTTACATTACTCTGCTGCTCCAACGGCAAAGGTCAATTCGGCCTGTGCAACCACCTTTCCATCCACATATGCCGTTGCCTTCCCTACACCGATAGGGCCTTTTACCTTGATCAGCTCCGTTTCCATGGTCAGAACATCTCCGGGAAGCACTTTCCCTTTAAAACGGGCTTCTTTAATACCTCCAAAGAATGCGATCTTTCCTTTGTTTTCCGGCATGGAAAGAATAGCTACTGCGCCTACCTGGGCCAATGCCTCTATAATAAGAACGCCCGGCATCACCGGCTCTCCCGGGAAATGGCCTGCAAAGAAAGGTTCATTATAAGTAACACATTTTTTCCCTACTGCTTTTACCCCCGGTTCCAACTCTTCAATGGTATCGATCAGCATAAAAGGCTGTCTATGGGGTAAAATATCTAAGATTTCCTTTGTGGTCAGTACTGACATGGATTTTTCCTCTCTTCTTAATATTATACTATTATTTCTTCCGACTTACATTAACTTTTGTATTTTTTTAGAATAATGGTAGCATTATGACCACCAAAGCCCAAAGAATTAGAAAGAGCATAAGTATAATCTCCGGTAGCAGGTTCCATACAATAATCCAGATCACATTCTTCATCGGGATTTAGCAGACCTACTGTCTGATGCAGATAACCTTCTTCTAATTCCTTTACGCAGGTAATGAACTCAATGGCCCCTGCTGCTCCCAACAAATGGCCGATCATGGACTTGGTGGAGTTGATCTTTAGGTTCTTTGCATGATCTCCAAAGGCCAGCTTAATCGCTCTTGTTTCAAACAGATCATTGTGGTGAGTGCTGGTACCGTGAGCATTGATATAAATAATGTCTTCGGGCTTTACGCCGGCATCATGCATTGCATTTTCCATGGCTCTGGCAGCGCCGGAACCATCCTCTACGGGAGAAGTGATATGATATGCATCAGAAGAGCATCCATAACCTACTACCTCACCATAGATGGTCGCTCCTCTCTTTTTTGCATGCTCCAATTCTTCCAATACAACAACAGCTGCGCCTTCACCCATGACAAAGCCGCTTCTTTCTTTATCAAAGGGCATACAGCAGCGTTTCGGATCATCTGAACTGGTCAGGGCTGTCAACGCACCAAAGCCCGCAACGCCTGTAGGGCAGATTGCACCTTCCGCTCCTCCTGCAACCATAACATCTGCATCTCCATACTGAATAGTACGGAAAGCTTCACCGATGGAATGGGTGCCGGTAGCACATGCCGTTACCACATTGATGCTTTTTCCCTTTAATCCAAATTGGATGGACACATTGCCTGCTGCCATGTTGCTGATCATCATGGGTACCATTAAAGGATTGGCACGGGTAGGTCCTTTTTCCTTCAGGTTAATGGTTTCTGTTTCCACTCTCTGCAAGGAACCAACGCCGGAACCAATGGAAACACCGACCATATAAGGGTCTTCCTGTGTGATATCCAGCTTTGCATCCTCGATAGCTTCCTTTGCCGCCGCTACTGCATACTGGCAGAAAAGCTCCATTCTCTTTGCTGCCTTGAAGTCCATATAATTCTTTCCTTCAAATCCTTTTACCTCTGCCGCAATATGACATTTATACTCGGAAGCATCAAATTTGGTTATGGTATCAAAACCTGTTTTTCCTTCTTTGACTGCATCCCAGAATTCACCTACACTCAATCCTATGGGAGTAATGGCTCCCATTCCGGTAACAACCACTCTTCTACTCATTTTTATTCCGCCTTTCTTTTTCTACATTGCCATTCCGCCGTCTACGGAAATAACCTGTCCTGTTATGTAAGACGCTTTGGGACTTGCTAAAAACGCTACGGTTTCTGCAATATCCTTAGGCGTTCCGATTCGTTTTAAAGGAATCTGGGCCAAAGTTGCTTCCTTTGCCGTATCTGTCATGGCATCCGTCATGTCGGTGGCAATGAAGCCGGGCGCAACTGCATTCACTGTAATATTTCTGCTTGCCAGTTCTCTTGCCAGACTCTTTGTCAGACCCACCACACCTGCTTTAGAAGCTGCATAGTTGGCTTGTCCCGCATTACCCAGAATGCCGGATACGGAAGCCAGATTGATGATACATCCGGATCTCTGTTTTAAGAAGGGACGATACAGATGTTTAATGGTATAATAAGTACCCTTTAAATTGGTGTCAATGACTGCTCCGAAATCTTCCGGCGTCATTTTCATTACCAGATTGTCTTTTGTGATACCTGCATTATTTACCAGAATATCAATTTTACCAAAGTTTTCGATGGCCTTTTCGATCATTTCACCGCAGGCATCATAATCGGCAACGGAGCACTGCATTGCCTCCGCCTTCCGTCCCATGTTTTTTATTTCTGCCACTACTTCTTCTGCTTTTTCTTTGGAGCCGTTATAGTTGACGATCACATCCGCTCCGTAAGAAGCCAGTGTCAGGGCGATCTCCCTGCCGATACCGCGGCTGGCGCCTGTTACCAATGCTACTTTTCCTTCTAACATTTCTATTCCTTCCCTTCCTTTATCTAAGCCAGAGCTTCTACCGCTTTATCCAGATCCTCCAGCTTTTCTATGCTGATCACCTTTACATCCCGGTTGATCTTTTTCATAAATCCGGTCAATGTCTTACCCGGTCCGATCTCAACGAAAGTATCCACTCCGTCTTTAAGCATTCTCTCCACACTCTGCTGCCATCTTACGGAAGAGGAAACCTGTTTGATCAGCAACGGCTTTACTTCCTCTGTATCGGTCACATAGTCTGCCGTCACATTGGCGATATAAGGCACTGCAATGGGATGGATCTTAATTTCCTTTAAAGCTTCTCCTAATTTTTCTCCTGCTCCGGAAAGCATAGCGGAATGAAAAGGACCGCTTACCTTTAAAGGCACACATCTCTTTGCCCCTGCCTCACCGCATTTTGCCGCTGCTGCTTCTACTGCTGCCGCCTCACCGGTAATAACAGTCTGTCCGGGACAATTATAATTTGCAATGGATACGATGCCGTCTACACTTTCACAGGCTGCTTCTATCTTGTCGGTATCCAGACCCAATACAGCAGTCATGGCGCCTCCTGTGGGAACCGCCTCCTGCATATAGATACCTCTTTTGCGCACAAGGGCAAATGCGTCTTCCAGAGTCAATACGCCACTGGCTACCAGTGCGCTGTATTCTCCCAGGCTTAAGCCTGCTGTCACATCCGGCTTAATGCCTTTTTCTTCCAATGCCTTTAACATGGCAACCTCTGCTGCCACCATGGCGATCTGGGTATACTCTGTAATATGTATCTGCTCATTTTCTTCAAAACAAAGCGAGATCACATCCAGCCCGCTGGCCTGTCCTGCTTTTTCAAAGATTTCCTTACAAAGAGGAATGGCATCATAAAATTCTTTGCCCATTCCTACATACTGGGAACCTTGTCCCGGAAACATAAATGCTATTTTACCCATTTTTTTAGTCCTCTCTTTACCCAAAACTCCCAATACTTTGATATTCAAACTATTGGCTCTAGAAAAAGGAGACCCGTTTAAACCGGACCTCCTCATGCTTCTTGTATCAATCCGCTGTCCTATTTATATGTGAGCCGACCGGATTATGCTTCTACGCCTTTGCTCTTCATATACTCAATAACAGCGCCTACTGTTGTGATCTGCTCTAAATCCTCGGAAGGGATCTCGATGCCGTATTCCTCTTCAAAAGCCATTACTAATTCGAATAAATCTAAGGAGTCAGCGCCCAGATCATCTTTGAAAGAAGATTCTTCTGTAATTTCAACTCCATCCAGGTTTAACTGTTCCTCAATAATCTCTTTTACTCTTTCTAACATCATTCTCGTCTCCTTTTTATTTACAGAAATAGTTTGACATTCAAAGTATATTATCTGTACTCTTCTTTGTCAACAGTTTTTAACAGATAATGATATACTTCTCTTTTGGAAATTCCTCTGTCCTTGGCTACCTGCTTCATGGCTTCCTTATGGTCCATGCCAACCTCCTCGTACAGCTTCATATGTTCTTCCACAGAGATCGTCTGCCAATCCTTCTGTTGTTCTTTTTTTATATCATAAAGGCTTTTGCCTTCTATGACAAGTACATATTCGCCTCTTGGGGTATCTTTTTTATAAAAATCCGCCAAATCCGCTAAGGTTGTGGGTATGACTTCTTCAAATTTCTTAGTCAGCTCCCTGCAAAGGGTGATCTTACGATCGCCTAATGTAAGAAGCAGCTCTTCCAGCGTAGTCCGCAGATGATGAGGCGCTTCATATAAAATGATGGTCCTCGATTCCTTCTGCAGATCCTCCAGAACCATTTTTCTTTCTTTTTTTTCGGAAGGAAGAAATCCTTCAAAACAAAACCTTCTTGTGGACAGTCCTGACAAAGTAAGAGCCGTAATGCAGGCTGCTGCTCCCGGCAGGCTGGTCACCCGAATCCCTGCTTCCTGACACAGGGAAACAAGCACTTCTCCCGGATCGGAAATGGCCGGCGTTCCTGCATCGGTGATCAAAGCAATATCCGCGCCCTGACTCAGCTTCTCGATCAGCGTTTTTGCCTTATCCACTTTATTGTACTCATGATAACTGGTCATGGGAGTTTTAATACCAAAATGATTTAACAACTTAATGCTGTTTCTGGTATCTTCCGCCGCGATCAGATCCACCTGCTCTAAGGTCTCCCTGACTCTTTCCGTGATATCACCCAGGTTTCCAATGGGGGTAGCACATAGATATAATGTTCCACTCGTCATTTTCTTAACGCTTTCTGTCGTCGTACTGGGCCGGTTTGTAAATGTCATAAATCTCGTCTGTGTACACCCCCGGCTCTTTATAGACGATCAAGGGACTTTCCACTGCGATCCTGGCATTTCCGCCCTTTTTTGCTTCTATCAACACCATATTGGGTTCTTTATCCACAAAGGGGTGCACCAGTTTCATCCGCTTTGGTTCCAGTTTGTATTTTGTCATGGTTCCAAACAACTCAACCAGACGAAAAGGTCTGTGCACCAAATAAAAAATGCCGCCGGGCTTTAAAAGTGCACTAGCTTCTCTGGCCACATCTTCAAAACTGCAAAGCACCTCATGGCGGGCAATGATCTTTTTGTCATTTTCCCCGGTCAAGCCATGGTTTCCTATCATATAAGGCGGGTTGCAGGTCACCACATCAAAAGCGCTTCTGCCCAGCAATGCGGAAGCTTCTTTGATGTCTCCCATTACAATGGATATCTTTTCGTCAAGTCCATTTAGGCTTACGCTGCGTCTGGCCATATCGACGCTCTCTTCCTGGATCTCCAGGCCTGTCAGATGCGCCGCATCCGTCTTTGCTTCCAGCAGGATGGGAATAATGCCTGTTCCCGTCCCCAGGTCAACTACTTCGGCTCCTTCTTTGATCTTGGCAAAGCCGGTCAATAACACCGCATCGATTCCAAAACAGAATGCCGAGGGATTTTGAATGATCCGATATCCCTTCCTGCCCAGATCGTCCAGCCGTTCTCCGTCTTTCAGATCAGTTGTCATCCAGCTTTGACTTTCCTTCCTGCTTTTCCAGCTTTTCCAGTTTTTCTGCTTCTTTTAATTCTGCGTCATTTAAGTCTACTTTATCCTTGCGATGGCGTCGTTTAAACCGAAGTCTGTCAACGGGATATTCGATGATCTCTTTTTCATCATCTGTATCTACCACTACCTTAACTAACTGGCGCAGCACATTAACGCTGTGGACTTCGCCTTTTAAACCGTCATCCGTCGTCACATAGTCGCCTGTATTAGGCAGCCTGCGGTTTAAATCCTCGTATGTCTCTTCTTCGTTCTTTAAGCAGCACATCAGTCTGCCGCACACGCCGGAAATCTTAGTAGGATTTAAGGACAGATTCTGCTCCTTTGCCATTTTGATGGATACCGGTGCAAATTCGGAAAGGAAAGTATGACAGCACAATGCCCTGCCGCAGATTCCCATACCGCCTAAGATCTTAGTCTCATCCCTTACACCGATCTGACGAAGCTCAATCCTGGTTTTAAATACAGCTGCAAGATCTTTGACCAGTTCTCTGAAATCGATCCTGCCGTCAGCAGTAAAATAGAATAAGATCTTATTGTTATCAAAAGTATATTCCGTATCGATCAATTTCATATCCAAATTATGCTTTTTTATTTTTTCAAGGCATATTTGAAATGCTTCTTTTTCTTTTTCCCTGTTTTCTGCCTGCTGCTTATCGTCCCGCTCTTTGGCTATCCTTAAAACAGGCTTTAAAGGCTGCGTGAGCTTTTCTTCCTCTAACTCCCGTATCTCGCCTACTGCCGTGCCATATTCCACCCCTCTGGCAGTTTCTACAATGACATGATCTCCTTTTTTGATCTCAAAATCCAAAGGATCAAAATAGTATACCTTTCCTGCTGTACGGAAACGGACACCTATAATTTTTCGCATCTTAATTCTCCTTTATAGTCAAGAGCAATAACTCCATAGTCAAGTCAAAATTTACATTTGCTTTCAGTCTTGCTTTTGCCTTCTCCAAAGCATCCAGAATCTCTTCTATCCCGTCATAAGCGCTTTGGTCTGCAGTCTTTTTGATATATTGAGTCTCATCCTTAAAAATAAGATGATTAAAATCATTGGTTGCTTTAAACAGCAATACATCCCGATACCATACCGATAAGATATCCAGGTAATCGTTAATATCAAACTTATACTCGGCAATTTTTTTGATGGCCTGAACGATCTCGCTGATCTCCATGTCACGGATGTACTTTAATAAGGTTACCGCATCCGACTTAATGTTGTCAAATTCTTCGCTGGATGCCAGCGCTTTGGCCCTTCCCACATTACCTCTTGCAAAGGCCACACAGACATTGGCTTTGTATTCGGGTATCATCAGATTTTGCATGAGATATTTCTTTACCAGCTCGTCTCTGACCGGCTTCATGGTCAGCAATACGCATCTGCTCTGAATGGTAGCAAGAAGACTGTCCGCATTGGTGGTCAAAAGCAGTATGACTGCATATTCCGGCGGCTCTTCCAATGTTTTTAACAAAGCATTCTGAGCCTGTACCGTCATCTTCTCCGCCTCATTTACAATGTATATCTTCCACTTGCTGCTATAAGGTTTAATGGCAATATCCCCGGTAATTCCCCTGATATCCTCCACGCCGATGGAATTGGGCTTCTCATGGGCCACCCGGATGATATCCGGCTGATTGCCTCCCTGTGCCTGTTTACAAGAGCGGCATTCTCCACAGGGTTCCCCTTCCTGCTTTTCACATTGCAGCGCAGCAGCAAATACCTTTGCAATAAATTCTTTGCCGGCGCTTCTTTCTCCCTGTAAGATATAAGCATGAGAAACCTTTCCCGTTTTGACGGCGGTCCTCAAATGCTCTACTATTTGTTCCTGTCCGATTACATCCTGAAATGTTGCCATTTTGTCACCTTCTTTTCTCTTCACTACCGCTGCTTGTATATTGTAACATGTTTTATCCTAATCTGAAATATCTATCCAAAAATATCTTTTTCAGGTAAAAATATCTAAAAGCAATCCCCGGATCTCTCCAATTTTATTTAAAATAGAAATATGATCCTTTTCATCCTTTACCAGCTCTCTGGCCAACTCATCCAAAGTATCATCAACCTGGCGGATAATGCCGTATACCCGATGCCTTCCCTTTTTGTCCAAAAAGTTTTCACGGGAAAACTTATGGCTGCGGTTTACGATCTCATTCATGAAGTCCTTGATCAGACCTCTGTAACGCTTCATATCCCGCACATCCATCTTTTTAGACAGCTTATCTCCCTGTCTGGTTATTTCTTCCATCATGGAACTCAATCGGGTCTGCAGCTCCTGCTCTTCAATATTGCTTGCCAGCATAAACTTGAAGGTGCCATCCGATACCTGATTGACTTCTGTCTGGGGCGCCTGGGTCACAGGTGCCGCCTGATTTACCTTAATATCCATCTTTACACCTCATTCCCATAAAAGGAAAGCATATACGCTTCGATCTCCGAAAGACAGCGTTCTAAATCCTCATTATAAAATTCCTTTGTAATACCTGCCTCTCTTTTCTTTTGATCGGAAAAATCTTCGGCATCTGCCAAAAATCTTCGGCACATTTCCTCATACCGGGGACTGTCTTCGCTTCTTTCCCGATCAAGTGCCCTCTGAAGGCGTACCCCGTCATCCAGCTCTATCATAATGGGAATGACCCTTTCTTCTCCATAATAAGTTCTGGTTTTTAAAAAGGATTCAATAGTACCTATCATCAGATAACTGTTCCCGGAAAGATCCACCTGTTCATCATCTACAGTAAAGTATTTCCACTTACCATGAAAAGTATGATACTCCCGCATTTCAATAACGCGTCCTGCTTTTACCAGATCTGCCGCTGTATCTTCATCTACAAAGTGATACTGCACACCATCCTGCTCTCCCATACGCGCCGGTCTGGTAGTATATAGTACGATCTTTTTCAGCTTCAACAGATCACGCTTTAGAAGTTCTTTATAGATCGTATCTTTACCTGATGAACTTTTCCCCATTAGATAAAAAATCTTCCCCATAGCCTCTTTCCAATTACAACTGTTTTTTAGATTTCAATAACGCGGAGCATATTGGTGTTTCCTGCCGTTCCCAAGGGTACGCCTGCCGTCAACACTACCACATCGCCTTTATGGATCAAGCCTGACTTTTCTGCCACCTTGGCTGCCTCTTCAAATAAATCATCGGCTGTTTCTTCCTTTTCAATTAGCAGCGGCGTTACACCCCACATCAGATTCATCTGTCTGCAGACCCTGGGACTGATGCTACAGCCGATAACGGGGCAGGATGGTTTGTACCTGGAAATCTTTCCGGCGGTAAAACCGGAAATGGTAACAGTAATGATCGCTGCCGCATTTAAGTCTGCAGCCGTAGTACAGGTCGCATGGGAAATGGCGGTGGTAATATCCACTCCCCTTACATCGCTTTTTTTCATTCTGCCGCTGTAATCAATATCCTTTTCTGCCCGCTCTGCGATCTTGGCCATGGTCTTAACGGCTTCAACAGGATATTTGCCTGCTGCACTTTCCCCTGAAAGCATAATGGCTGTGGTACCGTCATAAATAGCATTTGCCACATCTGCTGTTTCCGCTCTTGTAGGTCTGGGATTTTCAATCATGGATTCTAACATCTGGGTAGCGGTAATAACATGTTTGCCCTTTGATACTGCCTTTTTGATCATGGCCTTCTGAATCACCGGTACCTCCTCTAAAGGAATTTCCACACCCATGTCGCCTCTTGCTACCATAATACCATCGGACACATCCAGGATCTCATCCAGATTATTGATTCCCTGCATATTTTCGATCTTGGCTATGATCTTGGCTTTGCTGCCGTTTTCTGTCAGGATCTTCCGAACCTGTAAGATGTCTTCTTTGGTTCTGGCAAAGGAAGCCGCCAGGAAATCGTACTCCATTTTGGCGCAGAACAAAATATCCTCCCGATCCACATCACTGATATAAGGCATCGTCAGGATCGCACCGGGAACATTGATTCCCTTGTGGTTGGATACGGTGCCTCCGTTTATGACCCGACAGGTAATCTCTGTTCCTTCTATTTTTTCAATGACCATTTCTATCTTTCCGTCATCAATCAAAATAGTAGTGCCCTCTTTTACATCCTGATATAAATTTTTATAAGTAATAGCTGCTTTTTCATTTGTGCCCAGGATTTCCTCTGTGGTCAAAATAAAATTCTGACCTGCTGTAAGCACCTCTTTTCCGTTTGCAAAATCTCTTAATCTTATCTCCGGTCCCTTTGTATCAAGCAGGGTAGCTACCGGCAGTCCCAGTTCCTTGCTGACCTTTCTGACCTTTTCCAATTTTTCTTTTTGCTCCTCATGAGTTCCATGGGAAAAATTAAATCTAGCGACATTCATGCCCGCCAGCATCAACTCTCTTAATTTGTCCTCCTGATCAGATGCCGGTCCGATTGTACAGATAATTTTTGTTCTTCTCATTGCTATTCCTTTCTGTTCTATATACTTTTACTTAATACATAATATCTGTTTTTGCAAAGAATCTTCTGTTCCCTGCAAGATCAATCCATTGTTCTTTGCTTCTCTGGCAAGATCAGGTACCGTCTCGCCAATTCGTTCTCCCGGTACCAGAAAAGGGATTCCCGGCGGATAAAAGTATAAAAACTCTCCGCTGATCCTTCCTATACTTTCAGAAAGCGGCACCTGCTCTTTCTCTGCTTCCAGAGCCTGTCTTATGGTATATACAGCTTCCGGCCGATCAAACTCCATGCTTATAAGATGTCCCCGCTCCGATCCTGATGCTTCCTGATCTATTTCTTTCAACGCCGTTTCCAGCCTCAAAAAACCTTCCTCATCATCTGCAAAACTTGTCATGGCAATGACATAATCCACAGCTGCCATTTCCATTTGAAGATGATATCTTTCCCGAAGAATATCATAAAGCTGTCTTCCGTTTAGTCCGCTGCTCCCCACATGGATCAATATCTTGCCGGGATCTTTCATCGTTTCTTCTGCCTGTCCCTTATCCAAAGTCTCGTTTGTTAAGAGCTTTAATCGGGATAGACTTTTCATTTCCTTATAAAAGGACTGTAAACGACTCTTATAATGATTTCTATAATCCTCCCTATATTCATCACATGCATGAAGGCAGGCACTGATGCTTTCCATCAAAATATATGATGGGCTGCTGGACTGCAGCATGGATAATCGGGATTTTATTTTTTTCACATCCACCAAGTCGCCCTGTATATGTAAGACTGCTGTCTGTGTCAGGGAAGGCAGGGTCTTGTGAAGACTCTGAATTACCACATCGGCACCTGATGCAATTGCGCCCAAAGGAAAATAATCATCTCCTCCAAATATGCCCAAATGAGCACCATGAGCCTCATCTACGATCACAGGAATGTCCTTTTGATGAGCCAGCTCGCAGATCCCTTTTATATCGCTGATGATTCCTTCATAGGTAGGGGAGGTAATAAAAACTGCTCCATAATCATTGCTCTTTGATAAGGCTCTTTCCACTTCTTTTACAGAAATAGCTCCTACAAAAGAAACCCCACGATATTGCCGTGGATATAAATACTCTGCTCTTATATCCCATAGATAGAGCCCGTTATAAGCAGACTTATGAGAATTTCTTCCCATTAAGATCTTTTTCTCGCTGTCACTATCTTTGGCTGCGGCAATGGCAGCAAGTACTCCAACGCTGCTTCCGTTAATTAAAAAGAAAGATTCCTTTGCCCCAAAAAGAGAGGCAGCAAATTCCTGTTCTTCTTTTATGATCCCTTCCGGACAATGGAGGTTATCAAAGCCATCTATTTCCGTAATATCTTTTAAATAACTGCTTTGTGTCAGGTAGTCTATTTCCCGGCGTTTATGCCCCGGCATATGAAAAGGATACATATCGCTCTTCTGTAATTGTTCTAATGCACTGCGTAGTTTATCCACACAAATCCCTTCTTCTAATTTGTGTACTCATATTATATTACAAGCACAGCTTGCGATCGGCATTCACCGCTCGCTATGAATAGGCTCTGCCTGCTCCGGCTCACTTGCGCTCATTATATCACAAAATCCGCCATTACAGAATAACTTTCATAAAAAGACTGCCGCATTATATCAATGCGGCAGCCAAATAATCTCTGCAAATCCTATTCTGCGGAAAGATCCAAAGCACTTGTTAATGTTTTCATCAATTTCTTGTCAGTATTTAAATTGTATGCAGCCAATTCTTCGATCTGTATATCGCCGCCTTTTACTGACATTTTATAGGGGTAGATCCTTGCGGTCTCCAGATTCGCATCTTTGACCAATACTAAATAGAAGGTAAAGTCTTTTTCTTCTCTTACGATAAATTCGTAATTGTTGGTACGGGTATCATTAAACATACCGTCACTTACTTTATCCTTCGCCTGGTCAATCTCAGAATCAGAATATACATACCATTTATAATTTTGAGACATATCCGCTTTCAAATCCACATGAAACTTAAGGCCATTATTGTCATCTTTTGTAACGGAATGGCTAGTCACAGGTGTGGTTAAGTCCGAAAAAGAACAACCTTGTAAAATTAACATAGAACTGATCAATACGGCTGCCAAAAAAAGCTTTCTCATCTTTTTCATAATTTTATCCTCCCTTTCTTTTTAACGCAGCTTTTACTAATTAGTATAAATATTATAATAGATTATGCAATAAATATCAAAAAAATAAAAGAGAAATTTTACATTTTTTCATAAAAATACACTTTCATTTACTAAAAAACGGAAATCCTTATAAGATTTCCGCAATAACATTCATGAAATGAGCCACCGGGGACTCGAACCCCGGACAACTTGATTAAAAGTCAAGTGCTCTAC
>JAFLSW010000021.1 GCA_022510725.1 Lachnospiraceae bacterium
GAGCAACGGCCTTCTAAGCCGTGGGTCGGGGGTTCGAATCCCTTCGGGCACATTTGGGAGTTCAAAACCCTAAAATGATATGTGGTGGGTATAGCGCAGTTGGTTAGCGCGCCAGATTGTGGCTCTGGAGGCCCAGGGTTCGAATCCCTGTATCCACCTTTTTTTCTATCATTGGGCTATCGCCAAGCGGTAAGGCACAGGACTTTGACTCCTGCATTCGCTGGTTCGAATCCAGCTAGCCCAGCTTGTTTGGGCCACTAGCTCAGGTGGTAGAGCACTTGACTTTTAATCAAGTTGTCCGGGGTTCGAGTCCCCGGTGGCTCACTTGTTTATGACGCGGGAATCCTTAAGACAAGGGTTTCCGCTATTTATAAATTACCATGCGGATATGGCGGAATTGGCAGACGCGCCAGATTTAGGTTCTGGTGGGAGACCGTGCAGGTTCAAGTCCTGTTATCCGCATTCCTACTTGTTTTATGCCCCTCAATCTGATATAATGAGCGTTAGTGAGCCAGAGGGAGTTTGCTCACTCTTGGCGAACGGCGAATGGTGATCACAGGCTGTGCCTGTGATATAATACAATTCGATTGAGGGCATTTTTGCGCATGTGTTTTGATCGCTTGCGAAAAAGCTCGCTCAGAAGAAAATATATTAGAAGGAGAGAACACAATGAAAGGTAATATTGTTGTTGGACAGTCCGGCGGCCCTACAGCCGTAATCAACTCCTCCGTTGCTGGCGTATATGCAGCAGCAAAGAAACTGGGAGTGAAGAAAATTTATGGTATGGTACATGGTATCGAAGGCTTTTTAGAGGATAAGCTTGTTGATCTTGCGCCTTACTTGGATGATGAAGTGGGAATCGAAATGTTAAAGAGAACCCCTTCTGCATTCCTTGGCTCCTGCCGTTTCAAAATGCCTAAGATCGAAGGCCATGAGGATGTATATGAAAAAGTATTTGAGATCATGGAGAAACATGATATCGAGTGCCTGTTTTATGCAGGCGGAAACGATTCCATGGATACGGTTAAGATGCTTTCCGATTATGCGGCAGCTCATAACAAACCCCAGAGATTCATGGGCGTTCCCAAGACCATCGATAACGATCTGCCTGTAACAGACCACTGCCCCGGATACGGTTCTGCAGCAAAATATATTGCAACCAGCGTGAAAGAGATCATCCGTGATAACGAGTCTTTCGGCGCGCAGAAACCTACCGTATGTATCGTTGAGATCATGGGTCGTAATGCAGGCTGGCTGACAGCAGCTGCAGCTTTGGCAAAAGGACCTGATTGTACCGGTTGTGATGCAATTTACTTACCTGAAAAAGTGTTTGATGTAGATGCTTTTATCGCAAAGGTAAAAGAGCTGGCAGCTACCAGGACTTCCGTGGTTATCGCAGTTTCCGAAGGTGTACATATTGCTGACGGACGCTATGTATGCGAGCTGGCAAATGAAAATGTAGCAGTGGATGCTTTCGGACACAAGCAGATGTCCGGTACCGCTGCTTATCTGGCACAGTTAGTTGCTGCTGAGACAGGCTTAAAGACCAGAGCAGTTGAGTTCTCCACCTTACAGAGAGCCGCTACTCACTTAGCTTCCTTAACAGATATCAACGAAGCATTCCAGGTTGGCGCAGATGCAGTCAAAGCTGCAGAAGAAGGCAAGACCGGCATGATGATCACACTGGACAGAAACGGAGACGATCCTTATCAGTGCGGCACAAGCGCTTATGATATCCATGCCATCGCCAATGTGGAAAGACCTGTTCCTGCAGAGTGGATCACAGCAGACGGCTGCAACTTAAATGATGGCTATGTGAAATATGCAAGACCCCTTATCATGGGTGAGTTGACACCTATGTATGTAGATGGTCTGCCCAGACATCTGGTTATGAAAGAACTTTTCGAGTACAGATAATTCAGTACATACAAACTGGATCATATGTCAAAAAGGACGGTTTACAAGACCGTCCTTTTGTTGTACAATCGTGAAGGAATATATCTATTTGGACTTTTATGGAGGAGAGCAAATGACACTGCAAAGAGAGATTATCGAGATGAAAATGGAAGAGCAGCTTCAGGAAATTTTACAGGTTCGTTTTGGCAAGGACATTGCAAGCAGCAGCGACAAAGAATTGTATGTTGCACTTTTGCAGCTGACCAAGGGATTGACCGCTGCAACAGAAGCTGTTGCGGGCCCCAAAAAGGTATACTACATATCTGCCGAATTCCTGATCGGAAAGCTGTTATCCAACAACCTGATCAATCTGGGTGTATATGATAAATTAGAAGAGATTTTGAAAAAGCACGGAAAGGAGCTTAGCAGGATCGAGGAAGCAGAGCCGGAGCCTTCTTTGGGAAACGGCGGACTGGGCCGTCTGGCAGCATGCTTTTTGGATTCCATCGCTACCCTTGGCCTGCCCGGAGACGGTATCGGCTTAAACTATCACTTCGGCTTGTTTAAACAGGAATTTAAAAACAGAAAGCAGACTGCAGTGCGCAATGACTGGATCGAGCCTGACAGCTGGCTGAATAAGACAGATATTTCTTTTGAAGTTCCTTTTGGAGATCTGAAGGTAAAATCCAGACTGTATGATATCGATGTGATCGGTTATGACAACGGCATCAATAAGCTGCGCCTTTTCGATGTGGAGTCTGTGGATGAGAGCATTGTAAAAAAAGGCATTGATTTTGATAAAGAAGATATTGAGAAAAACCTTACTTTATTCTTATATCCCGATGACTCTGACGAAGCAGGTAATCTGCTGCGTATCTATCAGCAGTATTTCATGGTGAGCAACGGTGCACAGCTGATCTTAAAAGAGTTAAAGGACAAAAAGGTGGATCTGAGAAAAATGTATGACCATGCAGTGATCCAGATCAACGACACCCACCCTACCATGGTCATTCCGGAGCTGATCCGTATTCTGGTAGAGGAGAAGGCCTTTACCATTGATGAAGCCATTGAAGTGGTGAGCAAGACCTGTGCTTATACCAACCATACCATTTTGGCGGAAGCATTGGAAAAATGGCCTCTGAAATATCTGGAAAAGGTAGTGCCGCAGCTGGTTCCCATCATTAAGGAACTGGATAAGAGAGTTGCAGCAAAATATAAGGATGAAAAGGTACAGATCATCGATAAGGATGACAGAGTACATATGGCCCATATTGATATCCATTATGGTTTCTCCGTAAATGGTGTAGCGGCGATCCATACGGAGATCTTAAAGGATACGGAGTTACATTCCTTCTACAAGATCTATCCTGAGAAGTTTAATAACAAGACCAACGGTATCACCTTCAGAAGATGGCTGTTATCCTGTAACAGACCTCTTGCAAAGCTTATCGAGGATACCATCGGTGAGGGCTTTAAGAAGGATGCGGCTTCCTTAGAAAAGCTTTTGGAAAAGACAAATGATGCTCATTTCTTAAATCAGATCGAAGAGATCAAGAAGCAGAAAAAGAAAGAGCTGGCAGACTATGTCAAAGAGGCAGAAGGAGTTGCCTTAAATACGGAATCCATTTTTGATATCCAGATCAAGCGTCTCCACGAGTATAAGAGACAGCAGATGAATGCTCTTTATATCATTCATAAATATCTGGAGATCAAGGGCGGCAAAAAGCCTTCCACCCCTATCAGCTTTATTTTTGGTGCAAAAGCTGCACCGGCATATGTGATCGCACAGGATATCATTCACCTGATCCTCTGTTTACAGGAGATCGTCAACAAGGATCCTGATGTATCCCCTTACATGCAGGTGCTTATGGTGGAAAACTACAATGTAAGCTATGCAGAGAAGCTGATCCCTGCCTGCGATATTTCCGAGCAGATCTCTTTGGCCAGCAAAGAGGCTTCCGGTACCGGCAACATGAAGTTCATGTTAAACGGTGCGGTTACCCTGGGAACTTCCGACGGCGCCAATGTGGAGATCCACGAGCTGGTAGGTGATGACAATATTTATATCTTCGGAGAAAAATCCGAGAAAGTCATCGCTCATTATGAAAAGGCGGATTATGTTTCCAAGAAATTCTACGACAATGATCCCATGATCAAAGAAGCCGTTGATTTTATCATCAGCAAGGAAATGTGCAAGGTGGGAGATAAAAAGAACTTACAGCGCCTTTATAACGAACTGTTGAATAAAGATTGGTTCATGACTCTTTTGGACTTCAGAGATTATGTGGTTACCAAGGATCGGATGTTTGAGGATTATCTGGATCGGGAAAAATGGAAAAAGATGATGCTTGTAAATATTGCAAAAGCAGGCTTCTTCTCTTCTGATCGTACCATTGCAGATTACAACAGGGACATCTGGAAATTAAAGTAAGAAAATTGTGGGGTAATTATGAGAAAATGCGGTGTATTGTGTCCCATTTTCAGCCTGCCGTCCAACTACGGCATCGGGACCTTTGGAAAAAGCGCATATGAATTTGTAGATCTACTGAAAAAGGCAGGACAGAGCTATTGGCAGATTCTGCCTTTAGGACAGACTGGGTATGGGGATTCCCCGTACCAGTCTTTTTCCACTTTTGCAGGAAATCCTTATTTTATCGACTTGGATATGTTAAAAGAGGATGGTCTTTTGACCCTGCCGGAGTGCGAACAGGTGGAAGTATGTGATAATCCTGCCTATGTGGACTATGAAAAAATGTATTTCAGCCGCTATAAGGTGCTGCGCCATGCTTTTGAACGATTCCGTGCGCCCTTGGAAAAGCGGTATGACAAATTCGTAAAAAAGAACAGCTACTGGCTGGAGGATTATGCCCTATATATGGCCTTGAAGGATCATTTTGAAGGAAAACCTTTTACAGATTGGGATACGGATATCCGTCTTCGGAAGAAAAAAGCCATGGCAAGGTATAAAGAACAGCTGGCAAAAGAAATTGATTTTTATAAATTTTTACAGTATTGCTTTTATCGTCAGTGGAAAAAGCTGAAAAAGTACGCCAACAAAAAGGGTATTGAGATCATAGGAGACATTCCCATCTATGTGGCTTTTGACAGCGCCGATACCTGGGCGGGACCGGAGATGTTCCAGTTGGACGACAGCGGATATCCCCTTGCGGTAGCAGGCTGCCCCCCGGATGCCTTTTGTGAAACAGGACAGCTTTGGGGCAATCCCCTCTATGACTGGAATTATCACAAGCAGACCAAGTATGACTGGTGGATCAAGAGAATTGCCTATTGCTATGAATTGTATGATGTGGTAAGGATCGATCATTTCCGCGGTTTTGAGTCTTATTATGCCATTCCATACTTGGACCTTACAGCAGAGTTTGGCCATTGGGAACCTGGCCCCGGATACGGTCTTTTTGAGGCTATGAAGAAGGCATTGGGAGATCGGAAGGTCATTGCAGAGGATCTGGGATTTTTAACGGATGAAGTAAAGGCTTTGGTAGCGAAAACAGGATATCCGGGCATGAAGATCATAGAATTTGCTTTTGGAAATTATGAGGACAGCGGATATCTGCCCCATCATTATGATAAAAATTCTATCGTTTACACGGGAACCCATGATAATGAGACGGCAGCAGGGTGGTTGGCAGGTCTTTCCAAAGAGGACAAAAAGTTTGTCAAGGAATACTGCCACTGCCATAGGGATAAGGGATTGACAGAGGCTTTGGTAAGGCTTGCCTTAATGAGTGTTTCCGATACGGCGGTCATTCCCATCCAGGACTATCTGGAGCTGGATAACGCCGCCCGTATCAATACCCCTTCAACCTTGGGCGAAAACTGGAAGTGGAGACTGCTTCCGGGACAGTTTGATGAAAAAACTGCCGAAAAGATGAAGAAGCTGGCAGCCATCAGTTTCCGTCTTCCAAAAAAGAAGGCATAGGATCGAAAACCGGTCCTCCTTTGCTGATGTTAGAGTTGTGATATGCCTTATTGCTTGTGACATCTTCATCGAACCAATCGGGCATTTGGTAAGCATTGGCCAATTCTACGGAAGGGAATTCCACTTCCGCCATAATGAGGCCGGAGGGGCTTTTGAAAATGTCCAGTTCGATCTTTAACTGCAGATTATCAGGCAGCTTTTCCACACCCAGCTCTGTCAGCACTTTTTGATCAAACTTGGGTTCGTCAATAGGGATGAGATAACGGTCTTTCTGGATGATCAGACCGTCAGCCTTGGTCAAGAGATGGGCAAAACCCTCTTCGTGGAGAGGAAGATTGGCTTCTTCCCTGGCAAGGAGCCCTTTCCCTTTATATGTCAGGAAATAGTCATCATTTTCCTTGCGTATGCGAACTACAGGGTCTGTGCACAGATATGCCTGCTCCATATGAAGGCAGGTATAGGAGGAAAGATCCTCCGGTAATTTTTTGATGGTATATTTGCGTTCGATTTCCATAATAATTCCTTTCCGGATTTTGCTCATTATTTGCCTGTATCTATTATAATGCCCGAAATCGGAATTGGAAATACGAAAAAAAGAAAGGTGGTTTCAAAATGGCAAAAATATGTGTATTTCTGGCAGAAGGTTTTGAAGAATGCGAAGCATTGTTGGTAGTGGATGTTTGCAGAAGAGCAGGGCTGGATCTGAAGATGGTATCCATTTCGGAAGATGTCCGGGTGACCAGTTCCCATGGAGTTACCGTTGTGGCAGATCTGGTATTATCCCAGGTGAATTTTGATGAAGTAGATATGATCGTGCTGCCGGGCGGTATGCCGGGCACCAAAAACCTGGAGGATTGTGAGCCTTTAATGAAACAGGTAGAGGCCTTTTATCATGGGGGAAAATATGTCAGCGCTATCTGTGCCGCACCCAGCATTTTGGGGCACAGAGGCTTTTTGAAAGGCAGGGAAGCCGTTTCTTATCCCACCTTTGAAAGTCATTTAGAGGGAGCCACAGTTTTAAAAGAAACCGTAGCCGTTTCCGATCATGTGACCACCAGCAGAGGGCTGGGAACAGCCATTGACTTTGGTCTTGCCATCGTAGAACGCTTTTTGGGAAAAGAAGAAGCGGAAAAAATCGCAACGGCAATTGTTTATCGGTAAAAAGAGAAAACATAAAGCGGGAAGATTAGGTTTCTTCCCGCTTTTAGGATTTCAGGACTTCTTAGCAGAAGTATGATTACTTCATCTGCTCTTCCTGTTTCTTGATCATCCTTCTAACCATCTCGCCACCGATGGAACCAGCTTCTTTAGAAGTCAGGTCGCCGTTGTAACCATCTTTTAAGTTTACACCAAGCTCGCTTGCAACTTCAGTTTTGAAACGATCCATAGCCGCTTTTGCTTCTTTCTTGCTTGTCTTAGATGCCATTTTTTTCACCTCCAAATTTTTTGTTTTCTGTTCTTAAGATAAGTGTTCCCGACACTTACCTTAAGAAAAATCTTTTGGTTCGTGCCGCATCTTATCTTGGCTTTAGTATTTGCGCTGTTTGTTTTTTTATAATGGTAACTTTTGTAAGAAAAAAACTGATTTTCAAATATAAAAAAGGAAAAGATAAAAATGAAATTTTATTTTGCACCCTTTGAAGGGATCTCCTGGTATGTATACCGCAATCTGTTTGCCAAACATTTTGAAGGTCCGGATTGTTATGTGACGCCTTTTATTGCGCCCAATCAAAAAAGAGAGATCAGAAATAAGGATAAACAGGATGTTTTGCCTAAGCACAACGAAGGACTGCATGTCATACCCCAGATCATCGGCAATCGGGCGGATGAATGGATTCACACTGCCAGACAGCTGCAGGATATGGGATATGAGGAAGTAAACCTGAATCTGGGATGTCCTTCCAATACTGTGGCGGCCAAAGGCAAAGGCGCCGGTTTTCTGGCCAGGCCCGCACAGTTAAAAGAATTTCTGGAAGAAATCTTTAACGAACTTTCGGATATGGATATTTCCGTTAAGACAAGGGTGGGAAAGCAGGATCCGGAAGAATTTTATGAACTATTGGACCTGTTTAATAGTTTTCCCATAAAGTGTCTGATGATTCATCCTAGAATACAGAAAGAATTTTATCGGGGCGCGCCCCACAGGGAGCAGTTTGCTTATGCTTATGAACACAGCAAAAATCCCGTCTGCTATAACGGGGATATCTTTCGGGCGGAGGATTATAAGAAACTGATAGAAGATTATCCTAAATTAGATGAAGTGATGCTTGGAAGAGGGCT
Organism: Lachnospiraceae bacterium; assembly: GCA_022510725.1. Taxonomy (GTDB): domain Bacteria; phylum Bacillota; class Clostridia; order Lachnospirales; family Lachnospiraceae; genus UBA2882. Next base: position 8,117 of record JAFLSW010000021.1, read on the forward strand.
TTTGGCAAATCCTTTTTTGCTGGAAGAAATAAAGGGGACAGGAAAGCCGGATAAAAAAAGACTGCGGGCATTCCATGATGAATTGTTTGTCACATATCAGGAACTGTTGTTTTCGGAGGAAGTGGTGTTGCACAAAATGAAAGAACTGTGGCATTACATGATCTGCTGTTTTTCCCATAAAGAAGAATATGACAAGCGGATCCGCAAAGCAAAGACACTCATGGAATATAAAGGGATCATCAGCGCTCTGTTTGCAGAGGGGGATTTGGTGGAAGGAGCAGGCTATCAGCCTTAAAGGCTGATGCCGTGTGGTTTCTTATTTCCATTTTCATCCAGGGTGACAAAAATGAAAGTGCCCTGACAGTAAGAGGCTTCCTGATGCAGCATATCCCGGCCTTTCACCTGAATGGTCAGGCTGGTGGTGCCGGCGGATTTTAATTCAAAATCCAGCTCCAGAACCGTGCCCGGCTTCACCGGCTGTTTTACGGACAATTCTTTGGTGGAAACGATCACGGTGTGGTCTGTATGGCCCAATAGTTTTGCTGCGCCGATAAAAGCGGCTTCGGTCATCCATTCCGCGATGCGGCCTCCGTAGAGAGTACCATGATGATTTAAGTCCTCGGGGCGGACCAGATGTCTTGCTGCGATCTCCATATCATTCTCCTTTGCTATTGAATCAATTTAATAGGGTGGCGCAAAACCACCCACTTCGGGTGGTTTCTTTTTCTTATTTTTGTGCTAACATAATGGCATGTGTAATAGGTATTCCATAGTAGTTAAAAGCCGTTTATCCTAAGGGATGCGGCTTTTTCTCGTGATTTGTAATATGACATAGTTTTCATGGATTGTCAACTCTTACAAAATTTACGGTTTTGGGGGTCTGCCCGTAATTTTTAGAAACATGATGATTAAAAAATGCAGTAATTTCGTGCACAAATGGAAAAAGTGTGATAAAATAAACATGCAGCTAAAAGCTGTAAAAATACAAAAAGATGATCCGAAGGATTCGTTCCGACGGAAAATCAGGAGGTAGCGTATGAAAAGAAAATATTTGACACTGTTGTTGACGGCGGCACTTAGCCTGGGTCTTCTTACGGGATGCGGCAACCGGGAAACGGTTTCTACGGATGCGAAGCAGAACGAAACAGATGAGCAGGCAGGAACAAAGGAAGCGGCAGAACCGGAAGAAGAACCGACAGAAGAGGTGACAGAGCCACAGGCATCTGACCAGAAGGTAACAGTAAGGATCGCATCCTTAAAGGGACCTACTTCTATCGGTTTATTAAAGTTATGGGAGGATCAGGATGAAGGTCTGACCCGGGGCAGCTATGAGTATGACATGGCAACTGCGGCAGATGAGATCATGCCCAGGATGATCCAGGGTGATCTGGATATTGCGCTTTTGCCCGCCAATGCAGCGGCAGTTTTATACCAGAAAAGCCAGGGTGCGGTAACGGTGATCGACATCAATACCTTAGGTGTATTGTATCTGGTATCCGGAGATACTTCCATTACCAGTATAGCCGATCTGAAAGGCAAGACCGTTTATCTGACGGGAAAAGGAACCACGCCTGACTATGCATTGCAGCATCTGCTGTCGCAAAATGGCGTTGCTTTGGATGAAGTGACATTGGAGTACCGTTCCGAGGCTACCGAGGTTGCAGCTCTTTTGCAGGAAGACCCGAATGCCATCGGTCTTCTGCCTCAGCCTTTTGTAACGGCAGCATGCAAGCAGAATGAAGCCTTATCCGTTGTTTTGGATATCAATGAGGAATGGGAAATGCTTCATGACGGACAGGGCCTGGTAACCGGTGTAACCGTAGTCAGGACAGCATTTTTAGAGGAAAATCCTGAAGCAGTAGATTTATTTTTAGAAGAGCATCAGGCCAGTGCTGCCTTTGCTAATTCCGATGTAGAGACTACTGCAGCATATATGGTGGAAAGAGGCATTGTGGAAAAAGAGCCCATTGCAGCGGCAGCCATTCCCAAATGCAACATTACCTATATTGACGGTGAAGAAATGAAAGCGGCGCTTTCTACTTATCTTTCCATCCTTTTTGAACAGAATCCCGAGTTTATAGGTGGAGCAATGCCGGATGAGGATTTTTATACCATCCGGTAATAGTTAGATTTGAATGATATATGATGAAAAAAAGAACGAAACAAATCTTGATCTTATTGGGATGGCTGCTCATCTGGCAGATGGCAGCCATTCTGATCCATAATGACATTTTACTGGCAGGCCCTGCGGAGGTTTTTAAGACTTTCATAGGGCTGTTGGGACAAGGCGCTTTTTACAGGACCTGTGCTTTATCCATGGGAAGGATCCTTTCCGGGTTTTTCCTGGCAGTCCTCACAGGTATTGTGTTAGGCGGGCTTTGTTATGCCGTTCCTCTTATAAAAGAAATATTTCAACCGGTATTATCCGTATTAAAGGCCGTTCCTGTGGTCAGCTTTATCGTTTTACTTCTGATCTGGCAAGGCTCAAAACAGGTGGCTTTGTGGGTCAGCTTTTTAGTGGTATTTCCCAATGCCTGTACAGCTGCCATAAACGGTCTTTCGGCAGTAGACGCTAAGTTAAAGGAAATGGCGGACCTGTTTCATATACGGGGATGGGGGAGGCTGTTATACCTTTATCGCCCGGCTTTTCTCCCTTTTATGATATCGGCTATGGAAATCTCCGTGGGTATGGCATTTAAGTCAGGCGTGGCGGCAGAAGTCATTGGCATGCCACAGGAGTCCATTGGAGAGAGGATTTATATGTCCAAGGTCTATTTGGATACACCAGCACTGTTTGCCTGGACATTGTCGCTGATCTTATTGAGCTTTCTGGTAGAAAAGTGCCTGATCAAGGGGATGAGACTGCTTTTGGAACCGACGGGACGGTATATGGCGGCAAGGCTTTCGAAAGGCAGCAGACAGGATGAAGCAGGCAAGATGGGAGATATCATCATTGAGGATATTTCCAAGTCCTATGGAAATAAACAGGTATTATCCCATTTTAGCGGGGAACTGAAAAAGGGTGGCAGATATTTATTGATGGCACCTTCCGGCAGCGGCAAGACCACCTTGCTCCGATTGATGGCAGGTTTGGAAGAACCGGATCAGGGCACCATAACCTTTGCAGAGGTATCTTATCTTTTCCAGGAGGATCGGCTTTTTGAAAATGAATTTACCATAATAAATATTATGTTAACCACAAATCGAAAAGATAAAGAGGAAACCAACCAAGCATTTTATGAAAGGATCCGAGAAACGGCAGAAAAGCTTCTGCCCCGGGAATGCCTGGATCAACCGGCAAAAACATTAAGTGGCGGCATGAAAAGGCGGTGTGCTCTGATCCGAACCATGTTGTATGAACCTGACCCGGAAAGTGGGATCTGTTTGTTAGATGAGCCCTTTGCAGGGCTGGATCCGGAGACCAAAAAGAAAGCCGCCCAATTTATTGAAGAACATCTTCACGGCAGGACATTGGTGGTGGCAAGCCATGATGAGGAAGATGCCGCACTGTTAGGAGGTAGCATATGGAACATAAACGAATTGCCATGATCGGCATTATCGTGGAGGAATCAGAATCTATTGAAAGAGTCAATGCCATATTGCACGAGGCAGGTGAATTTATCATTGGCAGAATGGGGATTCCCCGTATTGAAGAAAATCTCAATGTGATCAGCCTGGTGGTAAATGCACCGGAAGAGAGGATCAATGCCTTGTCCGGAAAGCTGGGGATGTGTCCTGGTATCACCTCCAAAGTGATTTATGGAAAAAAACGATGAAATTATTATAAAATTACGGGAAAATAAGGGGAAATGCTGGGAAAAAGTGCTAGTATTTTCCCTTGTATTATGCTATAATGCTAAAATGACTGTGGGTATGTTTCCATATTCACAAATTTTTAGGAGGACAAATTAAGAAACATGAGCGTAAAAGTTGAAAAATTAGAGAAAAACATGGCGAAACTTACCATTGAAGTGCCTGCTGAGGAACTGGAAAAGGCCACAGAAGCCGCATACCAGAAAAATAAAAACAGTATCAGTGTACCCGGCTTTAGAAAGGGAAAAGTGCCCAAAGCCATGATCGAAAAGATGTACGGAAAGGGCGTCTTCTTAGAAGAAGCAGCCAATTCCCTTATCCCAAGTGCATATGAAAAAGCATATGATGAGTGCGGCGAGGAGATCGTATCTTCTCCCGAGATCGATGTAGTAACCTTAGTGCCAGGTCAGGCATTTGTATTTACTGCAACCGTTGCTTTAAAACCCGAAATAACGCTGGGAAAATATAAAGGTGTCAAGATCGATAAGGTTGAATCAGAGGTAACCGAAGAAGAGGTTAACGAGGTGATCGATCGGGAAAGAGAAAGAAACAGCCGTACAAAATCCGTGGAAGGCCGTCCCGTTCAGGATAAGGATACAGCAGTGATCGATTTTGAAGGCTTTGTAGACGGAGAAGCATTTGAAGGCGGCAAGGGAGAAAATTATGACTTAGTCATCGGTTCTCATTCCTTTATCGATACATTTGAAGATCAGTTGATCGGAAAGAATATAGGCGAAGAGGTGGAGGTCAATGTTACTTTCCCCGAAAGCTATCATGCAAAGGAACTGGCAGGCAAACCTGCCTTATTCAAGGTAACCATCAAAGAGATCAAAGAAAAAGAGCTTCCTGAGTTAGATGATGAGTTCGCATCTGAGGTTTCTGAATTCGATACATTGGAAGAATATAAAGCGGATGTAAAGAAAAATCTGGCATCCAAAAAAGAGGAGGATGCAAAGAACCAGAAGGAAATGGCAGCCATCGAGGCTGTTATTGAAGCTTCCGAAATGGAAATCCCCGATGCTTATATCCAGACAGTACAAAGGCAGATGGTGGATGAATTTGCACAGCGTATTCAGATGCAGGGTCTTTCCATGGAGCAATACATGCAGCTTACCGGCAGCAATCCGGCTATGATGGAAGAGCAGATCAAGCCGCAGGCATTAAAGCGTATCCAGTCCAGACTGGTATTGGAAGCTATTGTTAAGAAAGAAAAGATCGAAGCATCAGAAGAAGACTTTGATAAGGAAGTATCCAGACTTGCTGAGATGTATAAGATGGAAACAGATCAGGTCAAAGAAATGATCGGGGAAGCCGGCAAGGAAGAGATCTTAAAAGATCTGGCTGTGACCAAAGCGGCAGAATTTGTTGTGGAGAATGCAAAAGAAAAATAATAATCCAGACAGTGAATTGTAAAATAAGGAGGAATTTCAATGAGCTTAATACCTTATGTCATAGAGCAGACCAGCAGGGGCGAGCGTTCTTACGATATCTATTCCAGACTGCTAAAAGACAGGATCATTTTTTTGGGTGAAGAAGTAACCGATGTTTCCGCCAGTGTTGTGATCGCACAGCTGTTATTTTTGGAAGCAGAGGATCCGGAAAAGGATATCCACCTCTATATCAATTCCCCCGGCGGCAGCGTAACAGCCGGCATGGCAATTTATGATACCATGCACTATGTAAAATGTGATGTCAGCACCATCTGTATCGGATTGGCAGCCAGCATGGGCGCATTTTTACTGGCGGGCGGCACAAAGGGAAAAAGGCTTGCACTGCCCAACTCAGAGATCATGATCCATCAGCCTTCCGGCGGTTCTCAGGGTCAGGCGACAGAGATTGAGATCACAGCAAAGCATATTTTAAAGACAAAAGAGAAATTAAACCGTATCCTTTCCGAAAATACGGGTAAGGATCTGGAGGTGGTAGCAGCTGATACCGAAAGGGATAACTGGATGAGCGCAGAGGATGCCTTAAGCTATGGTATTGTAGATAAGATCGTTACCTCCAGAGAGAGCGAAGAAGAGAAGAAATAATCAGAAAGCAGGAGCTTAAATGGCAGGAAGAATCTCACAGGACAAAATCAGATGTTCCTTTTGTAATAAGACACAGGACCAGGTACGCAAAATGATTGCCGGTCAGGACGGGGTTTATATCTGTGATGAGTGCATCGATCTGTGCGCTGAGATCATGGAAGAAGAATATGAAGAGGCCGAAGAAGAAAAAAGATTGTCCATTAATCTCTTAAAGCCCGTTGAGATCAAGCAATTTCTAGATGATTATGTGATTGGTCAGGAAGAGGCGAAAAAGGTTTTATCCGTTGCGGTATACAATCATTATAAAAGAGTTACCGCAGATAGTGACACGGATGTGGAATTGCAGAAAAGCAATATCCTGATGATCGGACCTACCGGTTCAGGAAAGACATATCTCGCCCAGTCTTTAGCCAAGATCATTAATGTGCCTTTTGCCATTGCGGATGCGACCACATTAACGGAAGCCGGATATGTAGGCGAAGATGTGGAAAACATCTTGTTAAAGCTGATCCAGGCGGCGGACTACGATATCGAAAAAGCCCAGTACGGCATTATTTATATCGATGAGATCGACAAGATCACAAAAAAAAGCGAGAATGTATCCATTACCAGAGATGTTTCCGGCGAAGGTGTGCAGCAGGCTTTATTAAAGATCATTGAAGGCACCCTTGCCAGCGTTCCGCCCCAAGGTGGCAGAAAGCACCCTCATCAGGAGCTTTTGCAGATCGATACCACCAATATCTTGTTTATCTGTGCAGGCGCTTTTGACGGTCTGGAAAAGATCGTGGAAGCAAGGCTGGATCGAAAATCCATCGGATTTAATGCAGAGATCGGCAAGAAAGTGGACATGGGTCTGGGAGAACTGTTTAAAGATGTAACGGCGCAGGATCTGGTGAAGTTTGGATTGATTCCCGAATTTGTGGGCCGTGTACCGATTATCATTTCATTGGAAGGGCTGGATGAAGAGTCCCTTTTAAGGATTCTGACGGAGCCTAAGAATGCGTTGGTAAAACAATACCAGAAGCTGTTTGAGATGGATGAAGTAGAGCTGATCTTTGAAGAAGATGCAGTGAAAACTATCGCATCTTTAGCCATGGAGAGAAAGACCGGGGCCAGAGGACTGCGTTCCATTATCGAGCATGTTATGATGGATGTCATGTTTACCATTCCCTCTGATGATACCATCGCCTCCTGTATCATTACAAAAGAGGCGGTTTTGGGAGAAAGGGAACCGGAGATTATAAAACGAGAACAGTTAAAAGAAGCAAAGTAGGTTATACGCCGCCGTCAGGCGGCGTTTTCTTCATCAGTCCGGTTTTGTGAAGGAGAAAGTTATGGTCATAAAAACAGTCAATTTGGAAACGGTTTGTGGTATTACCAGCAAGCTTCCTGACAATACTCTGCCTGAGATCGCTTTTGCAGGAAAGAGCAATGTGGGGAAATCTTCACTGATCAACGGCCTGATGAACAGGAAGAATTATGCCAGGACATCGGCTCAGCCGGGAAAGACACAGACCATCAATTATTATAATATCAATGACGAACTTTATTTTGTAGATCTGCCGGGCTACGGCTATGCCAACGCCTCTGTGGAGATCAAAGCAAAATGGGGAAAAATGGTAGAGCGGTATTTACGCACCTCCAAACAGCTTAAAGCGGTATTTCTTTTGATCGATATCCGTCATGAGCCTTCAGCCAATGACAGGCAGATGTATTCCTGGATATTGGAAAGCGGATTTACACCCGTTATCATTGCCACCAAGCTGGACAAGATCAAGCGTTCTCAGCTTGACAAGCAGTTAAAAATTTTGAGGGAGGGACTAAAAGCCGAAAAGGGAAGTGTTTTGCTGCCTTATTCTGCACTGACCAAGCAGGGAAGGGAAGAAATCTATGACTACATTCAGACATTACTTTAAGATATTTTTAAATATTTTAATTCCATGTGTCTGGTTGGTCTTGCTGTTTTGGCTGGGCCCCAAAGTCCTTGTCTTTTTCTGGCCTTTTGTCATAGGGTTCCTTTTGGCAAAGCTGGCAAACCCTTTGGTAACCTTTATTTCCGATAAATGCAATATCAGGCGAAAAGCGGTATCCGTCATGGTTATTATCCTGGTTCTTTTTTTGATCGCATTGTTTTTTTATGGCGTTGGCGCATTTTTGGCAAGACAGATATCCGGATTTATAGAAGATCTTCCTGATCTGTGGGCAGCAGCGGAAAAAGAAATTGCCGGTGCGGCGGCACACTTTACGGATCTGTACAATAAGCTGCCGGGGGATTTCAGAGCTAACCTTTCTTCCTGGCAGACATCCTTTGATGGTTATATATCAGAGGTCATAACACGCCTTAGTACGCCTACAGTCAATACCATCGGACAGGCAGTGGAGCATATTCCCAATATGATCATGGGAACTATTATGTGCTTTTTAGCGGCCTATTTCTTTGTGGCGGATAAGGAATATATGGGAAGCTTTATGCATAAGTATATGCCGGCGGGTCTTTTGCACAAGTGGGAAGTGGTCGCAGGCAGCCTGAAACACTCTGTAGGCGGTTATTTTAAAGCCCAGTTTAAGATTGAACTGTGGATGTATCTGCTGCTTTATCTGGGACTTCTCATAGCAGATGTGAAATATGCGGCTTTAGCAGCGCTGGGTATGGCGGGGTTGGACTTTCTGCCTATATTCGGAACGGGTATCGTCTTGGCGCCCTGGGCTCTTATTGATATTTTAAGCGGAGATTATCTGCGTGCCATCATCTTATTGGCACTCTGGGGCTTAAGCCAGCTTCTCAGACAGATCATCCAGCCTAAGATCATGGGTGACTCCATGGGTCTGCCTCCTATTCCTACCTTATTTTTGCTCTATATCGGCTGGCGGTTTAATGGCGTGATCGGCATGATCTTTGCTCTGCCGGTTGCCATTATTATTATCAATTTAAATGAAGCGGGCATTTTTGATCAGGCAAAGGCAAGCCTTCGCTATCTGGTCAGGGATATCAATCAATTTAGAAAATATACCCCGGAGGATGAAAGCTTTAAGAGTTAAGGGAAAAATATGGCAAATTACAGATTCGAGATTCAATATGAAGGTACTCGATATGCCGGATGGCAGAGGCTTTCCGGCAAAGAGAATACCATACAGGGAAAGATAGAAGATGTGCTGGGAAGACTTACAGGAGAGCCGGTGGCAGTGATCGGAGCAGGACGGACCGATGCAGGGGTTCATGCAAGAGGGCAGGCAGCAAATGCCCACTTTGCCACAAATCTTTCAGACCTGGATATCCGGGAATATATGAACCAATATCTGCCGGAAGATATCAGGATCTGTCTTGTGGAGCAGGTCTCAGAGGACTTTCACAGTCGCTATCAGGCAAAGGAAAAGTGCTATTTGTATCGTGTCAGCCTGAAAGAAGTACCGGATGTGTTTTCCAGACGCTATGTCTATGAATATGCAAAGGATACACAGCGTTCTCTGGAAGAGCGGAGAGAAGCTGCAGCGGGAGCTTTAGATGTGGAGGCTATGAAAAAAGCGGCGGCATATCTTTTGGGAGAACATGATTTTCGGGGATTTTGTGGCAGGAAGATCAAGAAAAAGTCTACTGTCCGGTGTATCCATTCCATTGATATCCGTATGGAAGAGGGAGAACTTCGTTTCTATTATAAGGGAAACGGCTTCTTGTTCCATATGATCCGGATCATGACAGGAACCCTGTTGGAGGTAGGAGAGGGAAAGCGGCCGGCAGAGGATATGAAATACATTCTTGAAACGAAAGACCGGCAAAATGCAGGCAGGACCCTTCCTGCAAAGGGACTGACCCTGTTATCCGTGGATTTTTAATTTGGGTGAAGGAAAAAGAAATTGTATTGGGGATACTGAGCAATGAAAAGTCATAAAAAGCGATATCTTTTTATTTTATTGCTGATCTTATATCTATGCCTGCTGTTGCGGCTGATCGTATTTAAATATCCGATTCCGGTGCTACGGGGCATCATAGACGAATGGGAGTTGAGCAATGCCAAGGTCGGTGTGGCTACGGCAAATCTGACCCCATTTAAGACCATTCGTATGTATATCCGCTATTATGATACCATCAACGGATTTGATAACCTGTTTGGCAATATTTTGGTCTTTATGCCTTTGGGTATCCTGATACCCTTATCTTTTCCGGGAATGAGGCGCTTTTGGGAAGTGCTGCTGCACTCCTTCTGGCTTTCCCTGTGTATTGAGCTGTTTCAGCTTGTCAGCCATTTTGGCGCCTTTGATGTAGATGATATCCTATTAAATGCCTTAGGAGGACTGCTGGGGTATTTGGTATTTGTCATAGCAAGCAGGATATGGAAACGGATCAAGAAAGATAAACTTAAGGGGACGGTTCCTGAAAACTAGGAGACAGAAATGAAAAGCCTTTTAAAATATTTAAATGAATATAAAAAGGAAAGCGTGCTGGCACCTTTATTTAAGATGCTGGAGGCTTCTTTTGAGCTATTTGTGCCGCTTGTTATGGCGGTGCTCATAGACTATGGTATCGGCGGTAGCCAGTTTGAGGGATTCGATTCTTATGAATCATATCTAGACGGCCACTACGGTAACATGTATATTGTGCTGCGTATGGGATTGTATCTTGTCATACTGGGAGTGATCGGCCTGATCTGCTCTATTACGGCTCAATATTTTGCAGCCAAAGCGGCGGTAGGATTTTCCAAAAGACTTCGCCAAGCCATGTTTTCCCATATACAGAAGTTAAGCTATGAAAAACTGGATCAGGCAGGCACATCCACCCTGATCACCCGCATGACCAGTGATATCAATCAGGTACAAAACGGGGTGAATATGTTTTTGCGCCTGTTTTTACGGTCCCCTTTTATCGTGGTCGGAGCCGTTATCATGGCCTTTTATGTGGATGCAAAAGCGGCATTGGTCTTTGCTGTGGCAATTCCCTTGCTAAGTCTGGTAGTATTTGCCATTGTTTTCGCCAATATTCCTTTATACCGCAAGGTACAGGACGGATTGGACAAGGTTCTGCTTTCGGTCAGGGAGAACCTGAATGGTATTCGGGTCATCCGGGCATTCCATAAAGAGGCGGATGAAATAGAAGCCTTTGATAAAAAGAATCAGGAACTGACCCGCATCCAGCTTTTTGCAGGACGGGTTTCGGCACTGTTAAATCCCGTCACATATGTCATTATCAACATAGCCCTTGTATTTCTGCTAAATCAGAGCGCTTTACGGGTAGATATAGGCAGCCTGTCACAAGGTGAAGTGGTAGCCTTGGTGAACTACATGGCACAAATTTTGGTAGAATTGGTGAAGTTGGCTAACCTGATCGTAACATTGACCAAAGCGCTTGCATGTGCTGTCAGAATTCAGACGGTCATGGAGCTGCCGGAAGGGATGGAAGAAGAAAGTGACATAAACACCTCCTCTCAAAATGTGCAGAAAATCAAGGAAAATGAAGAAAGTGACGAATGCGTCAAATTTGATCATGTAGGCTTTACCTATCGGGGCGGAAAAGGGGAAGTATTGACCGAAATGGATTTTTCTGTCAAAAAAGGTGAAATCGTAGGAATTATTGGCGGCACCGGTTCCGGCAAGTCCACTTTGGTCCAGTTGATCCCACGATTTTATGATGTCACCAGGGGAGAAGTGCTGGTGGATGGCAGGAATGTAAAGGATTATGAAATAGATACATTAAGGAAGAAGATCGGTATCGTGCCCCAAAAGGCGGCGCTCTTTAAAGGAACCATACGGGACAACCTGTTATTTGGAGATCCGGATGGGGCAGAGGAAACTCTGTGGGAGGCATTAGAGACGGCCCAGGCCAAAGAATTTGTAGAAAAGAAAGAGGGAGGCCTGGATGCAGAAGTGGAGCAGGGCGGCAGGAATTTCTCCGGAGGCCAGAAGCAAAGGCTGTGTATTGCCAGAGCATTAGTCAGAAGACCGGAAATCCTGATCTTGGATGACAGCAGCTCTGCACTGGATTATGCCACTGATGCAGCCCTAAGGACTGCCTTAAAGGGACTTTCCTACCGTCCTACAGTATGGATCGTTTCCCAGAGGACCGCGTCCATACAGCATGCGGACAAAATCGTGGTTTTGGATGACGGAGAGATAGCAGGCATGGGTACCCATGATGAACTTCTTGCTTCCTGCAAGGTTTATCAGGAAATTTATGATTCCCAGTACCAGGAAGGAGGCAGATGATGGAAGGCTTACAAAAGGAAACTTTAAAAAAGGTTTTAAACAGGATCAAAGGGTATTGGTTTTATCTGGCCATTTCCCTGTGCCTGACGGTGGTAACGGTGATCTGTACCCTGTATCTGCCTATTTTAACAGGTCATGCAGTAGATTGTATGTGGGATCAGGGTTGGGTGGATTTTGACAGGCTGAAAACGCTTTTGGTGACCATGGGATGGGTCATTGCCGCTACGGCAGCTTCTCAGTGGCTTTTGAGCCTTTGTAACAATCGCATGACTTACTTTGTAGTCAGGGACATCCGCAAGGAAGCGTTCCGAAAGCTGGAGATCCTTCCTCTTAAATATACGGACAGCCATTCTACAGGAGAAATCGTAAGCAAGGTAATAGCGGATGTGGATCAGTTTGCAGACGGCTTGTTGATGGGATTTACCCAACTGTTTACAGGAGTGCTGACTATTTTCGGAACCTTGTTTTTCATGTTGTCCATTCATGTAGGCGTGGCTTTGGTGGTGATCCTGATCACGCCTGTATCCCTATTTGTAGCAAGCTTTATTGCCAAAAAGACCTTTTCGCTGTTTCGTGCCCAGTCACAGACCAGGGGCGAGCAGACTGCTCTTATTGATGAAATGATCGGCAATCAGAAGGTAGTGCAGGCTTTTTCCAAAGAAAAAGATGTGGAAGAGCGCTTTGAAGAGATCAATGAAAGGCTGGAAGACTGTTCCCTGAAAGCTATTTTTTATTCTTCCATCACCAATCCGGCCACCAGATTTGTCAACAGCCTGGTATATACCGGCGTGGGTATTACAGGAGCGTTTGCGGTATTAAAGGGTTATTTGACGGTGGGGCAGCTGACCAGCTTCTTAAGCTATGCCAATCAGTACACCAAGCCCTTTAATGAGATTTCCGGCGTAGTAACGGAGCTGCAGAATGCCATCGCCTGCGCCGCAAGGATATTTGAGCTGATAGAAGAAGAACCCCAGATTCCCGATGGAGAGGATGCAGTGGAGCTTTCTCAGGTGACGGGAGAGGTATCCTTAAAGGATGTGTGCTTTTCTTATGTACCTGATAAAAAGCTGATCGAGCACTTCAATCTGGATGTAAAGCCGGGACAGAGGATTGCCATTGTTGGGCCCACAGGCTGTGGCAAGACTACACTTATCAACCTGTTGATGCGGTTTTATGATGTGGATAGCGGCAGCATCAAAGTATCAGATGAAGATATCCGCCATATCACAAGGAAGAGCCTGCGGTCATCCTATGGCATGGTACTGCAGGAAACATGGCTGAAATCCGGCACCATATTGGACAATATCCGCATGGGAAGGCCGGAGGCTACTTTAGAAGAAGTAGAAGAGGCGGCTAAGGCATCCCATGCCCATAGCTTTATTAAAAGGCTGCCGGAAGGCTATGAAACGGTCATAGGCGAGGATGGAGGAAGCTTGAGCCAGGGTCAGAAGCAGCTTCTTTGTATAGCCAGAGTCATGCTCTGTCTACCGCCTATGTTGATCTTAGACGAAGCAACCTCATCTATTGATACCAGAACGGAATTAAAGATACAAAATGCCTTTGCTTCCATGATGAAGGGAAGGACCAGCTTTATTGTGGCCCACAGACTGTCTACCATAAAAGAGGCGGATGTGATCTTAGTCATGAAGGACGGAAACATCATAGAACAGGGAAATCATGACGAATTGCTGGATCAAGGCGGTTTTTATGCTGATCTGTACAATAGCCAGTTTGCAAGTTAAAGCCTGAGAGGCATCCTGCCTCCCAGGCCTTCTTTTTCGTTTCTGTCTCTTCGTTTTTTTTCTCTTGTCCTTTCCTTGTGTTTTTGGTCTTATTTGTGTCTGTTTTTCTTCTATCTTTTCTCTCTCCTTGTTTTTCCTTGTATTTTCCTTCTTTTTTATTTCTTTCTCCTTGTTTTTTGCCTTTTTATTTTGCCGCTCCTTGTTTTTTGGGCCTTTTTTAAAATTTCCTATTTTGGAGAGAATAAAATATCAAGTGATCTGATATAATTTCAACAAAAATAGTTTACATAATAAAAGTTAACATAAAATAAATATTATGCGATATATTATATATGTGAAAGTTTTAAAACACAAGATATAGTGTTATTAGGTCAATTTGAATGATAATTATGTAAACTTAATAAGCACAAGATCATAAAATAAAAGCACAATGATGACAGTTATGCAGCAAATATTGCTAAATCATATTTTAATATTTTAGCATGTCAAAATAGACAAAATTTATAGGAAATATCTGGGAAAAGGGTAGCTTTATGACAAGAGTATCATTTTCAATACATAACAGAACATATCAATATATAGTGAAAATAGCACAACAAACCACAATATATAGTAAACATAAAAGAAGAAAATTTGATATGTTATGCGTTAACTCAGTAAAAATCCATAATACATCAATTTCATAACGACACAACAACATATTGTGGTATAAATAACGGTAAACCACATTATATAATAAAAACATGTGTTTTTATATTAAAATCAGATTTGGCATATTTTTATTGAAATTAGGCCCGGATTTTGTATAATAAAAGTAGTGCTATCACAGAACCATAAAGGGACAACGGAGGAACCATCATGGCAGATGTAAAGCGGATCTATGTAGAGAAGAAAAAGGATTTTGCGGTAAAGGCTAAGGAACTGAAGGAAGAGCTGCAAGGCTATCTTGGCATTGCCGGATTGGAAGATGTAAGGGTTTTTATCAGATATGATGTGGAAAATATATCTGATGCAGTATTTGAAAAGGCATGTCAGACGATCTTTTCTGAGCTGCCAGTTGATATTTTATATAGGGAAAGCTTTGAGATACAGCCGGGAGAAAGAGTGTTCAGCGTGGAATACCTGCCCGGACAGTTCGATCAGCGTGCGGATTCGGCAGTACAATGTGTGAAATTCTTAAAAGAGGATGAGGAGCCGATTATCAAAACGGCGGTAACCTACCTTCTTTCCGGTAAGATTTCCGATGAAGAATTTGCCCAGATCAAAAGCTATTGTATCAATCCGGTAGATTCCAGAGAGACGGATCTGAAAAAGCCGGATACCCTGATCACCGAATATGACGAGCCGGAGGATGTAAAGATCTTAGACGGCTTTATGGCAATGGGAGAGGACGAGGCAAAGAAGCTTTATGATTCCTTACAGCTTGCCATGACCTTCCAGGATTTCCTTCACATTCAGAATTATTATAAAGGGGAAGAGCACAGGGAGCCTACCATGACGGAGATCCGGGTGTTAGATACCTATTGGTCGGATCATTGCCGCCATACTACCTTCTCTACGGAGTTAAAAAATGTGGAGATCGAAGACGGTTTTTATAAAGAGCCTATTGAGAAGACTTATCAGGACTATCTTCATACCAGAGAAGAAATCTTTGCAGGGCGGGATGATAAGTTCGTGTGTCTGATGGATCTGGCTCTGATGGCTATGCGGAAGCTAAAAAAGGATGGCAAGCTTCAGGACATGGAAGAGTCTGATGAGATCAATGCCTGCTCCATCGTGGTTCCTGTTGAGATTGACGGGAAGGAAGAAGAGTGGCTTGTATTCTTTAAGAATGAGACACATAACCATCCTACGGAGATCGAGCCTTTCGGCGGTGCGGCCACCTGTCTTGGCGGTGCGATCAGAGATCCCTTGTCAGGCAGGGGCTATGTATATCAGGCAATGCGTATTACCGGTGCAGCCGACCCTACTGTTCCCGTAAAGGATACATTAAAAGGAAAGCTGCCTCAGCAGAAGCTGGTAAGGGGTGCGGCCAGCGGCTATTCCTCTTATGGCAATCAGATCGGACTGGCTACCGGCTATGTAAAGGAATTATATCATCCCAATTATGTGGCAAAGAGAATGGAGATTGGTGCGGTAATGGGCGCTGCTCCCAGGAAAAATGTGATTCGCGAGACTTCCGATCCGAAAGATGTGATCATTCTCTTAGGCGGCAGGACAGGAAGAGATGGCTGTGGCGGCGCAACCGGTTCTTCTAAGGTGCATACCGAAGCCTCCATTGAAACCTGTGGTGCAGAGGTGCAGAAGGGAAATGCTCCCACAGAGCATAAGATCCAGAGGCTTTTCAGAAGAGAAGAGGTCAGCCGTCTGATCAAGAAATGTAACGATTTCGGTGCAGGCGGTGTTTCTGTTGCCATCGGCGAGTTGGCAGACGGTCTGGTGGTAGATCTGGACAAGGTGCCCAAGAAATATGCGGGCCTGGATGGTACGGAACTGGCTATTTCCGAATCCCAGGAGCGTATGGCTGTGGTGATAGATCCCAAAGATATAGATGAATTCTTAGGTTATGCCATAGAAGAAAATCTGGAAGCGGTTTTGGTGGCAGAGGTAACAAAGGAGCCCAGACTGGTGCTTAGATGGAGAGGAAAAGAGATCGTCAATCTTTCCAGAGCCTTCTTGGATACCAACGGCGCTCATCAGGAAACCGATGTGGCAGTGGAAGTGCCTAAGGAAGAAGATAATTATCTCAAACAGATCGCAGTTCCTGCCGTTGCCGGGGCAGTAGAAAAACAGGATATAAAAGAAGCATTCTTACAGACCTTGCAGGATCTGAATGTGTGCAGCCAGAAGGGACTGGTGGAAATGTTTGATTCTTCCATCGGTGCGGCCAGTGTATACATGCCTTACGGCGGTAAATATCAGCTGACAGAAACTCAGACCATGGTGGCCAAGCTGCCTGTTTTAAAAGGAAATACCAAGACCGTTACCATGATGAGCTATGGATATGACCCTTATTTATCCAGCTGGAGTCCTTATCACGGCGCAGTATATGCGGTGCTGGAATCTCTTAGCAAGATCGTTGCGGCAGGGGGCGATTATAAGAAGGTACGCTTTACCTTCCAGGAATATTTCCGCAGGATGACAGAGGACAAACATCGTTGGAGCCAGCCTTTTGCAGCATTGCTGGGAGCCTATGCGGCTCAGATGGGATTTGGACTGCCCAGCATCGGCGGAAAAGACAGTATGTCCGGAACCTTTAACGATATCGATGTGCCGCCTACCCTGGTATCCTTTGCAGTGGATGTGGCAGAATATCCGGATGTGATCACACCGGAATTGAAAGCGCCCGGCAATAAGCTGGTGGCATTTTCCATAGAGAAGGATCAATTCGGTCTGCCCGTATATGAAAAGGTATGCGCTTTGTATGAAGCTGTGGCAAAATTAATACATGACAAAGATGTCATTTCTGCTTATACACTGGATTCAAAAGGCTATACGGCGGCAGCAGCCAAGATGGCATTCGGAAATGGCTTGGGTGTTTCCTTTGCAAAAGACTTATCTGCAGAAGAGCTGTTTGCCAATCGGATCGGTGATATTCTGGTGGAAGTGCGGGAAGAGAAACTTTCCGGTATTACCATTCCTTATACTATGGTAGGAACGGTTACAGAGTCCGGCTTCACCTTTGGCGATATCACCGTAGGGGGACAGGAAGCCTTGAAAGCATGGACTTCCAAGTTGGAAAAGGTATTCCCTACCAAAGCCGCAAAAGGCAGTCAGGCTGTGGAAACAAAGATTTATGACACAAATGACATATATGTTTGCAAAAATAAAGTGGCAAAGCCTACCGTATTTATTCCTCTGTTCCCCGGTACCAACTGCGAGTACGACAGCACCAGGGCTTTTGAGCGGGCAGGAGCAAATGTGGTGACCAAGGTGTTTAAGAATATCACACCGGAGGATATCCGGGATAGTGTGACAGAATTTGAAAAAGCCATCAGCCAGGCACAGATCATCATGTTCCCGGGAGGATTTTCCGCCGGAGACGAGCCGGACGGCAGCGCTAAATTCTTTGCTACCGCCTTCCAGAATGAAAAGATCAAGGAAGCGGTCAGCAAGCTGTTGCAGGAAAGAGACGGTCTTGCCCTTGGTATCTGTAATGGCTTCCAGGCCTTGATCAAGCTGGGACTGGTACCCTTTGGAGAAATCGTGGGACAAAAAGAAGATTCTCCTACGCTGACCTTTAATACCATTAACCGCCACATATCCAAGATGGTTTATACCAAGGTGGTTTCCAACAAGTCCCCCTGGCTTAAGCAGGCAGAGCTTGGCAAAACCTATGTCACGCCGGCTTCCCACGGTGAGGGAAGGTTTGTAGCGCCTAAGGAGTGGATCGACAAGCTCTTTGCAAACGGGCAGGTTGCTACCCAGTATGTGGATTTTGACGGAAACTGTTCCATGGACGAGGAATGGAATGTAAACGGTTCTTATGCAGCCATTGAAGGAATCACATCCCCTGACGGCAGATGCTTCGGTAAGATGGCACACTGCGAGAGAAGGGATCACGCTGTGGCGATCAATATTTACGGTGAGCAGGATCTGAAGGTATTTGAGTCCGGCGTTGCCTATTTTAAATAAGACTGAGGGAGGAAGAATATGCAGAGCAATAAAAAGTACATTGTCTGGATCGGTATATTGGCGGTACTGCTTGCTTTATCCGTAGGCGTTATCGCAGGTATGACCGTACAGCAGAAAATGAACGGTGGGGAAAACCGGGACACTTTGGTAGAGGGAGATGGACCGGCACCGCCTGCGCCGGCTGAGGCGCCAGATCCGGCGGAGAGAGAAGAGATTGCCCCGGAAGACCAGGCTTACAATCAGGAAAATACGCAAAATGACACAAATGTCAATGACCAGCAAAACAACACAAACTCTACCCCAAGTGGAGACACTCCTGTTGCCAGGTATGGCGCATTACAGGTAAAGGGAAACCGGTTGACGGATCAATACGGCAATCAGGTACAGTTAAAGGGCATCAGTACCCACGGCCTTTCCTGGTTCCCTCAATATGTGAATGAAGCCTTTTTCAGACAGATGCGGGATGAATGGCAGGTAGATGTGGTAAGGCTTGCCATGTATACGGCAGAATACAACGGATATTGTACCGGAGACGAGGGCAATAAGCAGACCTTGAAAAATCTGGTCAGCGAAGGCGTAAACCATGCTACCAACTTGGGCATGTATGTGATCATTGACTGGCACATTCTAAGTGACAGCAATCCTTTGCAGTATAAGGAGGAAGCAAAGCAGTTCTTCGGCGAGATGGCAGAGCGGTATCAGGGCTACGACAATGTGATTTATGAGATCTGTAATGAGCCAAACAGCGGAACAAGCTGGCAGGATATTAAGAGCTACGCCAATGAAGTGATCCCTGTGATCAGGGCAAAAGATCCGGATGCCATCATCCTCATCGGTACGCCCAATTGGTCCCAGTTTGTCAATGAGGCGGCAGCAGATCCCGTTACCGGCTATGACAACCTGATGTATACATTGCACTTCTATGCAGATACCCACAGAGACGACCTTCGTAATACCCTGCAGAACGCTTATAATCAGGGCCTGCCCATTTTCGTCAGTGAATTTGGTATTACAGATGCATCCGGAAACGGTGCAGTTAATAGAGATGAAGGGAATAAATGGATCGATCTGATGGATCAAAACGGTATCAGCTATTGTATCTGGAGCCTTTCCAATAAGGATGAATCCTCGGCTTTCTTTAAGTCAAGCTGCAATAAGACAAGCGGATTTACCAACGAAGATCTGTCGGATCAAGGGGCTTGGTATTTGGATGTGTTGAAACGGTAAATAAAGAAAAACATTTAGAAACGGCGGTCAAATGACCGCCGTTTTTGTGCTAAAATGTACTGTATGCAGATGATTATTGAACAGGATCAGGAGTAATGGTCAGATCATTTCCGGATATATCGTTGTCGGAAAGAGAAGCGTTTAACATTTCCAATAATTCTTCCATATCAATCTCATTTTGATTTTGTGCTGCTTGATTAGTTAAAATAGGGATATAATAAATGCCTGCGCCGATTCCTGCTATCACCACCAGCGCCAAAACAGGTCCGAATACCTTCCAAAACTTTTTGCGGCGTTTTTCCTTCTCCAGGCGCGCCTTTCTGCCTTTCTTTTCCTCTTTGTATTTATCTACTTTTTCCTGACTCATGAGATTTCTTTTCCTTTCTGATATTCATTTACTTTAGAGGCTTTTGCAGCCATTTATCCTACCACTCGATCAAAGAGATTGGTGTGGGATTCTCATTTTTGGTGATCTCTGTGACTTTACCGCTTTTAAAGCGAATGACCTTGTCCGCCATGGGCGCCAAAGCGGAATTGTGGGTAATGATCAAAACGGTCATATTTTCCTTGCGGCAAGTATCCTGTAATAGCTGCAGGATCTGCTTTCCCGTTGCATAGTCTAAGGCACCGGTAGGCTCGTCACAAAGCAAAAGCTTAGGGTTCTTGGCCATAGCTCTGGCAATAGCCACACGCTGCTGTTCTCCGCCGGATAGCTGAGCAGGAAAGTTAGACATACGATCCTGTAAGCCGACCTCCTCCAAAACGGTGGCAGCATCCAGAGAATCCTTGCAGATCTGGGAAGCCAGTTCTACATTTTCCAGAGCGGTCAAATTGGGCACCAGATTGTAAAACTGGAATACAAAACCGATATCTTCCCGACGATACTTGGTCAGTGCCCGCTTAGAACAGGAAGTTAACTCTGTGCCGTCTACAGATACTGTTCCCCCTGAGGCCGTATCCATACCACCTAATATATTTAAGGCAGTGGTCTTTCCGGCTCCGGAAGAACCAAGGATCACAGTTAGTTCACCCTTTTCGATTTCAAAATTCACATCCTCTAATGCTTTTATGGATACTTCACCCATCTGATATACTTTATTCACATGGGAAAAAGAAATAAAAGCCATATAAAAGACTCCTTTCTTCCTGGGTACGATAACAGTTTAGTAGATTTAGCGTGAAAATGCAAATGAATATTATAGATATAAAAAAATTGTATTATCGGTTGACAGAAGAACAGGGGTATGATACGAAAGAGAAGAATAACAGTGAAAGAAGAAAAACGATGGATAGAGCATTAGAGGAGATATTGTCAACTGAAAAGCTTAAATTGGACCATATAAGCCTGTCTATTGTATTTACCAAGGAAGAATATGCAAAGATGCTTTTAGCGGCTCATTTTAACGATGAGAGCCTTCAGGACTGGGATGAGATCTTACAGGCTCTGGGAAAGCAGGGAAATGAGCCTGTTTTTGAGGCTGAGGCTTACTATGGCGTGTTACATGAAAAAAATGTCTTAGGACTCATTACACTGGGAGAATGTTTTGATGACGCCATAGCAGGTTTTGAAGAAGCAGGGGAGATTTTGAAGGCATATGAAACAGATTACTGCGCCATGGAGATATTAAAAAAATCATATGTTATTTTTGGAAATATTTTATACAAAAATGAAGGAAAATACGCCGGGGCACTTCGATTTTTGGGTGAAGAACACATGAAGCATCTGCCGGCAATATTAGAACGGCTGCAAGTTGAAGGAGTATCCTGTAACCCGGCATTTGCGCTGATTCCACAAAAAACGGTTGCTTTTATGACAGAGTTGTCATGCGATAAAATCCGGGAATGTTTCCATATCTGTAACGGCTGTGATAGAATCGACTGCCCAAGCAGGCAGGAAGAGGCGCCCATGCCCTATGGATATGAGAGGATTTTGGGAGGAAGAAATGGATGATTCATTTATATCACGGTGAAGGAAAAGGAAAAACAACAGCGGCAGCAGGTCTGGCACTGCGCTTTGCCGGACATGGCAAGCCGGTGATATTTGTACAGTTCCTAAAAGATGGCAATTCCGGAGAGCTGCATGCATTGCAGGAGCTGCCAAATATCAAAGTTTTGACCGGGAAGATGACAGGATTTTGCTGTCATATGGAAATGGAAGAAAAAATGGCCTTTGCCGGGGAGCAGAAGGAACTTTTGGAGCAGGTCTTAAAGGAAATGAAAGACATGGAAGAAGGATTGGTGGTCTTAGATGAGGTTACCTATGTTTATAACTGGGATATGATCTCCAAAAAAGAGCTGGAAGCGTTGTTAGAGGAAATGACAGGAGAAAAAGGAGAAAGAATCGAACTGGTCATGACGGGAAGAGATCCGGATGAGAAGTTAAAACAATATGCGGATTATATCACAGAGATGAAAAGTGAAAAGCATCCTTATGAGAAGGGGATACTGGCAAGAGAAGGAGTCGAATTTTGACAAAGCCGGTAAAATCAAGGGGTAAAAAGGCATAACACGCGATTGCAAGATTTATGGCAAACAGTCGTTTTGGATGGAATGAGATAATTTGGAGTGTTTTTTTATAAGATTTTGGAGAATTTTATAAGTTTATTCTCCGCAAAGCAAAGCTCTTGCAACAAAGTAAAAGCATGGAACCTTTGACGCATTCTCTATATAGGTTGTGGTAACGGACGCAAACGGCGTAAATGCGCCGTCCGTGGCGCAGATACGCCTTCAGCCCACATCCTGTGTGCTGATTGCTGATCGGGAGTAGAGACTGCGAAAAGTTCACATGCTTTTCCCAATGTTGCAAGAGCTTTGTTTTGCGGGAATATATTATATTTTTGCCACATCAATTGTTATCAGGACACCAATTTTCCTAAATTATACAGTTCATCAGGACAAATATCTTGTCCATCAGGCCATACAACCGTAAATCCGTCTGTGGATACGCACTTAAAATACTCAAAGGATCGCAGTTTTCCGTACCATTCCCCTTTGATATAAGGTTCAACATCAAATTGCTTTTTCTCTCCGTTATCAAACTCTACCAGTATTTGGTATGCGCAAATTGCTTCTACTCGAATTGCAGTTGGTCTTAACATACTAATTCTCCTATAAGATATTGTTGTAATATTTGTGCGATTAAAATATTGGATAATCATAAGATTTTATAATAATGATTAAAACAAAGTGCAATATACTCAGAAAAATGAAGAAGTTTTTATAGAATAATCATGAATTTAATGTAGCAGAGCTAATATGAAAAGTCAATGGCAAAAGTGAGAAATTCCTGTTGTATTTTCAAACAAAGCATGTATAATAAGAACAGGGAATGAAGTTCTCCCTTGGGAAACCTAAACCGCTTATGTAAGCTGATGACTTCTGTGATTTTAAATTGCAGAAAATCATCAGCTTTTCTGCGTATATAAGGAGGAAATTTCATGTTAACTTCACTTGCACTTATTTTTTTGGTTGGTCTGGCTTTGGCATCCATTTGTCAAAAGCTGAAACTGCCCCGCATTATCGGCATGCTGATAACGGGAGTTCTGCTGGGACCTTATGTTTTGGATCTGTTTGATGCGTCCATATTGGGGATTTCTGCAGACCTTAGGCAGATGGCGTTAGTCATTATCCTGATCAAAGCAGGCTTATCCCTTGACATTCAGGATCTAAAAAAGGTGGGCCGTCCGGCAATCCTGATGAGTTTTTTACCGGCTGTATTTGAGCTTTTGGCATGTGTTGTCTTTGCACCCATCTTTCTGGGAGTCAGCCTCATTGATGCGGCAGTCATAGGGGCAGTATTGGGAGCGGTATCACCGGCAGTGGTTGTTCCCCGTATGGTCCAGTTGATGGATGAGAAATACGGAACAGACAAAAGCATTCCCCAAATGATCTTAGCCGGGGCATCCTTAGATGATGTGTTCGTGATCGTTTTGTTTAGTACCTTTATCGCCATGGCACAGGGCAGTGGTGCCCACATCATGGATTTTGTAAACATTCCTGTCTCCATTGTGTTAGGGATCTTGCTTGGAGCAGTGGTTGGATTCCTGCTGGCATGGTTCTTTGAAACAAAGTATTCTCATCAGAATCTCATAAGAAACAGCATGAAAGTGATCATTGTATTGGCCGTTTCCTTTCTGTTACTTGCAGTAGAAGACAAGTTGGAGGGAATTGTGGCTGTTTCCGGACTCCTTGCCGTTATGAGCATGGCTATGGTATTAGCCATGAAGAGCGTTCCGGAGGTGACAGGGCGGCTGCAGGAAAAGTACGGTAAGCTGTGGATTGCGGCAGAGGTCATCTTGTTTGTATTAGTGGGAGCGGCAGTAGACATCCGTTATACCATGGGAGCCGGTATTGCGGCGATTGGGCTGATTTTTACCGCACTTATCCTCCGCTCGGTGGGAGTATTGCTTTGCCTGGTGGGAACGCCCTTAAATAAAAAAGAAAGGCTTTTTTGTGTCATTGCCTATCTGCCCAAAGCAACCGTTCAGGCAGCCATCGGTTCCGTTCCTCTATCTTTAGGCCTGCCCTGCGGCAATATGGTCCTATCCGTTGCCGTCCTTTCCATTATCCTGACAGCGCCCTTAGGAGCCTTTGGCATGGATCTGACTTACAAGAAATTCTTAAATCAGGCAAAGGGCACTGCGTAAGCGGTGCCTTTTATATTGCTCACATCTACATGTTGTTAGAAAAATCCCCATAAAAATTTTAAAAAAAATCGTTGACAAATTATTTTTTTGAGCATATACTAGCCGTGAAAGAAAATGAAAGTCATTATCATTTAGGCAAACAACTAAACCATCTAACAATCAACCAAAACAATTAATTATTCAAAAAGAGAGGATGAGAATGATGCCGTTGTCAATGGCACAAGAAGGAAAAACAAATGTGATCTTAAAGGTTGGCGGGAAGGAAGAGACCCGTAAATTTTTAGAAGATCTGGGATTTACAGCAGGCGGTACGGTAACGGTGGTTTCCGAGATCGGCGGCAATATCATTGTGAATGTGAGAGATTCCAGAGTGGCCATTGGCAGAGATATGGCAAATAAGATCATGGTTTCATGAGGAGGGAGTAAATGATGAAAACACTGAGGGAAGTAGCGTGCGGACAGACAGTAAGGGTAACAAAGCTGTCCGGCGAAGGTCCGGTAAAAAGACGCATCATGGACATGGGCATCACCAAGGGCATCGAGGTTTTTGTAAGAAAGGTAGCGCCTTTGGGAGATCCGGTGGAAATTACTGTAAGAGGCTATGAACTGTCTCTTCGTAAGGCCGATGCGGAAATGATATTGGTAGAATAAATAGCAAGGAAAGAAGAAGGAGCAAGATCATGGCAATCAAAATTGCATTAGCAGGTAATCCTAACTGCGGTAAAACAACATTGTTTAATGCGTTGACCGGTTCCAATCAGTTTGTTGGAAACTGGCCCGGTGTGACGGTAGAAAAGAAAGAAGGAAAACTGAAGGGGCATAAGGATGTGTCCATTATGGATTTACCCGGTATTTATTCCTTATCCCCTTATACATTGGAAGAGGTGGTAGCCAGAAATTATCTGATCAACGAAAAACCTGATGCTATCATCAATATTGTGGACGGTACAAACATTGAAAGAAATCTGTACTTATCCACACAAATCATGGAACTTGGCATTCCGGTGGTAATGGCCGTGAATATGGCTGACATCTTAAAAAAGTCCGGAGATGTGGTACATATTGATAAACTGGGAGAAAAGCTGGGCTGTGAAGTTGTGGAAATCTCGGCATTAAAAGGAACCGGCATCAATGAAGCAGCAAATAAGGCGGTTAAGCTTGCAAAAGAAAATGCAAAAGCAGGTATCGTTCATGAATTTGCATCAGATGTGGAGGCTTCTATCAGAGAAGTAGAAGAAATGCTTGAAGGTGTGGCTAAGGAGCAGAAACGGTTCTTTGCTATCAAGCTTTTGGAAAAAGACGACAAGATTGCTTCCCTGATGATTCAGGCACCGGATGTATCCGCCCAGATTAAAAAGCTGGAAGAAGCTTTTGATGATGATACGGAAAGTATTATCACAAATGAAAGATATGTGTACATTTCCTCCGTGATCGGAGAGTGTGTCACAAAGAAGAATAAAGCAAAATTATCAACATCCGATAAAATAGACCGTATCGTTACAAACAGGTGGCTGGCCCTTCCCATCTTTGCCGCAGTCATGTTCATCGTTTACTATGTATCTGTGACAACGGTGGGAACTTGGGCCACCGACTGGGCAAACGACGGCGTATTCGGAGAGGGATGGCATTTGTTTGGCATTGAGTCCATATGGGTGCCCGGTGTTCCCGTCCTTGTTGAAAATGTACTTGTTGCAATAAATTGTGCGGATTGGCTGCAAAGCCTGATCTTAGACGGTATCATTGCCGGTGTAGGTGCGGTATTGGGATTTGTTCCTCAGATGCTGGTACTGTTTATATTCCTGGCATTCTTAGAGTCCTGTGGTTATATGGCCCGGGTTGCCTTCATCATGGATAGAATTTTCCGTAAGTTTGGTCTTTCCGGAAAATCCTTTATCCCTATGCTGATCGGAAGCGGCTGCGGTGTTCCCGGCGTTATGGCATCCAGAACCATTGAAAACGACAGAGACAGAAAGATGACTATTATGACTACCACATTTATTCCCTGCGGTGCAAAACTGCCTATCATTGCCCTGATTGCAGGCGCATTGTTCGGCGGTGCAGCATGGATTGCACCCAGCGCCTATTTTGTAGGTATTTTGGCGGTGATCTGTTCCGGTATCATCTTAAAGAAAACAAAGATGTTCGCAGGAGATCCGGCTCCCTTCGTTATGGAGCTTCCTGCTTATCATATGCCTACGGTAGGCAATGTTTTAAGAAGCATGTGGGAAAGGGGCTGGTCCTTTATTAAGAAAGCAGGAACCATCATCCTGCTATCCACCATTGTACTTTGGTTCCTCATGAGCTTTGGCTGGGCGGACGGAACCTTTGGCATGCTGGATGTAGAACAGCTAGATCAAAGTATTTTAGCTAATATAGGAAGCATCATCGCACCCATCTTCATTCCTCTTGGATGGGGAGACTGGAAGATGGCGGTTGCAGCAGTAACCGGTTTGATCGCAAAAGAAAATGTAGTTGGTACTTTCGGTGTTCTCTTTGGATTTGCTGAAGTAGCAGAAGACGGAGCAGAGATCTGGGGGCAGTTAGCAGGCAGCATGTCACAGATTGCAGCATACTCCTTTTTGGTATTCAACCTGTTATGCGCACCTTGTTTTGCGGCTATGGGCGCCATGAAAAGAGAAATGAACAATGCAAGATGGTTCTGGTTTGCCATTGGATACCAATGCGGTCTGGCTTACTTAGTTTCCCTTTGTATCTACCAGATTGGTATGTTAGTAAGTACAGGAGCCTTTGGTGTAGGAACCCTTGCAGCATTTATTATTCTGATCGGATTTATTTATCTGCTGTTTCGACCTTACAAAGAAAGTGCAACTTTACAAGTAAATATGAAAAAATTAGCTGGGGCAAGATAAGTATGCTTTTCTCCTATAACACTTTATAAAAAACAGGTATTTGCAATTTGTCCTATTTGGAAGTATCATTATAAGATACTATGAGACACAGTGAAAAGTGTAAAGGAGGAAAATCAGCATGAAAAAACTTGGTTTTGGTCTGATGCGTCTGCCTGTTTTGGATAAAACAGATGCCGCCAATGTGGACATCGAGCATGTGAAAAAGATGGTAGATCTGTTTATTGAGAAAGGATTCACTTATTTTGATACCGCATGGATGTATAACGGATTTGCTAGCGAAGGCGTAGCAAAGGCTGCATTGGTAGACCGCTATCCCAGAGACAGTTTTACCCTTGCAACAAAGCTCCATGCCGGATTCTTTGATTCCTTGGAGGGGCGGGATGAGGTATTTAATGCACAGCTTGAAAAGACGGGAGCCGGATATTTTGATTATTACTTAATTCACGGCGTGGAAAGTTCCATGCTTCCTAAGTATGAGGAGTTTGACTGTTTTAATTGGTTATTGGAAAAGAAAGCACAAGGTCTTGTAAAGCATGCCGGCTTTTCCTTCCATGATTCGGCGGAATTGTTGGATGAGATCTTGACCAAGCATCCGGAGATGGAATTTGTACAGCTTCAGATCAATTATCTGGATTGGGAGAGCCAGTGGGTGCAATCCCGGGCATGTTATGAAGTGGCGGTAAAACATAATAAACCGGTCATCGTTATGGAGCCGGTAAAGGGCGGCACTCTGGCGCAGGTTCCTGCAGAAGTGGAAAAGCTGTTTAAGGATTACGATCCTGGTCTTTCTGTACCAAGCTGGGCTATTCGTTTTGCGGCATCCCTTGACAATGTCATGATGGTGCTCTCCGGTATGTCAAATTTAGAGCAGATGGAAGATAATATCAGCAACATGGCTGACTTTAAGCCTCTTACCGATGAGGAAAAAGAACTTTGTCATAAGGCGGCAGATATCATCAACGCTCAGATCGCCGTGCCTTGTACCGGCTGTTCCTATTGTACGGAAGGTTGTCCTAAGAAAATTGCCATTCCTCAGTATTTCTCCCTTTATAATGAAGACATGCGGGAAAATATGGAGGAAAAAGGCTGGACGGTCAACTTTACCAATTATGATATCTTGGCGGGTAAGTTCGGTAAAGCCAAGGACTGCCTTGCTTGCGGAAAATGCGAGGGGGTCTGTCCCCAGCATCTGCCTATCATTGAAAACCTGAAAGCAGTTTCCAAGCATTTTGATCATTAAGTTAATCTGTATCAGAAAGATGAAAGCGCATTGCTTTAAAAGGGCAATGCGCTTTTTTTGCGGTCAATGACTCAGCTTGGTCAAGAGTTTCTTTTTTCCGGCTTTGAGTTTAAACATAACGCCGCTTGTAAACAGGATTCCGCCAATCAACATAGCATAGGAATATCCCAAAACCATGCCTTTTACAAAATCAAGAGCAGGGGTAGAAAGCTCCAAAAAGAATTCCAGGAAAATGTAGATAGTAGCTGTTATGGTGCCTGTGATAAATAAAATGCACATCCTCCTTGTCAGCTGTTGTTTTTCCAGGTTGCTGTAATCTGCCGCCTTGGAAAGAGTTTCCTTCATTTCTTTGTCCATGTCCTCATTTCTCCTTTCTCCATCCAATATTTCACGGATTTCTACATCATAATAATCAGCGATCTGGATCAGGATAGATAAGTCCGGCATATTAAAACCGGTTTCCCATCGGGATACGGTTCTTCCTGATACGCCAAGGACTTCTCCAAGCTGTTCCTGGGTCATTCCTTTTTCTTTTCGAAGCTCCCTTAAGAAGCTGCCGATCTTTTTCTGATTCATAGATGATGCCTCCTTTCACATACTAAAGTAGCAATAGGAGTAAAATAATAACAGGACATAAAGTGAGAATATGAGGTTTTTATTGAAAAATAGTGTCTGTTTTGTTGGCTATTTTTACTAAAGTCAGCATGACCGGTACTTCGGTCAATACACCCACAGTGGTTGCCAGTGCGGCAGGACTTGTGGTGCCAAATAGTGCTACGGCAACAGCTACCGCCAGTTCAAAGAAATTAGATGCACCGATCATACCGGCTGGGGCAGCAATGTCATGGGGCAGTTTTAATATTTTGCAGGTACCATAAGCGATAAAGAATACCAGGAAAGTCTGGATAGTCAGCGGTACTGCGATCAAGACAATGTGTAAGGGATTTTCCAGAATGACTTCGCTTTGTCCCATAAAGATCAGCACCAATGTCAGCAGCAGGCCTATGGTTGTTACAGAATCGAATTTGTGTATAAACACATTTTCAAAGTAATCTATGCCTTTGCTTTTTGTGAGTACAACTCTGGTCAAAATACCGCCCGCCAGGGGGATAACCACAAACAGCACCACACTGAGGATCAATGTATCAAAAGGAACACTGACATTGGACACCCCAAGCAGAAACCGCACAATGGGTACAAATGCCACTAAAATGATCAGGTCGTTGGTTGCTACCTGGACCACAGTATAGGCAGGGTTTCCTTTGGTCAGGGTACTCCATACAAATACCATGGCCGTGCAGGGTGCAGCACCAAGCAGAACGGCTCCTGAAAGATACTCTGTGGCAAGCTCCGGTGTGATAAATGCATTGAAAACCACGAAGAAAAACAGTGCGGCAATTCCATACATGGTAAAGGGTTTGATCAACCAGTTGGTTACCCATGTCACAAATAGCCCTTTTGGATTCTTTCCCACATTACGAATACTGTTAAAATCCACTTTTAACATCATAGGATAGATCATGATCCAGATCAATATTGCCATGGGAATGGAGATGCGGGCATATTCAAATTGATTTAAAAATGTAGGGAAGGCCGGTACAAAATGACCTAAAAGCACACCTGCCACCATGCATAAAAACACCCACAGGGTCAGATAGCGTTGAAAGAAATTGATGCCTGTATTTGTTTCCTTTTCCATAATAATAAGCACCTCCCTATAATTCCAGTAACTTTTCGCCTTTGATCTGATCCCCACTCCATGCGATCACAGCAAATTTTCCATTGTTATGATCATGAATGCGGTTGATCCATTCCACTTCATTGCCGGCTTTTGCTTTCAGTAGGGAATTGGTCGTATTTGTATGATAGAAAGACTGATTGATCACCCACCAATTTGCAGCAATCTGCGCCCTGTTTAAGTCATCTTCCAAACGCAGTGCCTCATAGACAGGCGTTGCTTCCGGCAAAGTTACAATAACAACCTCTGTTTCGTTACTTTTCAGTCTTGGCAATAAGCGTTTCACGGATTCCGGTGTTTCGCCTTTGGTTCTCTGAATCTCCTTATCATAGCTTTCCGTAGACTCCAAAAGAAGCAATGTGTGTCCGGTTGGTGCGGTATCGATGACTACAATTTGGTCATCTGCTTTTTCCACAATTTCCGCAAAGGCACGGAACACGGCAATTTCCTGGGTACAAGGAGAGCGCAGATCTTCCTCGATATAGGCAATATCCTCTCCGGAGAGACCGTTTGCTCTTGCCTTTTGCAGCACTTCCTCCTGATATTTTTTCAGCTCATATTGTTCGTCAATATGGCTCATGGTGATGTTCTCAGCCTGCTCTAATACAAATTTCAGATGTGCAGCCGGATCGGTGGTAGTCAAATGGACTTTCTTCCCACGCTTCGCAAGCCCTAATGCAATGGCAGCGGCTGCCGTGGTCTTACCAACGCCGCCTTTCCCCATAGTAAAGATTACTTTTCTTCCTGCCTCATCAATGGACTTTACAATATCCTGTAACCGATAGAAATTCTCCGTATTTAGAACCTCCGCCTTTCCTTCCTGGCGGTCACTGTTTAACATGGAGCGCACATTTTCCAGTCCGGTGATATTGTATGCCCGAAGTGGTATCTGATAAGTAGAAAGATTTTTCAGCTCTTTTGGAACCGCACTCAGCGCATCCTGCTGTTTTTGATAAAGCTTAGAAGAAATTTCATCATCATGTTCCAAAAGAACACCGTTTACAACAAGCATCTGGTTCTTTACACCAAGTTCCGCCAGCTCATGGGATGCTCTCTGGGCTTCCTTCAAAGGCGCTTCTTCCGGACGGGTTACCAGCACAAGAGTAGTGGTATCTCCATCAGCAAGGGTAGCAACTGCCTCTTTATAGATATCTTTCTTGCCTTCCAATCCGGATAACTGTCCCAAACAGGACGCTCCGTGGGTGCTTTCGCTGATAAAGTTACTCCATGCGGAGGGAAGCTGAAGCATCCGCAGGGTGTGTCCGGTTGGTGCCGTATCAAAAATGATGTGGTCATAATTCTCCTGCACTTCCTTATCGGTAATGAAATTGGAGAACTCATTAAACGCCGCAATCTCAATAGTGCA
>JAFLSW010000022.1 GCA_022510725.1 Lachnospiraceae bacterium
TATGACCCTCTGCTTGTAAGGCAGATGCTCTCCCAGCTGAGCTAAGATCCCATTTTTTAACGGGTCATTTTCACAACCCGCTTTGCTAGTATATAATGATTGGGGCAGGCTTGTCAAGTTTTTTCTTCTGAAAAGAAGATTTTATTTGTTGAAACCCCTAAGTTGGGGTATACTCTTCGTATAGGCAATGAGCAGTGCAAAAATGCATTATGGCAAAATGCCTGTTTACAGGCGATTTTGACAGAAGGCATTTTTATAGGGCGAAGCCTGCGACCGAGGAAAACCGAAGGTTTTTCGAGGTGCACACTGCGAAATGCTTCAACACTCTGCCTGAATGGACAGAAGAAAGGATGAAAAATACATGCGCATTGGAATGGGATATGATGTTCATAAATTAGTAGAAGACAGGGATCTGATCTTGGGAGGGGTTTGTATCCCTTATGAGAAAGGTCTGCTTGGTCACTCGGATGCAGATGTTTTGCTCCATGCCATTATGGATGCCCTCCTTGGTGCTGCTGCCCTTGGAGATATCGGCAAACATTTTCCCGACACAGATCCCCAATATAAAGGGATCTCCAGCATGACTCTTTTGGAAAAGGTAGGCAGTCTCTTAGAAGAACATTCCTTTCTCATTGAAAATATCGACGCCACCATTATTGCCCAGCAGCCTAAGATGCGGCCTTATATTGATGAAATGAGGGGCAACATCGCTTCTGCTCTGGGTATTGAAATAGAACAGGTGAATGTGAAGGCTACTACGGAAGAAGGCCTTGGCTTTACGGGAACCGGAGAAGGCATCTCTTCCCAGGCTATTTGTATGCTCACCACACCTGTGAGCCTTATGGATATGCAGGTTGACATAACTCAAAGTGCTGCTCCAAATTGTGCAGGCTGCGGCGGATGCCCCAGACAAAACACACAGCAGGATGAACCTTAAGAATGACGCTTAAGCATGGAGAAAATAATGAAACCCTATCTTTATACCGCCCCTGACGGCAGTACCATACAATATGATACAGAATGTGTGACCGGAGAAACTGTACGCAGCCTCCGCCCTCTTTGGGAGGAAGTCTTTTATGAAGACAGCCCCGCCTTTACAGACTATTATTTTCAAAATAAGGCTGCTCTCAATACAGCCTTCTTCTGTCGTCAAAAAGAAACCGGCGAGATCATTTCCATGGTACATCTGACCCCTTATGAAGTAACGCTCCGGAGACAGACTGTGCCCAGCTTCTATATTGTAGGCGTGGCAACAAAGAAAGACCATCGCCACAGAGGTCTCATGGCCCACCTTTTAAAAGAAGCCTTTGCCTACGGAAAAGAAATGGGCTGTCCTTTTCTTTTTCTCATGCCTGCCGATCCTGCTATCTATGAGCCCTTTGGTTTTTCTTATATTTATTCTCGTCCGGAATATGAAGTGCCGGATATCATGGGACAAGAAGAAGTTTACATAACATCATTTCCCTTAAAAGAAGTTTCTGTCCTCTGTCTGGAGGAAGAGACTTCTTCCAATGTGTTACAGGCTGTAAGCAATTTTGCCAATACCACACTCTCCTCTCAATATGATTATTACCTGACCCGGACACCGGATTATTATCGACTCCTTTTAAAGGAATTAAAAAGTCAGAACGGCTTTATCTATTTATATAAGATAGACGATAAGATCGAGGGGTACATTTTCTATGCCAAAGAAGGAGAAAAAGCTTTCGTTCAGGAACTGCTTTTTTCAGAAAAGCTCCGCTCCCTCATGGTTTCGAAAGCATCTTCCTATCTTCCAAAAGAAAAGCCTCATAGAAAACCCATTATTATGGCCAGAAATTTGGAATCCTCTGACGGTAAATACGGGCTTTCTGCTGCCTCCTATCCTGAAACAGAAAAGCATTTTCCAAATTATGTAAACCAACTTGCCAATTTAAAAGGCTGCATCAACGAATTGGTGTAAATGCAACCTATCAAAAACCTCTTAAAATTTATTTAACTCCAGATCATCGTCTACGGTATTCTCTATTCTTTTAATGATCACTTCATAGCTTACCGAATCATTGACCACTACTTTGACCGTCTCTCCTACTTTGTGTCCCAACAGCGCTTTTCCCATAGGGGACTCATTGCTGATGATTCCTTTTAGGGTATTGACCCGCACTGTGGTTACGATCTGGTATGTCTCTTCGGAATGATCCTCAGAAAACTCTACCACTACAGTATTGTTTACCCCAACCTCATCTTCCGCAGACTCATCAGATATGATGACCGCCGTTTTGATCATACGCTCCAAAAAACGGATACGGCTTTCGTTTTTATTCTTTTCTTTTTTCGCAGCATGATACTCGAAGTTCTCGCTTAAGTCTCCATGAGCTCTTGCCTCTTTTACATGCTCCAAAAGCTCCTTGCGGACGGTAACCTTCCGATATTCGATCTCTTCCTGCATTTTTTGTATATCGCTTTGAGTCAGTTCATTATACACCGGATTTCTCCCTTCAAGACTATCTTCCTGCTTTCAGCTGTTCAATCGCTTCTTTTTCCAAAATACAGGTGCAGTGCTCTTTTACATAGTGAACATAGTCCTCTTTTTCGGAAACAAAGTGCCCATATTCATAGGCAGTCAGATATACGCCTGCCAATGTATCTACAGACACCTCCTGTCGCTCTATGACCAGATAAAAAATGCCTTCTTCCTCATCTTCATAGAGACTGCTCCCGATATGTTCCGGAATCTCTACTGCTTTTGCATAGCGCAGCACATCTGTTGCACTGTCAAAGGCAAAGATTTTTCTCTCCAGACTGCTCTGTACAAGGGAATCGGCAAAATCTCTTTCCTGCCTTCTGGGTGCCACAGAGTTACCCGCAGACATATTTTTTTCCACTTCCCTATGTATGTTTTCCATAAACTTTCCAAAAAATTCCGCCTGCTCTTTTGGCGTGCTTTCTTCTACCCGCTTGATAACATCATCGGGAATTTCTACCCCTGCACTTTTCTTCAGGCTTTGCAGGATCGTATTCAGATCCAGCTGAGGCTTTTCCGTCAAAAAGATCACAATTCCTCTATCGGCAATAGGTGCGATCTGCAAAGAAGTCAAAGGTCCCTCCGGTCGATAATCCACTGCGATCTCCGCCTGTTTGACGATTTCATGAAGAAACTCCATGGCATTCTCTTTCCGGGTAAAGAAATCTTCAATTGATACATCATACTGGTCCATGTCCGCTTCGCTAATAAGACATTTTACCATATGGTCATTTACTCTGATAAATTCCATTCCATCACATCCGCTCCGGTGCTGCAAACCCCAGTACATCAATACATGTTTCCAGGATTTCCTTTGTCAGTTCCAATAATGCCACATACCCTGCCTGCTTTGCTTCATCCTCTTCCTGGAGAATCTTTGTTTCATGATAAAAGCGGTTAAAGGCATTGGCCAGATCATAAATATAGCTGCAGACCTTATGAGGCGCCAATTCTTCCCATGCATTTTCCATCATGGAGATAAAACCGGTAATATTCAACATCAGCTCTTTTTCCGCACTGCTTCCCGGCTTTAAGATCTTAGCCTGTTTTACATCCTTACCCATTGCTGCATATTTATTTAAAATAGACTTAATGCGGACAATGGTATAAAGAATATAAGGTCCCGTATCTCCTTCAAAGGATGTAAACCGCTC
Source organism: Lachnospiraceae bacterium (assembly GCA_022510725.1). Lineage (GTDB taxonomy): Bacteria > Bacillota > Clostridia > Lachnospirales > Lachnospiraceae > UBA2882. The sequence continues at coordinate 3,658 of JAFLSW010000022.1, forward strand.
CACATCAAAAATATAATCCTTGGCTGCCTGATTGCTCAGATCGCCATATTTGATCGCCGCCAAGGCTACCATCTGTGCAGTCTGCCTTGCTTCCTCTTCCGGCACTTCATGGTTGGTGGTGATCTTTTCATACATCTGATCATCAATATCCTGTAACAGACTTTCCAATCTCATGACGCCGCCATCTCTGGTCTTAAAAGGCTTGCCATCCTTCCCATTCATAGTACCAAATCCTACAAAGGTAAGTAAAGTATCAGATTTTACCAGTTTTGTCTTTCTGGCACAACGGAACACCTGGGTAAAATAAAGTTCCTGTCTTTTGTCCACCACATAAATGATATGATCGGGAATAATATGCTCCATTCTATCCTTGATGGTAGCCAGATCTGTCGTATTGTAAAGAGATGCACCATCGCTTTTTAAGATCATGCAGGGCGGGATCTCTTTGGTATCCGTCTCTTCCTTAACATCCACCACTAATGCACCTTCTGATTCGTGGGCATAGCCTTCTTTTTTCATATATTCCACCATACCGGGGATCACTTCGTGTACATCGGATTCCCCATTCCACAGATCAAAATCCACATGGAGTTTTTCATAATTCTTTCTCAGATCGGAAACGGAAACATGCAAAATATGCTGCCATAATGCCCTGTATCCTCTGACGCCGTTTTGCAGCTTAAAGGTCGCTTCCATTGCCCTTTCCTTGTATGCCGCATCCTTCTTGGATTTTTCGCTGGCAGCGGGATAGATCTCCTCTAATTGGGAGATGGTAAAGGGAGGCTCCTTGGGATAATCTCCCGTAAAGCTTTCATCAAAATAAGGAAGGTCCGGTTCTCTTTCCTTTAATTCGGTAATGATCAGACCCATCTGCAGACCCCAGTCTCCCAAATGGATATCTCCGATGACTTCATGACCGTTGTAGCGTCCGATACGCTTAATGCTTTCGCCGATGACAGCAGAACGAAGATGTCCTACATGAAGGGGCTTTGCCACATTAGGTCCGCCGTAATCGATCACGATCTTTTGGGGCACTTTTGCCGCAGGCAGTCCGAATTTATCCGACTCCGCCATCTGCCCTACATAATCGGCAAGAAAAGCCTCTTTTAAGGTAAGATTTAAAAAACCGGGATTTACCGCTTCCACCGAGGAAAAGACCTTACTATCCTTACAAGCAGCAGCCACATCATTTGCGATGGCAATGGGAGCTTTGTGGTAAAGCTTTGCTCCTGCCATAGCGCCGTTACACTGATATTCACAAAGATCGGGCCTGTTGGAAAGGGTAACCTTACCCAACTTAGCGTCATATCCTGCTGCCTCAAAGGCTGCGCTCATCTCTTCCGAGATCACATCCAAAAATCTATTCATGGTCCACCTCGCGCTGACTGAAACTGCACCCGCAGTAATTCTGTCTAAATAAATCATATTCTTTTGATAATTCTATAGAACGCTTATAACCGTCCTTCTTTTTAAAATCCGAAGGCAGAAAGAAAACCCCTGCTTCTTCTCCTGCCTGCCTCCCGATCCGATTGATCCGCTTAGCATCCTTTAAAGGACTGATGGTAAGAGTGGTGGTATAGAAATCATACCCTTCCCTGGCTGCCCACAGTGCCGCTTCCCGCAGCCTGATCTCAAAACAGATGGTGCAGCGTTCTCCCCCTTCCGGGTCCTTTTCATGTCCTTTTACCGCTTCCAAATACAAGGCAGGATCATATTCCCCTTCCATAAAACTGATGGGATATGTTCCCTTTCCTTCCCGATTAAAAGCTTCTATCAATCGCTTTTGCTCCAACAGGCGTTTTTTATATTCTTCTGAAGCTGTGATATTGGGATTGTAATAAAACACCGTAACGGCAAAATACGCGCTTAAATATTCCAATACATAACTGCTGCAGGGTGCACAGCAGCTATGAAGAAAAAGCTTTTTCCCCATATTTGCTGGCTGTTGCAGGATCTGTTCCAATTGAAGCTGGTAATTTTCTTTCACTGCTTATGCGCTTTCTTTACAAAAACTTTTTACAAATTCTTCCGCCGGAATGGGCTTGGAGTAATAATATCCCTGTACATAATGGCAGCCGATCTTTCTCAGCATTTCCACCTGTTCCTTAGTCTCCACGCCTTCGCAGATTACTTTCATATCAAGTCCTGCTGCCATTTCAAAGATCATGCGCAGGATCCATACGGAATTCTCCGAGGTAATGGATTCACTGAAGAATTCTTTGTCGATCTTTAACACATCGAAGGGGAAATCCTTTAACATATTGAGGGAGGAATAACCGGAGCCAAAATCATCCATGGAAATATTTACTTCTGCCGCCTTTAAGGATCTTAAGACGGAAAGCATCTTATCCCGTTCCATAAACAATACGGTCTCTGTCACTTCCAGCTCAATGGCGCCTTTTGGAATGTGATAGCGTTCCAATATCTCCGTAACCCTTCCGATATAATCAGGATCATTTAACAGCATTCTGGATTGATTTACCGAAATGGGATAAGGCGGACAACCGTCATCCAACAGCTGCCGTACCATCTTGCAGGCAGACTCCAGCATAAACATATCCAACTGGCCAATAAAGCCGTTCTTTTCAAATACAGGCACAAAGTCGGAAGGAAAGACCATACTGCCATCATCCTTGATCCATCTGACCAAGGCTTCTCCGCCGTAAAGTCTGTCTTCCCTGATATCCCATTTGGGCTGGATAAACATTTTAAATTCATTGTTAAACAGGGCAGATTCCATTTCCGACTCGATCTGATCCACCTTGTGCATATCTTTGACCAGCTTCTCGGAATAGTAAAATACGCTCTTTTGTTCTTCCCCGGTCAAGGTCCTTCTTGCCGCATTGGCTTTATCGATGAGAAGAGGCACATCATACTCTCCGCTTTTGATCTGATATACCCCTCGTTTAAATTTGATAGGATAGCGGATGCCGATGTCCAGTGCCCTGGCATTTACTTTATCAGTCAGCACAAAGAAACGCTCTTCCAGATCGGTGGAATTTTTTGTAAAGGTAACAAATTGATCTGCATTCATTCTGACACACAGCTCTTTGCTGTTAAAGATGGTCCCCGCCTCTTCAATAATGATCTTCAGCAATTGATCCGCCTTTACATGCCCATAGGCTTCATTGATGTAACGGAAGTTAGCAATATCAAATCTATGAACCAGGAACATCATACCCTGATACCGATTAAGATGATCCGCCACAAACTCTTTAAAGAAATTCAGATTCTTACCTCCTGTAACCGCATCCTCATAAGCCAACGCTTCAATGAGCTTTTTGGAAGAGGAATTGTGGCGGATGGTAAGCATCAACAAAAGCACCATGGAGAAGATCGTAATGACCGAGAAAACAACACTTCCCATGATAATCTCATTTTTACTCTGGACATAGAAATTATCCGTATACATGACCACAACGCGGAGGGGCATCTTTCCCACTGCCGAATATGCATAGAAACAGCTTTCTCCATCTCCGCTTTCACAGGCAATGTCACCGCCCGTCCTGTCCATATCGCTGATCATATTGCGCAGCTCTGTGACGGAGGATTTTCCCATGCCCCAGTATCTGGACATGCAGTCATAAATCGTATCAAAATGATCATCCACCGTATCCACATTGGTAAAGTGACAATCCAAAATGACACCATTGCTATCTACCACCATCACATCTCCGATTTCCTTCAGATAGGAAAACACAGACTCATCCAATATCTCCTTACAACTTTTTAGACCAATGATATAGCCTTTATTATCATCACCTGACATGACAGGAGTGATATACAAAAGCATATAATCGTTTCTGCCTTGCCAGAAGCTGTTGCTCACATATACGGTAGCCTCGTGAATATCATAAATCCCTTCTTTTACCCGATGGCTGGAATCCATTTTCCTGGCCCCATCAAAATAGAGCGTACCGTTTTCATCCAGATAAGTAATATCTGTAAAGCTGTTTACTTCTTTATACTGGGCTAAGATCTGATAAATCTGGGAATCGGTAATGCTGCTTTTGCGCCGCTCTCCCATCTCCTCTGCTATCACATCCAAAAAATCACAGGATTCGTCTATATCCCTGGAAAGCACCTCGCTTGCCACATCTAACTGCACCTGGAGCTGGTAGTTTACCGCTTCTTCCAGATTGTTTTGAGTATGATAAATATGATAAGTACACGCACCCAAACAAACCAGGAATACAGCAATGCCCAGATAGATCAGCGGATTCTTAAATTTGTCATTAATAACCTTTTTATACATGGTTTTCCTGCTTTCAAAATAATATTCACAACAATATCAATATACACCCAAAAAATAAACCCTCATATAAACGCTGATATAAACATTCATAAGAATATGTTGTATTAAATTTCTGCCACATCCACCAGATTCAGCTTTTCTTTCTTACCGTTTTCCAGACTGGTTAAGAGTGCGCTTGCCGTATCCAGGCTGGTAAGACAATTCACACCGGTCTCAATGGCAGTCCTTCTGATCAAAAATCCGTCCCTGGACTTATCCCTGCCCTGGGTAGGCGTATCGATGACCAGATCGATCTTATGTCCCAGCAAAAGGTCCATGACCGTAGGCGACTCCTGGGATATCTTGTTTACTTTTCTTGCAGATACCCCTGCCTCTTTTAAAGCATTTGCCGTAGAACGGGTGGCGTAAATGGTATACCCCAGTTTTTCAAAACGCCGTCCGATCTCAATGGCTTCTCCCTTATCCGCATCCTTTACGGTGATGATGATCTGCTTATGCTTGGGCAGATCAATGCCCGCTCCGAGAAATGCCTTATACAAAGCTTCGTCAAAGGACTGTGCAATACCCAGACACTCACCGGTGGATTTCATTTCCGGTCCTAAACTGATCTCCGCTCCCCTGATCTTCTCAAAGGAGAATACCGGCATCTTGATGGCAAAATAATCTGCAGGTGGCTGCAAGCCTGGCTCATAGCCCAAATCCCTGATCTTTTTGCCGATGATCACTTCAGCTGCCAGATCCACAATGGGGATACCGGTTACCTTACTGATATAGGGAACGGTTCTGGAAGAACGGGGATTTACTTCGATCACATAAACCTCGTCTCCCACCGCAATAAACTGTATGTTGATCAGGCCGATGACATGCAAAGCTTTTGCCAATCTTCTGGCATATTCCGCAATGGTCTCCTGCACCTTTTCACTGATGGTAGGCGCCGGATAAACGGAAATACTGTCGCCGGAATGAACACCGGTCCGCTCGATATGCTCCATGATACCGGGGATCAAAATATCCGTGCCGTCGCATACCGCATCTACTTCCAATTCCTTACCCATCAGATATTTATCTACCAGAATAGGATGTTCCTGGGCATACTGGTTGATCACCGCCATGAATTCCTCGATCTCTTCGTCATTTAAAGCGATCTGCATACCCTGTCCGCCCAATACATAGGAAGGACGCACCAACACAGGATAACCCAGTCTGTTTGCCACTTCTTTGGCTTCTTCCGCCGTAAAGACAGTGCCGCCGGCGGCCCTGGGAATCTCTGTTTCCTCTAAGATCTTGTCAAACAGCTCTCTATCCTCAGCGGCATCCACATCCTCCGCCTTGGTGCCCAAAATAGGAACTCCCATCTTCATCAGGCTTTCCGTCAGCTTAATGGCTGTCTGTCCGCCAAACTGTACCACAGCCCCGTCCGGTTTCTCCAGTCTGACGATATTTTCCACATCTTCGGGAGTCAGGGGCTCAAAATACAGCTTATCCGCAATATCAAAATCCGTACTAACGGTTTCCGGATTGTTGTTGACAATGATGGTCTCATAGCCTGCCTTGGCAAAGGCCCAGGTAGCATGTACGGAACAATAGTCAAATTCCACACCCTGTCCGATACGGATGGGACCGGAACCAAGTACCAATACCTTTTTCTCCGGTTTGGTCTGCTCTGCCTCGTTTTCACTGCCGAATACGGAATAGTAATAGGGTGTCGCCGCTGCAAACTCTGCGGCACAGGTATCTACCATCTTAAAGGCTGCCTCGATGCCGTTGTCATAGCGCATCTGTTTGATATCGGCTTCCGCCATACCGGTCAGCTGGCTGATCACATTATCAGGGAACTCAATCCTCTTGGCCTCTTTTAACAATTCCGGTGTCAACGGACCCTTTGCCAAAGTCTGTTCCATTTCCACCAAAATAGCGATCTTGTCGATAAACCAGTGATCCACCATGGTCAGCTCATGAATGGTGTCATAATCAATACCTTTCCGAAGGGCTTCCGCAATAATAAAGATACGGCGGTCGTCCACGATCTTTAAAGCATCTAACAGTTCTTCCTTAGAAAGCTCCGAAAAGTCATAGCTTAGAAGACTATCTACATGCTGCTCCAAGGAGCGGAGGGCTTTCATCAGCGCACCTTCAAAGTTATCGCAGATGCTCATGACCTCACCTGTTGCCTTCATCTGGGTGGTCAGAGTCCTCTTTGCAGTAATGAATTTATCAAAAGGAAGCCTTGGCAGCTTCACCACGCAATAATCCAGCGTAGGCTCAAAGCTGGCATAAGTCTTGCCTGTAATGGCATTTTTGATCTCATCTAAGGTATAGCCCAAAGCGATCTTTGCCGCCACCTTGGCAATGGGATAACCGGTTGCCTTGGAAGCCAATGCGGAAGAACGGCTTACACGGGGATTTACCTCAATAACACAGTACTCAAAGCTGGTGGGATGCAGGGCAAACTGCACATTACATCCGCCGGTGATCTGCAAAGCGTCGATAATATTTAAGGCTGCGCTCCGAAGCATCTGATACTCCTTATCTCCCAAGGTCTGGGAGGGCGCCACAACGATGCTGTCACCGGTATGCACGCCTACCGGATCGATATTTTCCATGTTACATACGGTAATGCAGTTGCCTGCACTATCCCGCATAACCTCATACTCGATCTCTTTCCAGCCTGCGATACAGCGTTCTACCAATACCTGCCCTACACGGGACAAACGCAGACCGTTTTCCAAAATTTCTTCCAGCTCAACTTGATTGTGGGCAATACCTCCGCCGCTGCCGCCTAAGGTATAGGCCGGACGCAGCACAACCGGATAACCGATGGTGTTGGTAAAAGCAATACCATCTTCAATGTTTTCTACTACCAAGGAAGCGGCACAGGGCTCTCCTATGCTCTCCATGGTGTCTTTAAATTCCTGGCGGTCTTCCGCCTTTTTGATGGTAGCTGCCGTGGTTCCCAACAGGGTCACATTGTGTTTCTTTAAGAAACCGCTTTCCTCTAACTCCATACCCAGATTCAGTCCCGCCTGTCCTCCCAGGGTAGGCAGAATGCTGTCCGGTTTTTCTTTCTCAATGAGCTGTTCCAATACTTTCACGGTCAAAGGCTCGATATACACCCTGTCCGCAATATTTTTATCCGTCATAATGGTGGCAGGGTTGGAATTGACCAATACCACCTCTACGCCCTCTTCCTTTAAGGAGCGGCAGGCCTGGGTGCCGGCGTAGTCGAATTCCGCCGCCTGTCCGATAACGATGGGGCCGGAACCGATGACCAGTACTTTTTTCACATTAGGATTCTTAGGCATGGCTTTCTACCTCCATCATTTGAATGAATCTGTCAAACAGATAAGCGGAGTCCTGGGGACCGGGGCAGGCTTCCGGATGGAACTGCACCGTAAAGATATTCTTGCCCGTATAGGCAAGGCCTTCACAGGTTCCGTCGTTGACATTGACAAAGGCAGGGGTGGCAATAGCCGGATCCAGTTTGTCCATATCTACCACATAACCGTGATTTTGAGATGATATATATACTCTGCCGGTGGCAAGATCCTTCACCGGATGATTGCCGCCTCTGTGGCCGTATTTCATTTTGAAGGTGTCTGCTCCTGTGGCAAGAGCCATTAACTGATGACCTAAGCAGATAGCAAAGATCGGTGTGTCGGATTCATAAAGCTTTTTCACATTGGCGATGACACTCACACAGCTTTTGGGGTCCCCGGGGCCGTTACTGAGCATGATACCGTCAGGGGCATCAGCAAGGATTTCCTCAGCAGGCGTATCCGCCGGGTAAACGGTCACATCGCATCCTCTTGCAGCAAGAGACTTAGCAATATTATCTTTGGCACCCAGATCCAAAAGGGCAACCTTTTTGCCCGCTCCGTTTAAAGCTTTAACAAGGGAAGGACGCTTTTCTTTCTCTCCCGTATATTTTGCCGATCCGGAAAGGGGGCCGTTTTCTGAAAGCTCCTTTGTCCCGGATAAGGTGTATTTTTCTTTGCAGGTAACGATCTCTACCACATTGCCCACTACATACTGGGAAAGCTGCTTCTTTACCTCCTCCAGATCATAGTTTTCATTTGTGGTAATACAGCCGTTCATGGTTCCCTTTTCCCGCAGGATCTTGGTCAGAGCCCTGGTATCAATGCCGGCAATGCCGGGAATCCCAAACTCCTCTAAAACATCCTGAATGGAAACATCACAACGGAAGTTGCTGGGCATGCGGGAAAGCTCCCGTACGATCAACGCATCCGGCCAGATCTGCCTGGACTCCATATCTTCTCTGGAAATGCCATAGTTGCCGATAAGAGGATAGGTCATGCATACGGCCTGTCCCGCATAAGATGGGTCTGTCAATACCTCCAGATAGCCTGCCATAGATGTGTTAAATACGATCTCACTGATGATTTCTTTATCTGCACCGATGTGAATGCCTTCGAATACCGTGCCGTCTTCCAAGATCAAAAATGCCTTCATTGGGTCACCTGCTCATTCTTTTCCATAGTTAAAGTCTATTATAGCATTAAACGGGAGCCGGTTCAACCGATACTTCTGTCCTATATGGTAAAATTTTCATAAAAAACTGACTATTGAAACATGTGCTTCACATGCTTCACTCTTCCTCTCCACGGAGTTTCATATCTTCCGGAGGACCCGAAAATACGATATCTCTTGTCAACATGCCCTGAATATCCGAAATAAGTTCCTTTCGATCACTTAGGGTATTCACGCTTTTTTGCTGCATGAATAACACATCATTCTGCCTGTTCAGGATCATATAGTAGGTAGTTGTCTGCAAGCCTTTACAGGTAATAACTTTTAGTTCCGTATCATCACAGAATCCCAGATCACAAACATAGATACAGAGTATCTGCTCGTCTTCCTGTAATGCCAACTGTTCCAGATGCAGGTCTTTATATACAGCCTCATTCTTTTCCAAACCTATGATCTCCGTCGTAGATGAAAGAGATTTCTCTGTTATGTCATCATATAGTTTTTCTGTTAAGATGCAAAGTATCCCTTTGCTATTGCTGGAGACCACAACAGGCTCAACACTGTCACCAATGCTCTCATCCTGCCGCTCATTTACAGAATCGCTTGTGTTCTCCTCCTCTTTTGCCCACAAGGCGATTTCCAGGATTGTATCGTCAAAATCCATTCGGAACAAAAATTCCACATCTCCATCTGTATATCTAAGGCCATAGCTTCCCACTCCATACCCTTGCACATCTTTTGCCAGCTTATCCCCGTATCGTTTCCGGAGATCATCAAGGGACATCCCAACTCGTATGCCGTCTGCGGTCTGGAATCTGGGGGACAACAGCAATATTTCACGCACATACTCATGATAACCGAAATAGTCCCCGTTCCGTTCACTGTATGCACCGGTATATACGATGATATCATCATTATAATATGGAAATATTTCGTAGAGTCCGCCCTTAATCCAAACACGAGTTATGTAGGGGAATTTATAATAACCCCTAGAGTTAGGACTCAAATCCCAATCACCATATCCCATTTCGTTATAATCCGCTTCCAATGTCACGGCATATGTGCCATCGCTGATCGTTGCAGTTTTGATATTTTTTAATATATTGGGGCTGCGCCGGCTTTTTATCTGCTTATAGTTCTCCAATTCTTCATAAGTTACCAAAACTTCTACTGTGCTGCCCCATAATAAGTGCTCATCCAAATGATACTCTGCCGGAATGGAAATAATGTCATCGTCATAATAAAAAACGATTCCTTCTTCAGTAAAATAATAGCATTTGCGCATATTGCTAAATTCTATCAGCCCATGATCATATTCCTCTCGGAAATAAGAGCTATAATACAACTCAAAAGCATATCGGGAATATTTATCCGGCGCCTCTTCCATCAATTTTTGATATCCGATCCATGCGATCTCTTCCAGATCCTTATCCTCATAGTCAGAGCCAATATAGGTTTCCAACTTTATCTGTTTTCCGGTCTTCAGATCAAAAGTAATGATATAGTAATCACCATAGGGAGTATGCTTTCCCACCCCATCCCACAGATCTCTGTACTCTGATATGATCGCCACGCCAAGATAATTCTCATCCTGATAGATCAGCTTTGCATCCACAAAAATATCCATGGTCCAGATGTGTTCTTCAGCCAGGTCTTCAGGCGTCCTGGCATCTAAGTAAGCTTGACTTTGATCAATGCACCGTTTTAATTCTTTTTCCATTTCTCTTTTGATCTCTGCATTGATCTGAGTTCGAAAAGCAATTTCTTTTATTTCAAAGGGATGGAAGCTCCATTTAATCTTGGCATTTTCCTCCAATACAATTTCATCTTCCAGCCTTTCTCCATGAACATGGTTACTAGATGCTTCCGCCTCTACCCAATAATCTTTTTGGGAAACCTCTATGATCTCATTCTCCTGTACCAAATATACTCTTTTCTCACCTACATATAACTGTTCCAGTTCTTCATAAGAATCCACAATGCCTATTCTGGGTCCATCCAAATAATATGTAACCACATCAGAAAATCCATGTTGTATCGCATCCCGCAGCTCATCCATGGTGGCAAGTTTCGATACAAATTCCTTTTGATAGATTAACAGAGTATTCTCCCTGTCTAAAATCATACAATAAAGATTGATATTCCTTTCTTCATCACAACTATATGCTTCCACTTCTATATAATCGCATATGTCCCGATCACAGATATTCAGGCAGATCACATGCTCCTTTTTCTCCGCATCCAAAGGCAATTGATCCAAACAATACTGTCGTCCGGTATGTGGGTTGGTTTCCAAATCATATCGAAAAGGCAAACCACCCTTTCCGTCTGCCCATTTCATCAATTTTTCCGTAGTAAGTGTAGAAAAAGTCGTTTCATAATTCCGCCCGGAAATAATGGCATATTTTTTAACAGCATCTACATATATTGCCTCCTTAATCGAATGATCTTTCAGATTTATTTTCCGCTCTCTATCTGACAAGATCATACCAAGGGCTGGAATATCCGGTTCCGCTTCCACTCCGCCGGTTTCTTTCTGTCCGGATTCCGCTTTCTGTGCACATCCCCACAGCAGACAAAGGCACAGCGCCATGAACACAAATTTTCTTCCATGTAATCTCTTCTCTTTCATCCTTTCGCTCTCCTTGCAGCCCTTTGGTATTCTTATCATAATCATACAACATTTCCTGCTAAAAAAACACAGATTTTTCATTTGCCATGCATTGTAATACCATATATAATAGTTGTAGCAATGATTACATTATATAATGCATTACACAAATCCAAACATATTGCGAGGGGTAATATATGAATCAAGCTTTACAGACTGTAAAAGAGGAAATGAAAAAGGTTATTCGTGGAAAGGATGATATCTTGGACACCGTACTCTGCACTCTGCTTGCAGGGGGACACATTTTGTTAGAGGATATCCCCGGCGTGGGTAAGACCACTTTGGCAGTTGCCTTAAGCCGTTCACTGGGCATGTCTTATAAGAGAATGCAATTTACACCGGATGTCCTTCCCAGTGATATCTTAGGCTTTTCCATGTACGATAATAAGAGCGGCGATTTCACATTCCGAAAGGGCGCTATTTTTACCAACCTGTTTTTGGCGGACGAGATCAATCGTACTTCACCCAAGACCCAGTCGGCCCTTTTGGAGGTTATGGAAGAAAAAAGGGTCAGTGTGGATGGTGTCACTTATGACTTAGAGCCTCCCTTTTTTGTGATCGCCACTCAGAATCCCGTAGGCGCTTCCGGCACCCAGAAGCTGCCGGATTCCCAGCTGGACCGTTTCTTTGTCCGTTTAAGCTTAGGCTATCCGGATCATACCTCCGCCACGGAGATCTTAAAGGGTCATTCCATGGAGCAGATCGATGAGGTAAATCCGATTCTTTCCTTAGACGAGCTGCGGGCTTTACAGGATAAGACCGCTGCGGTTTTTGCCAACGATGAGATTTGTGATTATATTGTTTCCCTGACAGAAGAAAGCCGGAAGACCGATCTGCTTTCCCAGGGCATTTCTCCCCGCGGTTCCCTTGCTATCCTGAAAATGGCAAGAGCCCATGCCTGCTACGAGGACAGGGATTTTGTTACGCCGGAGGATGTACACGCTATCCTGTATTATGTATGCAACCACCGTATGATCTTATCTACCAAGGCAAAGGCCGCCGGTATGGATGCAAAGGACATTGTGGAAAACCTACTGCTTGCCGTACCTGTTCCCAAGCTTTCATAAATAGAGACGATCCACCTGTGGTTTGATAACAAGGAGTGCATCATCATTGAAAAAAGCTGCTTTTTTGACTGCATATCTTTCCTATACAATTTTGTTTTCTGTTACATTATTTTGTGCCATCTTTTACGGGCATACCTTTTTTGTGCTGCTGACAGCTTTAGAGCTTTGTCTGCCAGCCTTTTCTTATGTATTGTCCAAATATTGCTTTTTTCACTTAGATCCCACTTTGGAATTTAGACCTTTGGTTACAGATAAAGGAGAAACTGCATATCTGACTGTAAAGATCAAAAATCCGGTACAGATCCCCTTTGCTTCTGCTTTGATCACCCTCTCCTTTCATTCCGGCTTTTATGGCGGCACGAGGGAAGAGACTCATATTTTATCTCTTCGCGCTCGTTTCGATAATCCCCTTACCTTTCCTGTGGTCCTTACCAAATCCGGCTTGTATGAAGCTTCCATCACACAGCTTCAGGGATACGATTATCTCCATCTGTTTCGTTTTAAAAAGGCTTTGGACCTGCATGCACAGATCCGGGTATTTCCCAATACCCAGCCGGCGGAGGAAAGGCATGAAGCATTATACAGTGAAGGCTTTGATGAATTCGAGGAGTCTTCCAAATCGGGAAATGTTTCTTCTAATGTAACAGATATCCGGGAATATCAGCCGGGAGACAGACTTCAAAAGATCCACTGGAAGCTTTCTTCTAAAATCGATAAATTAATGGTGAAAGAAAATGAATCCACTTCCACCAATGAATTTTTCTTATTGATGGAGCTGTTTCAACCTAAAGAAGAAGACTGTGGTGAAAACGAAGACTTGCGCAATGCTTTGGACCACAGCCTGGATGAAGCCTGGTCCCTTGCTTTGGAATTGATCCAGGCAGGTGAGATCTTTACCTTTGCTATTTATTCTCTCCCTTTAGAGGATTTTATCATGTCCATCATCCGTTCCAAAGAGGATCTGGAAAACGCTTTTACGGAAAGCTACTACCAGCCCTCCTACGATGTGGAGGATCTTGGCATGGAAATATATGAAAAGTCAGGCATGAATAAGGGTACCCTGCTGCATGTTACCCACAAAGGAGTCATGGATGTTCCTTCAGAAATTTAATTTTGGCAAAAAAAATAAATATGTACCGGCTACTCCCTTTTGCGGCTATGATATGGCGGAAAATAATCTCCATGACAAAAGAGATTCCCTGATCCACTGCACCATAAAGGGGCTGCTTATCTTTTCAGCTACTTTTGGCTGTATTTCCGGTGTCCTGTCAGAATTTGACATCATCTATAACTATGTCAATGTGTTTATCGTATTATTTCTTTTTTCCATGGCTATCTCTTTGATCCATATCAAAAAATGGATCTTTAATGTGGGCTATCCTGTTATCTTTGTCCTTTTTTCCACCATGCTGCTGCGTTACCGCGTCTTTGTAAACAGCGGTTTCCAGGCGCTGACCAACATTATCAACGAAGAATACAGCGCTCATTTTCTCATGCAGTTTACAAGAGAATCCACTGAGACTATTACAGACAGATATCTGACCATTACCATGGCGGCGATCTTTATCGGCATTTTCCTTGCCATTCTGATCAATGTGGGGATATTTAATGATATGTATTTCCTCATTACCTTTAATCTGACCTTCTGGCCTCTCCAGCTTGGCATATATATCGGCAAATATCCTTCTTTTTTATCTCTCGGCTTTTTGTTTTTCTCTTATTTTGCTGTTTATACCTTAAAGCACAGCGGCCATTATATTTTCGTTTATCCGGAAAAGAAACCCAAATATACTCTTAGCTATAAACGCTGGGCCAAAGAAGGCACCAGGCATTATGTGTTTTATAAATCCAATGCGAGAAATATGATGCAGCTTTGTCTGTTTGCCTTGGTGATCTCTTTATTCTTTTCCTCTTTTGCCATGGCATCCGTTCCCCGTTCCCAGAATGAAGCTGCGCAATCCGGCGCTTTAAAGCAAAGAGCGGATGAATATGTACAGATCTTTGTCCGAAACGGCCTGTACGGCTTATTTAACCGCTATGAAGCTGCCGGTGGTATCAGCAACGGCCGCTTAGGCGGTGTCAGCAGCGTGCGTCCCGACTACCAGACGGATCTGATCGTCACCTTTGTTCCTTATGCTTACGAAACAGTCTATCTGAAGGCTTTTACCGGTCAGGAGTATACTTCCTCCAAATGGAATGAGCCGGGAGAAGGTTATCTTCCCTATCGGTATATGATTTTAGAAGGGCTGGGGGAAGATGCACCATTTGTCGAAAGCAGGACCTTACAGACTTTGATGGAAAGCTATGTGTTTCCACCCATGTCAGGTAAAATGATCATTGAAAATGTGGATGCGGGTATGAATCATGTATTTCTTCCATACTATACTTCTTCCCTGCCCTCTCGCTCTTCTGTCAGCAAGGAAAGCATCATTCAGGGATTGTTGGCTGAAGGAAATTCCATGGAAGTGGAATACATTCCCTATTCCCCTTCCCAAACGGATCTGACCCGTACCATGTTGGAAACCTTTCAATTTACCCGGGATGAGGAGGAGCAGGACAGATTTGATGTATATCAGCTGGAATGCTATGAAAATTATTTGCAGATTCCGGAAAATATCCGGGAAGAGATCATGTCTTACCATGACCAAATCGGTACATCGGAAGATCTGAATGAGCAGATCTTTCTGATCCGAAATTTCTTTTTCAATAATTATAACTATACTCTGTCTCCCGGTGCTACACCCTGGAACAAAGACTTTGTCACTTACTTTTTAAGCGACCAGAAGGAAGGCTATTGTGCTCATTTTGCTTCTGCAGCCACCCTGCTGTTTCGTTCCTATGGTATCCCGGCCAGATATATTGAAGGCTATGTGATCAGCCAGTATGCGATTTCCGAACGTGCCGCACTGACTGACTACAATTATGAAGATTTCTTTCAAGGAGAAAACATTTTAGGTGCTTCTAATGTGGTAGAGGTAGAGGTAAACGACGGCGATGCCCATGCGTGGGTGGAGATATTTGTAGACGGCTGCGGATGGGTTCCCATTGAAGTAACTCCTCCTTCCCAGGATGCGGAGGAGACCACTTATGCTGATTTCCTCTCTGCCTTATCCGGCTTGTTGGATTCCGATCAGCCCATGGATGCCGATGCGGGAAATACCGCAACAGATACCATAAGCAGATTGTTTTCCTCCCTCCAGTTCCAGAACTCGCCTATTATAACGGTGTTCATTTTGATCCTGGCTGCAGCGCTGCTCTCTCCCGTTTTGCTTACGATCCTGCGCAGCCTGCGGGCTTACCTGGCGCGCAAAAAAGCTTACAGGGAAGGCCGCTATGATATATGCATTGCCTATGCATATCAGAAATTTGTCCGCCGCCTTCATAGAAAATACCCTGAAGAGAAGCTGACACTGCCTAAAGATGTGGCAGCATTGTTGACCCTGTTGGAGGCAGAAGGCACTGCCTCATTTGCAGCAGAAAATGCAGCGAATACAGCATCCATTGAAGAGATCATTGATCTGACGGAAGAAGCCTGCTTTAGTTCCAAACAGGTTACACAAAAGGATGCAGATTTCCTGATAGCATATTACAAAAAAAGGAAGAAGCGGATCTAACCGCTTCTTCCTTTTTATTCATGAAGTCTATGTATCAACTGATATGCAATATCTCCCTCTCCGATCAAAGGATCGGTATGAGCAAAGAACACAACGCCTTCCGTTCCTGCACGGATCACATTCTTTACTTCTCCTACATAAGGATCTATGATCTCCGCCATAGGCTGTTTATAACGGACCGCCTCCCCGGGTGTTACCAGACCCCTGAAGATTCCTCCCGTTTCACAGACCACATTGCTTAGATCTTCCTCCAGGATAATATGAGAGATAAAGCCGCTGTGGCTTTCATACTTAATGGTCCCCATTCTGGTCAAAAAACGCAGAACAGCTGCCACTGCCTGCTTGGCGCTGCTTTCATCTATGACTGAGGTTTTATTGGTATAGACGGAAAACGCTGCTGTCATCTCATCCTGCCAGTTATAGTTAATGGTCTTGGTATCGATAGGCATAGGTTTTCTCACCAACACATAAGGAAGCCCGAAAAGATTGGCTAAGGAAGTATTTTGATAACCTGTCTCCATCATCCGCACATGGGGCACAAAATCTCCCGGCGTATAAAAGGAGGAAAATTGAATGCCATAGCTATAATCCTTGATCCGCTCCATCAGATTATGGGCAATCCTGCCTACCGTTTCACCATAATCATTTCCCGGAAACTTGCGATTGATGTCTATATTGTCAAAAGGCCAAAACCGTTTCCCCACATTCATGGAATAATAACTGACACCGGGAATGACCAGTATTTCTTTATTACTGCTGATACAGTTATGATTCTCCAGTTCCCGCAAAGCCTTTACCAGCTGGGAGCAGATATAGAGCTGCTGGATCTCATTCCCTCGTAAAGGCCCCAGGATACATGCTGCCGGATCTCCTTTGCCAAAGCTATAGCCTTTGATCTCATAATCCTCTCTGTAAGGCGCTTTCATGGTAAAAATAGTCCGTTCTTTCATGATGCCGCCTCCTTACCCTTTATGATGCGGGCAAGCAAAGAGCCTTCATATACTACAGGATGCTCTCGCATGGTAAATACCATTCCGTCATATCCTGCCTTTACTCTATTCAGCACTTTCCCTCGCAAAGGATCGATGATCTCTCCCAGGACATCCGATTTCCTTACAATCCCATAGTTCTTTTCATACGGAACAAAAATTCCCGATTCCGAAGAACGGATAAATTCGATATCCGCATTGGTTACGATCCTGGGCGTTTGGGTCTTGATCTCTTCCCCGTCCCATAACCCCATCTGTTTCATTAAATGAAAAATGCCGTCCACTGCCTGCAATCCATACTTCCTGTTGATACGGTTCCCCAGTCCCATTTCTATAACAAGAGAGGGTACCCCCAGTTTGCTGAGGCTGTAGGAAAGAGTTGCTTCGTGATCTGTGGCAGTATTATTGATCCAGATCAGATCTACATTTAAATGCTTTGCATAGGGCAGCATCATCTTTTCAAATTCATCGCTGATACGCACCTGGGGAATTTCCTTTACAAAAGTATCAGAAGCATGGACATCGATACAAATGTCGGAGCCTAAAAGAGAAGCCTCCAGCTGGGCCGCCATTTTATCCATCATGCCTCCGTCCTGATTTCCGGGAAACATCCTGTTTAAATCCATATCTATTTTAGGCAGGGTACGCATGCCGCTGTCCATTCCCAAAGGATTCATGACCGGATAAACATCTACGGTTCCCCTCAGCAATTGCGGGTTTTTTCGAATCCTCCTGATGATCTCATAACAAACAAACTGTCCCTCCAGTTCGTCCCCATGTGCGCCTGTCACAATACTGATACGCCCACGGTTTTCTTTTCCCTCTTCCGGCTGCAGTCTGTTCCTTTTGATCAGAAGATTTTCATGCACCGGAAGCTGGAGCTTTACTACATTTTCTATCATTCCGGTAATTCTCCTACTCTTCTCTTAACAAACCTTTCATTAAATAAAGTATTTCCCGATTTACAGTCTTTTCACTGATCCCCACAGTCTGGGACATGATCCTTAAACCTTCCAATACATACATGATATTCCTTGCGGCGCCCGCAGGATCATCACAGATAAATTCCCCTGTTTCACTTCCGTCTGTGATCAGTTTCTCAATGATCTGCACTGCTGCATCAAACTGGTTTTTGATGGGATGCTCGCTTTTGATGAAAGAATTAGCAAAGAAAAACTCATAGGTGGCCATGGTCAGGCTGTCTTCCTTTTGACAGAGTTCTTTTTTCTGTTCCTGTAAAAACAGCGCCAGAATATCGGAACTGCTGGCATTCTCATGCAAGGCTTTGGTAAAGACATCTTCCTCTCCGCCTTCCCCGGTCTCTTTCATATTTAAAACCTCTAAAAAAATCTCTCTGGTACTGTCAAAATAAAGATACAGACCGCCCCTGCTGATCTCACAGGCTTCCACGATATCCTTCATGGTCACATCCTTAAATCCCCTTTTCGCAAAGACTTCTCTGGCTTTTTTTAGTATAAATGCTTTTTTCCTGACTGATTTTTCTCCCATAATATCTTACTCCGTTTTCTCTTCTGAACTGCTAATATCTTCCTACTTTGACATGTTGTTTATCATGTTTCCCACTTCTGTCCCAAGGGGATCATTCCAATACTCCATGCACTCTTTTGCTTTTTTCAAAATCTCTAAAAAGATCCTGTTTTCCACGCCCTCTTTCCATAAATGGGCCTTTGTCCTGCCACCTAATATATATTTGGATAAGATACAACACAGGGGTTCCATATGCATAATATCTGCCTGCTTGACGGCCTTCATCTCATCCCTGAGGGTATCTATCCGATTCCTGGTATAAAAGTATGGGTAGTTTCTATCCATAAATACGGTGTTGCCGGCTTCCTTTACGAAATTGAGCAGCACGCTGTCATATACGGGAAATGCCATGGTACTGGTCATTTTGCTATCCTGATAATCCTGAGAAACATCTTTGCCGCTTTTCTTTTCCAGATAAGGAATATATTGAATCAACTTTGTGACATCATCTTTGTATATGTTGATATAATAGTCCTTGGTCATTTTTTCGTCCTGCATAAAACTCCGAACCTCCTGCTTTTATCCTTTTGTGACATCCATGTCGATTACTATCTATTTTACCATAATTTTGAAAAATGTACAGATGAGAATAGAGAAATGATGAAGATCCTTTTATTTTTCTTTTATGCCTAAAAACCGCTGTAAAAACCAAAGTTGAATTTTACAGCGGTTTATTTTTTTGCCAACGGCGCAAATATAGTCTTCCTGCCAATAAATCCGATGATCCTGGTAACCAGAATGCCAAGGAAAGCACCACAGCTATCAATGACCACATCCCTTTTTGAGGGGGTCCGTCCTGCCACAAAGGATTGATGGTACTCGTCCAGACAGGCAAATCCCACACAGAAAGCTCCCGCAAAAAGAACCAAAGGAAGACCTCGCATACCATACACATACAGAGGAAATGCCACTGTAACGGCCAAAATAAAATATTCCGTAAAGTGGCCTAATTTCCTCACATGATAATGATACTTTTTAACATAGGCTTCGATCTGAGCCTCACTCAGATCTTTGTCTAAAACCTCATCCGCCACCCGTACCACCATTTTGGTCACCTTGTAGCTTAGAGCGGAAGAATCTGCCCCGCCCTGTGCCGAGAACTGATAGATCATGACCATGACCACAATGGCAGGTACGAACGACAAAGGCTTTAATATGGTTCGCAATAAAGTTTTGATAAACAGCAGGATATATCTCATGATCTCTCCTATTTCCTATTTTGTGAGGAGCATCATAATATCATTGCTACGGGCAATGAACTTCGTCATGGCTTCCGGAGAAAGAGGCGCATTCTGTAACACTGCCAGATCGTAAAGCTGTTCACAGATCAGTTTGGTATTTTCTCCGTCCTCATGCTCCATTACATAGGTCACCAAAGGATGGTTTGCATTTAGTACCAGCGTTTCTCCTTCATTTCCGAACATACCCATATCCATGCCGCCTACAGAATACATCTTCATCATATCCTGCATCCTGCGGGTCTCTTCGGAAATGGTCAGCATGGATGAGATCTTTTTGTTTTTCAGCTTCTCCAGTTTTACTGTCAGCTTCTCTTTCTTTAAAGCCTTTTTCATCATAGCGGCTAAGGCTTCCGCTTTCTGATCCAGTTCTTCCTGTGCCTTTTTGGATGTTCTGGATTTGAAGGTATCGGTCAGATCTGCATCAATACGGCTGAACTTGATGCCCTCATTTTTGGATTCCAACTGGCTGATAAAGGGCTGGTCGATCTTCTCCGTCAGATAAACGGCATCCATTTTTGCCTGTTTAAACATATTGATATACTGGCTCTGCTGATTTTCATCGGTCACATAGTAAATGACCTTTTCCTTTTTCTCTTCTTCCTCGCCATCAGCTTCTTCTACGATCTCAGCTTCCACCTTCTCGCCCTTTTCGTCTACTGCCGTCTCGCCATCCTCTTCGGTATCGATAGGCTTTACTTCCAGACATTCGGGCAGGGTCATATAGTTGCCATCCAGATTTTTAAAGAGGATATAATCTGTCATCTTCTCGCAGAACTTATCATCCTTTAAGCAGCCGAACTTGATAAAGGGGCTGATATCGTCCCAATATTTCTCGTATTCTTCTTTTTCTGTCTTGCACATGCCTGCCAGCTTATCGGCTACCTTTTTGCTGATGTAGTCGGAGATCTTTTTCACAAAACCGTCGTTCTGCAGCGCGGAACGAGATACATTTAAAGGCAGGTCGGGACAATCGATCACACCTTTTAAGAGCATTAAAAACTCCGGAATGACCTCTTTGATGTTATCCGCAATAAATACCTGATTGTTGTAAAGCTTAATGGTTCCCTCAATGGATTCATACTCCATGTTGATCTTGGGGAAGTAAAGGATACCCTTTAAGTTGAAAGGATAATCCATATTCAGATGGATCCAGAACAAAGGCTCCTTGTAATCATGGAACACCCTGCGATAAAACTCCAGATACTCCTCTTTTGTACATTCATTAGGATGCTTGCTCCAAAGGGGAGCGGTGTCGTTGACCAACTCAGGCCGCTTTTTGATCTTGAATTTTTTCTCGGTCTCTTTCTTTTCTCCATCCTCACCGGTTTCTTCCTTGGGTGCGATCTCTTCTACCACCTCATCGGTAGGAAGAAGCTCTGCTTCTGTCACCGTTTCGGTATCCTGGGTGTTTTCCTTGCCCACATAGATCTCATAAGGCATAAAGGAACAATATTTCTTAATAACCTCTTTTGCTTCATATTCATTACAGAACTTCAGGCAGTCCTCATTGACAAAAAGGGTAATGGTAGTACCCACTTCTTCCCTGCTGCCATCCTGCATATCAAATTCTGTTCCGCCGTCGCATTCCCAATGAACGGCAGTTGCACCGTCTTTGTAGGAAAGGGTATCGATGTGAACTGCATCCGATACCATAAATGCGGAATAAAAGCCCAGACCAAAATGACCGATGATCTGATCCTCATTGGCCTTGTCCTTATATTTCTCGATAAAATCAGAAGCGCCGGAAAAAGCGATCTGATTGATATATTCCTCAACTTCATCTGCTGTCATGCCCAGACCGTTATCGGAAATCGTAATGGTCTTTTTCTCCGGGCTGACTTCTACTTTAATCCCCGGAACATAGCCCTCGGGCAAAGTATATTCGCCCATCATATCCAGCTTTTTCAGCTTGGTAATGGCATCACATCCGTTGGAGATCAATTCTCTGTAAAAAATATCGTGGTCCGAATATAACCACTTTTTAATAATGGGAAAAATGTTATCGCTGTTAATGGATAAGCTGCCGTGCTTGTTAGACATAAAAAATCACAATCCTTTCTCTTTTATGGGAAGCGGACATATGGTCTTATGGCTTCCAACAATAAGAAGTTTACAACCCTATTCGCAAATCGTCAAGAAAAAATTAGCACTCATTTTATCTGAGTGCTAATAACATTTGGGAAACCCAGTAAAATCAAGGGTTATGCAATTCTTAAATTTTTATAAACCAAATCTTTTTCGGAGGAAGAAACCATTATCTATCGATTACTCTGCCGGAAAATATTTGTCATAAATATCAAAGAAGGTGCTGGTGGTAACCTGTTCATTATGGATCATAACCGTATTATTCCACAGTTCTTCGTTCAACTGGGTAATCTGACTGTCCACAAAGGTGCCATACACCTGATTAAAGGCTTCCTTTTTTCGCTGGGTTATGATCTTTTCCTTATTGGCATCGGTTTCCTTCCTGTCTAAGGTATTGACGCAATGAATAATATAATATCCGTTTTCTCCTTTCACGACCGGACTGACTTCATCCACAGCCAGATTAAAAGCGCATTCTTCTATGACCGATTCCATCACACCCTTTCCAAAGGAACGGGTAATGGTCTTATCATCACTGTAGGACAGGGCAAGGGAAACAAAATCCTCTCCTTCATTCAGTCTTCTTATAATTTCTTCTCCCCGACTTTTCACGGCAGGATCCTCTTCCTCTGATCTTAAGAAGATCCAATCCACCGTTACGCTTCTTGCCTCATCATCGCTGATCTCCGGGTTGATGTCCCGGATGATATAAGCATACACTTTATGGGCGATCAAATATTCTCTGTATAACCGGATGATCAATTCTTCCGTCACACCCATAGACTCTATTTCTGCCCCATTTAAGGAATGGAAGTATTCTGCTGCCGCAAGCTGTACCTGGTTTTCTTCCTCCGCAGTCAGTTCAACCTGGTATTGCTGTGCTAACAGATTCATGGTCTTGATCTGGGCGATCTTTGCCGCTACATTTTCCTTGACCCGGCTTTCCATGGAGCTTCCGTTTTCTGACACCTCCCAGATCTGTCTTCCGTATACCGATTCGTAACGGTTCTGAGTATTGGTAAAATATATCATAAATTCATCCAAATAACAGGAACTGCTGCCGATCCTGAACAGCTCATCCTTGGCAAAGCCTGTGGTCAGAACAATACGGGTGGATTCTCCGTTTTGGGCTTCCTGCTCTGTCTGTAACTCATCGGCCTGTCCGCAGCCTGTTAAAAGGATGCAGCTAAGCAGAAGGGACAAAAGCTGTATGGTCTTCTTCTCTCTATTTTTTAAAAGCATATTCGATACTCCTATCAAGCCGCTAACATTTTTTTCATAAAACCGATGAAAACATGCTTCGGAAATAAAGAAAACCAGCGGCATAAATGATAGCTGCTGGTTTCTGACAGAGGAAGAGGGAATCGAACCCCCGTTAACGGTTTTGGAGACCGCCGCACTACCGCTGTACTATTCCTCTTTATCTAATTCGGCTTCGTTGGTTGCCGAAGTAGATTATAGCACAAGGCACAACTATTATGCAAGACTTTTTATAAAATCCCATTTTTTCTCATATAAGAACCTTAAATCAGCATGATCACCACCACTCACCCAGGTAATGGTATGTAGGATAAGCTGTATACCCTATCATATACTCGTTTTCCAATTCTTCCCACTCCTGTTCATCCAATACGATCACTTCGTTGTAGCCGATACCATCGGTCTCAGCAGTGGTCCGCGCTTTCAGCCTTGTGTTGATACCCGTATCATACCAGCAGATATATAAGGGCGACCATGCAAACTCCCCTTCTTCATTGATTTCAGCAAAGCTAAAGAGTCCCAGCTTTAAATCTTTCCCCTTGTTATAATTTCTTTTATAAACATAATCAAAAAAGAGCAGTCCGGATTTTCCGCCTTCGTGGAAGGGCGTAACATTTTTATTAACATTGGAATATACTATGTTGATACCCCCATCTTCATATTTCAGAATATAATACCGCCAATATTCATCCCAAAGATGCAGCTCTTCCAAACCGTCTCCATCTACATCGCGATATAAAAATCGTCCCAGGTTTTGTCCACCCAACAGATCAACGCAAGACTCATGGGAGTCAGCCGTTTCCGACTGTCCCTCCAGAAATTCCTGATATGCTGCATTCTGTTTCTTTATCAGGTCTGCATCATTAAGCGTATTTTCCGTTATCTTTAATTCCATATGCTCCGCCCCGGCGCCATATCCGCTTACATACTCTATCAGACCTCTTCCCCTTTCCCAGACAAATCTTTCATAAAAGCCGGTTTCCACATAATTTTCCCAGCTTCTGTAATAACAAATATTACCCTGCACGGAAATCCTTTCATGGAATCCTTTTTCTTCGGGATCCAATTTGTCTTCCATGGACTCGGACTGGCAGACAAGCTGTCCCTTACTGATGATTTCTTCTTCGCTCCAGCCGGTTATTCCTTCTGCGTCAATATCCCGAACCCGATAGATCGTATCTCCCTGTACATAAAAGAAGCCCAAGTGAAACCTGTCCCATCCCTGTCTGGCTCTGAAATCATATCGCTCACTGATATCAAATGCTTCATCAAACTTTATTTCATAAAGCTTTCCGTTGCCATAGTTTTTAATCAGATGGATATCCAGCTGTACCTTTACGGGCAGGTCATTGCCAAGAAACAAGTGTGCCATATTATAATCTTCTTTATCCGTACCCCGTGGAAAGAAATAGGCTTCACTGCTTGTTACTCTATCATCCCGCCAGGAAAGATCTATGTGGGACAGTCCCGTTGCCTTTGCAAGTCCCGCCAGGATATTGTGTCTGATGGCATCCTTATCTTCTTCATACAACAATCCCGCATATCCGGGAATCGCATAAGGACTTGTTATCTCCCATTCATCTGCAGTCTCTTCACAAATCACTACTTCATCATCTTTCACCGTATATGTTAGGGATGCAATATCCTCCTTATAGTTAGATACCGTTGCCAGCAATTCTCTCTGTCCATCCTGATCGATATCTGTCAATCCAAATTGAACAGAGGTATAGGGCGTATTATACTGCCACAAGTTTTCGTCCGCCAGCCAGTCATACTCTACATAGGGAAGCAGATCTTCATCCCAAACCACATCTTTTAAACGCCGTTCTGATAGGATAGGGGTAATGGCTTCTTCAATGCTATCTTTCTTGATGCCATATAACTTCTCCCGCGTCATTTCCTGTGTATCTTCTGCCGCTTCCTTTGTCTCTTCTGAAACTACTTCAGGCTCTTCTGCTTCTTCCACCTGGTTTTCCATGATCTCCCCGGTTGTCTCTTCCGTCGCACAGCCTGTCAACATCAAGGCTGTCATGGTGATCGCCAACAATAAACTTACTGCTTTTTTCTTCATATTCATCATTTCCTTTATTCGCATCTTCCGCTTATTCTGCCTCCGCCAATCCTGCTGCAATGGCAAGTCCTGCCCGGATGTTGTATCTGACCGCCTCTTGATCCGCATCATAATATACACATACATCGCCTGAGACGATATAAGGGCTATACTCAAAAGTCACATCAATTTTTTCATAGTCTGCATATTGCTCTGATAAGAGCTGAATAAGGGCCGTATACTTTTTATCATCAACGACTCCCACATTATATTTTGGTATCATCCATTTATACAGCCCATCCGGATCATTGGTATAAACATATTTTTCCCCTACCACTTCTTTCCAGCCGTTACCATTTTTTTCTATCCAATAGCTATAAGTACATTCATCATCATAACCTTCGTACATCGTACCAAATGCAGGGATATAAGTGATCTGTTCATTGTCATAAACAGATTCAAACAGATAATAGCCGCCATAATTGCCATGAAGATCACCATATCCGTAGCTTATAAGCCTATATCGGCCGTCAGGATCCTTATATACATCAAAAAGATCTTCCGGAAAATAGGGAATGGCTTTTACATTATCGGCCACATCATAGCGGATCATCGATGCCAAAGTTTCTCCACAGAATACTACTTTCCCATCTATTACTGTATAAATATAGGTAATACCCGGTTCTCTGTGGTCGGACAAAGTTATCGTCAATTCTCTCTGCCCGTCCTCATTTAGGTCAGCCAGGGAAAATTCCGCATAAGAAAGAGTCAGGGTACCGATCCATAACCCCTCTTCCTCAAGCCAATCATACTTCAGATAAGGAAGCAGGTCTTCGTCCCAATCTATATTTTCCATCACTTCTTCAGATAGGATTGGCTCTGTTCGCCTTATGATAGCATCTCGATAATCCTCATATATGCTTTCCTGCCATTCTTCCTTCGTCCATTCCACAGCTTCTTTCTCTTCTTCCGACTCTGCTGCGGCTTCCTCTATCTCTTCCGGAATCACCTCAGGCTCTTCTGTTTCTTCCACCTGATTTTCCATGATCTCCCTTGTTGTCTCTCCCGTCGCACAGCCTGTCAACATTAAGGCTGTCATGGTGATCGCCAACAATAAACTTACTGCTTTTTTCTTCATTTTCACTTTTCCCATTCTCTCAATGTGCACTTATCCAAACTACCAGCACCGTCATGATGACCGCTGTTACCGCAAAAAAGCATGCCACCTTTGCCAAAGGAAGCATCTTCCTTTGAGCAATGATATCCAATTGGGGCAGTGAGGTTAACTCCTCTTTTGCCATGGCTGCATATATGGTATCGCCGCCCCATTTAACGGCAAAATTAAATTCCTTCACGGCTTCCTCTTCATTTCCCAGATTTTTATGGCAAATGCCTGCAAAATATGCATTCCCTACCTGGTCATAAGCGTATCCTGTTGCTGTTTCGATCATTTTTATTGCTTCTTCCCATTTTTCATCCAGCAAAGCAGTATAGAAAGCAATGAACCGTTCCCGCCTTTGATTTAGCTTTTGTGCGGCTTCCAGCATTTTTGAAAGTTTATTCAGTTCTTCCCTACAGCCCAAGGCATCATTCTGGAAATATCGATATATCACTTTTTTCCTGGAAAATTCCATTTCTTGTCTATTGGTAGGATTCGGCATGCTTTCCAGTATTTGGATCTGAACGGCACTTTCCTCATACATCCCCAATCTAAGATAGATATCCAGGGCATTCATATGGATATGAAAGCTTTCAATCCTGTTCTGTCTCATTCTCCTGTTTTCCATATCCACACGATAAGGTGTTATGAAACATCGATCTTCTTGTAGAACCATATGGCTGAAGCTGCATGCCAGGAAAGCGGAAAATCCTGCTATCAATACCGATATCATCTCTATAAAGAACAGTGGAATGCTTTTCGCGGAAAAGATCATATCCCATCCCCATATCACATAGAAAAGAGAAATACATACGCCTAATACTATTTTTCCATTTCCCAAGCCGGATGGACTTCTTCCTGCTTCATTTAATTTTCTTTGTATGATCAGTCTTTTTTCCTCAGGCGTATAAGCCAGCATTTTTTCAAGAAATTCATTCCAGTTCCCTTCAATAAAAGAATCTTTTGGAAACCTGATGGTAAAATATTTGTTTTTTTCTCTTTTATATGTAAAATAAACTTCTTCCTCTGTTTCTCCGAATTCACCTATGGCAGAAAAGGGAATGACCCATTGCTCATGTTTTCCTTCCCAATTTCTTAACACCACATTTTGATCCGCCCACATCTCCACATACCAATGACCGCCTATTTGTGCCGCCATGCCCGTATTATACCTTGATCTTATACGAATTCGTTTGAAGAAAAGGACAAAAGCAATCAGCAGGATTGTGTATATGATCATGAGAACAGTAAGAATTTTTGAAGTCTCATACAAGCTCAAAAAACGATACAGCAAAAGCAAAAGTATGATAGATATAATAATGATCTTGTTTTTCCTCGCTGATCTGGATAGATCGCTTACCAATCCCTTTCTATGCTTTTTTACCTTATCCCAGGTCATTTCCGTTTTACAGTAGACCATTCTTTCTCCTCTTTCTATATGGCTATGCATCGTATCTGCTGTGCATCAGATAGATCCATATGATATCGATATCATCATCAAAGGATAAGAAGCCATCGTGAAACCAGCCCCATATGCGGACGATATCATCCAAGATCCATATCCGATCCTTATACTTACCCACATTGGCAAGGACACATCTGCCCTCTGTAAGCTGCACATCTCCCTGCAGCTTCTTTCGATAGACTTCTCCGTATAGGGCACTTATTTCCACCAAAAGATCCGATGCTTCTTCAAATCCTTTATCCCTGTTTTCATAAAGAAGCCCTATGATACTTCTTAGACCCTTTAACCCCAAGGGCTCAAAGCCATATTTTTCAGGCCCTTTTTTTATTATGCTTTCAAAGGAATCATAAAGCTTTGCATCCATTTCAACGCTAGGAAGCCGGATATTTTTGTACTGTAAGTAAGATAGAAACTGCCCCTCCAGATCAGTTCCTTCCTCCAAAGAACGGGAACCGGAATGAAAACCCGCCCATAGCTCCACCACGAGATCCAACGGTTTCAAATGATATTCATACCTTGTAAATGCTATACGCAAGGTCCCTTCTTTATCTGCAAACTCTGCTTCCCATCCGGGCTCATAACCATAGACCGCTATATACATTGCTGCCATTTCCACCAGGAAGTCTTTTACTTCCTCAAAGTTCTTATCCTTCTTTTCATAAATAAGCCCTTCTATGCTTTGTATGCCCTCTATGCCTTTTAAGGTAACTTCATATTTCTTATCCGCTTCTGCCAAGATCCTGTCATAGCATTCATAAAGCCTTTCACCCATTTCAGGAGTGGCTTTTATCATGACGATTTCTTTTGACTTCGGCTTCGGCACACTCATCTGCTCCAATATTGTAAGTCCATATTGATGCACCAGCTCTGCAAATTCCTGCATCAGCTCGGTAAATTCCTCTGCCGTCTCATAATACCAATATCGCTTTTTCTTATATTCTTTTATAAAATCTCCCAGTCCCCGAATGCTCCAGCCGGTCCTGCCTGTTGCAAACAGCAGTTCTAACCGTTGTTCCAGGCGAGAGACTTTACTGATCTTGATTTGTTGCAGGATGCCGTCCTTTTCTCTGGAAAAAATATACTCTCCTCCCTTTTCGCCTTCATAGGAAAAGCCTTCCTTCTTTACTGCCTCTCCAAAATACTGTTTGACCAGTTTTACCTTTCCAAACCTTACTGCCAATCTTTATTTCACCCTCTCACTGTATCAACTGCGCAACAAAATCCCAAAACTCCTTGGCATCTTCCTCACTTATCCTGTATCCGTTGGGATAATGCCCGCCTTCGGTTAACATGATTTGGTCACCGTAAATCAAACAATATCCTAATTTGCTTTCGCTATAATCGGATGCATAAGTTACTCTAAAATGGGCAGATGGCTCATATAAATCTTTAACACCCCAAGGCGATATTCTTTTCCCCTTTAGATTTTCCAACGCCTCGATCAAAGCTTGCATATCTTCTGCATCTGTGATCTCTATTTCAAGCAATTTATCTCCATATCCATAATAATCGATCTCTATCATTTCCACCTCATCCGCTGATCCCACTTTAATGGGCTTATATTTGATCTGGAAATATAGTTCCACACCTAAATTCAGCAACAACAAAAACACAAAAAGTCCAATGATGATACGGCAGATGATCTGCAAGATTTTTAAAAATAAATTTTTCTTTTTCTTCTCCTGTTCCATATCCATTCCTCTTTATTTTTATTGGTCGCTGACACTTTCCCTCTCATTCACCAATTCCGGATGCTTTGTAATATATCTATATTTAAATATATTGCTAATGTCCATCACAGATAAAAAAGCAAGACAAGATGTTGCCGTACACAATAGTGCTCTTAGCGTATCTACCGGACTTAGATCACTTGTAAATACCCTTGGTAAAGAGCTGCCAAAACTGGATACGATCACAACAGTAATGAGCGGCCTCATTCTTTTTATGTCTGTGATAGTTTGCCTTTTGCATGCATTCATCACCAAACCGCCCACAATGAAGACAACATATGCAGAACCAAGGAGCGTACTGATCAGATAGACAGGATGATCCTTGATCCGGTCAGGGTATGGATGTAAAAGTTCTAATGTATCAAGCACAAATAGATAAGTAAAGCAGCTTGCCATTATGCCTTTATGTAATATATAGGAAACGCCCTGAATTGCAGATTTTTCCTTTAGCCTGATAACAGAAATAAAGTAGATAACAGCAGGAAAAAAGCTGATCATAAAAAACAACACCTTATTATCTTCCAAAACAAACAACGGCATGGAACACAGGATAAGCAAAACATCTATCCCGAAACACCCGACCAAAGATATCCTTTTATCCATTCCTTTTAACATATATTTTCTAAATTCTTCCTGTTCCATATAGATCCCTCTTCATTTTTACCCATCGACGATTTCCACTGATACATATTGGTGTTTTATTTTAGCCGGAATACAAGGCACTTTCCATAAATAAGCGGGCTTTCCGTTTATTTCTATGGACTCTAACCAGGCTTCATTTCCGTCTATCATAAGCCTTCCCACAGGATAGTCATATAGGATGCCCGCAAACTCATCCAGGGCATTGGAAGGAACATCTTTTCCTCGATAAAAAAGAGTGATAACAAAATACACCTGACTTTCCACATTAAATCTGACTACCGGTTCCACTTCCTCCAACCCTTCTACTGTACTGTAAAAAGAAAGCAGTTCTTCCTTTCCTTCACATGGCTGGGTATAAACATCCGTCAATTTATAGACCTTTCCAGACTGAGTATTCTTTAATTTAAAATAGCAATATTGAAACCTTTCATCCTCAAGAATGATCGCAATCACATTTTCCCCTGTTTCTTTTTCATAAAGAACCCGGATCGCATCCTCTTTATGAATATTAAAATTGTTGCAATATGACTCTTTTACAGTGCTTCCGATAGAAGTGGAATAGTGTAGGGAAATGATCGAAGCCAACCATATTACCATGATCAATGCGATTTTTATTGCCTTGTTTTTATATATGAATTTTGCCTTGCTTTCACCTTCCGGATGAACGGAAGGCGCATTTTCCATGATACGCCTTGCTTCTATGGCACAGCTTGCGTCTCCTCCCCATTTTGCCGTAAAGGCAAACTCTTTATATGCCAATTCCGTTTTTCCCGTTTCCATGTAGCATTTCCCCAGATGATAAGCATTTACTGAGCAGCTTAATATGGAACCGCTTCTGTTTTCTTTCAAAAGCTCTATGGCTTCTTCCCATTTCTCATCATTAAGATACCCATAGATACTAATGGCATTCAGAAACTCTTCCCGCCTCTTCCCCTTTATCTCCTTATGATTTTCCATCTCTCTTTCTGCCTGATGAAGTTCCTGTCTGCACCCTTCTTTATCTTCTAAAGATCGCAGATATCCTGCCTTATAAAGATGAAAGAAGATCCTGTTTACTCCCTTTAACTTTTCCTTCATTCCCTCCAGGACTTCCAACTGCCTGCCGCTTTCATCCTTCATGCCCATCAATCCATAGACCCAGAATAACTGAAGATGTATGTTTGCTTTTTTGCTTTTTTTAGATATTTTTTTAAGATAATTTGTATATGCACCAATACAGCAATAGTCATGTACGATCATATTTATGACATGTCGTATGATAAAAACAAGCGCAAATGGCAACACATACAGAAATATTGCTTCCAAAAAACGAACTACCGGATGAAAAGGCATATGAAAAAGATAATACACCAAAATTATCAGCCATAGCGGAACGATCAGAAATCTTGACCACCAAACGGAAAATAAAATAGTCTCTGCTTTTTTGCTATTCATCGGTTTTTCTCCTTAAGCAGCCTGGCACAATCCTCATATCCCAATTCCACCGCAACATCATAAGCAGTTTTTCCTTCCTTATTTTTCACGGTAAGGTCAGCGCCTTCCTCGATCAGAAATTCACAAATATCATAATAATCATACCGTACTGCAGTAAAGATCGGAGTTTCCCCAACTGCATTTGCCACATTTAACAGATGCTCCATGCTCCGATTTTCATTGTGATAGAGCCTTTCCAAATGCTCCAGATCCAGACAAGTAACGGCACTATGCAGTTGTGTATTTTCATACTTTGTACCAACGGCATAGATATCTTCTACGCCGCTTTCCCACAATAATACATTGATGCGAAAGTTGCTTTCTTTTTCTTCCTCTGAGCGTTCCTTAAAATCCAGAGTAAAATACATTCCAACAGAACTGATATCCGCTCCATAATCCAAAAACAACTGTATCTTTTCATATTTATCTTTTTGCCCTATGAAAAGGAGCTCTTGAAATGCTGTAGTGCCTGCTTCACTTAGGTTGGGATCTGCACCTTTTTCCAAAAGGGCTTCCATAACACGGATATCCGCTTTTTTATATGCCGCCCAAGTCAGAGGATACCCTCTGTTGGCAGCTCCCATTGTTGCTACTTGTTTTGCAAAATAGATAGGTTTACAGGAATCCAGCATATTTACATCCGGCATCTTTTCCACCTGGGCAAGAGCCTTTTCCATATCTCCCTGATCCAGATAATGTTCAAATCTGCCTACGGCGTAGTGGCGGTACATATGATAGCTTATGGGCACCAATAAAATGCAGGTTATGATGGCTGTACATAGTACAAATTTTTTGGAAGGCTTAAACTTCTTTTTTTCTTTGATCTTACCTTCTTCTAAAAGCCATTCATAAAGCTTCCCATAATTCTCATAATAGGGATAAACATATACTCTTTCCAGTCCGATCTTAAATACGATCTCATGTCCTCTTCTTATTTTTCTTTTTACAACGATATCCTTCCACTCATACTTCTTTATGATATTGAAGCAATTCTTGTATTCAATACCATTCTCATCCACTATGATCTGAATATGGAAATACTCTAAGAGCTGCCATACCAAATAAGCACCCGGCGCAAACATAAAGAATCCCAAAGCAGGATTGATGAACATCGTACTGCCGATCAGGACGGTTATTACAATGGCGCATCCGATACGGATGACAGTCGTTTTTGTTCTTGCACTGCACTTGATTTCTTTCATAAATCGCTCCTTATCTAAGACACAAATTCACTCCCAGCTATGCCAAGATGCTCTTCCTCCTACCAAAGTATCGCACGAAAATCCTCTCCATACTCCCCTTGATAAACTACCGTTTTCTTTCCGGTGGAAAAATCATAAATACCAATTATGGTCTTTATATTTGTGGCCGGTATTGTTTCTTTATAATCCGTAAACAGCAAATACCCGTTATCATCGGAAATAGATAGCACATTGTCCGGATAATCCACCTGGAACAGTTCTTTGTCCTCCCCGGTTTTCGGCAGATATAAATAGATTCCTTCCTCTTTTCGGTTCTCATATACGATCATTTTTTCATCATTGGAAACGGTAAAATTGTATACTCCTTCCAATACCGTTTCTGTTTCCTTATTCTCCGGATGATAAGCATATAGCTTTCCCCCTTCAGAATAATAAAGCGTTTCGCCGTTTGAGGATAAAATACACTGTTCTCCTGCCGTATCAAATAATACCGTTAATTCTTCTTTTTCTGCATCGTACAAAAACAGCTTGCCTCCGCAAAGAAAATAGAAGCTTTTTTTATCGGGATCCATTTGTACTTCACCACAAAACGCATGGTCATTTTCGTCTAACATGGCATAAATCTCATCACAGGACAATATCTCCCTAAGTTCTCCTGTATGGATATCATAAGTGACGATTCCCTTAAATCCGCTGCTGTCAGGAAACAAATTTTGTATTCCCACCAAAAGACTTTTCCCGTCATAAGAAACATGGTCAAAGGCTATGTCTTCCAAAGTCCTTATTTCTTTTGTTCCCACATCATAGGAGCAGAGCTCCCCACCTGTTATATGTCCATTTTCATCACTGATATAACGAGACCAGATAATGGGAGGTACATCCTCTAAGGCATTTGTTGACAAACCGCTTCCGGCTACTACGGAGACGATTGCAATAATGCCCATTACTACCAAAATCGATATTATAATTGAGGCTTTCTTTTTTGTCATGCTTCTCCTCCCTAAATTTCATGAATCTCTATGTTCATCCGCTTTGCCAGTATAAGAAGATTGTCGATCCACATCTCGTCTTCATCCTTGTTGGCTTCATCCCAATATTTCTTAAAATGGGGAAGCAATACTTCTTTCCCCATACTTTCCAACAATTCCATGGTCTTGTCATAGGTAGGCCAGTTGCCATCCTGTAACAACAGGAATAAAAGCGGAAACCCTTTCACTCTGTCCTCTTTGGGAAAGGCTTCCAATATCCCTAAAAAGTTCAGCCAGCAAAATTTGGAATCACATTTTAACAGGTCAAAATATTGTTCCAAATCTATGTCTTTATTTTCCAACATACACGCTGCTAATTTTTTGATATCCTCATCCTGAATAGAAGGATTCCTATATATATCATATTTTTCTTCTTTTAGCAATACATCGA